>JBGAHE010000140.1:0-14869 GCA_044226365.1 Bryobacteraceae bacterium
CCCTACCCTGACGGCCACAGCCCCGGATTCAGCCACGCCTCGCTCACCATCGGCTCCCGCCGGATCGCCGCCACCACGGCCTCCGGCCACGGACCCGCCTCCGCATACCGCAACAACTCATCGAGCTCATGCTGATGCGCCGTCCCCGCCAGCGCGCTCGCCAAGCGCGGCTCGCCCATCACATACCGGTAACCCAATTCCGGCAACGGAATCCCCAGCGCCTCCAGCCGCGCCACCGCCCCCTTCAACTCCCCATACGACTCAGGCAAAGTCTTATACCGCTCACTCAACGCCCCCTTCAACAACACGGACCGCGCAATCAGCCCCACGTCCGCCTTCTCCGCCACGGCAAACAGCTCCGTCTCCGGCCGCCGGTCCACCGGACTAAACGCAATCTGCAGACAGTCAAACACGCCAGCCTCAATGGCCTCTAGCGCCGCCTGCGTCCCGTATACACTCGCCCCCAGAAACCGGAACTTGCCCTCGTCCCGCAACCTCAGTAAGTGCTGCGCCACTTCGTTATTCGCCAGCTCGTCCTTCGGCGCCGTGTGTAACATCACCACGTCCACATAGTCGGTCCGTAACATCCGCAAACTTGTTTCCACGCTCTCGGTCAGCGCGGCTAACTCCGGATGCACCACCACCTTCGTTGTGATCACCACCTCGCGCCGCCGCCCCTCCAGCGCCGCCCCTAGAATCGCTTCCGCCTCCCCATAGGCGCGCGCCGTATCCAGATGATTGATCCCGCGGTCCAGCGCGTGATGTAACAACCGCACCGCCGCTTCGGTCGTCGGGCGCGAGTTACTTCCCGGCAGCCCGTAATCCATCCCCAACTCCACCGTCCCCAAAGAAAGGGCCGATATCGAAAGGCCCGTCCGTCCAAACCGCTTGCGAATCATTCCGTCTCCCAATCGAATACCGCCGCAATCAGCGACTTATCATGCGCCCGCGCCGCCTCGTAAGCTTCCACCATCCGCGCCGCCGGCAGCCGATGCGTAATCAGCGGGCGTAAGTCCACCGTCCCCTCCGCCATCAGGCGCAAGATGAACTCGAGATTGCGACGTAAGTTAAAGCGGATGGCGGCCGGCGCACACTCCACCCGCGGCGACCCACCCGCGCCAATTAACGTAAGTTGCTTACCATAGAACCACTGCGGGTCCAGCGGGTTAAATCCCGGCGGCGCTTCCGCTCGTCCTGGAAAGCCCAGTACGGCAATTCGTGCACCTGGTTCTGCAATTTCTACCGCTGTCCGATACGCCGGCCACGTGTTTGCCGTCAGGATAATTAACGGCGACGCGCCCGCCGGACACTCCCCACCCGTGTGAACCCGCCGCGCCCCCATGCGCTCCGCCATCGCCGCGCGCACCGGCGAGTTGGCCACCGCCGTCACCTCGGCCCCCATCGCTTTCGCTAGCGCCACGGTCGCCAGGCCGATTACCCCCAGCCCGATCACCGTTACCGGTTCGCCCGCCTCGTAGCGCGCATGCCGCAATGCGGCCACCCCCAATTGACCCAAGTAACTCAGCGATGCCTGTCCCGCTTCCACCCCATTGGGCACCGGAACCAGAAATGTGGAGTCGTCAGCGATATAGGCCGACACATGTGGTCGTAACGAGAGTAAACGGTCCCCGGGCCGGTACGCCGTCACGGCGTCCCCCACCCGATCCACCACCCCGACATGACAGTACCCCGTCCGTCGCGGATACGGCGGCGCCCCCGGCACCTCCGTCGATCGCCCTTCGTAGTTCCCGAGTTCCGTCCCCGTCGAGAGAGCCGTTGCAAGGGTCCGCACTCGCAAATCGTGCGGTCCCAGTTCAGGCTCCGGGACGTTCTCTAATCTAAGGTCGCCTGCGCCGTAGAGAATCGCTTCCAACATGTGAACCCATCCAGTGTCGCACTAAACTGTCGACAGTTCTACGATGGGTCGCCGGCGGAATTATTGATTCGCCGTGGTGCCGGCCAACTTCGCCTGCAGTTCCTGCCGCCGGCTACGCTCGCGCGCCAGTTCCTGCTTCACCTGATTGAGTTCTGCCGCCATCGGATTCGCCGCGGCCGTGTTCGCCGATGCCACCACCCGCGTCCGCGCCTCGCTCACCTGCCCCTGCCGCTCCGTCCGCAGCACAATGTCCACATCGTCCGCCGCTTGCTGAATCGCGTAGCGGCCGGCCGCGAACTGCGTCGCATCGAGTACGATCGTCTGTCCGCCCACCACCAGCGTCGCCTTGTCCGCCGGCTGCGCGCCGTTCCATTGCACCTGCCACTGCTTACCGTTCGCAGCCAATCGCAAGGACTCCACCGCCGCCGTCGTCGCCGCCTTCGCCACCGTCGGCGCAAACTCTTCCTGCCACTTGTTCATGGTCACGCTGCCCACCACCACCAGCGCCACCAGCGCCACCGTCATCGGCCACCGCAGCGACCGCGGCTCGATCATGTCCTCGGTCACCATCGGACCCGGCACCACCTGCGGCGTCCTCCCCACCTGCGGAAACATCGGATCCAAGCTCACCGCGTCATTGGGATGCACGAAAAACTCTTGCGACGGCCGCTCCGCCGAAAGCGGCGATCCCGCCACCGGCACATAGGTCGCCACCCGCAGTGGCCGCTGACTAGAAGGCCGCAAAACCATCGCCATCGGCTCCCCACCCGGAAAACACGCGCCCGCCGCCCGTAACTCTTCCGTTAACAGTCGCGATTCACCGTGATGCTTCGACCGGAACCAGCCCACCGGCACCTGTCCGGCCAGTTCCGTCCGCGCCCGGTCCACCGCCCGGCCCAGCCGCGGGTCCCGTCCCGAAGTTAAGCCCGCCGCCGGCGTCCACGCCGTCACCCGAATCCCCTCAGGCCCGCTCTTGCCCAATAGGATGCCGAACAGCGGCTCACCCTCGCCCTCGAATGCCGCTTGTGCCGCCCGCCGGAGCGATTCCAGAACGGCCGGGTCATACGAGATTGTCGATTTCTGCCGCGCCCGTTCCAGCGAGTCACTGGCAAACGTTGCCGTGGACAACCGATCGGTCACTAAAGAAGCCATAAACATCCTCCGAGCAAGCTGAACGCCATTTACCTGTAAGCAAAAGGCCTTAGGTGAATTGTTTTCAGTCTGACATTTCCTAGGGCGTTCGCCTATGGACCTTCCGGCCAAGAATGGGGGAGTCCGATCGGGTCATTTGTGGGGGGGCGCCAGTACCCCCTTTACTAGTGAGCGATAGACACTCAGATTTTCTTATTGTTTTTGACTAATTATGCTATCCTGTCCTCAGAAGGATTTCACATGGACTTCAACCGCTTCACCGAGAAGGTTCAAGAGGCCCTCCGCGGCGCTCAATCTGCCGCCCTGCGCCTCTCCCATCAGCAGGTCGATGTCGAGCATTTATTGCACACCCTGCTCACCCAGGACCAAGGCCTCGCCACCAACGTCCTCCGCAAGTCTGGCCTCAACCCAGAGCAAATCCGCCGCCGTTTGGAGCAGGAGCTCGAAAAGCTCCCCAAAGTCACCTCCCCCAGCGGCCCGCCCGACCAGATCTACGTCACCACGCGCCTCACCAAACTCTTCGCCGACGCTGAACAGGAAGCGAAGAAGATGAAGGACGACTATCTCTCCGTCGAGCACCTCCTGCTCGCCCTGAAAGACGACAATGGTTTCGCCGGCAAACTCCTCCGCGAAGCCGGGGACCGCCTCGCTGCCTCCATCAACGAACTTCGCGGCGCCCAACGGGTCACCACCCAAAACCCCGAAGCCACCTACGAATCGCTGGAGAAATATGGCCGCGACCTCACCGCCGCCGCCCGCGAAGGCAAACTCGACCCCGTCATCGGCCGCGACGAAGAGATCCGCCGCGTCATTCAGGTCCTTTCCCGCCGCACCAAGAACAATCCCGTCCTGATCGGCGAACCTGGCGTTGGCAAAACCGCCATCGTCGAAGGCCTCGCCCAGCGCATCGTCCGCGGCGACGTCCCCGAGGGCCTCAAGGATCGCCGCGTCGTCTCGCTCGACATGGGCGCCCTCATCGCCGGCGCCAAGTTCCGTGGCGAGTTCGAAGAGCGCCTCAAGGCCGTCCTGAAGGAAGTCCAAAGCTCCGAAGGCCAAATCGTCCTCTTCATCGACGAGTTGCACACCGTCGTCGGCGCCGGCAAAGCCGATGGCGCCATGGACGCCGGCAACCTGCTGAAGCCCATGCTCGCCCGCGGCGAACTGCACTGCATCGGCGCCACCACGCTCGACGAGTTCCGCCAGCACATCGAAAAGGACGCCGCCCTCGAGCGCCGCTTCCAACCCGTGCTCGTCGACCAGCCCAGCGTCGAAGACACCATCTCCATCCTGCGCGGCCTCCGCGAACGCTACGAAGTCCATCACGGCGTCCGCATTAAAGATGCGGCTCTGGTCGCCGCCGCGGTCCTCTCGAATCGCTACATCGCCGACCGCTTCCTGCCCGACAAGGCCATCGACCTCGTCGACGAAGCCGCCGCCAAGCTCCGCACGGAAATCGATTCCCTGCCCTCGGAACTCGACGAAATCTCGCGCCGCCGCATGCAGCTCGAAATCGAACGCGAAGCCCTCCGCAAAGAAAGCGACCAGGCCTCGCGCGACCGTCTCGAAAAACTCGAGAAAGAGCTCGCCGAACTGAAAGGCCAGGAGCACGAACTCCGCTCCCAATGGCAAGCCGAGAAAGGCGGCGTCGACAAGCTCCGCGGCCTCCGCGAAAAGCTGGAACAGACCAAGCTCGAGATCGAACGCGCCGAACGCGCCTACGACCTCAACAAGGCCGCCGAACTCAAGTACGGCACCCTCATCGGTCTCGAAAAGCAGCTCAAGGTGGAAGAGGACGCCCTCACCGATAGCCAAAGCAAAAACAAGCTATTGAAGGAAGAAGTCTCCGAAGACGACATCGCCGACGTGGTCAGCCGCTGGACCGGCGTTCCGGTTTCGCGCCTCCTCGAAGGCGAAATGCACAAGCTGCTCAATCTCGAAAGCGAGCTCCATGAGCGCGTCATCGGTCAGGACGACGCCGTCACTGCCGTCGCCCAGGCCGTCCTCCGCGCCCGCAGCGGCCTCAAGGACCCCAACCGTCCCGTCGGCAGCTTCATCTTCCTCGGCCCCACCGGCGTCGGCAAGACTGAGCTCAGCCGCGCGCTCGCCGGTTGCCTCTTCGATGACGAACGCGCCCTGGTCCGCATCGACATGACCGAGTATCAGGAGAAGCACAACGTCTCGCGCCTCATCGGCGCGCCTCCCGGCTATGTCGGCTACGAGGAGGGCGGCCAGTTGACCGAGCAGGTCCGCCGCCGGCCCTACGCCGTCCTGCTGTTCGACGAAATCGAAAAAGCGCATCCGGACGTCTTCAACGTCCTGCTGCAGATTCTGGACGATGGCCGTCTCACCGACGGTCAGGGCCGGGTCGTCGACTTCAAGAACACCATCATCATCATGACCTCGAACCTCGGCTCGCAGCGCATCCTCGAGTACAAGGGCGCCTATGCCGGCACCGAGTTCGACCTCATGAAACTCTCGGTGATGGACGAACTGCGCCAGTTCTTCCGCCCCGAGTTCTTAAACCGCGTCGACGAAACCATCGTCTTCCACGGCCTGTCGGTCGAACACCTCGAAAAGATTGTCGAGATTCAGCTGGGCGTCCTGCGGAAGCGTCTCGCCGAACGCCGCATCGAACTGGAGCTCACGCCCGATGCCCGGCAACATGTGGTCAGTGTTGGCTACGATCCGGTCTTTGGCGCCCGGCCGCTCAAGCGCGCCATTCAGCGGGAGATCGAAAATCCTCTCGCCCGCAAGCTGATCTCCGGCGAAGTTCATGACGGCATGAGAATCCGCATGGACTACCAGCGCGGCTCAGGCGACTTACGGATCGAGACCGTCGAACCGGTCCCGGCCTGACTTAGAGGAACTCCACCCGGTAGTCTTCGATCACCGGATTCGATAAAACGTCCTCGGCCAGCACGCGGAGCTCGGTCTCCGCGGCGGCCCGGGGCGTGCCTTCTACGAAATCGATCTCGAAACACTTGCCCTGACGAACTTCGGCGATCGATTTATGTCCGAGTCCATTCAAGGCGCGGCGCACGGCCTGCCCCTGAGGGTCGAGCACAGAATCCTTCATCATGACGAGTACGCGGGCTTTCACGCTCTTATTGTACCGGCTGACCATGCGGGGTGGCGCGGCAGCGGCGCTTTTTCATCAACTTGTCATCGAGCGTTGAGCCCGCGTCCTAGAGAACAGCCCACGAAAGGCTAGCGCAGTTGCACTTGATGCGCCTCGAGCGTCGTGCCGATCGCCTGCTCGTAACGCGCGATTGCCTTGTTCAAGTCCAGCTTCGCCGCCACCGCGCGCCGCCGCGAATCGGCATATTCGTTCTGCCGTGTCAGCACCAGAAAGCTTGTGCTCTCGCCGGTCGCAAACAAGCGGGTCTCGCTATCGAGTTTGGCCTGTGCCGCTCGCGCGCTCGCCTCGGCCGCCACAATGCGCCGATTCGCCGTCTCGATCGCCTGCAAGGAGTTCCGCACCTGCGCCTCGATCAGTTGCGCGATCCGCGCCTGCTCCAGCTTCAGTTGCCGCCCCTGCAACACGGCCGTTTCCACATTCGCATTCGCCGCCCGGTTCCGGATCGTCAAGTCGAACGACACCCCCGCCTGGTAAGTCGAGTAATTCCCGCCGAACAAGTTACTCAACGCCTGCCCATAACCACCGAGTAAGTTCGCCGGCAGATTTCCCAAGCCCGTGCCGCTACCGCCCAGGCCCGCAAAGGGGTTCGGCGCCGGATTCCGCGAACCGGCCAACCCCGCGCTGATATAGCCCGCGTTCAGGTTCAGTTGCGGCCGCGTCGCCTCCCGCGCCAGCGCCTGCTGAATCAGATTCGTCTGCTGCCGGATGTCGGCCGCCTTCAACTCCGGACGCTGACGCAAGGCCACGTCCACCGCCTGTGCCAGATCATTCTTCGGTAAGGCTGGCGCTTGCGGCTCGATGGGAATGATCTCCTCGCCCCACAGTGGTGACGTTCGGTCCCCCGCCAGCAGCGGCTTCAAGAGGTTTTCCGCCTGAGTCACCACCTCAAGACTCGCGTAGTAAGTGTCCCGGCGACGCTCGAACTCCGCTTCCGCCCCCGACAGTTCCACCGCCGCCAACGTACCCGCCTCAATCTGCCGCTTCGATAGATCGAACTGCTGACGCGCCAGATCCACCGCTTCCCGTTTGACATCCGCGTCCTCGCGCACCGCCACCAGATCCCAGTAAGCTTGCTGCACGCGGGCAATCACGTCGATCGCCTTGAGGGCAAAGTCCGTTTCGCTCAGCGTGATCTGCTTCCGCCGGATCTGGATCGTGGCCCGGTCATTATCGAGCGTGCGATTCCGCAGCAACGGCTGCACGTAAGAGAACACCAACTGCGGCGTCACATAAGGCGATAACCCGGTAAACGGATTATTCGTCGTATTGCGGCTATTGTTGAAGTCCATGCGCGCCGTCGCCCCATAGAAATTCAACTTCTGCCCCAGCGACACATTATTCGTGATCACGCGCTCCACTAACTTGCCGTCGGCCGACACCAGGACGCTGGGCGTCGGGGTCGCCCGATTCTCGAACGTCGGCGCGTAGCGCAGGAACGGGTCAAACACCCCCTGCGCCGCCAGCAACGCCTTCTGGCTCAACTGCGTATTCACGCGCTCGATCTCGATCTCGAGATTCGCCGCCAGGGCCATTTCGATCGCCTGTTGCAGCGTCAGCTTATGCTGCGCCGCCCCCACGCCCACGCGCGTCTCCACCACATCCTGACCACGCATCGTGCTCGCAAACGTCAACAACACCATCAATCCCGCCGTCGCCGTGCGCAAGCCAAACCGACTTCCCAAGCGGCTCCACAAACGCAGATGCATCAGGTCGTCGAGTAAGGAGTAAGCCACCGGAGTTACCAGCAGCGTCAGCAACAAACACAAAGACTGGCCACCGATCACGATAATCGCCACCGAGCGCCGCGAGCCCGAGCCCGCGCCCCCGCCCAGCGCCAGCGGAATCATACCCGCCACCAACGCCGCCGTCGTCATCAGAATCGGCCGTAGCCGGTCCAGACAGCCTTTCAGAATCGCCTCGTGGCGCTCCATGCCGCCCCGCCGCAGATTCTTGATGTGATCGATCTGGAGAATGGAGTTCTTCTTCACAATGCCAAATAGCACCAGGATACCCACGGAAGAGTAAATGATTTGATAGTTCTCTTTGAACACCAGCAGTGAGAGTACCGCGAAAGGCACCGACAGCGGCAGGCTCAACAGAATCACGATCGGGTCCGTAAAACTTTCAAACTGCGACGCCAGCACCATGTACATAAAGGCGAAGCACAACACGAACACCACCACGAAGTTCGCCGCCGCCTTGCCGAATTCACGGCTCGCGCCGGCCGGCGCCGTACCGTAGCCCGGCAGCATGTTCATCGCCGCCTGCTCTTTCTCGAGCTCGGCCAGCACCGTCGACAGCGATTGCGGCGCCACGATGTTCGCCGTCAGCATGATCTGCCGCTGCCGGTTATAACGCTCAATCTGCGTGGGTCCCAACGCCTCATCGAAGGACGCGATATTCGAGACCGGCACATTGCCCAGCGTCGTGCTCGGCACATACAGCCGCTGCAACGCATCGGCCGAATCCCGGAACTGCTTATCCACCCGCAACTGCACGTCGATCCGATCATCGCCCTCGCGATACGTCGTTACCTGCCGATCGCCGCCCACCAACGTGCGCAGCGCCGTCGCCACCGACGACACACTGACATTCAAGTCGGAAGCCTTGTCCCGGTTGATCCGCGCGCGGAGTTCCGGCTTGCCGCCTTCATAAGAGCTTTCCACGTCCTCTACACCCTGCAGCGATTGCAGCTTCGCCTGCATCTGCGCCGCATATTTTTCCAGCTGTGGTAACTCCGGTCCCCGCAGCGTAAACATCAGGTTCTTGTTCGGACCGCCACCTTGAATCAACGCCGGCCGCTGCACGCTGATAATCATGTCCTTGTACTGCGCAAACCGTTTGCGCGCCATGGTCATAATCTCGTCCTGCGTCACCGTGCGTTCCTTCTCGTCCACCAGGCTCACCAGAATCGAACCGCGATCCACCTTCCGCAATTGGTCGGCGCCGATCGTCGTCAGCAGGCTCTTAAAGCCCGGCAGCTTGCGGCAATCGGCCTCCAGCAGCCGCATCTGCTCATCGGTCCCTTCGATCGACGAGCCCGGCGGCACGCGCACCACCACTTCGAACTCACCCTGATCGTCCACCGGCAGAAAGTCCTTACCCACCGCCATGAACAACGGAATGGACGAGAGCATCACCAACAAGCACAACAACGAGATCGCCCAGCGATGACTCATTGACCATTCGAGCATCGCCCGATAAGCATCGTTCGCCTTCGTCAGAATCCAGAACTCTTTCTCCGAACTCTTGGCGTCCTGCTTACTCAGAAAGCGCGAACTCAACATCGGCGTCAGCGTGAAGCTCACCAGCAGCGACACCATCACGGCGAACGCCGCCGTGTAGCCGAAGCTCGACATAAAGCGGCCCACAATGCCGCTCATCAGCGCCACGGGCATAAACACGATCACCAGGCTCAGCGTGGTCGCCAACACGGCCAGACCGATCTCGCGCGTGCCTTCCACCGCCGCCTGCATCGGCTCCATGCCTTCGTGTTCCATCTTCCGGAAGATGTTCTCGAGCACCACAATCGCATCGTCAATCACGATGCCCACCATCATCACCAGCGCCAGCATCGTGATCTGATCGAGCGTAAAGCCCATCAGGTTCATCAACGTGTAAGTGGAAACGATGGACGTCGGAATCGCGATGGCCGTAATTAACGTGGAGCGCCAACTCCGCAGAAACACCCACACGATAAATGCGGCGAATAGGCCGCCTTCGATCAAGTGCGCCTGCACCGCTTCGAACGCCTGCCGGATAAAGGTGGATTGATCCCGCGTATAGCGAACCTGGAAGTCCTTGGGTAGTTGCGGCACCAACTCCGTCACGCGATCCTTCACATCCTGAATCACCTGCAACGAATTGGTCCCCGCCTGCTTACGCACTTCGAGTACCACGGCCGGCGTGCCATCCAGACGCGCCAAGGTCCGCGGCTCTTCGAACCCGTCCACCACGCGGCCAATGTCGCTCACGCGCACCGGCGCCCCGCCCGTATTGGCGATCACGATCCGCTCGAAGTCCTTCGGCCGCTCCACGCGCCCCAGCGTCCGCAGCGAAATCTCGCGGCGTCCCTGATCGATGTTGCCGCCCGGCACTTCCACGTTCTGCGCCGCCAGCGCCGAGCGCACCTGGTCCACATTCAGACCATAAGCCTGCAGCTTATTGCCATCCAGCCACACCTGAATCTGGCGCAGACGTTCGCCCACGAACTTCACCTGCCCCACGCCGTTGATCGACTCGAGGTTCTTCTTCAGCACGTCATCGGCGATCTTGGTCGTCTCGCGCGCGTCGCGCGGCGAAGACACCACTACGTTGATCACCGGAGAAGCATCGGTCGCGATCTTATCCACCACCGGCGGATCCGCATCGCGCGGCAGTTGGCTCACCATCGCGCTGATCTTGTCGCGCACTTCCTGAGCCGCTACATCCGAGTCGCGCGAGAGCACGAACTGGATGCTCACCAGCGACAGACCTTCGGACGACACCGAACGCAATTCTTCAATGCCCGCAATCGTGTTGACCGCTTCTTCGATCCGCTTCGAAACCTGCGTCTCCACTTCTTCGGGCGAGGCGCCGCGCAGCGTCGTCGTCACCGTCACGATCGGCAGCTCGATCTTCGGGAAGAAGTCGACCCCCAGGCTGCGATACGAGTTCAGCCCCAGCACCACCAGCGCCAGGATCAGCATCGTGGCGAACACCGGCCGCTTGATACAAATTTCTGCTAGCTTTTGCATGGGTCCGCCTTAGTTGGCCTGCACCGCGCGGCCGTTAAACAATGCATCCAGGCTGGAGGTGGCCACCTTCTCCTCGGGCTTCAAAACATCG
Source organism: Bryobacteraceae bacterium (assembly GCA_044226365.1). Taxonomy (GTDB): domain Bacteria; phylum Acidobacteriota; class Terriglobia; order Bryobacterales; family Bryobacteraceae; genus JALHNI01. The sequence continues at coordinate 10,995 of JBGAHE010000140.1, forward strand.
CCGGGCACTTCCACCCGCCCATCGACCTCTACCCCCGGCTGAAAGCGAATCTCGGCGGCCTTGCCCCCGCGCAGCGCAAATACCTTGCTCAGACCCGCGATGTAGTAGATCGCGTTCTTCGGCACCACATTCACCGTTTGCGGAGTCTTCGACACCAGCTTCACCTGAACGAAGCTGCCCGGCCGCAACCGCGCGTCGTTTTCCACCGGCCGCGCCTCGGCCACCAGCGTCCGCGACTTCGCATCGAGTTGCGGATTGAGTTGCCGCACCACCGCGTGGAACTCCGCGCCCGGCGCCGCATCGGTGGTGAACGTCAGCGTCGTCCCGATCTGCGCCGACACCACATCGCTTTCCGGCACCTCCACGCGCAGCCGCAGCGGAAACGCTTTCACCAGCGTCAAAATCGTGGCGCCTTCCTTCACATACTGGCCGGGCGCTGCCGAACGCGAGCTGACAATGGCATCGAACGGCGCACGTAACACCGTATCGTTCAGCCGCTTCTCTACCAGCCCCACATCGGCCCGCAGCGCCGAGATCGAAGCCAGTTGCATCCGCAGCTCGTCTTTCTGCGCCTGCAACGCCGCTTGGCGAGCTTGGAACGACTTCTCCATTTCCACGAAGCGCTGCTGCGAGATGTCGCCGCTCTTGTAGAGCTTCTGTGCGCTCTCGAACTTCGTCAGCGCATCTTCCATCTGCGCCTGTGCCTGCCGAATGGCCGGCGTGCTTTCGGGCGTCACGTTGGTCTGATTCGGATCAAGCCCCATCCGCGCCAGCGCCTGGCTCACGGCGGACTTCGCCCGCTCAAGCTGCAGATTCAGCTCCGTGCGGTCTAACTGCGCCAGCACTTGGCCCTTGCGTACGGACTGGCCGAAGTCCACCGCAATGCTGTTGATGTGCCCCGGAATCTCGAACACCACATTGATCGTGTCGTCGGGCACCAGCGATCCGGTCAGCGACAGCGTGCGGTTCACCTGGCGGGTTTCCACCGCCACCGTCTTCACCGCCAGCGGCGCTTCGGCTTTGGCGGCTTGCACCGGGGCTTCCTTCTTACCGCAGGAAAATAAGAGCAGAGCGCTCGCAAGTACAACGAGACAGGAGGACTTGAGCTTCATTTTGGAATTAGCCTTTAGGAGCGACGATACCGTCGAGGTAGAGGTCAATCATCTCGGGGAGAGAGGGAGCGCCCGTCGGGCACCCATTGGGAAAGAGGATGCGTTTCTTGGCGAAGTCAGAGGCAATCGCGAGAAAACCGTGCAGAATCGCGTCAGGATTCGCCATCCGCAAATGGCCGGCGTCAATCTGCTCCTGGACGTACTGGCGCAAGACGGCGCAGAACGACGTCTCGTGACGCTGGAAGGCGATCTCCGACAGCTCGTGCCCTTCGAGCGCCGCGAAGAACAGCAGGCGCACGTAGTTCGCGTTCACCGTATGCCACTCGCAGACCAAGCGCGCCAGCGTCTGAAACACCTGCCGGACGCCGTAGTTGGGGTCCTTCAGCAGTGCGGGCAGACGCATCTCGACGTCCGAACCCATCACGGTCTCGATGATCGCCGTGTAGAGGTCGCGCTTCGACGGAAAGTGCTGATAAAGAACAGGTTCACTGACGCCGACCGCGGCCGCCAGTTCCCGGGTGGTGACGCCGCGAAAACCGCGTTCGCCGAACAGACGGATCGCGGCGTCAATGATGGCTGCACGCCTCTCCGTCGAGGTCATGCGGGTAGAGGTACTCATAGGTGCGCCGCATTAGCAAGCGCTAACCTAGGATACACTAACTTAGCGTTTACTAGCTAGCGTGTCGTGTAGCCTCCGTTCGCGAAAATCGTTTGCCCGGTGATCCACCAACCGTCGGTCACCAGAAATTTCACCAGCGGCACGATGTCTTCGATCTTCGTCAGCCCGCCCAGCGCTGACGCCGACTGATGATAGGCCACCGCTTCCGGCGTCTCCTGACCATAGAAGAACGGGGTATCCATCGGCCCCGGTCCCACCGCGGTCACGGAGATGCCGCGGGAACCGAACTCCTTCGACGCGGCGCGCGTGAAATGCTCCACCGGAGCTTTCATGCCACCGTAGGTCGAGTAGAGGCCCGTGTAGGCCGCCAGCAGCGAGGTCACGATCGTACAGATTTTGCCGCCGTCGTTCAGCGTCCTGCCGGCCTCCTGGATGAAGAAGTAAGCGGACTTCGCGTTCACGGCTGTCATCTCGTCGAACTCGGCTTCGGTCGTCTCGAGAAAGGGCTTCTTCAGCACCTTGCCGACGGTGTTGACGGCGATGTCGAGACCGCCAAAACGCTGTTGGGCCGCCCGAAAAGCGGCGGCGATGTCCTTCACTTGGGTAAAGTCGCCGGCGATGGCGAACGCTTCCCCGCCCCCGGCGACGATGTCAGCCACGGTGTGCTCGGCCTCAGCCTTGGTGCTCGCGCTGTTGTAGTGCACGCAGATCTTCGCGCCCTCTTGCGCGAACGTACGGCTGATCAAACCGCCGAGGTTCTTCGCGCCGCCAGCAACCAGAACGGACTTCCCTTGCAGGGTATGCTTGCTCATGCGCCCATTCTGGTGGCCGGGCCGCCATCTGTGCTACCAAGATCTGTAGGGCGCTTATGAATTCTCCGTCTCTGATCACTTCCGGACAGTGGCCCGGCGTGGAGTTCCGCGTCTGGAGCGAGGACATCTCGCGCCTCACCACCTGGTCGATCACCTCGCCGCGGCACACGGCGGTGGTGCATCTGGCGGGACGCATTTCGCGCCTCGAAACTGAACTCGAAGGCACCGGCCGCCTCGGACACGCTCCGATGGCCGGCGAGGTGTGGGTGATTCCGGCCGAAGCGCGTTATGCGAGTCTGGCGCAGGGCCAGCCGGTGCGGTATGCCGAGCTCTTCTTTGACCAGACCCTGCCGGCTGACCTAGCCGATCGTCGGCTTACTCCGCCTCCGGTGCGGCCCCGCGCCGGGCACTACGACGAGTTCCTCTATCGCGGTGTCCAGCGCTTAGCGGCGTTCACCGCGCGGCAAGACGACCTGGCGGAACTCGCGGGGGAGTCACTCGCGCGCAGCCTGTACTTGCACTTCCTGGCAGGCTATCAGCACGAGCCGCCGCGAGCCCTGACACGGTTGCGGCCGGAGCAGAAGCGCCTGCTCGAAGATTTCGTTCGGGAGAACCTTGGCGGACGGCTGCGTCTGGCCGACCTCGCGCGCGTCGCCGGTCTGAGCGAGCATACCCTGTTGCCCGCGTTTCGCGAAGCCTTCGGCCTCACTCCGGCGCAATATGTAATTGAGGAAAGATTGAGGCAGGCGCGTGCCTTACTGCGGCACACCAAATGGGAGATCGCGGAGATCGCGTTAAGGACCGGGTTTGCGAATCACGCCCACCTGACGGCGTCCTTCCGGACCCGGGTGGGCGTGACGCCACAGGAATTTCGAAAAGCGGAGTGAACTAGTTGATGACGTCAACGCCCATCGACACACAGGCGCCCTTCACCTGAGAGATGGCCGACTCGAGCGTAAAGCTGTTCAAGTCCGGCATCTTCAGCTTGGCGATTTCTTCCACCTGCTTCATCGTGATCTTGCCCACCTTGTTCTTGTTCGGTTCCGCGGAACCCTTGGCGAGCGCCACGGCCTTCTTGACGAGGACAGCGACGGGCGGGGTCTTGGTGATGAACGTGAACGAGCGATCATTGTAGATGGTGATGACGACGGGGATGATCAGGCCTTCCTGATCCTTCGCCGAGGTCTTGGCATTGAACTGCTTGCAGAATTCCATGATATTCACGCCCTGGGGACCGAGAGCGGTACCAACGGGCGGCGCCGGGGTGGCCTTGCCGGCCGGAATCTGCAGCTTGACTTGTCCAGTTACTTTCTTAGCCATGGAACGATACCT
>JBGAHE010000141.1:0-14690 GCA_044226365.1 Bryobacteraceae bacterium
GACCCGCCCTCGCCGGCGGACTCGGCCTGGTGGCCAACGCGCACGTGGCCTTCGCGGCGCAGGGCTCGAGCTTCGGCCTCACCGAGATCCGCATCGGCATGTGGCCCTTCGTCGTCTACCGCGCCGTGGTCGATGCCGTTGGTCATCGCCGCGCGCTCGAACTGTCTCTTACCGGACGCATCTTTGGGCCCAATGAAGCCGTGCAATATGGCCTGATTCACGAAGTGGTTCCGGCGATCGAGCTCGACGACCGCGCGACGGCGGTGGCCGAAATGCTGGCCAACGCATCGCCCGAGACGCTCGCCCGCGGGCTCGACTTCGTCCAGCGTAGCCGTCACTTGAGCCTGAACGAAGGCGGCGAACTGGCCGCCCGGATGCGCGCCGAGAGCTTCGCCAGCGCCGACTTCGCCGAAGGCTTGGCCGCCCTTGAGGAACGCCGCGCGCCGCGTTGGCCATCCATCGGTTAGCGCGCGAGGTTCGCTCGATAGCGCCTCGCGGCCTTCGCTCGATAGTGCTTCACGGCCTCGATCCAAAGCAGCTTCAAGTTGCTCTCTCCCACCCGCTGTCGCAAGGCGAGGTCGGCCACGCTGTTATAGCCTCGCCCAAACGCGGACCTCTCCGGGGAGATCACGCATCCGGCGAGAACGTAGGTCTCCACACCGTAGCGCTGCTGCAGCAATTCGTCGTAAATCCAGGATGGCTCCAATCGCAGCCCCCAGGCCATCACGCGCTGACGCCCCATCGCCAGATCGACATACGCCGTCGCCGCCCCGGCGTAATGCACCACCGGTAACCGAACCACCGCGAGAAGAAGCAGCGCCACCACCAGCAGTTTCGCCATGCACTTCTGACGTTCGCCCCGGCAAAAGCGTGCGGGTAAACTAAACAGGTGCAGCATCTGCTACGACTCTGCAATGTCGAACAGGCCCGCCAAGCCTTCGACACTGCTCAACCCTTCCGCCATCTGATCCTCGATGACTTCCTCACCGCGGACTTCTGCGCCGAACTGCTGCGCGAGTTTCCCGCCTTCGACGAGAAACAGGCCTTGAACGAAATGGGGCTGGCCGGCGGCAAAGCCGTCGTCGAAACCCTGCCGAAGATCGGACCGGCTTACGCCAAGTTCGATGCTCTGATCCAATCGCCCGAGTTCCTGGACTACATCGGCCGGCTGACCGGTGTCCCCCACCTGCTCTATGACCCGCACTACTTCGGCGGCGGCACCCACGAGAACCGCCACGGGCAGGACCTCGACATCCACGTTGACTTCAACTACCACCCCAAGAACCAGACGCACCGCCGCCTGAACCTGATCATCTTTCTCAACCCCGAGTGGGACCCGGCCTGGGGCGGCTGTCTGGAACTGCACCAGAATCCCTGGGGCGACCGGGCCGAAGACTACACCGTCGCCGTCACGCCGTTGCTGAATCGTTGCGTAATCTTTGAAACCACCGAAGCCTCCTGGCACGGCTTCCGCCGCATCCGGATTCCCGAGGCGAGACAGCCGCTTTCGCGCAAGTCGCTCGCGATCTACCTCTACACCGAAGAGCGGCCCGCCGAAGAAACCGCGCCGGCGCACAGCACCGTCTACGTGCCTTGGCGCATGCCGGACCATCTGCAGCCCGGCCACACGCTGACCGAGGACGACGTGGCGGCGCTCGACGAGCAGTTCTCGCGGCGCAACGAATTGCTGCGCTTTCTCTATGAACGGGAAAAGGAATTTACCGAAGTCCGGGAAGGCTTGCTCAACTCCTACTCGTACCGGCTGGCGCGCGGACTGATGGCTCCGGCGATCTGGGCGAAGAGATTATTGAAGGGGAGTGGTAGCGCTAAGGGGAATCGAACCCCTATTTAAGCCTTGAGAGGGCTCTGTCCTAACCGTTAGACGATAGCGCCACAGGGTGAAACGAACGACTTCAGTATACCCTGCGATACAATCTGGGAGCAATGCGCCACTCCCTTCTTTTGGTCGTGGTGACGGCTCTCGCCGCCACCCGTCCGGCTGACCTCCCCTTCGAAAAACGTACCCTCGACCTCGGCGGCAACGAAGCCGCCGCCATCGCCGATCTGAACGGCGACGGAAAACTCGACATCGTCGCCGGCGAGAACTGGTACGAAGGGCCTTCCTACAAGCAGCACCGCTTTCGCGAGTTTGAATACGCCAACAACTACGTCGATAACTTCTCGGACCTGCCGGCCGACTTTGACGGCGACGGTCATGTCGACGTCGTCTCCTGCGCCTGGTTCGGCAAGTCGCTGACCTTCTGGAAGAATCCCGGCAAAGGCCGCGGCATGTGGAAGAGCCAGCCGATTCAGGAAGGGTACAACGTCGAATTCTGCTTCCTGGTGGACCTCGACAACGACGGCAAAGCCCTGGAAGTGATCCCGCAGTTCGGCAATACGCCCGCCCCCATGAGCTGGTACGAGTTCAAAGGCGGCAAATGGGTGAAGCATGAAGTGGCTGCCAAGAGCTTTGGCCACGGCATCGGCGTGGGCGACGTGAACGGCGACGGCCGCAACGACATCCTCACGCCCACCGGCTGGTTCGAAGCTCCCGCCGATCCGCGGGCAGGGAATTGGACGCAGCATGACGACTTCGTGCCACTCGGCTTCAAGGCCCTCAGCTTCATTCACGTTGTCGACGTGAACGGCGACAAGAAGCCCGACGTGATCGCCGGCAACGCCCACGACTACGGCCTGCTGTATCTCGAGAACCTCGGCTCGGGCCAGTGGAAGAAGTTCGTCATCGACGAAAGCTGGAGCCAGCCGCACGCGGTGACCCTGGTCGACCTCAACAAGGACGGCAAGATCGACATCCTCACCGGCAAACGCTACATGGCGCACAACGGCAAGGACCCCGGCGAGCGCGAACCGCTCGGCATCTACTGGTACGAGAGCATCCGTACGCCCGGCAAGCCCATCGATTGGGCCCGCCACATTGTCGACTTCAGCACTCGCACCGGCACCGGGATGCAACTGCCCGTAGCGGACCTGGACGGCGATGGCGACCTCGATTTCGTCGCTCCGGGCAAGAGCGGCCTGTTCCTGTTCGAAAATAAGAGCAAATGACCCGACGAACCCTGGTGAGCGCGCCCGCCGTGCTTCTGGCGCAAACTCCTTCGAACGAAGTGCGCGTCGCCTTTATCGGCGTCGGCAACCGCGGCAGTAGCCTGCTGAGTGGCATGCTGAAGGTGAAAGGCATTCGCGTGGTTGCGATTGCCGACCTTTCGGCGGAGGCGCGCAACCGCGCCGCCGAACACGTCGCCACGATCACGGGGCAGGCGGCGCCCGAAACCTTCGACGACTTCCGCAAGATGCTGGACCAGCGCAAGGACATCGACGCCGTCGTGATTGCCACGCCTGTCGATACGCACAAGTCGCTGGCCGTGGCCACGCTCGAAGTCGGCAAGAACGTCTATCTCGAAAAGCCGGTGGCGCTGAACCCGGCCGAGATCGCCCAGGTGGAAGCCGCGGCGAAGTCGGCCAAAGGCATCCTGCAGTTGGGCTTTCAGCTTCGGCATGACCCGGCGCGCGCCGCGTCAATGGCTTATCTGCAGAGCGGCGCTTTGGGCAAAGTCATCTACCTGCACGCCACGCGTCACACCGGCGACCTGCCTCACAGCGTCGACTGGTACTTCGACCGCAAGCGCTCGGGCGACATCATCGTCGAGCAAGCGTGTCACATCATCGATCTGATGGTGTGGGCTGCCGGCGGTCCTCCCGATACGGCCTACGGCTCCGGCGGCATCAACCTGCTCAAGAATGATCCGCCCGGCCGCAGTATTCTCGACAACTACTCGGTGCTTTACGAGTGGGGCGACGGCAAGCGCCTCAACTTCAGCCAGATCTACTTCGACCCGCCCGGCTTCTCCGGCATCAAGGAACGCGTCTACGCCGAGCGCGGCGCGGTGGACCTCGCCACGGGCATGGTCCATTTGCTCGACAAGAGCCCAGCCAGGAAGCTCGACTTCGAAGCGGGCGATAGCACCGTCCGGGCACTCGAAGCCTTCATCGACAACTCGCGCGGCCACAAAACGCCGCTTAACGACATTGCCAGCGCCCGCCGCTCCACGCTGGTCGCCATCATGGGCCGCACGTCGATCTATGAGAAGCGCCTCGTCAAGTGGAGCGAAGTCAGCGGCGCGTGAAGGCCCGTTCGCCCCTTCGCGATTGGCTCGAATACGCCGTAGCTCGCACCACCTTGGGCGTTCTCGCTGCTTTGCCGTCGCGCGCCTCGCTGGCAGCCTCTCTGTGGGTAGCCCGCACCTTCGATCGGCTGGCGCCGCGCCTGCGACGCGTGGCGCGGGAGAACCTCCAGCGCGCCGGCTGCGCGAACCCCGAGCCGCTCATCGATGGCGTCTTCGTCTCGCTGGGCCGCCTGCTGCATAGCTTTGCGCACTTCCCTTCGATCACGGCCGCCAATGTTCGCGACTGGATCGATTACGAAGGCTTCGAGCACTACGTCGAAGCCAAGCGCCGCGGCAAGGGCGTCCTGTTCGCCACCGGCCATCTCGGCAATTGGGAGCTTTCGGCTTACGCGCACGCGTTGCTCACCGAACCCATGCACATCGTCGTGCGTCCGCTCGATAACGCCCGCCTCGACGCGTTCGTCGCCGCGCGCCGTGCGCTCTCCGGCAACGGCGTCATCGAGAAAAAAGACTTCGCCCGCGGACTTCTGCGCGCCCTCAAAGCCAACGAAGCCGTCGGCATCCTCGTCGATCAGAACGCGCTCGAGAACGAAGGCATCTTCGTCGACTTCTTCGGCCGCCCCGCCTGCACCTCGCCCGTCTTTGCCAAGATCGCCGCGCGGTCCGGCGCCACCGTCCTGCCGGGCTTCGCCGTCTGGCGCGACGGCCGCTTCGTCCTCAAGTTCTACCCGCCGCTCGAACTCACCGGTGAAGAGACGCAGGACACGCAGCAAATACAAACGGCGGTGGAGCAGGCCGTTCGGGAATATCCCGATCAATGGCTCTGGATCCACCGCCGCTGGAAAACGCAGCCTTAGCGACTACTTCTTGCGCAACTGAATTCCGAGTTCGCGGAGTTGCTTGTCGGCCACCGTCGAAGGCGCTTCGCACATCACGTCGGTGCCCTTGGTCGTCTTCGGGAACGGAATCACGTCGCGGATGGACTGCTCGCCCACCAGCAGCATCACAATGCGATCGAGCCCCAGCGCCATACCGCCGTGAGGCGGCGCGCCGTATTCGAGCGCATCGAGCAGGAAGCCGAACTTCGAGCGGGCTTCCTCATCGGAAAGGCCCAGGGCCTTGAAGACCTTCGCCTGAATGTCGCGCCGGTGAATACGGATCGAGCCGCTGGCGAGTTCGTTGCCGTTCATCACTAGGTCATAGGACAGCGCGCGGCAGTTGGCCGGATCGCTTTCGAGCTTGTCCATGTCGGAGTCCGGCACGGTGCAGAACGGATGGTGCGCCGCCACCCAACGCTCGTCTTCGTCGTCCCATTCGAACATCGGGAAGTCGGTGACCCACAGCCATTGCAGGTTCTTCGGATCGAGCAGCTTGTGACGGTCGTTGAACATCTGCGCGGCAAACAGACGCAGCGCGCCGCAGGCTTTGAGCACCGTCTCATGCGGACGCGCACCCTTGGCTTCCGCGGCGGCCCAACCCGCCAGGATCAGCAGGTCATTCTCGCCCGCGCCCACGCGCTGGCGGACTTTGGCCATGGCCTCGGCATAGTCGCGATCCAGGCGTTTGGCATCGTCGAACACGCGCAGGCCGCGTTCGTTGCCGAACGCTTTCATCTCGTCGCGCTCCTTGCGGCTCGGCGCGCCGGTGCCCGGCAGCATGATCGCCACGCAGGGCAGCGTGCCGATCGGCAGGTCCGTGCCGGCAAAGCAATCTTCCACGCGGAACAGCGGAGGCACGCGCGTATCAGGCTTGTCCGAACCGTACTTGTCCATCGCCTCGGCGTAGGTCAGTCGCGGGAAGGGCAGGGGAATGTCGATGCCGGCCACGGCGCACATCTTCTGCACCAGAGGCTCGACGGCGGCAAACAGTTGGTCCTGCTGCGGGAACGACACTTCGAGGTCGATCTGCGTGAACTCCGGCTGACGATCGGCGCGCAAGTCTTCGTCGCGCAAACAGCGCACGATCTGGAAGTACTTGTCGTAGCCGGCCACCATGAACAGCTGCTTGAAAATCTGCGGCGATTGCGGCAGCGCATAGAACGTGCCGGGGTTGATGCGCGAAGGCACTAGGAAGTCGCGCGAGCCTTCCGGCGTGGACTTCGTCAGGAACGGCGTCTCCAATTCCAGGAAGCCCTGGCTATAGAGATACTCGCGCACCACGAACGAAATCTTCGAGCGCAGAATGATGTTGCGCTGCATCCGCGGACGGCGCAAATCGACGTAGCGGTACTTCAGTCGCGCGTCTTCGCTCACGTCCACCGTGTCTTCCATCGGGAACGGCGGCGTCTTCGATTCGTTCAGAATCCAGATCTTGTCCACCACCACTTCCACTTCGCCCGTCGGTAAAGCCGGATTGATCGTGTCGGCCGACCGCTTCTCCACCAGGCCTTCGACGGCGATCACGTACTCGGACCGCAGGTGTTCGGCGCGGGCATGCGGTTCCGGGAAGCTCTCACCGCGGAACACCAGTTGGCTGGTCCCTTCGCGATCGCGCAGGTGAATAAAGATCACGCCACCCAAATCGCGGCGGCGATGCACCCAGCCCATCAGCAGCACGCGCTGCCCTTCGTGCGAGAGGCGAATGGCGCCACAGTCGTGGGTGCGCCGCAGGTCGCCGAGGAAATCGAGTTGAATGTCAGACATGATTGAGAAGTCGCTCGAGCAGCGGCTCGCGCGATAAGCTTTCCTGTTCACCGGTCGCCATGTGCTTCACCGCATAGACGCCAGCCTTTAGTTCATTGTCGCCGACCATGATGGCGGTCCGCGCGCGCAGCTTGTCCGCCAGTTCCATCGCCCGTCGCGGCTTGGTCGGCGCGGCGAGTTCCACCGAAAGCCCCTTGTCTCGCAGATCGCGCGCCAGCAGCGAACAATGCCGGAACGACGCTTCATCGAGCGGCGCCAGGTACACGGCGAGCTTCGGTTCGCTGAACTTATCTTCCACGGCCATGATCAGCCGGTCCTCGCCGATCGAGAACCCGACTCCCGGCGCCGCCAGCTTCGACCCGATCGACTCGGCCAAACCGTTATAACGCCCCCCGCCGCAGATCGCATTCTGCGCCCCGAGCGCGCCGTGCAGAAACTCGAACGTCGTGTGCGTGTAATAGTCGAGCCCGCGCACCAGCCGCGGATTCACTTCGTAGGCAATGCCGCGATCGTCCAGATACGCGCAAACGTCCGCAAAATGCTTCTTCGCGCCGTCGTTCAAAAACTCATGGATACTGGGCAGCGTCGCAATGATCGCTTCGTCTTTGGCTTCCTTCGAATCGAGCACGCGCAGCGGATTCGTCTCCGCCCGGCGCGCGTTGTCCGGCGAAAGCTGATCCTTCACGCCCGCCAGCCGCTGCCGCAACTCTTCGACGTAAGCCTTGCGCGATTCCGGATCGCCCACCGAGTTGATCAGCAGCCGTGCGCCTTCCACGCCGCAGGCCTTCAGCAGCGTATCCACCAGCTCGATCATCTCGGCGTCCACGACGGCGCTGTCCACGCCGATGGCTTCGGCGCCGATCTGGTAGAACTGCCGGTAGCGCCCCTTCTGCGGACGCTCGCGCCGGAACATCGGTCCCAGGTAGTACAGCTTCTGGATGCCCGGCTTCTGATCCAGCCGATGCTCGAGATAGGCGCGCATCACGCCCGCCGTGTTCTCCGGCCGCAGCGTCAGGCTGTCGCCATGGTCGTCGAAGGTGTACATCTCCTTCGACACGATGTCGGTTTCCGCTCCCACGCCGCGCGCAAACAGCGCCGTCTCCTCGAAGATCGGCGTCCGAATTTCCTGATAGTTAAAGCGCCGGAACACCTCGCGCACGCGCGCTTCGATGTCCACCCACACGTGGCTCGCCGGCGGCAGAATGTCCCGCGTCCCTTTGACTGCCTTCACGCTTCCGCCTTGTATTCCTTGGTGCGGTTGACGTAGTGCTGTGCATTTTCGAGAAAGCGCTGCTGTTCTTCCGGCGTCACCTGGCGCACCACTTTGCCTGGCACGCCCATCACCATCGAACCTGGCGGAATCTCTTTGCCTTCGGGCACCAAAGCCCCGGCCGCAATGGCACTGCCCGCTCCGATGCGTGCGTTGTTGAGCACAATGGCGCCGATGCCGATCAGGCAGCCATCTTCCACCACGCAGCCGTGCAGCATGGCCAGATGGCCCACGGTGACGCGGTTGCCGATCTTGGTGGGCACCCCGAAGTCGCAGTGGAGCACGGCGCCGTCCTGAATGCTGGTCTCCTCGCCGATTTCGATCTCGGCGATGTCGCCGCGCGCGACCGCGGAGGGCCAAATGCTGGTGCGCGCGCCGACGGAAACCTTGCCGATTATTTGCGCGGCAGGGTCAATATAAGCGGTGGGGTCAACCTGCGGCAGAATGCCGCGATAAGGGCGAATCATGGGCGTAAAGGCGTGACTTTTCATGCTAACACGGCTGGAAAAACGCCCGTCATCTCTCCCGGCCCCCGCCTGCCTGTCCCTCGGCACCGTAAAATTGAAATAATGCGCATCTTCTTCGTGTTCGCGATGCTCGCGACTCTCCTCACGGCTCAGAAGCTCCCGTTCACCTTTGACGCCATGATGAAAATCGACCGCGTCAGTGAACCGGCCCTTTCGCCCGATGGCCAGCTCGTTGCCTACACCGTTCGCCACATCGACCTCGCCAACAACAAGAGCACCCGCCAGATCTACACCGTGCCCGTCGCCGGCGGCACCCCCCGCGCCATCACTTCCGAAGGCAACAACGAGCGTCCGCGCTGGATTCCGAACTCCACCCGCCTCGCCTTCATTTCCACCCGCTCCGGCTCCTCGCAGGTCTGGACCATGGAAGCCGACGGCAGCGGCGCCAAGCAGGTCACCGCGCTCGATACCGAAGCCAACGGCGTGATCGTCTCTCCCGACGGCAAGCAACTTGTCTTCATCAGCGAAGTCTTTCCCGATTGCCCGGACGAAGAATGCAACAAGGCCAAGCTCGAAGCCGAAAAGAAGAATCCGGTGAAGGCGCGCGTCATCACCAGCCTGCTCTACCGCCACTGGGACTCCTGGCAAAGCGCTCGCCGCAAGCACCTGCTCACCGTTCCTGTCACCGGCGGCAAAGCGCGCGACCTCACTCCCGGCAATCGCGATGTCCCGACCTTCTCGCTCGGCGGACCCGACGACTACGCCATCTCGCCTGACGGCAAGGAGCTCTGCTACGTCATCAACACTGACCCTGACCCCGCCACCAGCACCAACAGCGACCTTTACGCCGTTTCGCTCGAAGGCGGCGAGAGCCGCAAGATCAGCATCAGTCCTGGTGCCGACCTCAGCCCGCAATACTCGCCGGACGGTAAGTACCTGGCTTGGCGGATGCAGGAGCGGGCCGGCTACGAGAGCGACCGCTGGAAACTGGTGGTGATGGAACGCGAGTCCGGCCGCAGTCAGCTGCTCACCCAGTCCGTCGACCGGCCGGTGGAGTCCTTCACCTGGCTACCGGACTCCAGCCGCCTGTTCTACGTTGTGGAAGACCGCGGCCGCACGAATCTGCAGATGGTCCCCGTGGGCGGCGGTGCGGCTCGCATCATCCTCGGCGGCAAGACGCACGTCGACGACGTCCAGTTCACCCCGGACGGCAAGACGATGATCTTTTCGCAGCATTCCGGCTCCATGCCGCTCGAAGTCTTCAAGGTTTCGAACACCGGCGGCGAGCCGGTGAATCTGTCGAACGCTTCCGCGCCCATCCTCGAGCGATACCAGCTCACGCCGATGGAGGACTTCACCGTCGAAGGCGCGGAGAAAGCGCGTGTTCAAAGCTTTCTCGTGAAGCCGCCCAAGTTTGACCCCGCCACCAAGTACCCCGTTCTGTTCCTGATCCATGGCGGTCCGCAAGGCGCTTGGGGCCAAAGCTGGACGTTCCGTTGGAACGCCCAGGTGATGGCCGCCGCCGGCTTCGTGGTGGTGATGCCCAATCCGCGCGGCTCCACCGGCTATGGCCAGAAGTTCACCGACGACATCAACGACGACTGGGGCGGCAAAGTCTACGACGACCTCATGGCCGTGGTCGACCATGTCGCCAAGCAGCCGTGGGCCGACCCGGACCGCTTCGCCGCCGCCGGCGGCAGCTACGGCGGCTACATGGTCAACTGGATGCTCGGCCACACCGATCGCTTCAAGGCCTTCGTCTCGCACGCCGGCGTCTATGACCTCAAGAGCATGGGCGGCGAAACGGAAGAGCTCTGGTTCACCAAGTGGGAATTCAAAGGCATGCCGTGGGAGAACCCCGACACCTACGCCAAGTGGTCGCCCAGCAACCACGTGACGAGCTTCAAAACTCCCACGTTGGTCATCCACGGCGAGCTCGACTACCGCGTGCCCTACGGCCAGGGCCTGCAATTGTTCACCGGCCTGCAGCAGATGAAGGTCCCTTCGAAGCTACTGGTTTATCCCGACGAAGGCCACTGGATCACCAAGCCCAAGAATGCCGAGCTCTGGTATCAGCAGATGCTCGACTGGGTGACCGAGTGGACCCGCAAGGCGCCGAAGCAGCAGTAGCTACCAGAGGTTGTAGTAGCCGTCTCGCTGCACGACATCGAGGTCCAGGCCGAACAGCTCGCTCAGATTCTCCGACGTGAGAATTTCGGACGTTTGGCCGTCGCGGAACACTTGTCCGTTGCGCATCAGAATCACGCGCTGCATTTCGGGGATCAGGTCGGGAAGATGATGCGTCACCAGGATGAGCGTCTTGCCCGCCGCGGCCAGCTTGCGCATCAGATCGCGCAGTTCGCGCGTGGCGCGCAGGTCGAGCGAGGTGGACGGCTCGTCCAACACCAACGCCCGCGGATCGTTCACCAGCGCGCGGCCGATCACCACGCGGTGGGCTTCGCCTGACGACAGTTCGTTCGTCGGACGCTCGGCCAGGTGCTCGATCTCGAGCAGCTTCATCACTTCGTCCACCTTCGCTTCCATGTGCGGTTCGACGACATGATGGGGCCACACCCCGACGCTCGAAAAGAAGCCTGACAGAATGATCTCGCGGGCAGGGAAGCTGCAGGTGCAACTCGCCACCAAATCGTTGTTGACGATGCCCAGCAGGCTGCGCAGTTCGAAGACGTGCCACCGGTCGCGCCCCATGATGCGCAGCGCCCAGTCGCTGTCCACCAGCATCGGATAAAAGTCGCGCGTGATCGTGCGGATCAGCGTCGTTTTGCCACAGCCGTTCGGCCCGATGATCGCTGTGTGCTGCAGATGCTCGATCTTGAGCGACAGGCGATTCAGGACACGTTTTTCGCCGCGTCCCACGGTGAGGTTTTGGCACTCGAGAAGAGGATGATGATCCGGCATGAAGGTTAAGTCGCAGGTTAGCAGGATCATGAGGGTAGGGACCGCTCTATAATTTGAGTGTGCTGTTTCGTACTGTTGCGTCGACCCTGGGGCTTTTGGTGTTGTTCTCCTGCACCAAAAACATCCAGACCAAAGAAGCGGTGCAAACCGCCCTGATGGAACACCTCAACAAAGTGTCCGGCCTCAATATGAGCCAGATGAAAATGGAGGTGGGCAGCATCTCGTTCCGTCAGAACGAGGCCGAAGCCGCCGTCAGCTTTGTCCCCAACGGCATGGACCCTTCGCAGGGCATGCAGATGGTCTACGTCCTCGAACGCAAAGGCGACACCTGGGCCGTCAAAAGCAAGCGCGGTGGCATGCACGACAACGTCGCCACGCCCCCGGCTGGCCATCCGCCCACAGACCCCAAGTAGTCTGGATAGAATTGTGAATCTATGGGAGACTTCCGCAGCGGTGGTAACTTCGACATGAAGAACCGGCGTCAGACTCACATGCGTCGGGTGGCGTCCAGAGAGTGGGTGACGGCATGAAGACCATCGCCGTTCTCGGCGGCGGACCCGCCGGGTCCCACACGGCCGAACGTCTGGCGCGCGCTGGTCTGCGCACCATCCTCCTCGATGAAAAGCTCGCCTGGGAAAAGCCCTGCGGCGGCGGCATCACCTATAAGGCCTATGAGAAATACGCCTACGCTGCCCAAAACTCCGTCCCCAAACAGCCCGTTCACGACTGTTACATCACCGCCCCCAAGGCCGGCCGCGTCAAACTCTCCATGGAGCGCCCGCTCCTCATTTATGCCCGCAGGGACCTGAACCGCCTACTGCTGGATCGCGCGGCCGCCGCCGGCGCCCGGATCGAGAAGACCCGGGTCCTCGGCGCTGACCGTAAAGACCGCGGCTGGAGCATCCGCACCGCCCAAGGCGCCATCGAGGCCGACTACTGCGTCCTCGCCACGGGCGCGCGCAATCCGCTCAAGCAAATGGGCACCCAGTACACGGCCGCCGACACGATGTACGCGCTCGGCTACTACGTGCCGGCGCATCGCGACACCGTCGACATCGCGTTTCTCGATGGCCTCGAAGGCTACATCTGGGTCTTCCCGCGGCACGATCATCTCTCGGTCGGCATCTGCGGCAAGGGCGAGTCTGCCGCCGCGCTCCGCGTGCGTCTCGAACACTACATGCGCGAGCACAGCTTGCCCATCGAAGGCTCCACCTTCTACGCCCACATGCTGCCCGCGCTCGAGTCGCCCGGCTGGCGTCGCAATCGCGTCTCCGGCGATGGCTGGCTCGCCGTGGGTGACGCCGGCGGTTTGGTGGACCCCATCACCGGCGAAGGCCTCTACTACGCTCTCCGCTCGTCGGACCTCGCCAGTCAGGTCATCCTGAACGAGTCTGTGGCGCCCGAGGCCAAGGGCTCTTTCTATCACCAGACCATCAACGCCGACTTCATGGACGATTTGGCCTTTGGCGCGTCGCTCGCCCGCCGCGTTTTCCTGCGTAAGTTCCCCATCGTCGGCAGCGCGCCGGACGCCATGGTGCACTTGGTGCGCCGCAGCCAGAAGTTCCAGCACGTCATGCAGGATCTGTTCGCCGGCACGCAGCCCTACCTCGAACTGAAGGAGCGGCTCACCCGCAACCTCAGCGGCGGTCTGCAGGAAGTGCTCCTCAACTTCTTCCTGAACCGCATGGTGCTTGAACGCTAAAGTCTGAGGTTTGGCCGCCTTTTCCTGGCGACGGCATGCGATTCTGTAATTGAGTTCGGTCTGGCGACCGCTCAGCAGAGGCTGGACCACAAGATCGACACAACCCATCATGCTTAACCTCAAGGTCCAGGTTCGTTGGCTTACGCTGTTCTGGCTGGCGGTCACCCCGGCGGCCACGCAGGTGATTACCTTTGAGACCAACGGGCTTAACTATCAGACGCTCACCAAAGGCGGTTTGACGATCATGTTCGCGCAACTGCCCATGCACACCAAGGACTACGCGGTGCTGCAGGTGGCGATCTCGAACGGGTCGAAGACGAGCTGGATCGTCAAGCCGGAAGACTTCCTCTTCAAGCCAAACGAAGGTGACGGGTTAAAGCCAGAGCAGCCGCGCGTAGTCGTGAACCGCTTCATCGATCGGGGCGGCCGCGACGACGCCATTCGCCTCATGACCACCTACGAGGCCAGTCTGTACGGCCTCAGTCGCATCAAGAGCACCAGCGGCTACGAACAGCGGCGACAGCAGATGCTGGCCGAACTCACCAGCGCCAAGATTAAAGCCGCCGCGGCCGCCAGTGCGATCGCCTTCGTGGCCAGCAAGCTCAAGCCCGGAGACTCTACCGACGGAGCCATCTTCTTCGGCACCGGTGGCAAACCGCTCGGCGCCGGCAAACTCACCGTCAACGCCGCAGGCGAATACTTCGAGTTTCTGCCGCTCGAGCCCCTCGCGACCGAGCATCAGAAGCGCTAACGGGCGTGCAACGGACGCGGCGCGTCCTGTTCGGAAACCTGCGCCGCCAGATTGGCCAGTTCGTCCCGCAGCGTATCGGCAATGCGATGCGCCCAGTGTTCCACTTCCGCCTGATTCTCGCCTTCCACCATCACGCGCGCTAACGCTTCGGTGCCGGAGAAACGCACCAGTACCCGGCCGCGATCGCCAAACGCCGCCTCCGCTGCCGCAATCTCGGCCTGAACGTCAATCAGTTCCTGGAGCGGACGCTTGGCCCGCACCTTCACGTTCACCAGCAATTGCGGGTAAATCGCCAGATCTGCCGTCAGTTCGTCGAGCGACTTGCCCGAAGCCTGCACCGCCGCCAGCACCTCGAGCGCCGTCAGCATCCCGTCGCCCGTCGTGGCGAACTCGCGGAAGATCACGTGCCCCGATTGCTCGCCGCCGATCAGCGCGTCGCGCCGGATCATCTCCTCGAGCACGTACTTGTCGCCCACCGGCGTCCGCGGCATCTCGAAGCCCTCCTGCCGCAACAAGCGCTCGAGACCCAGATTCGACATCACCGTCGACACCACGATGCCGTTCGTCAGATGGCCTTCGGCGCGTAAGTGCCGCGCGCAGATTAGCAATACATGGTCGCCGTCGATGATTTTGCCCGTCGGCGAGACAATCATCACGCGGTCGGCGTCGCCGTCAAAAGCGATGCCCGCGTCGAATCCGCCCGCCACCACGCGTTCGCGCAACCCTGCCACGTGCAGCGCCCCCACCCCGGCATTGATGTTCCGGCCGTTCGGCTCGTCGGCAATCGCTGTCAC
>JBGAHE010000142.1:0-14847 GCA_044226365.1 Bryobacteraceae bacterium
GCTTGAATTGCCCCGTCGCCGCCAACTCCTTCACCTTCTCGTGAAAGATGCGCCGCTGCTCCCGATCCGCCTTCGTCGTCCCGGCTTCCGGCTCCAATCCCCACTGCCACCGGCCATGCAGAAACAACCGCTCCTGCGGCGAATGACACAGCCACCGCTCTTCCAGATTGCCCGCCGCATCCATCAACCCCAGTTCCACGAAGAGTTCGCGCACCAGGGTCGACTCCGGGTTCGGCGGCGGCACATAATGCGCCGCCCACGGATACGCCCCCACCTCGTTCTGGCTCCACCGCGCGTTGCCGCCCACCTCCGGCTCCGCCTCCAGAATCAGAAAGTCCGTGAACCCCTGCTTCTGCAGCCACCAACCCGCCGAAAGCCCCGCGATCCCGCCGCCCACAATGATCACCTTCGCCCGCCGCGTTCCCGCCGGCGGCCGATAGATCGCCCCGTCCCGTATCTTGTGTCCTTCTTTTTCGCTTTCGAAAACGAAGCCCCCGGCCGTCGTCATCGCGAGATGTTGCGCCATTCCGCTTCATAGTAGCGGACCAGCACCTGATCGTTCAGCCGATTCGGCTCCACCGCCACTTCCTGCATATCGCGCGGAAACTCAAACAACCCCCGCACGTTCTGCGACGTCAGAAAGCGCAACCCCGCAGGCACCGCGAGCGGCGGCTCATACGGCTGCAGACCCGCCAGCACGAAACCCCATTCCCCAAACGACGGCACATACGTGTGATACGGATACGTCTTGAACCCCGCCAGCTTCATCGTCTCCACAATGCACCAGTACGATTGCCGCGCAAACAGCGGCGACGTACTCTGCACCACCACCAGCCCATGCTCCGCCACATGCTTCTTCAGCAACCGGTAGAACGCCGTCGTGTACAGCTTGCCCAAAGAAAAATTCGTCGGATCCGGAAAGTCGATGATCACCGCATCGAACACCTCGCGGCTCTCCTCGAGCCACGGAAACGCATCCGCATTCTTCACCTGCAGCTTCGGCGAATTCAGCGCATCGCCGTTCAGCCCCCGCAGCATCGAGTGCGTCCGGAACAGCTTCGTCATCTCCGGGTCGAGATCCACCAGCGTGATGCTCTCCACGGTCGGATACCGCAGCACCTCGCGCGCCGCCAACCCATCACCGCCCCCCAGAATCAATACCCGCCGCGCCCCCGGCAGCGCCGCCAGCACCGGATGCACCAGCGCCTCGTGATACCGGTATTCGTCACGCGAACTGAACTGTAAGTGCGAACTCAAAAACAGCCGGATGTCGTCTTTCCACCGCGTTAGCACAATTCGCTGATACCGCGTCTGCTTCGCCAGAATCACATCATCGGCATACAGACTGTTGTCCGCCGCATTGCTGATCTCATCCGCCCAGAACATCCCCGCCGCCAGTAGCAGAAAGGCCGCCGCGGCCGGAATCCGCAACCGCCAGGGCCGGCCCAATTGCTCGCGGAAAAACCAAGTCGACCACAAGGCCACCCCGACGTTCAGCAACCCGAACACCAGCGCCGAACGCACCAAGCCCAGCTTCGGCACCAGCAACAACGGAAACAACAGCGATGCGCCGAGCGCCCCCAGATAATCGAACGTCAACACATTCGCCACTAAGTCCGAGAACTGAAAGCGCGACTTCAGAATCCGCATCAACAGCGGAATCTCCAGCCCCACCAGCACGCCCACCACAATGACGACCCCGTACAGCAGCGCGCGAAATCCCTGTCCGTAAGCAAATCCCAGAAACAGAATCGACGACGAAAAGCCGCCCACCACCCCCACCATCACCTCAATCGTGATGAAGCGCGCCACCAGCCCCCGGTTCAGAAACTTCGAGAGCCAGCTACCCACGCCCATCGCGAACAGATAGGTTCCGATCACCGTCGAGAACTGCAGAACGCTATCGCCCAGCAGATAACTCGCCAGCGTGCCGGCGATCAACTCATAGATCAGCCCGCAAGCCGCAATCAGAAAGACCGAGATGAAGAGGACAATCGCCATTAATGGACGGCGGCCGCGATAATGATCCCCATCGCCAGCGCCATAAAGCCCACGATGATGGCCAACGCGACATTCTTCTCCTCGATAATCTCTTTCCAAAGATCATGCGGAGTCAGCTTGTCGATCGTAATAAACGACAGCGCAAAAATCACGATGCCCAAAAGTGCGTAGACAATCGCATTGATAAACGCCTCGAGGTGAAAACCAGTCATCTCATTTACCTCCGGAATAGCGGGTATAGGTGGAATAGTGGGAGCGATACGCCCCCGGATTGTCGCGCACGGATTTGGGCGCTACCTTATGCTCATTCATCGACGAGAAAGAAACCCCTCGCCATTCGGCGAAGCCCACGCCGCCCAGCAGCGTCAGCCCATACAGCCAGTACTTGATATTTCCTAAAAAGATCTCAGTCATCGTCGTCATCGCTCGAACTCGGCGCGTTCGTCACATAATCGCTTTCGGCCCAACGCTGCGTCTCGAAGCTCCCCCGCTTGATCGATTGCCAAATCGGCGGAATTAGTAAGAACGGCAACGCCAGCCACAACATCCAGTAACTGGGTACGTCGCGCACCACGCGCACGTTATAGCGCACCGCCCGCGGACCCGTCACCGTCCGCTCATCGCTCATGTCCGGATCGATCCGCAGATAGTACTTGCCCGCCGGCACCCGGGGAATCGTCACGCGATCCGTCGCGCTTCCCTCGCTCCAGCTCTCGCCGCCGTCCACGCCCGAGTAATAGCTAATCTCCCGCCCGAAGTCCCACGCCTGCCCCGTCTCCGTATTGATCAGCGACATGTCCAGATACACCCAGTCATTCGCCAGATCCGTCGTGCTCTGCACCTCCACGTTCGACGTCCGGCCCTTCAACTCGAAAACATCCGTCACCTTCGCCGACTCCGGATCCGCCGCGCTGTAGTGGAACGCCTGGTCGAAGGCCACTTCGTTCCGTGCCGTCGCCCCAAAGAAGACGATCATCGCCAGCAGCAGGCCCACCATCGCGAAACAGGCTTTCCACACCGAGCCTAACTGCGACGCCGGTGCCGGCTGATTCGCAAATACTCCGGTCGCCGGCGGCAGCGGCGCCCCCAGGTTGAAGGCCTTCGCAATCTCCTCGCCCGTCTTGTAAGTGCCCACCGAGTAAGTCACTTCGTCCGGCGTAATTTCCTCGGAGATCATCCGCGGCGGGGCGATATAGTCCTTCACCTCCACCTTTTCGCCGGCTTCGAGCTTCCACGGAAACTCGCCCATGGCAAACGAGGTCACCGCCTCCGACGTCGTGAAATGCGCGAACCGCTGACCTTCGTACGACAGCCCCGGCCGCCCGATCCGCACTTGGGTCGCCTCCGGCAACCCCTTCGCCGGCTCAATGAAGTTCCAATGCCCCCGGTACACGCTCAGGTAACGAAAGCCCGCGTAAGGATTGAAGAGTAAGTACTCCTGCCAGGCATAAGTGGTCCCGTCCACCACCACCTGGCGCTCCTGCATCCCGATAATCTCGTAAGTCTTGCCGTCGAACTTCCCCCGCGTCCCCAGCGGAATCTGCGGCCGCACCCGTTCCCGATCCTGAAACTGCTTCAGGATCGTCAACTCCGGCTTGCTCGTATCGATCACGCTCAAGCACTGAATGCACACCGCCGAAAGCGAATGGGTATAGCCGTGCAACTCCACCGATCCGCCGCAATTCGGGCACTCAATCGCGCGGACCCTCATTGCCAGCCCTCGAAGATCTTCACATTGCGCAGCTTCAGATCGTCGTAGTCCACCTGCAAGCCCGCAAACACCAGCGGCGGCTGCTCACTGTAGTCCACCGTCGCAAAGCGTCGCGTCGGCGTCTTCAAATCCACAAACGTACACTCGGTCTTGTCCCACGTCGTGAACGGCATCTCGCCCTCCACGCCCACATACCGCGCGCGCGTCTGCGTCGTCACCGTGAACACTTCGCTCCCGATCTGCAAGCGCTCCCCCCGCGCCAGTTGTGACGGCACCTGCGCCGCCAGCGGAAACGAAATCGCGTACTCCAGTTGCGCATCGGAGAGCCAGCCATTCGCCCCGTCGTTAAAGGCTAGATACCACTCATTCCAGCGCCCGCCCCCATACTCATAGACAATCCGTCCCACCACCACAAACGGCTGCCCGCCATGCTGACCCTCGGTCGCAATCTGGATCGGCGACGAATCAATCAGCGGGTCCGCCACCTGCCCCACCAGCTGTAAGTCCACGCCCTGGCGCACGAGCACTGACTTACAGAACATACAAGTCGTCTGCACGGCTTGTTTGTAAGTAAACTTGATCGGCGCGCCGCAGTTCGGGCAATTCGCTTGAAACCGGTCGCTGCCGGCCACCGGCATCATACCAGCGCCTCCGCGTAGCGACGCTCGAGATAGCGCACATCCACCGCCGTCGCCCCCAACAGCTTGGTCAGTTGCGCTTCAAAATCCCAACGCTCCCGCGGACGGCAGCAGAAAAGATTCAAACACAAGGACCCGTGCTCCGGGAACGTATGAATCGTCAGATGCGACTCCGACAACAGCACCATCCCCGTAATGCCGCCCGGCCCCGGAAACTGGTGCCACACCGCCGGCTTCACCGGATGCAGGTCGAGCTCGTCAATCAGGCGGTCAAACAACGCCGCCAGGACAGCTGTGTCGCGGAGGCGGTCCGGCTCGCAGCCGGCGGCCTCCACCACCCATTCAGCACCTGACATGGTTAGCTTTGCGCGGCGCCACACTCAGGGCAAAACTTCGCCCGTCCCGGAATCGACTTGCCGCACTCCATGCAAAAGCGATTCCCCGCCGCGGCCGGAGCCGCCGGCGCTGCCGGTTCAGGAGCCGTCGGCGCCACCGGAGGCACAATCCCGCCCGTCGGCGGCGGCTGTTGCGGACCGCCCAACGGATTCATCGCGCCCGCCATCTGCTGCGCCATCGTCAACCCGGCGCCCAAACCCGCGCCGATCCCGGCAATGCCGCCTTCGTTGGCCGCCGCAATCGGCAGCGATTGCGCCACCTGGAACTGCGTGTACCGGCGCATATCGCCGATCATGTTCATGCCAATCGATTCGTCCAGCCGCTTCTGCAGTTCCTCGGGCAGCGACAGGTTCTCCACCACGAAGCTGTCCAGCGCAATCCCCAGTTCGAGGAACGCCGGCCGGATCTTCTCCCCCACCAGCAGCGCCAGTTCGTCCTGATTCGCCGCCAGGTCGAGAAACGGAATTTTGGACTCCGCAAACGTATCCGTCATCCGCGCGATGATCGAGTTGCGCAACTGCGCCTCGATATCGGCCAGCCGGTAAATTTCCCGCGTGCCGGAAATCTTCGTGTGGAACGCCCGCGGATCATGCAAGTGCCACGAGTAAATCCCGTACCCGCGCAAGCGCACCGCGCCGAAATCCTTATCGCGCACCGTGATCGGCTGCGCGGTGCCCCACCGCTGCGCCGTCTGCTGACGGGTCGAAAAGAAGTAAACGTCGCTCTTGAACGGGGACTCGAACATCTTGTCCCAATTCATCAAATTCGTCAGAATCGGCAGATTCTGCGTGTTGAGCGTATAAAGCCCCGGCCCGAAGACATCGGCAATCCGCCCCTCGTTCACAAACGCCGCCATCTGGCTTTCGCGCACCGTGAGCTTGGCGCCGTTCTGGATCTCCATGTCCGCCATCGGATACCGCGCCGCCAGAATTCCATCTTCCGGCTCCGTGTACTGGATGACGTCAATGAATTGTTTCTTCAGGAAGTCCTTGATCGACATGACCTTGGAGGAAGCTCCTTTCAGCTTCATGCAGTATAACGGACTCGCCTGGGATTTGTTCCCAAAATCGGACGCCGCCCTGTTACAACCGGCCGCCATCCCAGGATCCCGCGCACGCCGCGCAACTCTTCCGCCCCACCCCATTTGCCTCGGCCCGCGCGCACGACGCTGCCAGCCGCTCGCTCGCCTCCTCACTCAAGCGCCCCGGCAGAAACGGCACCGGCCCGGCCCGGTCCGTCGTGGCCCACGCCACCATCCCCTTCGCGGGCCCCTCCGTTGAAGACGCGGCCAAACACCCACCCGCCGGCGGGATCGTCGCTCGAAGTCGCGCCACCACCGAGTTCTCGAGCACCACCTCCGGCTTCGCCCTTCGACCCTCCTGCGCCACCCAAAACTCCAGCCGTGCACCCGGTGCCACCGCGCACGAGCAACATCCTACAAGCTCATCCTCAGCCATCAACAACGCCAAGCTCCCACACAGACTCCTGGCACCCGCGTTACTTACCCAGATCGTTCCCGCACCCACGCCTGATCGAACCTGCTCGCCGTCGATCGGCGTGCCCACCAATTCGTACACCTTCGTCACGCGATAGCGGCTCACCAGACCTTCCTCCCCCAGCAACTCCCGGCGTTCGCCCACCTCGATCAGTCGGCCGCCCGGCACCCGCTGCCGTGCCTCGCTCAAACCACGTTGCGCCGCTGCTCCGGCCAGCAACCCGTCGTAGTCTCGGTCGTCAAGGATCGATCCTTCGGCGGACCGCACCACCACCCGAGTGCGCCAGCTCTCCACCCGGTCTTCAAAGGCACTCAAGCCCTGCCCGGCGCCCAACATCAGCGCCACCAGAGTCACCGCCCACTCAGTTGATCGCTTTCCAGAAAATCGTCGTCGCCCCCAGCCGCCCATCCGGTAACAAGGCAAAATCCGGAATCGTCCCCACTCGCTGCCAACCCCATTGCCCATAGAGCTCCTCCGCCACGCCGCCTGTCTCCGTATCCAGCACCAGCAGACGCTTGCCCGCCGCCCGAGCCTCCGCCTCCGCCGCCTCCATCAACTGACGCGCAATCCCCCGCCCCCGTGCACTCCGCTTCACCAACAGCTTCGCCACCTCGCCCCGATGAGGCTGATTCGGCGGCATCGCCGTCACCACCTGCACCGTCCCCACCAATTCCCCTTCCTCCCACGCCCCCAACAAAATCCGCTCCCCCGCCTTCACCCCGTCCACCACTCCCCGAAAGAACCGCTCCCCGTCCGCTTGCCCGAACGGCCACACAAAACTTACGGACGCCCCACCCGCCACACAATCCACCAACACCGCCGCCAACTCCGCCACGCACCCCGCCGCGGCCTCGCCATCCAACCGCCGAATCTCCGCCATCGGATCAGTCTAAGCCGCCCATGATCTAATCACAAAGAACCCCGACGATGACTGCACTCCTCACCCTCGCCCTCCTCGCTCAAGCTCCCGCCAACCCCACGGCCGACGTCCAGCAGACCTATGCCAAGCTCTGCGCCGGCTGCCATGGCGACGATGCCCGCGGCACCCAACAAGGCCCCGGCCTCGCCGGCAATCTTCGCCTCCGCCGCCGCACTCCCGCCGCTCTCCGCAACACCATCGTCAACGGCGTTCCCTCCGCCGGCATGCCCGGCTTCAAACTTCCCGCCCCCACCCTCGATTCGCTCGTCGCCCTCGTCGTCTCTCTGAACGCCTTCGCCGCCGACACCCAGGTCCCCGGCGACCGCCAGGCTGGCCGCGCCTTCTTCTTCGGCCCCGGCCAATGCTCCACCTGCCACATGGTCAACGGCCAGGGACGCCCCATCGGCCCTGACCTCTCGACCGTCGCCCGCCTCCTCACCGTCGACCAGCTTCGCCAGGCTCTCCTCGATCCCTCCGCCCAGATCGCGCCCAGCTATCGCCTCGTCACCTTCCGCGATCGCCCCTCCGGTCAAACCCTCCGCGGCTTCACCCGTGGCCGCAGCCGTTACGATCTCGCACTCCAGGACCTCCAAGGCCAACTCCACCCCCGCTCGCTCGACCAAATCACCGACCTCAGAGAAGAAACCGCCTCGCTCATGCCCGCGCTCAAAGCCTCAGCCGCTGACCAGCAGAATCTCCTCGCCTTCCTGAGTCGTCTCACCGGCGAAGCCGCCATTCTCCCCAGCGCCCCCCAGCCCCAACCCGGCGGCATCACCTTCAACGATCTGCTCAACCCCCAACCCGGCGACTGGCTCACCTACAACGGCCAACTCTCCGGCAATCGCCACAGCCCCCTCACCCAGCTCAACGCCGCCAACGTCTCCAAGCTCAGTCTCGCCTGGACCTTCTCCATCCCGCTCTGGACCCAGTTCCTTCCCGACACCCCCTACTACCGCGAAAACATGCGCTACTTCGGTCTCGAAACCGTGCCGATCGTCGCTGGCGGCATCATGTACGTCACCGGTCCCAACCAGGTCTTCGCCCTCGACCCGCGCACCGGCCAACAGATCTGGCACTACGGCCGCCCCCGCACCCCCGGCCTCGTCTCGGACCCTTCTCTCGGCTCCAACCGCGGCGTCGCCATCCTCGGCGACAACGTCTTCTTCGTCACCGACAACGCCCACCTCCTCGCCTTGAACCGCACCACCGGCAGCCTCGTCTGGGAAGTCACCATGCCCGACGAGCCGCAAAAATACGGCGGCACCATCGCCCCCTTGATCGTCAAGAACCTGGTGCTCGCCGGCGTCGCCGGCGGCGACTGGGGCATCCGCGGCTTCCTCGACGCCTACGACGCCCAAACCGGCCGCCGCGTCTGGCGCCACTGGACCGTCCCCACCGCCGGCGAACCCGGCGTCGAAACCTGGCAAGGCAAGTCCTACGAACTCGGTGGCGGCGCCACCTGGCTCACCGGCTCCTACGACCCCGGCACCGACACCTTGTACTGGGCCACCGGCAACCCCTGGCCCGACTCCGACGATCGCGAACGCGGCGGCGACAACCTCTACACCAACTGCGTCCTCGCCTTGGACCCCGCCACCGGCCGCCGCAAATGGCACTATCAGTTCACGCCCCACGACGTTCGCGACTGGGACGCCAACGAACCCCTCGTCCTCGCCGACACCACCTTCCAGGGCCGGCCCCGCAAGCTTCTCCTCCACGCCAATCGCAATGGGTTCTTCTACGTCTTTGACCGCGTCACCGGCGAGCGCCTCGTCTCCCGCCCCTTCATGCACCGCGTCACCTGGGCCAGCGCCATCGGCGTCGATGGCCGCCCGATCCTCAACCCGCCCGGCGAGCTCTCCTGCCCGGAACACGCCACCAACTGGAACGGCACCGCCTTCAGTCCCCGCACCCGCCTCTATTACGTGATGGCCTCGGAAAAATGCGCCGTCAAGCTCGGCCCCAACAGTTGGAAAAATGCCCTCCCGCCCGAGGACCCCGGCCGCAAATATCTCCGCGCCATCGACATCGACACCGGCAAAATCGCCTGGGAAATCCCGCAAACCGGCCCCATCGACGGCAAACGCGTCGCCGGCCTCCTAGGCACCGCCAGCGGCCTCCTTTTCTACGGCGACCCCAGCGGTTACTTCGTCGCCGCCGACGAACGCAACGGCGAGACGCTCTGGCGCATCCCGCTCAACGCCACCATCAAAACTTCGCCCATCACCTACGCCATCAACGGCAAACAGTACGTCACCCTCGCCGTCGGCTCCAACATCATGACCTTTGCCTTGCCGAACTAACGCCTACTCATGCCGCAACGCCGACACCGGATCCAGCCGTGACGCCCGCCACGCCGGAATCAGGCACGCCGCCAGGCCCGCGCCCAGCAGCGTCACGCTCACCGTGCCAAACGTCACCGGATCGGTCGCCGTCACCTTGAACAGAAACGTCCCCATTAGCCTGCTCGTGTAGTAAGCCGCCGTCAATCCCAGCCCCATCCCCAGCCCGATCTGCACCAGGCCCCGATTCAGCACCATCCGCACAATCGTCCCCGGATTCGCCCCCAACGCCAACCGCACGCCGATCTCGCGCGTCCGCTGCGCCGTCGCATGCGCCAGCACCGCGTAGATGCCCACCGCCGCCAACCCCAGCGCGATCGCCGCAAACGAGAGGAACAACGTCCCGAATACCCGCAAATGCCAGCGGCTCCGCTCGAGCGACGCCTCCAGCGTCCCGAGGTCGAACAACGGCAGCGTCGCATCGATCTCGGCCACCGCGTGCCGCAACCCGCTCGAAAGCGCCGTCGCATCGCCTTGCGTCCGGATCATCACCTGCATGAACCCTTGCGTCCGCCAACGGTAAGGCACAATCACCCCCGGCGCATCGTCCCGCCGGCCCGGATTCATCTGCGTCTGATCCGGCGAAATGCCCACCACCGTCAGCCACTCCTGCGGCTTTTTGTCGCCGTCGAAAAACCGGATCTGCTGCCCCAGCGCATTGCCGCGCGGAAAAAAGCGATCCGCGAACTTCCGGCTCACCAGGATCGTCTCCTTACCCGGCAGCCCATCCTGCGGCGTAAAGTCTCTCCCCTGCAGCACCGGCAAACCCAGCAAAGACAAATACCCCGGCCCCACCCGGATACTCCGCGCCTCCGGACGCCGCTCGTGCACCGGCACCTCCTGGCCGGCAATCTCGAACTTCTGCAGCCATCCGCTCGACGACGGCAGATCGGACGTCAGCGCCACCGAACTCGCACCCGGCAACTCGGACGCCCGCGCCTGCAGCCGGTCAAAGAACTGCCTCCGGGCCTCCGGCGTCTCATAACGCTGGCCCGGCAGATTCACCGCCGCGCCCAACACCTGTTCGCCCCGCATTCCCGCAAACTCATCCTGCGCCGCCAGAAAACTCCGGATCATCAACCCCGCCGCGCTCAACAGGACCACCGCCAGCGTGAACTGAAACACCACCAACCCGCCCGATAGATACCCGCCCCCGCGCGTCCCCGAACTCTTCGCGCCTTCCTTCAATGCCTCGTTCAGATCCACCCGCGCCGCCTGCAGCGCCGGCGCCAGCCCGAACAACAAACCCGCCAGCACGCAAATTGCCCCAAAGTACAGGAACACCACGTAGTCCATCTCGAACAAAATCCACGACGGCTTGCCCACGTTCTCCACCGCCAGCGAAAACGCCCGTACCGCGCTCCGCGCCAGCACCAGGCCCAGCAATCCACCCAGCACCGACAGCGTCACACTTTCCACCAGCAGTTGCCGCAGAATTCGCCCCTTCCCCGCCCCCATCGCCACCCGGATCGAGATCTCCCGCCGCCGGCTCAACGCCCGTCCCAGCAGCAGATTCGCCACATTCGCACACGCCATCAGCAGCACAAAACCCACCGCGCCCATCATCAGCGAGAACATCAGCCGGATCGGCCCGCCATTCATCGCCTCATGAAACGTCTGCACGCTCGCCCCGAACCCTTGATGCGACTTCGGATACTCCCGCGCCAGCCGCTGCGCAATCGCCCCCAGTTCCGCCCGCGCCTCGTCCCGCGAAACGCCCGGACGCAGCAGCCCCATCAATTGGAACGCCCGGTTCTCCCGCTTGGTCCATTCCTCGGTCACCACCACGTTCACCCACAGGTCTTCGTTGTTCGGAAACTTCAGCCCCGCCGGCATCACCCCCACAATCACCGTCGGCTTCTCGTTCACCAGCACCTGCCGCCCAATCACCTTCGGATCGCCCGCATAGCGCTCCTTCCACACCCCATATCCCAGCAGCATCACGTTCTGCGCCGCCGGACCATCATCCTGCGGACCCAGCGCTCGCCCCAACACCGGCGGCGTCTGCAGCGCCGCAAACAACCCGCTCGTAATCCGCGCCCCGCGATACCGCGCCGGCGGATTCCCTTGCTCACTCAAATTCGCCCCGAAGTTGCTAAACGCCTCCAACCGCTCAAAGGACCGCGTCGCCCCCCGAAAGTCCGCCAAATCCGGATAAGGCACCCCCACCCGCTCATCCGCCTGATTCAGCCGCAACCCATGCACCAGCACCAGCCGGTCCCCACCCGGAAACGGCAGCGGCTTGAACAACACCGCATTCACCAGCGTAAACACCGTCGTATTCACCCCAATGCCCAAAGCCAGGGTGCCGATAATCGCGGCAGCAAACCACGGATGCTGCTTCATCATGCGCAGTGCTGAACGGACATCAGAAAGCATGTCCGTAGTACGAGTCCCTCATCCCATCTGTTCAAAAAAAACTGCCCCACCCCACCCAACTTGCTGCGCCCGCGTAGCCCCTTCCCCAACCCCACTCACGACACCATAGGTCAGGCCCCCTGGCCTGACCCACCCACAACCATCACCCCAACCCCGCCCGCGACCGCGCCAAGAACCCAATCAACTCCACCGGCACTGGCGCCTCCCACCCAAACCGCACCGTCCCCTTCTCCACCTCAAACTCGCCCCCGCCAAACGACCGCACCAACTCCTCGCTCACCGGATACACCGCATAGTGCCCCTTCCACCCCGCGAAATAAATCACCGCCTTCCCCTTCACCTTATAGGTCGGGATCTTGTACGAAATCGTCTCCTCCGCCCCTGGCAGTGCCTTCCGGATCGCCGCCCTCACCTGCCGCAGCACCTTCCGCGCCGCCGGCGTCTGCGCCATCAGATATTCGTCCACTCCGTTCGCCATGAGGCACCAGGATAAACTAACCCCATGCACCGTGGGGTCATCATCGGCTGCGGCTTCTTCGCCCGCATCCAAATGGCGGACTGGAACCGCCTCACCGAACACTGCCAGATCACCGCCTGCTGCGACCAGGACCCCGCCCGCGCCGAAGCCTTCGCGCGCGACTTCCACCTCCCCCGCCACTACACCGACGCCGCCTCCATGCTCGCCGCCGAACAGCCCGACTTCGTCGACCTCGTCACCCGTCCCGACACCCATCTCCCCCTTGCTCGCCTCGCCGCCCAGCACCACGCTCACATCCTCTGCCAGAAACCCTTCGCCCCCTCCCTGGCCGAAGCCCAACAGATCGTCGCCGCCGCCGACGCCGCCGGCGTCCGCCTCATGGTCAACGAGAACTGGCGCTGGCAAGCCTGGTACCGCGAAATCAAGCGCCTGCTGGAGTCCGGCGAACTCGGCGCCATCGAAAACATCGTCTGGACCCACTCCCACCACGACGGTCTCCTCGACCCGCCCTACCCCAACCAACCCTACTTCGCCCAATACCCCCGTTTCCTCATCTACGAAACCCTCGTCCATTTTCTGGACACCGCCTGCTACTTGTTCGGGCGCCCCGAGACCCTCCGCGCCCACACCCGCCGCATCAACCCCCGCATCGCCGGCGAAGATGCCGCCCAAATCCGCCTCACCTGGCCCAGCGGTCTCCGCTGCTGGATCAACGGTACCCGCTGCGGTCAGGTCTTCGAGAACAACGCCGCCATGGCCCGCCTCCGCCTCGACGGCACCCGGCAGACCCTCCACATGCTGGGCGACGGCACCCTCTACACCGGCACCAGCGACCTCACCCGTCTCCCCTTCACGCCCCCCACCACCGGTTACAAAGGCGACTCCGCCCTCGCCACCCAGCGCCACTTCCTCGACTCCCTCACCACCGGAGCCCCCTTCGAAACCTCCGGCCAGGACTACCTCTTCACCGCCCACCTCGTCGAAGCCGCCTACGAATCCGCCTCCACCCAAGCCACGCTAGCCCTCTAAACCCCAGAGGGAGCCAACAGTGCATAACTATAACTACTTATACTTAGGTAAGATTCTCTAAAAGAGCTACTTCAAGCTTCAAAACTGCATCGGATATGATGGAGCAATGACCGCGATCGTGAATGGCTTTGGAATAACCGGCTACCGAAGCTTTGGACCTGACACCCAGTATTTATACCCTCTCTCGAAGGTCAACCTCTTCGCTGGCCAAAACAATAGTGGGAAATCTAATATTCTTCGGGCACTTAGACTCGTCTCCGAGCTGCGGTCCGGCAGCGCGTCGCGGATAGCTTTGGGTTCGATAGATATTCATAAAGGTCGGCCAGTTGATCAATTTTCGATTTTCCTTCCTTTGGACAAACGAACGCTCACCGAGCCCGGGCGTACTCCTGGGCTATTTACTTTATTCGGCAAGGCATTTGGAGTAGTCGATGAACTGGCCGATCCTCACTGGTATGCATATGATCAGGAGAAAAAATTCTTAGTAGATCGGGTGACAGCGATTCTAGAAGCAGCGAGACGAAACAAGGAAACTCTTCACGAAGGGGTCAATTGTTGGTCACAACTGCAACGCTCACTCTTGGGCCACGTAAGCGGCGGGAATTTTGAATCGCTGCTTCCCCATGTTATGGACGCGCTAGCGCAGCTCGTTCGATCAAAGCCGTTCGAAGTTTATGAAATAGAGGCGCATCGAAAAATAGGCTCGCCGGGAAGCGAGGCAACTGACCTCAATGGTAGTGGGATTATTGAAACGCTCGGCAAGTGGGATAGACCCGATTATAACGACTTAAATAATCAGGGGAAGTTTGCGGCAATCAACAGATTTGTATCAAAGGTCGTGGGCGATAAAAACGCGCACTTGCACATTCCTAGATCTGGAAAAGAGCTCTTAGTCAAGTTGAGCAATCGCATGCTGCCGATTCAATCCCTCGGAACCGGTATCCACGAAGTAATCATTTTCGCGGTGGCAGCCATCTCGGTAAATAACTCCGTAGTCTGCATCGAAGAGCCAGAGATTCATCTCCACCCCCGGCTACAACGGAGCCTGCTTCGGTACTTTCAAGAAGAGACGTCGAATCAGTACTTCATTGCCACGCATTCGGCGGCAATGCTGGACGCGCCGGAAGCGAGCATCTTCCATGTTAGCCTTAACGACTATGATGAGACGGTGGTGCAACATGTGCCCAACCCCAGAGCACAGGCTGGCATCTGTTTCGATATGGGAAATCGAGCCTCGGATCTTCTACAAGCGAACGTGGTGATCTGGGTCGAAGGCCCCTCCGATCGGGTCTACGTCAATAGCTGGATCAAGAAAGTTGCACCGGATCTCAGGGAGGGCTATCACTACTCTGTGCTCGCCTATGGCGGGAGCCTCTTGGCCAAGTTGTCCGCAAAAGATGAGCCAGATCCGCAGTTTTCTGGGATGCTGGCCATCTATCGCAACGCGGCTATTCTGGT
>JBGAHE010000005.1:0-132504 GCA_044226365.1 Bryobacteraceae bacterium
GCCCCCGATCGGGAAATCTCGACCAGCCGGATTGGCGAATTACTGATGCAGCGACTACAGGTACTGGACAAGATCGCGTACGTGAGATTTGCCTCTGTTTACCGCGACTTTCAGGACGAAGACGCCTTTTTTAATGAGATGAAGAATCTGATGCGGCAAAAACGGGGGTAAGCACTGCCCACCGAAATAATGCTGTAACCAAAGTTCAGTTTGAACATCTTTAAGATGGGAGCAGTTGCCGCAAGAATTTGGTGGTATACTCTCCTGGGTACTAAACGGCCGCGAAGCGAAGACGCATCTAAACAACACTGAGCCACTGTGAACTGATTGATTCCAGGCCAGTTAACGCCGAAAAAGGCAAAGATCCTTCCGCCTCACTGCCATACCCCCTCGACGGGAGAGTTGCGCCTCGCCGTCCGCCTTTGCGGGTATTTACCTCGCAAAAGAGAGGGGGACAAATCCTTGCCGAAATTTTTTGCCGTGAGAGAAGAGAGGAACCAGACTCAGAGAATCGGCTGCGCGCGCCGGTTTGAGGAGGTATTTGCCACGTGGACCAATTTGAAGATCAATATATAGCCGAACCGTCCGAACCGCTTGGCTTGTCGTTCGACGAAGAGACGAATTTTTTCCACCCCGAGGAAGTTGCTGATGCCGAGGGAGAGGATTTTCAGCCCGTTCAGCAAGTTGAAGAATCGATTTACACGGATGACCCGGTTCGCGTTTACCTGCGCGAAATGGGCGCCGTACCGCTGTTGACCCGCGAAGGGGAAGTGAATCTGGCGCGCAAAATGGAGCGCGGCAAAATTCGTATGTATCGCGCGATCAGCCGCTCGGCCATGGTGGAAGGCGTTGCTTGCGAGTGGATGGAACAGGTCCGTAAAGGGGTTTTGGACCTGGACGACATCACCGATCTGGGCGACGTGGAAGATGGCACTCCGGCCGAAGAAAAGCGCCGGAAACAGGTGTTGCAGCAGTTGAACGAACTGCTGGCGCTGCAGAAGAAAAAGCACCAGGCGATGGAGAAGCACGACGCCCTGCCGCTTTCGAACCGGAAGGGGCGGAAGAAGGGCTGGATGAAGTCGTTGCGCTCGTCGGTGGAGTTCTCGCGCGCGTTCCGTGCCCTGCCCTGGCAGATCAGCATGTGGCGGAAGTTCGCGAAGGAAATCGAGCGGGCCGTTGAAGAACTGAACCACCTGCAGGCGGAACTGAAGCGGCACGAAGACAAGACCAGCGCCGCGGCGCAGGCTCGCGTGAAGGAACTGAAGCGCGAGATCAAGAAGAAGGAACTGACGGCCGGCGCGAGTCTGCTGGACCTGAACCGTTCGCTGCACATCATCCGGGTGGGTGAAGTGGAGGCCGAACGCGCTAAGAAGGACCTGGTGGAAGCGAACCTTCGCCTGGTGGTTTCGGTGGCCAAGAAGTACGTGAATCGCGGCCTGCACCTGCTGGACTTGATCCAGGAAGGCAACATCGGCCTGATGCGCGCGGCGGACAAGTTCGAGTATCGCCGCGGCTACAAGTTTTCGACGTATGCGACGTGGTGGATCCGGCAGGCGATCACGCGCGCGATTGCGGACCAATCGCGCACGATCCGTATCCCGGTACACATGAACGAGAGCATGAACAAGTTCCTGCGCGCGACTCGCGAGCTGGAAAAGGAACTGGGGCGCGCTCCGACGAACGAAGAAATCTCGCGCCGGATGGACATTCCGGTGGAGAAGGTACAAAAGCTGAAGACGATTTCGCGCGACCCGGTTTCGCTCGAAACGCCGGTAGGCCGCGATGGCGAATCCGCGCTGGGCGATTTGATCGAAGATCGCTGGGTGGGGTCGCCGGTGGATGCGGTGATCGAGTCCAATGTGCGCGACGAAACCGCGAACATCCTGAAGACGCTTTCGCCGAAGGAAGAAAAAGTGATTCGCCTGCGCTTCGGCATCGGCTGCGAACGCGAGCACACGCTCGAGGAAATCGGGCAAGAGTTCGACGTCACGCGTGAACGGATCCGCCAGATCGAAGCCAAGGCGCTACGCCAGCTTCGTTCGCCGGAACGGGCGCGCCACCTGCGCGCTTTGCTCGCCGCCCGCTAAGAGTTTCCGACCCGCCAGCACGCGGCAAAGAGGCCTCATCGCTGCCCAGCGGTGGGGCCTTTTTCGTGGAGATGAACAAAGTAAAAAGCCCCGCTTCCCTTCCCGGAAGCGGGGCTTTTCTTACTCGCGGTCGACAGGCAACGGAGGGGTTAGGCGTGAACGACGTGTCGATTGAGAATCGCCGTCATTTCGTCCTTCAAGCGCAGTTTCAGCTTCTTGAGTTCATGCTCCTGGAGTTCCTCCGCGGAGCTGAGTTCGGCCTTGGCTTCAAGCTCGGCCACTTGCTGTTTATACTGCGCATGCTGAGCCGCCAATTTCGCGAACTCCGCATCCGTTGCCAACAAATGTGCCTTCAATTCTTCCTGTTGGGAAGTGAGCGTCATAAGGGTGGGTCTCCTTTGAATAGGAATCCACGCCGGGTCGTCTTGTATTTTTGGTGATCCCTGCCGGAGGGCAGGAATGAAGACGGGCTCGGTGGGAAGTTAGTCTTGATCATTTGAGCGATCAGTCCCGACGGTCACCGAACGGCCATCGGGAACCTCAGATTATCACTTCCCTTTTTCCATGACAATCCCCTCCTCCGCTGATTTTCCATTTTTGGTAGGGTAATAGCCCGGCCGGACTCCAATCCTACGGAAACCCAAATTTTGGTAACAAATCTGAGCGCCGAGGTTGGAGGCGCGGACTTCAAGAAACCAGCGTCCGGGCCAACGGTCGAAGGCAGTTTGGAGCAGGCGGGAGGCCAGTCCCTGGCGGCGGTGAGCCTCCGATACGGCAATATTTAACACTTCGGCTTCGTCTTCCGCGAGGCGGCGAGTGACCAGAAAGGCCACGATCTCGCCGTCGACTTCGGCGACATCGATTTGATAGGCGAGATAGTCTTCGAGGCGCCATTCGTCGCTTTGGACGCGGCCGATGGCGCGCAGATCTTCGGCGGTGCCAGGGCGGATTAGAGACGTTCCCATAGCTGGCGCTGGACCTCCCCGATGGCTTGCCAACCGAAGCGGTCGACGGCGAGTTGGCGGGAGCGGCGGGCAATTTGATGACGGCGTGGAGAGTCGTCGAGCAGGGTGGTGATGCCTTGGGCGAAGTCAGAGGGTTGAGCGGCGATCCAGACGGATTCGCCGTGGACGAGGTCGAGTCCGCCGCAGCCGGAGGGCGTGGAGACGACGGCCCGTTCCATGGCCATGGCTTCGAGGACTTTGACGTTCGTGCCGGCAGAGACAAGCGTGGGCACGATGACGACGTTGGCGCGCTGGTAGAGGGGGCGGACGTCTTCGACGAAGTCGTGGCGGCGGACGCGGTCCAGGGGCGGCATGTCCCAGTAGATCGCGGAACCGGGGCCGGCAACAATTTCGAGTTCGATGTCGGTGGGCAGGAGGGGCCAGACGTGGTCGAGGAACCAGCGGAGGCCGGTGACGTTGGGGAAGTGGCGGAAAGAGCCGATGAACAGCAGACGCCGGCCGGCAGGTTCGGGGAAGGGCTGGTAACGGTCGAGGTCCACGCCGTTAGGAATGACGGTGCCGGTGCCGAGGAGGTCGCGGTCTTTCTCGGACATGACCACGGTTGCGGCAAAGCGAAGGACGGCGGCAAGCTCGAAGCGCTCCCAGCGCCAGCGGTTCCAACGATGGATGAGGCTGGGCTCGCGAGCCTCTACCTGACGCTGAAGGTCGAAGGTGACGTCGTGTTCGACGAGAACGTGGCCGGGGTAGCGGGCGAGTTGGGTGTACTCGACTTGCAGCAGGTCGACGGGATTTTGAGCGAGCGCGCGACGCATGGCGGGGGATTCGTATTCGCCGACTTCGGGCGGATGGAGGGTCGACCAGCGGGGCTCGCGGTAGCGCGGCTTGCGCACGAGAATGATCTTTTCGCAGAGGCCGGGCAGGGGGCCTAAGTCGTGGAGGTCCTCTTCAATGAAGGCGAACAAGGTGACGTCGAAGTGGCGGGCGGCTTCACGGAGGAGATTGAAGATGCGGACGGCGCCGCCGTGCGAGAGGGGATAGGGGAGATAGGGCGTGAGGATGCCAACGCGGCGGAGTCCGCGGGCGGGCTGGCCGGGGCGCAGGTCAACGGTGTCGGGACGAGTGGTGGGTTCGCCACCAAACCACCAGGAGGGCCGCAGGAAGATGCGATCGAGCGGGACGCCGATAACAAAGAGCAGTGACGCGAGGGGTTGACGCAGGCTGAGTTGGTGACGGTCGCGATTGGGGTGGAAGGCGAGGATGCGGCGGGGCGCTTTGAGGAAGGCGCGCCAGCGACGTCCGCGTTGGGCGGGGTCGCCATCGAAGAGGACGGCAGCTTGGGCGATGCGATAGGGACGGAGGACGGAGTAATCGTCTTCGACGAAGACGACACGACGGTCCGGCACGAGACGGCGCATTTCGTCGGTAAGGTGCTCGGAGCCGGCACCGGAAGCGAAGACGACAAGGATGCCGTCCGGGTCTTTGCCCAGGAGGCCGAAGAGCCAGCGCTTAAGCCGGTGTCGCACGGAACTTACGCCCCAGCTCCATCGCGCCATAGCCGATTAAGGGGAAGAACGCGAACGCATAACAGACCACAGAGAAGCCACTGCGCTGCGCAATGGCGCCAATAGCGGGAGAGACCACGAGAACGAAGGCACCGTAGGCAGCCGTGAGAAACGAGACGGCGAAGCCGGTGCGGCCTTGACCATAAACGTCGACCGGAAGCGTGTAGTAGTTGACGCCCCAGACCGAAGCGGCGAAAAAGCTGATCGAGATCAGGAGGGCGGCGACGGCGGGTGTGGCCGCGAACGGGACCAAGCCGGTGGAGAGCATGAAGAAGGCGGCGAAGAGGCAGGTGCGACGGCGGGCTTCAAACGGGGTGAGGCCGCGGAGGACGAAGCGCTTCGAGATCCAGGCACCGGAGAGCGCACCCAGGCAAGCGACGAATTGCGGTAGCCAGGCGTAAGAGTAGTTGGCACTGGTGAGCTTGAGGTCGAAGGTGCGGACGAAATATTCGGTGGTCCAGACGGTCCACAGGGAGAAGGTGGCCATCGAGAAGAAGTTACCGACGGCGAAGCCCCACAGGAGCGGGTCGCGGAGCATTTCGCGCGGATTGACACGGGGCGCGACGGTTTCGGGGTCGCCTTCGGGGACGTAAGAGTTTTTGGAGGTCCAGAGCCAGAGGGGGATCCAGAAGAGGCCAAGCACGCCCGGGACGATGAAGGCCCAGCGCCAACCCCAGGTGACGGCGATCAAGGTAAAGGCCGTGGGTGCGGCGATGGCGCCGATGCTCAAGCCGATCTGGCTCATGGCGGGTCCGTAGGCGCGCTCGTCGGCCTTCAGATAACGATGAGAGGCTTTGGCGGTAGACGGGATGCCGGCGGATTCGAAGATGCCCATGACGGTGTGGGTGGACATCAGACCGATGAAGTTGGTGGCGAGGCCGCGGGCGAGGCCGGCGATCGACCAGAAGCCGACCGCGCCGATGGTGGCGAGGGTGAGGCCATAACGATCGACGAGCAGACCGGCGATGGGCGCGGAAAAGGCATAGAAGGCGGAGAAGATGCCTTGCAGCCAGCCATAGTCGGTGAGGGTGAAGCCAAGCTGTTCGCGCAACAGCGGTGAAAGAGCCGCCATCACGGAACGATCGAGATAGTTGAGGACGGAGGAAAGGTAGAAGAGGGCGAGGACGACCCAACGATTGCGCATTACTTCTTCAAGGGGCGGCGCCAAAATCGACGAGCGTCGCCTCACCGAGTGTACCCTGGGTGGGCTTCGGCGGGCGCTGATAAGTGATGCGCAAGGCGAGCGGCTTGGCGAGGGGGCCGCAGACAAAGGTGACGGTGGAATCGCCTTTCAACTTGAGCCGCGCCGGATCGGCGGGTAGTTGCACGCGAACCAGGCGCTTGGCGGCATCGCGGAGGACGAGCGTCAGGCGGCCCTGGGCGCAATCGACGCGTTCCAGGGCGCCGGCGACGGTGGCTTCATTCTTGGGGTCTTCCCACCAGGGCACCGGCTTCACACCTTCGGTGCCGCCGAGCTTTTCGTTGGCGGCGGCTTCGGCCAGACGGATGTTGCGGAGGGAATCGTTCTTGATGCGCTCGAGTTCGCGGGCTTCTTCTTCCTTCTTGCGGCGCCGCTCATTCTCCTGCGCGTCGAGCTTGATGTCTTCGAGAGCGAGGCGGGCGGCATGCATCTGGGCACGTTCGGCCTGGTTGCGGGAGGCGCGTTCGGCGGCGCCCCAAGCTTTGTAAGACTCGACGAAGTCCTTGTTGGCGGCGAGGTCTTCGGCAAGCAGGCGCCAGTACTCGGGGTTGCGCTGCGCTTCGTTGGCGGCTTCGCGCAGCAGGCGCGTTTTGTCGGTAGGGGAAGCGGTGGCGGCGAGCTTTACTTTGGCGGCGGGCCAATCGGGCTTGAGGCGCACGGCGGCGGCGTAGTCCCCGCGATCGAAGGCGTCCATGGCGGATTCGGTTTTGCGGGCCGGATTCCAGGGGCGGGCCATGAAGTCGCGCTCGGCGCTGATGGGCTTGGCGTTGAGGAGGGTGGTGGGGAAGTTGCCGGCGGCGAACCAGGCTTTGGCTTCGACCTCGATCTCTTCCTGCGTGCGCTCGAAGGCGTTTTTGTAGGAGGGCACGGGGTCGTTGCCTTTTTGCAGATTGAAGAGGAGGGTGCGCAGGCGGCCACGATAACGGTCGCTGACCATGAGCAGGTGGACGCGAGCCCAATCGAGGTTGGGTTGAGGCGGAGGGGCGCCGGCCACGACGCGGACGCCGTCGACGTTCAAGGTGCTGAAGAAGTCGATGAGGCCGCGTTCAAAGGGTTCGGGCATGCGGGCAATGGCGTCGTTGAGAAAAATTTCGGCGAGGGAGCGGTTCCACTGGTCCGGGACGCGGGCGTTTTTGGCGATGGTGGCGGTGTAGGCGTCGCGGTCAATGACGAGATCCGTGGTGGCTTTGCCGCCGACGGTGATACGAATGGGCCAGCGGGCTTTGAGTTCGGTTTGGCCGAGGGTTTGGGCGTAGGTGTGGCGGAACTGTTCGAGATGATTGAGGACGAGGCGCGCGGACTTCTGGTCGCTTTGGGTGATGACTTCGTAGGGACCGAGCCGAAAGACGGTCCAGTCGTCAGCGAGCAGAGGCGCGGCGGCCAGCAAAAACGGCAGAAGGCGCATTCGCCTTCACTCTAGCGCAGTCGTTCCAGAAAAAAAGACCAGCCCTGGGAGGCTGGTCTTGGGTCTGCGTTTGAACTCGGTGGGCTACTTGGCGGCGAGCGCTTTAACGCGCGCGGTGAGCCGGCTCTTGTAGCGGGAAGCGGTATTCTTCTTGATGACGCCCTGCTTGGCGGCTTTGTCGATCGCGGAGTAGGTCGCCGGGAGAGCCGCGGTGCATGCGGCCGCGTCCTTACCTTCCAGCAAGCGGCGCATCGCGCGGATGCGGTTGCGGAGCTTGGTGGTGCGCATCTGGTTCACCGCAGTGCGGCGCTCGGTGGTGCGGACGCGCTTGATCGAAGAAATCGTATTCGCCATCTAATTGTGTTCCACTGTACAGGATAGCGAACCTGATGCGGGGACGTCAAACCGGAGGGACCGGGAGCGGCTAAGTACTAGAAAATAGGCCTTCGTCGCAATTTAATGGGATCTGCTAGTGATTACTAACCGGAGTGGCGCGGGCGCTGCTATAATTGAAACACTTCCTATGCCCGCTTCCGCCGCTTGCGACTCACCCAACGAAATTGCCGCCAAAAAGCTGATTCTGCTGAGTCCCCGGGGCTTCTGCGCCGGGGTGGTGCGGGCAATCGACGTGGTGAAGATCGCGCTGGGGTTGTACGGCGCGCCGATCTACGTGCGCAAGGAGATCGTGCATAACAAGCACGTGGTGGAAGAGCTGCGCAGCGTGGGCGCGCGCTTCGTCGATGAATTGGACGAGGTGCCGGCAGGTGCGCGGGTGATTTTCTCGGCGCACGGCGTCTCTCCGGCCGTGCGGGAA
Source organism: Bryobacteraceae bacterium (assembly GCA_044226365.1). Classification (GTDB taxonomy): domain Bacteria; phylum Acidobacteriota; class Terriglobia; order Bryobacterales; family Bryobacteraceae; genus JALHNI01. The sequence goes on from JBGAHE010000005.1 coordinate 8,035, forward strand.
GCAGCGAAAGAGCGCGGCCTGCACGTGATCGATGCGACGTGCCCGCTGGTGACGAAAGTGCATCTGGAGGCGATCAAGTTTGCGCGCCAAGGGTACACGATCGTGCTGATCGGCCACAACGGCCACGAAGAAGTGGAAGGCACGATGGGCGAGGCGCCGGCGAACATCAAGCTGGTGGAGACGATTGAAGACGTCGATCGTCTGGTGGTGGATGATCCGGGCAAGGTAGCGCACCTGACGCAAACCACGCTGAGCCTGGACGAGACTTCGCACATCGTGGCGCGTCTCAAAGAGAGATTCCCGGAGATCGTAGCGCCGAAGTCGCAGGACATTTGTTATGCGACGGAGAACCGGCAGGTAGCGGTGAAGGCCATTGCGCCGTTGTGCGACTTACTGTTGGTGGTGGGATCGCGCAATAGCTCGAATTCGCGGCGGTTGGTGGAAGTCTGCCAGAAGTCCGGGGTGCCGGCGTATCTGATTGACGACTTGTCGGAGTTACAGCCGCAATGGCTGGAAGGGCGTAATTCGGTGGCCATCACGGCCGGAGCTTCGGCGCCGGAAACCCTGGTGCAGCAGTTGATCGATGGGCTGCAGAACCAGCATGGTTACGGCCCGGTGGAGAACGTGGAGATTCGGGAAGAAGATGTGAGATTCAGCCTGCCCCAGGAGCTTGCGGCTTCCGGTGCGCGACTAACGCAGATCACGCTGCCTTCCTTGCCGATTGCTCAGTTGTAAAGAACCAGGGAGCGGAAGCGCCCGTATACGAACTATTAAGATGAGTCCTAGTCTTCAGATCAGTAACACACTGGTGGCGACGGCTTTTGAAGCCGCGAAAAAGTCCGTCGATGCGTTCGCGCGCCGACAACACCCGGATGGTTATTGGTGGGGCGATCTGACCGGCGGGGACGCGACCCTGGAAGCGGACTATCTTTTATTGCAGCTGTGGCTGCATCCGCCGCAAGGCGCGGTATGGACGCCGCCCGATGTCAGCAAGGCGCAACGCGCCGTGCGTTCGATTTTGTCGCATCAGGCCGCCGATGGCGGCTTCAGCGTATATCCCAAAGGGCCGGCCGACGTCAGTGCGTCAGTGAAGGCATACTGCGCTTTGAAGCTCGCCACGCATATTCCGGGCGTGGAAGTGGATCGCGATGCGCTGGAGCGTTGCCGCGAACGAATTCTGGACCTGGGCGGCGTACAGGCGGCCAATAGCTACGTCAAGATCAACCTGTCGCTTTTTGGACTGTATCCGCGCGAGTTCGCGCCGAGCATTCCACCGGAGCTGATGCTCACCGGCCGGATGATCTACGAGATGTCGAGCTGGACGCGCGCAATCGTGATCCCGCTGTCGGTGCTCCATGCGGCGAATCCGCAGAAGCCGGTGCCGAACGGCTATGACCTGAAGGAACTCCTGAAGCCGGGCGTGCCGCTCGAGTTCAAGGCCGGCGCCGACTTCTTCAGTTGGAAGAATCTGTTTTTCCGCTGCGACGACTTTGTCAAATTCTGGGACCGCTATCACCTGAAAGGCTTGCGCCAGAAGGCCATCAACATGGCTCGCGATTGGGTGCTGGCGCGTTTTGAGAAGTCCGATGGTTTGGCGGCGATTTACCCGCCGATGATGTATGCGGTGATGATGCTGGATCTATTGGGTTATCCGGCCGATCATCCGGCGCGCGTGGAAGCGCAAAAGCAGTTCGACCGCCTGTTGGTGGATGAAGGCGACCGCTTCTTCCATCAGCCCTGCTTCAGCGTGGTGTGGGATACGGCGATTGCCGCGTTCGCCTTGGGTGAATCGGGCATGGCAGATCCGGCGTCGATGCGTCGCTGCGGCGATTGGCTGCTGACCAAGGAAGTGCGCACCAAGGGCGACTGGAGCGTGAAGCGGCCGAATCTGGAGCCATCGGGCTGGTACTTCGAGTTCGCCAACGAACACTATCCGGATATCGACGATACCGCCATGGTGCTGAAGGCGCTGCATCATACGGGCGCGTCAAACGAAGCCGAATTGCAAGCCGTGCGAGACCGGGCCGTGGCCTGGACGTTGGGCATGCAATCGAAGGACGGCGGCTGGGCCGCGTTCGACGTCGACAACAACTGGGAATTTCTGGCGGACGTGCCGTTCGCCGATCACAACGCGATGCTGGATCCGACGTGCCCGGACATTACGGGCCGCGTGCTGGAAGGGCTAATTCTGGCCGGCGTGGACCCGCGGCATCCGGCGATCCGCCGCGGCGTGGAGTACCTGATTCGCACGCAGGAGGCCGATGGCAGTTGGTATGGGCGTTGGGGCGTGGACTACATCTACGGCACGTTCCTGGCGCTGCGCGGCTTGCGCGCGGCGGGCGAAAGCGACCGCGAGGCGCACGTGCTGCGGGCCGGCGAGTGGCTGCGCAGTATCCAGAATGCCGATGGCGGCTGGGGCGAAAGCTGCGAGTCCTATCGCAAGGGCAGCTTTGTGGCGGCGCCGAGCACGGCTTCGCAGACGGCGTGGGCAGTGATGGGCTTGCTGGCGGGGGGCGACGATACCTCGCTCAGCGTGCAGCATGGCATTGAGTATCTGGTGGAGACGCAGCGGGCCGACGGCACTTGGTTCGAGGAACTGGCCACGGGTACGGGCTTCCCGAACGTCTACTACCTGACCTACCATCTCTATCGCGACTCTTTCCCGCTCATGGCCTTGAGCGACTGGTTGAAGGCGAAGCGCGCGGCCTAGTCCGCCGCGTCCCCTTATGGCCACTACCCTGGTTACTGGCGCTACAGGCTTTCTCGGCTGGCACGTTGCTCAACGGCTGGTGAAGCGTGGGCACACCGTGCGCGCACTGACGAGGCAAGATGGACCAATTGCGGGTTTGGCAGCCGAGCCGGTGAAGGGCGATCTGCGCGATGCGGCGTCGCTCGAACGCGCGGTACAAGGTTGCCGCTATGTGTTCCATGTCGCCGCCGACTATCGGCTTTGGTTGCGCGACGAAAGCGAGATGTATGCCTCGAACGTCACAGGAACGCGCGAACTACTGGCCGCGTCGCGGCGGGCGGGCGTGGAGCGGGTGGTCTACACGTCGACGGTGGGTTGCATCGGGTTTCCCGAAGAGGGCGAAGGCGATGAGGACCAGCCAGTGTCGCTGGCGGAGATGACCGGGCCATACAAGAAGTCGAAATTTCTGGCCGAGCAGGAAGCGGTTGCCGCGGCGCGGGAGTTCGATGTGACGATCGTCAATCCGACGACGCCGATTGGCGAGCGCGACATCAAGCCGACTCCATCAGGAAAAATCGTGGTGGATTTTCTGGCCGGTAAGATGCCAGCCTTTGTCGATACGGGCTTGAACCTGGTGGACGTGCACGACTGCGCCGAAGGACATCTGCTGGCACTCGACAAGGGGCGGCGGGGTGAGCGCTACATCCTGGGATCGGAGAATCTGCACCTGCGAGAGATCCTGGCGCGGCTGGCGCGTATCACCGGCCGCAAGGCGCCCACGTGGCAGATTCCGCACTTTGTGGCTTACGCGGCGGGCGCCGCTTCAACCGGATGGGCCGCGATCTCGGGACGGGAGCCGGAAGTGCCGCTCGATGCCGTCCGCATGGCCAAGCAGAAGATGTACGCCTCCAGCCGGAAGGCAATCCGTGAGTTGGGCTACGCGCCGTCGCCGGTGGACGACGCGCTGGCGCGCGCAGTGAGCTGGTTCCGGCAACAGGGGATGGCGGCGTGATTTTAGGCCTGGTGGCGGCTGACCCCTACGAACTCGAGCCCTATTCCCAGCGTCTGGCGGCCTGTGAGCGCTTCGCCGACGTCAGCCGGCGCTCGGTGCAGGGCGAAACCAAAGACGGCGATACGGTGCGCATGACGGCGTTTGGGCCGGGGTTCCGCGCGGCGGCTCGAGCGGCGGAAGCGATTCTCGAAGCTGGTCCGGTAGACGTTCTGATTTCGACGGGTACTTGCGGGGCCTTATTGCCTGACCTGCAGTTGGGCGAGATCGTGGTCGACGAGCGGGATACGCAGCCGGTGACCGCGTCGGCCTTCCGGCGAGGCGCCATCGTTTCGCAGGACCGGGTGGCGGCGACGGCCGAGGAGAAGCAGGCGCTAGCCGCCGAGGGGTTAGCCGTGGAGATGGAAAGCGCGGCCGTGCGCGAGGCGGCGCGGCGGCGCGGCGTGAAGTTTGCGTGCATCAAGTGCGTGTCGGATACGGCGGGCGAATCCCTGCCGCTCGATTTCAATCGCTATCGGACAGCCGACGGCGGCTTCGCCAAGGGGCGGATTGCGCTGGCCATCCTGACGCGCCCGTTGACGCTGGGGCCGGCCATCGGCACGCTGCAACGCCAGACGCGTCTGGCGGCACAAAATTTGGGAGGCTTTCTTGCCGACTGCCGTTTCTGAAGTTCCAGGCCGGATGCTGGCCGCAGTCTATACGGGAAACCAGAAGGTTGAAGTCCAGGAAGTGACGACGCCGGCCATCGGGCCGGGCGAGTTGCTGGTCCGCGTGGAAGCATGCGGAATTTGCCATACGGATCTGAAGAAGATCGAGTATGACTTGTTGGCGGGTCCGCGGATTTACGGCCATGAGACGGCCGGGGTGGTGGTGCGAGCGGGCGAGGGCGTGACGCGGTTTGTGCCCGGCGACCGGGTGGTCGCGTTCCATCACATCCCCTGCAGCCGTTGCTTTTACTGCGAGCGGAAGCTGTATGCGCAATGCCCGGTTTACAAAAAGGTGGGGATCACGGCTGGCTTTGAGCCGGCCGGTGGCGGCTTTGCGCAATACATCCGAATCATGGACTGGATCGTAGAAAGAGGCGTGGAGAAAATCCCCGCCGGCGTGAGTTTTGCGGCCGCCAGCCTGGTGGAGCCTTTAAATACGTGCCTGAAGGCGGTGGTGCAGGCCGCACCGCGCCCGACCGACGCGGTGGTGGTGATGGGGCAGGGCCCGATCGGGCTGAAGTTCACCATGTTGCTGAAGAACGCGGGCGCGCACGTCATCGCGACGGATTTGTCGCCTTCGCGTCGCGCGCTAGCCTTGGAATTGGGCGCCGACGAGGCCTATGACCCTCGCGAGACCGATTTGCCGGCGCTCGCCCGCGAGCGGACCGAGGGCCGAGGGGCGGATCTGGTTTTTGTGGCGGTATCGGCTCCGGGAATCGTCGAGCAGGCGGTGCGAATGACCCGGCCGGGGGCGAGGATCGTTCTGTTTGCGCAGACTTCCGAGAAGGAACGAATCGAGTTGGCCGGAGCCGACATCTGTAAGGATGAGCGAATTATTTGTGGTTCGTACAGCGCCGACGTGGACCTGCAGCGGGAGTCGGCGGCTTTGATTTTTTCCGGGCGGCTGCCGGTGGAGCGTCTTATTTCACATCGAGTTCCGTTAAGCGGCTTCCAGGAGGGCATGAATCTGGCCCTGCACCCGGACGATCAATCGCTGAAAATTCTGGTGGAGCCGCAGAAAGGCGTGTCCTAAACGATGCGTCCAAGTGCAGAAGAATTAATGAAGTGGCCAGCCAGCGAACGGCTTGTGTCCTCTCTGAAATCGCGCGAGAATTTCGAGTTGATCGATTCGGCGCAATGGGCTGAGGGGAATAGGTATACTGGGGTGTTGGTACTGGTGTTGCTGAAGGGTGGTTACGAGTGAGCGTACGAATGCTCGCGGCCGTTCTCTACGGTAAAGAACACGTAGAGATCGAGCCGGTTGAGGTTCCTCCAATTGGTCCAGGCGATGTCCTGGTCCGCGTCCGGGCGGCGCTGACCTGTGGCACGGATGTGAAAGTCTTCCGGCGTGGTTATCACGCGCGGATGATTGTTCCTCCGGCGTTGTTTGGTCACGAATTGTCGGGCGACATTGTGGCGGTGGGCGCGGACGTGGATAACTTCCATGTCGGCCAGCGCGTAGTGGCCGCCAACTCGGCACCTTGCGGTGAATGTCTCTACTGCCGGCGCAAGTCGGAGAACCTCTGCGAAAACCTGCTCTTCAACAACGGCGCGTACGCTGAATTCATCCGGATTCCGTCGCGTATCGTGCAAAAGAACATGTACGAAATTCCGCCGCAGGTGAGCTACCCCGACGCGGCGTTGATTGAACCTTTGGCGTGCGTGCTGAAGGGCATTGAAGATTCCGGGATCAGCGCGGGCGACAATGTGGCCGTAATCGGCCTGGGCCCGATCGGCCTGATGTTCGTGCGCATTGCGGGGCTGCTGGGCGCGCGGGTGATTGCCATTGGACGCCGCAAGACGCAATTGGACCGTGCGCTGCGCATGGGCGCGCAGGACGTGATCTCGACGGCCGATACGCGCGACGTGGTCAGCGAAGTGCGCGGGCGGACGGGCGGGCATGGCGCCGACATCGTCATCGAAGCCGTCGGCAAGCCGCAGACCTGGCAGGAAGCCGTCGGCATGGTGCGCCGCGGCGGTACGGTAAATCTGTTCGGCGGGTGCCCGAACGATACGACTATCTCGCTCGACACCAACCGTCTGCACTATTCGGAAATCACGCTCAAAGCGAGCTTCCATCACACGCCCGCGCTGATTCAGCGCGCGCTGAACGCCGTTTCGCGCGGCGACATCACGGCGCACGACTTCGTGAACCGGGAAGAGCCGTTGCAGAATCTCCTCGAGGTGTTCAAGCACCTGATGAGTCACAACGGCCACATGAAGACCGCGATTATCCCCTAACCGCGAAGGCGTTCGCGAATCAGGATCCAGACCTTTTCGCCCGTGCTGAGCGCGATGCGGCGCTCCAGCACGTCGAAGTTCGACGCCACAATCCGGTCCAATAGCTGCGAATAGATCTCGATGAGCGCGCGCAGCGAAGCACGGCTCTTCGGATCGATCAAGCCGACCAGCGGACGTGATTCGTCGTAGTAGCGTCGAGCCCGTTCGGCTTCGAAGCGCATTAGGTTCCGGAAAGCGTCGTTCGCTTCGCCGCGCGCCAATTGCTCTGGGGTGACACCGAATCGTTCCAGATCCTCCGCCGGGAGATAAACACGTCCGTTCTCGGCATCCTCTCGCACATCGCGCAAAATATTGGTGAGCTGAAAGGCAATGCCGCATTTCTCGGCGAGCGGCAAGGCGGCTTCGCCCTCGTAGCCGAAGATGTGGATGACGGTGAGGCCGACGACCGAAGCCACCTGGTAGCAGTAGCGGTAGAGCTGGTCGAAAGTCTGGACGGGCACAAAGACGAGGTCCGAGGTAACGCCATCAATCATCTGGTGCAGATAGGCCGCGGGGATCTTGTATTTGAGCACGGCGTCATAGAGGGCGAGCCAGACCGGATGACGGGGCATGGTCTGGAGGCCGCCTAAGGCAAGGTCAAGGTCGCGGCGCCAGTTGGCAAGCGCGGTCTGGCGCTGTTCGAGGGTGAGGCCGGGATCGTCGGAGAGGTCGTCGCAGACGCGCATGAAGGCGTACACGGCGCAGATGGCGTCGTGCTGGCGTTTGGAGAGCAGCCGGAACGAGTAGTAGAAGTTCTTAGCGCGCTGGCGGGCGAGATCCCGGCACCAGGCGTAAGAAGCGGCGACCGGGTCGCCTACGCCGCGCGGAAAGCCCATCGGGCCAGGCTCCCCATGAGAATGCGCACACGCGCGACTTTGGTAATGCGGGGGCGGGCCTTCAGGACATCGAAGCCTTCGGCTTCGATGCGATCGAGAATGGCGAGGCCACCGCGGTTGAACAGGTCAAGGTCGAGCGAGAGCTGGCGATCGACCATCTTGACGAGGGGCAGGCCGTTGGAGAAATGGCGGCGCGCTTCGGCGACAGCTTCGCGCATGGCGGCGGCGAAGGCGGGATTGAAGCGGCGCTGGGCAATCTGGTCGACGGTGGCGCCGTGCTTGGCGAGCAGATCGAGGGGCAGATAGACGCGGTCCTTATCCCAGTCGACGGTGACGTCCTGCCAGAAGTTGGCGAGTTGGAGGCCGGTGCAGGTGGCGTCCGAGAGTCGGAAGCGCTCATCATCGCGATAACCGCAAAGCATGAGCACGAGGCGGCCAACGGGGTTGGCGGAGTTCAGACAATAGCCTTCGAGCTCGGCCCAGTTCTGGTAGCGGCTGACCGTCTGGTCCTGGATGAAGGCAGTGATCAGATCGTCGAAAGGGTCGATGGGCAAGGCGTGCTTCTTGGCAGTGCCATTGAGGGCCACGAAGACCGGATGGCGGGTTTCGCCGGCATACATGGCGTGCAATTCGCGACGCCACCAAGCGAGCAGGTCGAGACTTCGGACCGGGTCGCCAAACTCGTCGCCTAAGTCGTCGGCCCAACGGCAGAACGAGTAGACGTTGTAGAAATCCTGATGGAGCGCCTTTGGCAGGAGAAAGCTGACGACGTGGAAGTTTTCGTAATGAGCGGTGGCGAGCCAGCGAGTATACTCTTCTGCCTCAGCCACCGTGTACGAGCGATGGGACGCTTCAGCACTCTCGACAAACTGTCGCGGGAACAGATGCGGCACTTACTTCACCACGATGTTCACCAGTTTGTCCGGCACGACGATGACCTTGGCCACCTGCTTGCCGTCGAGCCACGGCGTCACCTTCTCGTCGGCCAGAGCGAGCCGTTCGAGTTCATCTTTGGCGGTTCCGAGCGGAACCTGAATGCGGCCGCGAAGCTTGCCGTTGACCTGCACGGGCACTTCTACGGCGTCCTCTTTGGCGAGTTCCGGATCGGCTTCCGGCCAGAGTTGACGGAAGACGGGCGCGGGGCGTCCCAACTCTTCCCAAAGCTCTTCGGCGGTGTAGGGGGCGAAGGGCGCGAGCAGTTGCACCAGCACCGGCAGCACCTGCTGCATGGCGGTGCCGGACATGGAGCTTTCGAGCAGATAGAGCTCGTTGGTGAGTTCCATGAGGCCGGCAATTGAGGTGTTGAAATGCCAGCGCGAGTCGAAGTCGGTGGTGATCTTGGCGAGCGTCTGGTGGAGCTTGCGCAGCGCCTGGCGATCAGCGTCGGTGGGCTCGCCGCCCGAACGCTCGGCGTTGCGGGTGACAAAGCGATAGATGCGGCCGATGGAGCGGAACGCGCCTTCGACGCTGCTCTCGTTCCAGTCGAGATCCTTTTCGGGCGGGGCCGCGAAGAGGATGTACATGCGGCACGTGTCGGCGCCGAACCTGGCGACCATCTCGTCGGGGTCGACGACGTTACCGAGACTCTTCGACATCTTGGCGCCGTCTTTGATGACCATGCCCTGGGTGAACAGGTTGCGCACCGGCTCGTCGTTTTGGATGAGGCCGATGTCGCGCATCATCTTGGTCCAGAAGCGCGAGTAAATGAGGTGGAGAATGGCATGCTCCACGCCCCCGATGTACTGATTGATGGGGAACCAGGGCGCGACTTTCGCGGGATCGAAAGGAGCCTGGTCATTGTGCGGATCGGCGTAGCGATAGAAGTACCACGACGAATCGACGAAGGTGTCCATCGTGTCGGTTTCGCGCTGAGCGGGCTCGCCGCACTTCGGACAAGCCACGTTGACGAATTCGGGGACGCGCTTGAGCGGCGACTCGCCAGCGCCGGTGATGTCGACGTCGAGGGGAAGTTTGACGGGGAGTTGCTCGTAAGGGACCGGCACGACGCCGCACGTCGGGCAATGCACGATCGGGATCGGCGTGCCCCAGTAGCGTTGGCGCGAAATGCCCCAGTCCTTGAGGCGATAGGTGATGGCGGCGTTACCGAAGCCGTTCGCCTCTGCGTACGCATTCATCTTCGTGCGCGCTTCGGCGGAAGGCAGTCCACTGAACTCACCGGAGTTCTCGACGATGCCATACTCGCCGAAGGCTTCGGTGACAGTCTCCGGCAGCGTTCCATCGACGGGACGAATGACGGCGCGGATGGGGATGCCGTACTTCGTGCAGAATTCGAAATCCCGTTCATCGTGCGCGGGGACGGCCATGATGGCGCCCGTGCCATAGCCCATCAGGACGAAGTTACCGATCCAGATCGGGACTTGCGCGCCGCTGAACGGGTTGACGGCATAGTGGCCAGTGAAGAAGCCGTTCTTCTCGACGTCGGCGGGGTCCTTGCGCGCCTGCTCGTCGATCATGGCCTTGAGGGCGGCCTGATCGGCGACCAAGCCGACACTGAGCGGGTGCTCCGGCGCGAGGATGACGCAAGTGGCGCCGTAGATGGTGTCGACGCGGGTAGTGAAGACGCGGATCTTCTGGGCGGTACCGGCGAGCGCGAAGTCGACTTCCGAACCGACGGAACGGCCGATCCAGTTTTTCTGCATGGTCAGCACGCGCTCGGGCCAGCCGGCCTCGATTTGCTTCATGTCGTCGAGCAACGCGTCCGAGTAAGCAGTGGTTTTGCAGAACCACTGCTCGAGTTCTTTGAGGATGACCTTGGTGGTTTCGTGGCGCCAGCAGCAGCCATCCACCACCTGCTCATTGGCGAGCACGGTGGCGCATTCCGGACACCAGTTGACCTTGCTTTGCTTGCGATAGACAAGGCCGCGCTCGAACATCTTCAGGAAGAACCATTGGTTCCAGCGGTAGTATTCGGGGGTGCAACTGGCGATCTCGCGATCCCAGTCATAGCTGAAGCCCATGCGCTTCATCTGCACCTTCATGGCGGCAATGTTGGCGAAGGTCCACTCGGCGGGCGGCCGCTTGGACTTGATGGCGGCGTTCTCGGCGGGCATGCCGAAGGAGTCCCAACCCATGGGGTGAAGCACGTCGTAGCCGCGCATCCACATGTAGCGGGCCAAGGCGTCCCCAATCGAGTAGTTGCGCACGTGGCCCATGTGCAACCGGCCGCTCGGATAGGGCAGCATTTCGAGGACGTAATACTTCTTCTTATCCGAGGCCGAGTCGGCCCGATACAGGTCAGGCGACGCATCCCAGCGGGCCTGCCACTTTACTTCAATTTCTTGCGGATTGTAGGACTTTTCCGGCATAGCTCTTTCAATTTCTCGAGATCCCGACGCTGGCCTTCCGCCGGCGTCTCCAGAATGAAGGCGGCGTGTTGGAGCCGGGGATGACGCAACAGCCGCTCGAAAGCGGCTTCGCCCAGCAGACCCTCACCGATGTGAGCGTGGCGATCCAGTCGCGATCCCAACCCACCCTTCGAATCGTTGGCGTGAAACACAGGCACTCGCTGCAGCCCCAATACCGAGTCGGCTAACTCAACAAACTGCGCCAGCCCGACCGCACTGGCCAAGTCGTAACCGGCAGCATAACTGTGACAGGTATCGAGACAGTAACCAATCTCGAAGTCGAGACCGGCTTGCGCTTGGCGCCTGATTTCCGCTAGTTCTTCCAGTGTACTCCCCAGCACCGAGCCTTGCCCCGCCGTGTTTTCAATCAGGAGTTGCAGCGAGCCGCGAAGGCCACGCGCCGCCGCGGTCATGCCGGCAGCGACGGCAGCAATGGTCTGTTCGCGGGAATATTCCTTGGCGCTACCCGGATGGAAGACCAGGTACTCGGCGCCGATGGTGAGGGCGCGTTCGATCTCGCCGCGGAAGGCCGCGATGGACTGCTCGCGCACGGCGGGGTCCTGAGAGCCCAGGTTGATGAGGTAGCTGTCATGGATGACGAGCGGGAAAAGGTCATGTGCCTCGCGCAGCCGCCGCAGTTCTACCACCGAAAGAAGCGAGACGGGACGCACGCGCCACATCCGCGGCGAGGCAGAGAAAATCTGAAACGTGTTGGCGCCCAGTTTCATCGCTTCTAGAGCCGAGTTCTCGAGAGCGCCTGCCGTGGAGGTATGAAGTCCGATGCGCATTTTACTCATGCTGAGTCTGCTGCCGGGGTGGGTGGTGGCCGCCGAGCAGCGCAATCTGCGCGTGGCACCGGCGCCGGGCACGCACTTCACCCTGCAGGTGGAAAAGACGGGCCTGATGAGCGGCAAGAAACATGTTTTCGAGTTTGAACGGTATCGCGGGGTGCTGCAGCTCGATCAGGCGCGCCCCGAGAACTCGTCGATTCAACTGGAGATCGAAGCGCGGAGTGCCGTACTGAAGGACGACTGGGTGAGCGCCAAGGACGCGAAGAAAATTGCGGCGGCGGCGCAGATGGACATGATGGATTCGGCGAAGTATCCATTGCTGAAGTTTGTCTCCACCGGGATCACGGCGCAGGGCTCCGGCGCCTACGAAGTGCGAGGCGACCTGACGATCCGGAATGTGACGAAGCCGGTGGTGATTCACTTGACGGAGAAGGAGGGTGCTTGCGAAGGAACGGCGACGGTAAAGCTGACCGATTTCAAGCTGAAGCCGCCGTCGGCCCTGCTGGGGGCGATTGGCACCAAGGATGAGATGACGGTGAGCTTTCTAGTCCGGCCCGGGGCCTAACTCGCGGTGCGCGAGTTTGACGAAGTACTTCACTTCGCCTTCGAGATTCACCCGCGAGAGCCGGGCTTCCTTGATGAGCAGGATACTGGCGACGAACTGGCAAACAGCGCCGGAGATGCCGAGAATCAGCGGCAGCCAGCTCCAGTTCTCCATGGCGACACTGGCGACGGCAATGGCGACGCTGGAGGCCATGAAGATGCCGGAGGCAAAGTAAAGGAACACCAGCACCCGGGCCAGAATGCGCGCGCGCTGGGCCATGACGTTGATTTGGGCCATGAGGAACGTCTTGCGTTCCTCGGTCATATGATGCTCGGCCTGGTCAGCTTCGAGGGTGGCCGTGATCACGCGCATGCGGTCCACACAGCGGCCGAGGCGGTTGGAGGTCGACAGAATGAACGTACCGGTGGCGGAAATGAGCAGCGCGGGGGTGATCATCGCCGTGAGGACGGCGAGCGCGCTCGAAAGCGAGATAAACCGGGAGTTATTCAGAATTTCGGCGAAGTTCAAAACACCATTTTAGCGTGGTCCCGTTTAATGCTCGAATAGAAGGAAGCATGAAACTCGGCATCGATTTTGGCACTACGCGCATTGTCGTCGCCGCGGCGGACCGTGGCAATTACCCGGTGGTTTCCTTCGATACGAACGACGGCGAAACCCGGGACTGGTATCCGCCCACGATCGCTTTCGGGCCGGAGGGGATTCACTATGGCTGGCAGGCGGTGGGGCATCAAGGCGACCCCGAGTGGACGCTGATCCGGTCGTTGAAGCGGGAGTTGCACGGCGCGGGCCCCCATACGAGGTTGGAGGCGGGTGGACAGTCGGCACTGGTGATTGATCTGTTGGCGGGCTTGGCGGGAGCACTGGCCACGGCGTTGCGGGAACAATCCAATGCGGGGCTCAAAGCAACGGAGCCGCTGGAAGCGGTGCTGGGGATACCGGCGAATGCGAACTCGAATCAGCGCTACCTGACGGCCGAGGCTTTTCGACAGGGCGGATTCACGGTGCTCGGGATGCTGAACGAGCCGTCGGCGGCGAGCGTCGAGTTCGCGCATCGGCATCGTCAGGACGGGCCGGCGAAGGAAGAGACCATTCTGGTTTATGACCTGGGCGGCGGCACGTTCGATGCTTCGATTCTGCGTACGGCGGACAAAGAAAACATCGTGGTGTCGACGGCGGGGTTGCCGCATTTCGGCGGCGACGACTTCGACGAGATGATTGCCGAACTCGCACTCGATGAAGACCGGCGGCGCATACTAGACGCCAGCGAGACCTATCGGCTGCTGGAAGAATGCCGTGAGCGAAAGGAAGCGATCAAGCCGACGACCAAGCGCATCAGCGTCGACCTGGAAGCGGTGCGCCCCGGCTGGGGCAGTGTGAACATCGCCGTGGGCCTTTTTGAAGGCGTCGCGCGGCCGCGCATTCAGCAATCGGTGGAAGTGGTGGAAGAACTGCTGAAGTCGTTGGGGCCGACCGCGACGATCGATGCGTTGTATGTGACGGGCGGCGGAAGCGAATTGCCGCTGGTATCCCGGATGTTGCGCGAGAGTTTTGGGCGCAGTGTGAAGAGATCTGCCTATACGCGCGCGGCGACGGCGATCGGGCTGGCGATTCATGCGGACGATCAACCGGGCGCCATGGTGCGGGATCGCTTTGGCCGAGCGTTCGGAGTGTGGCGCGAGGCTGATCATGGCCGGCGCGCCTGGCTCGATGTGATCTTTGAACGGGGAACGACATTGCCGTTTGCGAAGCAGCCCCCGTTGGTGCGGGAGCGCCGTTATTACCCGGTGCACAACATCGGCCACTTCCGGTATCTCGAGGCCGCGGACGTGAATCGCGACGGCGAACCAGCGGGGGATCTGGCGTTCTGGGACGAGATCCGCTTTCCGTTCGATCCGGCGCTGGCGAACCTGCCGACACTTGCGGCGATCGCCGTCGTGCACAGCGAAGTGGCGCAGCACCAGGAGATCCACGAACGCTTTATCTGCGACGCCAACGGCGCCGTTCGGGTGGAGCTTTCGAATACGACGGCTGGCTATACGCGGACTTACAACCTGGCCCGCTGGGGCCAAACCAACGAGACCATCAAGCCCGGGACGAAACGACGCCGCGCACGCGGCGCGTCCACCGGGCAAACCAATGATGAGGAGAACCGATGACGAAACTGGAAGGACCGAATGGTCCCTTGGAAAGCGCGCTGATTACGGGCGCGTCGCGCGGCATTGGCGCCGCCACGGCCCTAACTCTGGCGAGGGCCGGAGTGAGCCGCTTTTTACTGCAATTCAACTCTTTCCCGGAAGGCGCGGCGGAAGTGCAGGCTTCGCTGAAGGCACTGGGCGCCGAGGCGACCCTGGTGCAGGCGAATCTGGCCACCGAAGCGGGGATCACTTCCTTCTGCGCCGGACTGAAGCCGGAGTGGGACATCCTGGTGAACAACGCTGGCTCCCTGGTGAAGCGCGCGAAGCTGCTGGAGTACACGCCCGAGTTATTCGATGAGGTGATGAATCTGAACGTGAAGAGCGTCTACTTCATCGCCAAGGCGGTGGCGCCCGGGATGATCGAACGCAAGAACGGCGTGGTGATCAATGTGAGTTCGATCGCCGCGCGTAACGGCGGCGGGCCCGGCGCAACCGTCTATGCCGCCGCGAAGGCGGCGGTGTCGGCGATCACGAAGGGTCTCGCGAAGGAGTTGGCGCCCCAGGGCATTCGCGTCAACGCCGTGAGCCCCGGCACGGTGGACAATCACTTCCACGAAGTGTTCTCAAACAAGCAGATGCTGGATAGCGTGGTGGCGCAGACGCCGCAGGGCCGGCTAAGCACGAACGACGACGTCTCCGACGTGGTGCTGTTCCTGTGCGCGCCGGGCTCGCGCTACATCCAGGGGCAGACGATCGAGATCAACGGCGGTATGTACATGGTTTAGACCGCTTAATTGGTCATTTCCAAATCCAGGGTCTGGTCCGACTTCAGGGCCGGATGCAGACCCAGGTGCAGTTCATGATTGCCGTGACCGGTGTGCAGTTGGAAGTGGCTGATCCAGCCGCGAAACTTCCAGACGCAGATCGTATCCTGCGCGGAGTCGTCGGTCCAGCATTCGATCTTCATGTCGACGATGGCTTCTTCGGTGACGTGGCGCGAGAGTTCGTAAAGACGCTTAAGATTGGCGAACGGCAGATTCTGGTTGTCGTGCGCATCGACGATGATGTCGATGTTGGTGTGATGAGCGCCGATCTGCGGGCGGCCCGTGAAATCTTCCGGCGTCACCAGCCGCAAACTGGCTGAGAGCGACTTGAATTTGACGTCACCAATGGTCACGGTGGCAATGGAAGGTTGAGACATTCTGCTCCTGTTTATTCGCGAACGGTGATGCGGATGGAAACCATTTCACAGCGCTGAGCGACGGGGTTGTCCTGAAGATCGGTGATCAGACTGATCAACGAACGCATATCGTCGTTGCTGACGCGCAGGCAGCCCAGCGTCGGGTTGTAGCCGCTGAAGCGACCCGGCGAGCCGCCGTGAATTAAGAAGCCACTGCGATGGAAGACCTTCTCTGCCAGCAAGGCATCCCCGGCGACCGCCTTGAGGCGGATCGCGCCCCAGGGTCCGTAGCTGGAGGTGTTCCACTGATCGGTCGCGACGATGCCAGGACTGATGTAGTCGCCGGTGGGCGTGTTGCCCGCGTATTTGAAGGGATCGCGCTGGGGATTGCCCGTGGACTTGCCACCCACCGTGCTGGAGCCGCGACCTAGCACACGGAACTCGGCGGTTGGAACGCCGTCCACTTCCACGCGAATCGTGCCGAGGTGGTCCCGATTCTTGGGCAGCAGGACATTCAGGTGGACATCACGCGGCATACGGCTCAGGGTCCAGTTTAACCGGTCCGGTTTCGGGCAATGGGTTAGGGCTTGACGACGCTGCCGTCCATGGCACGATCGAGCGGGTAAGCGCCGCCGTTGGGCAGCGGGCCCGCACTCACGGCATGGCGCGCGGCAAGCGTTTCGTTGATGTCGATGCCTAGCCCCGGCTGGCCGCTGCCGTACAGATAGCCTTTGCGAATCTCGGCAGTGCCGGGCAGGATCTCGTAGACGGAGGGCGGGAAGTGGTTCTCCTCCTGAATGCCAAAGCCGGGGCTCGAGATATCCACGTGGTAAGCAGCAAGCTGATTGACCGGATCGTTCTCGCCGCCTTCCTGGAAGGCCGTCTTGGTGCCGAAGACCTCGCACATCGTGGCGACTTTTTTCGCCGGCGTGATGCCGCCAATGCCGGAGACACGGCAGCGGACGTAATCAATCAGGCGCTCCGAGATGAGCGGCAGGTACTCGAAGGGGTGGGTGAACAGTTCGCCGACGGCTTGGGGTGTGGTGCAGACCTGGCGGATGTGCTTGTACCAGGAGACTTGCTCCGGAGCGAGCACGTCTTCCACAAAGAGCATCTGCAGCGGCTGCAGGCGGCGGCAAAATTCGGCCGCGTTCATGCCGGTGAGATGCGAGTGCACGTCGTGGCAGAGCTTGGGCTCAAAACCGACCTTGGCACGCACTTCTTCGAACATCTTGGTGACTTTGTCTACGTACAGCTCTTCGTCAAAGGCCGGAAGATTGCGGGCACCTTCGGGCCGCGAACCCGAACCAGGACTAATGAAGCCGCCCCCGCCATAGCCGCCGAACTGAACGCGGATGTGGCGATAGCCACTGGCCAGGGACTTCTGGACAGCCTCGGCGGCTTCGCTCGCATCCTGACCGCCCACATGGTCATAGCAAGGGACGGCGTCGCGCACCTTGCCGCCCAGCAGTTCGTACACCGGCATCCCGGCGCGCTTGCCCTTGATGTCCCAAAGGGCCATATCCATACCGCTCAGAACGTTGTTGTTCACGGGGCCATTGCGCCAGTAGGTGCGGAGGTGGGCGCTTTGCCAGAGGTCTTCGATCTGGGCGACATTCTTGCCAATCAACCAAGGCTTGAGGTGGTTTTCAATGGCGGCGATGACGGCCTGGGTCTGGTAGGCGTTGTTGGCTGAACCGATACCGTAGAGGCCCGGCTCCGACGTGAGGATCTTGACGAAGACCCAGCGGTAGCGGGCACCGCCGGTGGTGACAATGGTCTTGACGTCCTTGATGGTCAAGGGCGGTAAACCGTTGTTGCGCTTCTGCACCTCCTGGGCGACGACCGGGGGCACAGCGGGCAAGGCCAATAGCGACTTGGCGAAACTGCGACGATCCATGCGGGAGTACTCCATACGGCGGGAAAGCCGACTGTACGATCTTAAAGGCCAGGGGCGCGAGAAAGCAAAAAGGCCGCCCGAAGGCGGCCTTTTTGCCAAATCGCGAAGGCGGCGAAGTTACTTCGCGCCCGGGACCTTCTTGGCGGGAGGAGCAGCCGGAGCGGGCGTCGTGGCCGCGGGCTTGGCCGGAGCCGGAGCCAGCGTGGACGGCGCGTTGTTGTCATAGAGCTTGATGATGTCGGCGGTGATGTCGACACCGGTGGCCTGCCACAGGACGGGCGAGGTCTGCTGATTGCTGATGTCCAGGATCAGCGTGAAGCCGTTGTCGCGGGAGTACTTGTCGATGACCTGCATGATGCGGCCGCCGAGTTCGTTCAGGAGGCGATTCTGTTCCTGCTGGCTTTCGGCTTCGGCGTCCTCGGCCATGCGCTGGAGAGCCTTCTTGTTTTGCTCGATGTCCGTGGCGAGCTTGCGAAGGGTATCGGCGCTGGCCGTGTTGGCGCTCTTGCGCTGCTGGTCTTCGAGCTGGGCGATCTGGGCTTGCTTCGCTTCGAGTTCCTTGCGCTTGGGTTCGACCTTCGCCTGGAGGGTCTGAACGGCCTTCTGGCCGTCCTTGGTTCCGATGATGGCCTGCTGAATGCTGATGGTGCCGATCTTGGCGGGCGGCGCCTGCGCGAACAGGGCACCGCTAAAGGTGAGGGCGCCGAGGCAGAGGGCGGCCGACATTACGTTCAATTTCACTGTCAGAATCTCCTTGTCAATCTTACGACGAGATGGACGCAGCCGCCCCCAAATCGTTTCCCCGCTTTCCGGACTCCTTAGAACGTCCGGCTGATCGTAAATCGGAACGTCCGCGCCCGTTCAAAGAAGGGAGAGGCCTGTCCGAACAATGCCACCGACTGCAGGAAGGTCTGCTGGTTGGGGAACATCGAACGGTCCGCCACGATAGGCGGCTGTAAGAACGTTTCCGTACGGAAGGGATTATATGCCCAATAGAACCGGAACGGCGCGTTGACCACCGGCATCATGATTTGCATTTCGAGCCCGGTCGACATACGCATCTTCTGCGTGGCTTCGGCGACCTTGATCTGTCGTTCGAAGCCCGCCTGCGGGAACAAGCCATTCAGTTCGCGCACGCGGCTGTCGTTCAGGTTCAACTGTCCACGGTTCGTGACGCGGTTCACACCGGTATCGACGAACGCAGCTAATACCACGGGTCCGAAGATCGGGATGCGGTATTCGAGATTGCTCAGCGCCTGAGTATCGCCACCGATGAAGGTGAGCTGATAGGTGGGGATGCGCTGGGTAACGTTCACCGTGACTTCGGCGCCGTCCTGGATGACCTTCTGAGTCCGGGCTGAACCGTCGGCATTCAGAACGTTCACAGTGCCTTCCGAAGGCAGATAAGCGAACGGGCTGACGCTCCAGATATCGAAGCCGCGGATGTCGTTTTCGCCGCCCATATAGAAGCGGGAGAAAGGCGGCGCCGCACGGCCACCGTAGCCGGTGATGTAACGGCCCAGCAGACGCATACCGATGACATGGCCCTTCTTGAATCCGGCGCGGAAATACTTGAACTCGGCCGTGGGGGCGATTTCATTGACGTTGCCGCCCAGGAAGCTGCCCGCGAACTGAGCCGAGACAAACAGGCTCTTACCGCGCGAAGGCGTAATTGGGTGATCGATCGTGTTGAAGGTGTACGACGGCGTGATGGCGCTCGAGCGAATGCCCGACAGCGAGTTCGGGCCGTCGAGACCCTGGAAGTTGATGTACTTGAAGTAGGTCTCGGCGGATTCTGATTGCGTCCGGATGCTGTTCACGTTGAATGAATAGGTCATCGTGACGCGGGCGAAGCTGCGCTTGAGCAGGGTGCTGGCGAAGGTGGTGAAGCCGTAGCCGTTCGAGACGTAGTTGAGCAGGTTGTTGGTGCCGAGCGAGTTGAAGTACGGGATCAGGTTACGGCCGGAGAGCAGCGAAACTTCGCGGCCCTGATCGTAGTTGAAGCGCTGGGTCATCACGGTGAAGCCAACCTGAATCGGCTTGTCCATGAAGTAGGGCTCCGTAAAACCAAAGCTCACCGAACGGATGCGGTCACCGATCTGCGAGTCGAGAGAGAGCGTTTCACCCAAGCCGAGGAAGTTGTTGGTGGAGTAACCGAAGCTGACGAAGCTGCCGGCGATGCCGGACACGCCGCCCGAAAGCTGCACCGAGTTTTTGCCGCGTTCCTTCACCTTGAGGGTCACGTCGACGGTGTTGTTCTTGGTGTCGCGCGTGATCGTGGCCGCTTCCTGTTCTTTCAACACTTCGAAGTAGCCCAACTGATTCAGGCGAAGCAGCGAGATTTCCCAAAGGCGGGAGTTGAAGAGGTCGCCTTCGTCGATCAGGATTTCGCGGCGGATGACCTTGTCGCGGGTGGTGGTGTTGCCGGTGAAATCGAGACGGCGGACGAAGAACTGTTTGCCTTCGTCGACGCTGAGCGACAAGTCAATCTTGTCGGAATTGGGCAGGGGTTCAAAGCCGGGCTCCGGCACCATGTCGAGAAAGCCGAATTCGCCGTACAGCTTACGGAGTTGCTCGAGACCCTTCTGAAGTTTCTGGGTGGAGAAGACGTCGCCTTCGCCCATGCCAAAGATCGGTCGGAAGAGCGATTCCGGCGTGCGGAAGAACTTCACGCCGGAGAAGTTGATCTTATTAAGCTTATACTTGCGGCCCTCTTCCACCGTAACGGTGACGTCGGCAGCCTTACCCGGCTTGCCCTTGGGCCAGAAGATAAAGGGACGGACCTTGGCGGGGTAGGTGTCGCGCATCGTGTAGTCGGAGCCCGTGGCGCGCGCCGTGAAGTAGCCGCGCTCCTGGTAGAACTGCCGGATGCGGTCCTTGTCTTCCTCGAGCTTGCTCGAGTCGAAGGTCTTGGCGAAGAGGCTTTCGGCGATCAGCGAGTGGGGAATGCCGATGGGCTTCAGGTTCTTCATCGCGCGACGAACGACTTTGTCGCTAAAGACCTGATTGCCTTCAATGTTGAGATTGCCGACCTTGACCTTGGGACCTTCGGTGACCTTGAAGGTAACTTCGAGAGACGACGGCGGGATCTGGCGGACTTCCGGCGTGACCGTGGCGAACTGGCGACCGCGCTCAGCCAGGTATTCCTTGAGGACGTTGGCGGCGCGCTGAACCTTGTTCGGATCGTACTGCGATTCCACCTGGAGGCCGACGCGACGCTCTTTGAAGCGATCAAGGATTTCCGAGACGGTGACCGACTTGGCGCCATCGTACTTAATGGAGCGGACCACGCGGCGTTCGGTGACGAGCCAGCGCAGGATCCAGCCCGTGGTGCCAGCTTCGCGTTCGAGACGAAGATCGTCGAAGCGGGCCGTATTCCAGAGCGCCATGAAATCGCGGTTCAAGGTCTCAGGGTCGTACTTGTCACCCTTTTTGGTGAAGATCAGCGCGCGAAGGGTGTCTTGAGGGACGCGACGGGCGCCGCGAAACTCGATCGCCTCGATGACATCCTCTGCGGGTGCCTTCGGCGCATCTGCGGGGGCCGGGGTTTCAAGAACGGGTCGCTGGATGGGGGGCTGACCGGGCTTCGCCGCAGGGGGCGTTTCCGGCTTCGGGGGTTCAGCTTGAGGCACGGACTCAAAAGGGTTCTGCTTCTTCTGCGGAGGGGGGGTCTGCTGACCGGCAGCCTGTTGCGCGAGCAACGGGCTGGTGCCTCCATGGAGAACGAAATAAAGCCCAAATGCAATCAGATAAGAGAAAAGTGCGCTCAGGCAAGACTGCCTGGAGAACTGCATCAGTAGCTCGGTCCTTTCCTCTCTGCGCCCAACTTAAGACGTCCCAGATCCAAAATTCGTTTCATTCAATTTGGTGATTATGCCCGGCAGCGGAGACGCACGGGTTCCATGAACGAGACTATTACCTTAACCCTCAGTGTACCAAGAAGTGGCGTTCGAGCGAGCGCAGACGCGAGGGAATTAGGCCAAGAGCCACGCCGAACAGCACGTAGCCCACCAAGATGAACGTTTGTGTCGAGTAAACCGCCATCATGCCGTTGACCCGTTTCCAAAACCAAAGTGTGCCCAAGCTGTACAGAACCACGCCATAAAGCATACCCATAAACGCGGTGGTAAAGGCAGGCCACGAAGAGGGGCGGAGCACACCATACAATGCGCCGACCATCCCCCCAATGGCGAAGTGCAAGGATAACCCCGCAAAGGTGCGCATGACGAAGTCCGGCCGGAGCATG
Source organism: Bryobacteraceae bacterium (assembly GCA_044226365.1). GTDB lineage: Bacteria > Acidobacteriota > Terriglobia > Bryobacterales > Bryobacteraceae > JALHNI01. Next base: position 29,738 of record JBGAHE010000005.1, read on the forward strand.
CGTCCGCCGTAGAAGGTGGCCGCCAGAAGATTGGGGATGGTCCAGAAGGATTGTCCCTGGATCCAGCAGCCAAGGGCGATCCAGAGAAGCATAATGGCGGAGGCGAGAATGCCGGCCTCGAGACCGGAGAGAGCTCGGAGGCCCCAACTGGCGGGCCGGGTGGCGGTGGTGGGGACGATGACGATCGGCTCGCGCGTACTAGGTGATTCAGGGCCGGGTGATTCTGGGCCGGGTGGTTCAAGGCCGGCTGGTTCAGGGCCGGGGCGGGGCGCCGGCAGAATCGATTCAAGGTCATCCACGGAAAAACGCCTATACTAGCACAGTAGCTTAACAGCAATCCCCGGCCAAGGAGCCTCCTTGAAACGACGTGTGGTGGTCACCGGTATCGGTGCGGTGAGTCCGAACGGGATTGGACGGGAGGCATTTTGGTCCGCGACGCTGCGTGGCGAAAGCGGCATCCGCCCGATAGAGCGATTCGACGCTTCCGACTTGGCAGTCCGTGTGGCCGGTCAGGTGGAGGGGTTCGACGAGACGCAGTTTGTGAGCGCCAAGGACCGTCCGCATGTGTCGCGAGCGGCTCCGCTGGCGATCTGCGCCGCGGGCGAAGCGCTGGCCGACGCGGGGCTCGATACGCAGCGGATGAACCGGGATGAACTGCGGTCCATCGGCCTGGTGACCGGCTCCGGGGGGGCGAGTTGGGAGTTCACCGAACGCCAGTACGAGCTCTATTACACAGGCCGGCCGAAGGAATGCAGCGTTTACGTCGTCCCAACTTCGACCCCCGGCACCCTGGCCAGCGAAGTCTCCATGCGCTACGGCCTGCGCGGCTACAGCCACCTGCTCTCCAACGGCTGCACATCTTCTACCGATGCAATCGGTTATGCGTATCGCTCGATTGCTTACGGTACGCTCGACCGGATTGTCGCTGGCGGGGTGGACGCGCCGCTGGCGCCGCTGATCATGCGCGGCTTCATCATCATGCGCATTATGTCGAGCCGCTGGAATCATGAACCGGCGCGGGCCTCTCGGCCGTTCTCGAAGGACCGCGACGGGTTCGTGATCGCCGAAGGCGCCTGGTACTTTGTCCTCGAAGAACGCGACCTGGCGCTCGCCCGTGGAGCCCGCATCTACGGGGAGTTGCGCGGCTACGGCTCCACTTGCGAGGCGTTCCACCGCGTGCGGCTCGAAGAGTGCGGAGAAGAGCCGGCGCGAGCCATGACGCTGGCGCTGCAGGAGGCCGCGCTGCCGCCGGAGGCCGTGGACTATGTCAGCTACCACGGCACCGGGACCGAGCTAAACGATCGCATCGAGACCCGCGCCATGCATCTGGCTTTTGGTGACCATGCGGCCAAACTGCCGGGCTCGGCACTGAAGAGCATCATCGGCCATCCGCAGGGCGCCTGCGGGGCGGCCGGCTTGGCGGCGACGCTGCTGGGAATGCGGGATGGACAGATGCACGGCACCTCCAACCTGGAAGTTCCGGACCCGGAATGCGACCTCGACTATCTGGCCGAGGGCGCGCGCAAACTCGCCGTGGAGCATGCCGTGTGCAACTGCATTGCCTTTGGCAGCAAGAATTCGGCTCTCGTGGTGAGTCGCGCCGATTCGGCGTGACGTTCCGGCAGGTGGCGCGTCCAGGGTGAATGCTTCATTCCGCCCGGCAACTGCTGCGCAGCCCACGCTTCACCTGGCCCGCGTTCACCGGGCTGGCCTTAGGTCTCGCTGCTGCCACGATTATCTTCAGTGTCTATCACGCGTTGCTGCTTGGCTCACTGGGCTTTGGCGACTTGCCCCGGCTGGTATCGCTTTGGCCCACTGATCCGCAGCATCGGCAACAGCACGTCGAAGTTTGCTTTGCCGATTGGATGGAATGGCGGAAGCGCGCGCCACTGCTGGAGGACGCCGCGCTCGCATCATCGGTGAACCTGGACTTTAGGCTGAACGGCGACGGTCCGCCGCAGCAGGTGGAATCAACCATTGTGACGGGGAACTTCTTTCGCCTACTGGGGGCGCAACCGGCGGCGGGACGCCTGCTCCGTGAGGAAGACGATGTGCCCAAGGCGCCGAATCGCATCGTGATCAGCCATCGGCTGTGGCGCACTCGCTACGGCGCGCAACCCGGGATTGTCGGCACGCAGATCCGCAGCGGCGGACAGAGTTTCACCGTGGTGGGCGTGACCAGCGGCGAGTTCGACTTTCCGCGCGACGTCGACGTGTGGTTGCCGTTGCACGTCGGCTGGCCGACCGTGGATCAGACGGACCGCTTACGCGTGTTCCGGGCAGTAGGCCTGATGAGGCCGGGCGTGAAAATTGGGCAGTTGCGGGCCCAGATGAGTGTGGTGGCCCGGCAAATGGCCGATGCTGCGCCGCCGGGCAGCGGCCAGTTCGGAATGCTGGTGACGCCGATGCTCGACGAGATCTATGGAAGCACGCGACTGGCAATCTGGATCATCGGCGGCGCGGTGGCGCTGGTGCTGTTGATCAGTTGCGCGAACGCAGCCAACCTGATGATGGCGCGGTCGGCGGCGCGGTCCAGGGAACTGGCGGTGCGCACCGCTCTGGGGGCCGGGCGCGGCGAACTGATCCGCCTGCTGCTGGGGGAAGGGCTCGTACTCGCCATCGCGGCCGGCTTGGCGGGTCTGGTCTTGGCGAAGCTGGGCATCGGCTGGCTGCAGCGCTGGGCGCCTGCGGAAATTCCACGTCTCGAAACGATCGAACTGGCTTGGCCGGTGGTGCTGTTCGGCATGGGGTTGACATTGCTCACGGTGCTGCTCTTCGCGTGGGGGCCCGCCTGGATGGCCTCGCGGCAGGACCCGCAGGAAGCTTTGCAGCAAGCCGGAACACGTCTTTCCGCCGGTCGCCCGGCGGCCCGTCTCCGCGAACTACTGATTGTCGGCGAAGTGGCTTTGTCGATCGTGCTGCTGGTGAGCGCGGGCCTGCTGCTGCGCACCTTCTCGGAGCTGGCGCGGCTCGATCCCGGGTTTGAACCGGCCAACGTCCTCACGTTTCGCGTGACGCTCGCGAAGCCGGATCAGGAGTCCCGCCGCGCGTTCTACGGGGCCATGCTCGAGAAACTGCGAGCGCTACCCGGGGTGCGATCCGCGGGCGCCATCCTGCTGCGGCCGCTGTCGGGGAGCGTGGGTTGGGACACGGTGTACGCCCTGGATCGACAGACGCCGGAAGAGGTGGGCCGCAATCCGAACGGCAACTACGAAGCCGTCAGTCCCGAGTACTTCCGGACGATGGGCATAACGCTGCGAGCCGGCCGCGACTTCACTGCGGCGGATCAGGCAACGGCGCCCGGTGTGGTGATCGTGAACGAGAGTACGGCACAACGGCATTGGCCTGGGATGAACGCGGTGGGGCAACGTTTGCGGTTGGGTCGCGGGGCGAATCTGCCGTGGTTGACCGTGATCGGTGTAGTGAAGGATGTGCGGTACCGCGAGTGGGAAGCCGTGCGTCCGGATTTCTACGTGCCCTACACGCAGCGAGCCCAGCATCGCAGCGACTTCGTCGTGAAGACGCAGGGCGACCCGGCAGCGCTGGTGAGCGCGGTGCGCAACGTCGTGCACGAGCTCGACCCGAACCAGGCCATCAGCAACGTCACCACGATGGAGTCGCTGGTGGATCGCGCGTTGGCCCGCGCCCGCCTCAACGGCGCGGTACTCGCCACCCTGGCCGCGTGTGCGCTCCTGCTGGTGACGATTGGCCTCTATGGTCTGCTCTCCTACACGGTGATGCAGCGGCGCGGCGAGATCGGCATCCGGCTGGCGATTGGCGCGAGCCCTGCGCAGATGGTCCAGATGATCGCCAGTTTCGGCGCCCGCCTCACCGCGGTGGGCGCGGTAGTGGGTCTGCTAGCGGCCTGGATGTTGACTCGCCTGTACACGAGCCTGCTATTCGGCGTGAGTCCCCTCGATGCGCGCAGCTATGGAATGGCACTGGCAGGATTATTCGCTGTCGCGCTCACCGCGTGCGCCATCCCAGCCCGGCAAGCCGCCAAGGTCGATCCGCTGCGGACGCTCCAAAGTCAGTAACTAAGCGCGGCGCAACAGGCGATCGAGCGCTTCGCAGAAGAAGTAATCGCCCCACATGACGCTCTCGTTCACCCCGAGGCCTTTGTTCATGTGATAGACGCCGCCCTTCAGGATGCCTTCCCAGCCACGCGACTTGTCGGCCAGGTACTCCGAACAAAGCGTTCGCATGATCTGGTTCGCCGTGGACCAATAGAGGTGACCCTTGACCGGATCCTGCATCATGCGCGACAGGCGTAGCATCCCGGCGGCGGCGATCGCAGCCGCGGACGTATCGACCTGCTTACGGCTTTCGGCCGGCGCCTGATAGTCCCACGGGGGCACGCCGTCGTTCGGGGTGTGCGAAAGGAAGTAGTCGGTGCAGGCTTCCGCCGTTTCGAGGAAATGCGGATCAGCCGAATACTCGTAAGCGGTCGTAAAGCCGTAAAGAGCCCAGGTGAGGCCACGGGCCCAGCAGGAGTCGCTGCGGGAGCCTTGATGGGTCGCCTGGCGCAGGAACTCGCCGCTCTTGGTATCGAAGAGGCCTTCATGCGCCGTGGAACCATCGCCGCGCACCAGCGTGCGGCGCGTGGTGTAGCTGTGGCGCATGGCGATCTCACGGAGTTTCTTGTCGCCGGTTTCGCGCGCCGCGTAGAAGACAATCCCGACGTTCATCATGATGTCGATGAACAACGAGTCCTCACTGACGAAGGACCGCAGATACTGGCCTTTGTCGCGATAACGCGCGCCCATCGTCTGCCCCGCCGTGATCAACACCTGGCGAAGAGCATCGTCCTTGGTGAGTTGATACCAGCGATAGTAGGTCGACAGGAAAATGAAGCCGAGGTCATGCACTTCTCGATCGAGCTTCCGCGGCTCGAGCGGCTTCGAATAACGAATGGCCTGTTCGCGCCAGAACTTCGCGTCTTTGTCCGAGCTTCGCTTTTCGAAAATCCACATCATGCCCGGCAGAAAGCCGTCGCACCAATGCGTCCACGCCGCGCCCTCATGCTTCCACTTCCCCTTCTTGGTGTACATCGGATAGAAGTCCGGATACTTCTTCACCAGAGAGGTCACCTGCTTCTGAGCAAAGGTCAAGGCATTTTCAAAAAGGGCGCGGTCGGTTTCCTGTTGGAAAGAGATCATTTTGGGGAACTTTCAGGGGCGGGCAGAGTAGCGAGAACAAGATCCAGCCCGTCGGTGAACCTAGGTTCATTGTAAACGACAAAGACGTTTTGGCCGCTTGGATGAACGCCGGCGAGGATGGGCGTCACTCCGGGCAAACGGAACTGTCCGCGGCGCATGGGTGTCGAAACTTCGGGGTAAGCCTTCGCCTCCACCAACTGCGTGGCCAGTGTCGCGCGCCACTTATTCGCCGCCAGTTCATCGAAGCGCACGCCCACCAGATAAGCGACACCGGTGGGCGCACTGCGCCGCTCCAGACAAATCAGGCGCCCCTTTAGCTGACTGCCCTTGGGGATCACGACCTGCTTCTGCAGCTTCACGTCGCGCCGCACGACGGCGCTTACCGCATCGCCAACCGCCGACTTCGCCCACAGCAGCGGCGTCACCAGATGAATGTCCATGCGCAAGCCGGTGGGAATGTCTCGCACTTCGGTAGGTGCCGAGAGCTGCGGTAAGCCATTCGGATCCGTGGGATCGGCGAAGATCAAGGCCGATTCGGTGGAGTACTGACGGCAGCCCGAGAACACCGTGCGATTCAGACTTACGGAGCCATCGCTGCTTTCCATGTGCATCTCGCTCGCCTTGGGTAGCAGATACTCGCCATCGCCCAGGCGCACTCTCTGATAGTCGAGAATTTCGTATTCGGTGGGAATCTCGAGCGCGGGCGGAATTTCGGTGGCGCGCACTTCGAGCCGCATCAGTTCGTCCGTCGCGGGATCAACGAAAAAACTGCCGCCATAGCCGACGGCCGCTTCGATATTACCGTGCCGGAGGATGAACGTGCTGCGTGTACGAGGGATGTTGTACTTGTATTCGATCGCCGCGCGGCCGCCGAGCTTCGTGGGGCCAACACGCTCCACGTCCACGGGACGTCCCGCAAAAACGCTTTTCGCATGCAGCGCGAAACTGCCGTTGCCGATGGCCCCGCCCGATACCAGATCCCGCAGATGACGGCTTTGAAACTCGCGCGAGCCGGGCCACGCGAACATCTCCGCGTTATCGACCAGAGCGACTTCGAGCCGCACCCGGTCCACCAGTTGCGGGCGCTTCGAGGCGGGCTCCTGGACGAAACGATCGATCGACTCGAGACAGGTGTAGTTGGGCAGGCGATTGAGGTCGCGGGCCACGCGCGCGCGGATGCGCCGCAGGTCTTCGGGCATATTCTGCGCGAGGAGACCACACGCCACCAAGCCGACCATCAACCGGCGAAGCATCCTTTCAGTTTAGCGGGTCCGGATCTGGCATCCTTAGAAGACATGGCAGTCAAAGTATCGGTCAACAACAACGGCCCCCTTCGTCTCGAAGGGGACTTCACGATTCATGATGCAGAGGGGAAAGAGTTCGGTTTGGGTGGACGCACCGTGATCGGCCTGTGTCGCTGCGGTTTGAGCGAAAACAAGCCCTTCTGTGACGGCAGCCACTCCCGGCAGGGCTGGCAGTCGGTGTGCCCGGCCCGCGAGTTGCCGCCGCCCAAGCCCAAGGCCTAAGTTCACGGTGAAGCTTTCGGATCTTCCTTCGGTCGATTCACTTCTCGGACGGCTGCCGCTGGAGCGCATTCCTCGCGCTCTTGCGGTGGCCGAAGTCCGGCTGGCCCTCGACGAAGCGCGCGAACGGATTCGCGCGGGAGCCGAGCCGGAACCGCTCGAACCCCTCATCCTCCAGCGGCTGGAACAGCTGGAACGTCCGTCCCTCCAACGCGTGATCAACGCCACCGGCGTGGTGCTCCACACCAACCTGGGGCGGGCTCCTCTGGTACCCTTCACTCCCCTGCCCGGCTACAGCAGCCTGGAATACGACTTAACCGCCGGACGCCGCGGCAAGCGCGATGCGCATTACGTCGGCCTGTTGTCCCGATTGCTCGGCGTCTCCGCCATCGCTGTGAACAACAATGCCGCGGCCACCTATCTGGTGTTGAACGAACTGGCGGCCGGCGGCGAGGTAATCGTTTCGCGCGGAGAACTAATCGAGATCGGCGACGGCTTCCGCATCCCGGACATCATGGAGCGCTCCGGCGCCCTGCTCCGGGAGGTGGGGACGACAAATCGCACGACGCTCGAAGACTATCGACGGGCGATTACCGACCGCACCAAGCTCATCCTGCGCGTGCATCCCAGCAATTTCCACGTCAGCGGATTTACGCACAAGCCGACGCTCGCCGAACTGGCGACGCTCGGCGTCCCGGTTTATGAAGACCTGGGCAGCGGTTGCCTGGTGGATTTGCGGCCGTACGGCATCAGCGAGCCATTGGTGGGCGAAAGTCTGGCGGCCGGCATCTCGCTGGTCTCGTTCTCGTGTGACAAGCTGCTGGGCGGTCCTCAGACGGGGATCATCGCCGGCGACAGCGCCCTGGTGGGGAGGGTGCGGCGAAACCCGATGTACCGCGCGTTCCGGCCGGATAAGCTGATCGTGCAGGCGCTGGAGGAGACGCTGCGGCGGCTGCTGCTGGAGCGGTATGACGAAGTCCCTGCCCTGCGCATGCTGCGGCTGTCGCCGAAGACGTTGAAGACGCGCGCGGAAGCATTCGCCCGGCTGATCACCGGCGCGACGGTGGTGGCGGGCGAATCCGTCGCCGGCGGCGGGTCTACTCCGGACCAGTCGCTGCCCGCGTGGCTGGTGCGTCTACCCGGCTCCGCGAACGCCCTGGAGCGGCATTTGCGGAGCAATTCTCCCCCGATCATCGCCCGGATTGCCGACGGAGCGCTGGTGCTCGACTTACGCACGGTGGACCCTGCCGACGAACCCCTGGTCGCCCAAGCCCTCTCATGCCATAATTTTAGGTAGGAGTTTCACGCCAGCCATGAAGATTTTCGCCGCTTTCGCGCTCTCCGCCGTTTTGGTCCTGGCCGCCGGACCGACCAAGAGTCTCACCACCGTTGAGGGCACGTACGTCGAAGCCCGCAACGCCGACATCTACACTGGACCCTGCTATGCCAACTCAGAAGTGAACATGATGGGCAATCTCGCCGTCATGGGTTGGCGCATCGAGAAGGGCAGCTTCGAGGGTGTCGACCTGGCCGGACTCGGCGTGGTGGGCGTGGTTCGCGCCAACTCCACACTCGGCGACGTGATCGTCTCCGCGTACCCCGTGCAGTCCGTGCTGATCGTCGACCAGAAGGCTTCGGCCGCTCAGCGCGTGGCGCTGCAGGCGTTTGCCAAGCGGATGGGCGGCGACCTGTTCAGCAAGGTGGTCCGCGTGGAAGTGGCTCCGGTCAGCCTGGAGTTCGACAAGAACAACCTGCACTCGGTGAAGGCCAACCTGAAGGCCGGTGAACTGGCGAGCATCGAAACCCGCCCGATCGGCGATGGCGACCATCACTGCTCGAACGAAGAAGTGTGGTACCAGCCGCTGACCAAGGTGGATCATGCGATGGCCGGCTACGCGCTCGCCCACGACTTTAAGGGTCAGGGCCTGGATGCGACCTGGTCTTCGCCGCTGAAGCGCTCGGCGTTTGTCGGCAGCTTCCACCTGAACGACTAAGCAAGTTCCGTGAAACACGAAAAGGCCCGCTCGCCCGAGCGGGTCTTTTTTATTGGTCCAGCTTCTTCAGAAACGCGAGCATCAGCGCGTTCACCTCGGCGGGCTTCTCCATCATCAGAAAATGACCGGTGCCCGGCACCTTGTGATATTCGAGCGCCGGGAACAGCTGCCGCAGATAGCCTTCGAACAGCGTGGAGCCGCTGGCGTAGAGGCCGAGCGTCGGCATCGGTAGCGGCGTCTGGTCGTTCCACATGCGCAGGTCGAGCATGCCCTTGATCGCCCCGACTGCGGTCGCTTCAGGCGCGGCGAGCATCACCCGCAGAATGCGCTCATTCACCTCACCCGCTCCGGCGGGCGTCAGATAGGCCTTGATGACTCGCTCTCGCGTCGCCAGGCCGGCGGCGCCCCGATAGATCTCCCAACGCCCCTGAGCTGCCTTGGCGTTCGCGGGCGGATAAATCGTCCCGTCCATCAGCACCAGGCCTTCAGTGCGTTGGGGAAACAAGCGCGCGAACTGCCGGATCACCGGCGTGCCCATGCTGTGGCCCACGAGCGTCGCCCGCTCCACTTTGGCTTCGTCCATCGCCGCGGCCACCGCTCGCGCGAAGTTGTCCATCGTCATTGCGGCTTCCGGGGGCACGCCGCTGCGTCCGTGGCCGGGCAAATCCACCGCCAGCACCCGGTAATGCGGACTCAGACCGTCGATCTGGGCTCTCCACAAGGTGGAGTCGCACGTCCAGCCATGCACCAGAACCACAGTGCGCGCACCTTGCCCCGTCGAGGTGTAATGGACCTCTCGCCCCTGGAAGGTCGCCCCGGCGAGCAGCGTCGGCAACAGGCAGCACCAAAGCTTCATGGTTTCAGATACCGCCTTAGGAAGGCATAGATCTCCGCGCGCGAGTCGCGGGCGAGCTTCGTGTCGAGCCGGTTGAAGACGTGCCCGCCAGGTGCGTTGTCGTAGACCTTGTATTCAAACTTCTTGCCGGCCGCCTTCAGCGCGGTCGCCAGATGCTCCACCTCCAGGTAGTTCACGTCTTCGTCGTTGGTGTTGGTGTGGATCAGCAGCGGCGTCTGCAATTTGGCGACGTGAGTCACCGGCGAGCGGCGGCGGTACTCCTCCACGTTGTCGCGCACGGATTTGCCCACGTGATAGTCGGCCGAGAAAAGTTGCTCATAGGCCGCGCCTTTGTAGCCCATGCGCGCCACCAGGTCGCTCACGGGCACACCCGCGTAACCCACGGCGTAGCCCTCGCCATGCTCGAACAGATTCATCAAAGTGATCATGCCGCCGTGGCTCCAGCCGATGATGCCGACGCGCTGGGGGTCGAGAAAGCTATAGGTCTCAAGCATCCAGTTGCGCGACACCCAGACGTCGTCATTCTCGCGGCCGCCGTAGTCGATGGCGCGCCAGAACTCGGCGCCGTAACCGGTGCTTCCGCGATAGTCCGCCGACACGATCGTATAGCCCTCGTTGATCAACTCGCGGATGATATGCGCACTGCCGCTCGATTGAAAATTGGCGTGCACGCCTCCGTGGACGAAGACGAGCAACGGGTGCTTCTTGCTGCGATCAAGCTTACGAGGAATGAAGGTGTAGGCATGGAAGATCAGCGGATTGCCTGCCCCTTGCGCGGTGGGGTTGCGCTCTTTGGCCGGAGGCGGGCCGGTAATGGCGATCTTATCGACTTCAGCGATGTCCGCCAGCTTCTGATGCCACATCAGGTCATCGACGGCTTTGAGGAACTGATCGCGCGCATGATCGGTGCTGTCTGAAGCAGCGGGAGCGACCGTCGGAGCCGGCGCGGGCGCCGAGGGAGTGGCAGCCGATCGCGGCCCCGTCATGGTCACCTGTCCGGATAAGCAACAGGTCAGCAGGGCCAGCAGGATCCGCATTCCGCTAACGTAGCACGCCGAGCTTATCGAGCGGCCAGTAGACGAAGACTGCCTTGCCGTAGATGTAGCGGCGGGGCACGGGTCCCCAGGCGCGGGAGTCGTTCGAGGAACTGCGATGGTCGCCCATCACGAAGTACTGGTCGGCGGGCACGCGGGTCGGCGTCATCGAGTTGCGGTCGCGGTATTCGTCGGGCACGTATTCCTCGTCGAGCGGCTTGCCGTTCACCGACACCACGCCCTGCTGCACTTCGACCAGATCGCCGGGCAGGCCGATGACGCGCTTAATGTAGCTCTTGGTCGGGTCATTCGGGTACCAGAACACCACCATGTCGTATCGCTGCACGTCCTTCAGCCCGAACATGTAGACGAACTGATTGATGAAAATGCGCTCCTGATCGCTGAGCGCGGGCATCATACTGGTGCCCTCCACCTTCACCGGCCGGTAGAGGAAAAGGATCACGACGACGGCGATGATCACCGCGAGAAACAGATCCCGCAGCCAATACAACGTCCGGGCAAAGGCCGCTCGGCCATCCCGGGCGCGTTCGGGGCGCGTCGTTTCCGATGTAGGATTCTCTTCCATATCCATTCACCCCAACCGGTTGGACGTTCCAACCGTGGGAACCGTTTGCTGTACTTCTAACACGCTCCGGCGCCTCGGCGCAATGCGGCGCTACTTGGCCGGCGGCGGCTGGTTGAGCAGCCGCTCCACCGTCGGCACCGGCAGCGCCCCCATGGTCAGCACTTCGTCGTGGAACTTCTTCAGGTTAAAGCCAGGCTTCTTCGCCTGCCGTTCGCGCATTTTGACGATCGCGCGCCAACCGGCGAAGTAAGTAGGAAGTTGCACACTCGAAAGCTTCGCTCGCTGGAGCTTGCCGACGGCCTCTTCCTTCTCCTGATACGTGTCCTCCAGCATCAGCTTCATGGCCTGTTCGTCGGTCATGCCCATGGTGTGGAGGCGGATGTCGAGGATGGTGTTGGCGATCATGCGCAACTGCTGTTTGAGGAACGTCATCTGCAGTTCCGGCGAGTGATTGCGATAACCGGCTTCCAGTAGCATCTGCGTCGCGTAGACGGCCCAGCCCTCAATGTACGGACCGTTGCCCCAAACGCCCCGGAGGACCCGACGCCCGCGCGGGTCAACGCGGTTGGCAAATTCGAACTGCACGTAGTGCCCCGGCATGGCCTCGTGAATCGTGAGCAATGCCAGGCCCTGCAGATTGTACTCACGCAGCTTGGATTCCACCCGGTCCTGAGGCCAGTCCTTCGGAACGGGCGTGAGCCAGTAGGAAGCTTTCAACTCCGGGCTCAGCACCGGGGCCGGATTGAAGCCGCCCACGCTGTAGATGCCGCGCATGAACTCGGGCGTTTCGATGACGCGCAGGTTGCCCGTATCGCCCAGCGTGAGCAGTTGATGCTCGCGCACGTAGCGCGTGGTCTCAGCGAGATCCTTTTCGGCCGTGGCAAAGTAGTCTTCCCGCTTTGGCTGCTGCCTGGCAATGCGCTCGAGCATCGGGCGAACGCCTTCGGCACCCGCCAGTTTGGCCATCTCCGCGCGAACGCGTACCAACTCGGCCTCCGCGTCAGCCAGGAGCGTCTGCGGCGTATCGCCGCTGGCGATCACCAGCTTGAACTTCTGCGCATACTTCTCCGGCCCCAACCGCCAATCGGCCGGTCGCCGGCCGAGATCCGTTTCGAGCCACGTATTGAACGACTTCAACTCGGCGATCGCCTTGGTCGCCGCTTTGTCATAGGCCTCGCGCAGCTTCTGCGGACACGCCTGACGCATGGGCCCATCGATCAAGGCGATGTTGCCTTCGTTCTCACCGCGGGCCACCTTGTTCCAAATCTCCGGCGAATCGACCAGGTTCTTCCGCGCCACGCGCAGGTAGGCAGGCACGCTTTCCATACGCCGAATGATCGAGTAAAAGCGCAGATCTTCTTTGGCGTAATTCAACGAGTAGGGGGCGAAGAAGGCGTTGCCCAAGGTCTCCACGTACATCGTGGGGTTGTGACGAAAACTCTGGATCGTATCGAACTCGAGGAGGTTATAGGCGATCTGATCGAGGATCAGGTCGTAGTCGGCCTGGTCCTGAGGAGAGATACGATCGCGCGGAATGTCGCGCAGCCCGTGCTCGAAGTCCTGGTAGAACTTCCGCTGCTTGTTGATGCTGGAGTTGCTGTAATCGTCCAGCATTTCGTCGAGGAAGTCCCCGGCGAAGCGGTGGAAGCCGCTGGCGGTGGCCGAAACAGGAACGAACGAGAGCGCCGTATAGACGAACTCGTTCGTGTGTGGTTCCAGGTTGTAGAACCCACGCTTGCACGCGGGCAGAATCAGGATGAGCGCGCCGGCCAGCAGCGCGCGCCAGAAAGAGGCCATATCCTGATTCTAGGCGCTATGGCTTAGGGCAGTTCGAGATCGATCTTCTTGGACGCCGCGTCGAGCAGCGTGATCTTGAATTGGCGCACCTGACCCGGCTTCGGACCGTCGTCGGTTTGCGGACCGCCGAGGCCCTGCTTCCAGCGCTGCGACAACATCGCGCTGAGCGACGAGACATCGGCCTTCGGACCGCTGCTGGCTGCCTCCGTGGAAGCCGTCTTGCGCGCACCCAACCGGCACTGCGCGAAGACACCCTCGCCGAGATCGATCTTGGCGCGACCTTCGTGAACTTCCGCCACACGGCCGGTCACCGTGTCGCCGACCTGGTGTTCGGCGATGAAGTCGTCGGTGCGCGTGGGCATCAACTGCTTCAGGCCGAGCCGCAGGCGGCGGCGTTCTTTGTCGATTTCGAGCACCTGCGCCGTCACCACTTGACCCGTCTTGAGGGCATCCGACGGATGCTCCAGACGCTTCTCGTGCGTGATGTCGCCGACGTGGATCATGCCTTCGACACCTTCGGTGATGTCGACGAAGGCGCCGAACTTCTGCAGCGAGGTGACTTTGCCTTCTACCGTCGAGCCCACCGGATACTTCTGGTCCATCACGGCCCACGGATCGCCCAGCACCTGCTTCAGGCCCAGGGCAATGCGCTTCTCGCCGGGGTTCACGGCCAGGATCTGCACTTCCACCGTCTCGCCGACCGACAGCGCATCCGAAGGCTTACGCACCTTCTTGGTCCACGACATTTCGGAGACGTGCACCATGCCGTCGATGCCGGGTTCGAGTTCGACAAAGGCGCCAAAGTCCGTCAAACGGACCACCGTGCCCTTGATGCGCTGGCCGACGGTGAACTTGTCGCCCACCTGGCTCCACGGCTCCGGCTTCAATTGTTTCAAGCCGAGGGAAATTTTCTTGCTCTCGCGGCTGATCTTGAGGATCTTCACCTCGATCACATCGCCGACACTCACTACGTCGCCCGGCTTCGCCACGCGATTCCAGCTCATGTCGCCCACGTGGAGCAGACCATCAACGCCACCCAAGTCGACGAACGCGCCGTACTCCGTCAGGCTGCGCACCGGACCACGCACGATCGCGCCTTCTGAGAGTTGCGCAAAGGCTTCGAGCTTGGCCGCGTTGGCCCGCTCTTCGAGCACACCGCGGCGGTCAACGACGATATCGTCTTTGTCCTTGTCGAGCTTCGTGATCCGGCACTCGATGTCCTGGCCGATCAAGGCGAGCATGTCCGCTTCGTTGCGCGTACCGCTGCGAGAAGCCGGCAGGAAGCCGCGCATCCCGACGTCCACCCGCAAACCGCCCTTCACCGCCTCGAGCACGCGGGCGCGCACCACGCGCTTCTCGTTGAAGGCTTCTTCGAGAGCCGTCCAATCCTTGGGCGGAGCGGCGGCCTTCAGCGTGTCCAGGAGATAGATGCCGTGTTCGTCGCGGGAAGTAATGGTGAGCGTCAGTTGCGCACCCTTCTCCACCGTCATCGCACCTGCGGCGTTCCGGAACTTCTCCACCGGCACCACACCGTCGTTCTTACGGCCCAGGTCGACAAAGACCCACTCGTCGGTAATCGAGACCACCGTACCGGTGACCTCGCCACCCTGCATCGGCGCCTGGTGCGATTGCTCGAACTCCGAGAGAATGTCGCCGAAAGAATCGTCCGGCGGCAGATCGGCAGCGTTCAAGTCAGCCGCGGCGTCGGGTACTGGAGCTACCGGTTGCGCAGGAGCGGCGGCCGGTGCAGCAGGAGCCGTGGCAGGCTCGGGCTTAGGAGGTTCACTCACGGCCACGGGCGCGGCAGGCGGGTCGTTCGGCGTCGTCGACGGGGTGGTGGGTTCCGAGGCAGGCCAAGGCATCGGATTATTGAAGTCCGTGGGATTCATGCGAAAAGTTAAATCAACTCATTCAATTCTGACACAGCTACGCATCGATGAGGAGGCACCCTAAGTGTAAAGTCAACTGCCCGCTGGGCCGATGAAGCCTCTGGTACTCATGCTTCACTCCGTGACGCTCCTCCGCTGGCTCCACCGCGCTGCGACCTGGTGGCCGGTCGCCTCGCAGCGTGAACGCATGCGGCTCGCCTCCCTGAATCTTTACATAGATTCGCAGCTGAGTGAGAACCGCACCCACGAAGCCTTCCGGGCGATCACTGTATATCTCGATTACTCACGGGAACTTGCGGACATGAGCGAACCGCGGCGGCTCGAGTTGACCCTGCGCCGCGCGGAACTCGCATCGATCCTGTGCGAGAACGGCCGCCCGGACCAGGGTCAACCCTTGCTCGACGAATCCGTGCGAGAGTTCTGCCGGTACCAGGGACAGCATGATGAGTTCTTCGGAGCCTGCCTGTTAAATCTTGGGGGAGCGCTCCTGCGAGCCGGCCGCGCGGCCGACGCGGTCCGTTATCTGTCGGATGCGAAGGAGCTCCGCAGCCGTCTGCACGGGCCCGAAAGTCAGGAGACTGGACAATGCCATACCAACCTAGGCATCGCGCATCAGGAACTCGGCGACTGGCAGGACGCGCTCGAGGCGCTGGAACAGAGCGTCCGCATTCATGGGCAGCATAGTCAGCAAAGTGCGGACTACGCCATTGCCCTGCACAATCTGGGCGCCTTGCTGATTCGTCTCGAACGGCCCGCCGAAGCGCAGGGCCCGATCGCCCGCGCTGTCCGCCTGTTCGAAGAGCGTTCGCACCCGCTGCTCTCCACTGCTCTCGACACACTCGCCGACGCCTATTCCGCCCAGGGCCGGGCTCGCGATGCTTTCCTCGTCCGCGAGCGCGCCCTCAGCCAATTGCGCGACGATTCGTTGCACTCGGTGGCGACCGCCGACTGGCTGCAGAAACAGGCGCTGCTACTTGAGCAGATGAATCAGGGCGGCGAAGCCGCACACTATCGCGAGTGGGCCAGCGATGTGCGCCGCAAAGTGGCGTTCCGCACCGTGGTGAGCGAAACGCTGCTGGTGTCGACGCCCTAAGGCGTCGGCACGTCGGCCCAGAAGATTTCGGCCAGTTGCTCATCGAGCGCGAAGTAAAGCTGGTTGCCGTGCACCGCGAGCCCCACCGCCGCCACCCGGGTCCGCGTAAGGCGCAACAGACTTCGCCGCGGCGACGCAAACCGCTGCACCACGAACGCCGGCCCTACCGGACGCGCCGTCTTGGCGTCCAGCCGCTGGCCGCTGATGACCCGCTGCCCGCCGGAATCGTTCAGGTAGAAGAGCTGGCGGGAGTCCTCGCTCCACGCCGGCAACATGGCAATCTCGGAAGTATTCGTCACCGCGATCCACTCGCTGGGGGGTGTTTCGCGATCCGCCCGCGCGATATAGATGCGACGGCCTTCCCGGCTGGTCTCGACGTAGAAGCTGATCCATTGACCATCCGGCGAATAACGCGCGCCACGCAGACTGTGCTCGGGATGCCGCAACAGCACTTCCTGCGTCCGGCGCTGCAGATCGAAACGACCCACAAAAGCGATCGTGGCGCCCGGTTCGTAGAGCAGATAACGCCCATCGGGTGACCAGGCCGTCGGCGCCCCGCAATCGTCGCAGATCCGATCGACTTTACGTGTCGCCAACTCTACCACCTGAATCGGCACGCGCGGCTGCTCGTATTGCCGGAAGGCCAATTGGCGTGAGTCAGGCGACATCACCGGAAAGTCCTGCTGGAAGTTCGACGGTGAGATCGGATACTCCTTCTGGCTGGACAGGTCACGCAGGAAGACCTGGCGTGGCGACTGCCGATCCGCCACAAACGACAGCCAACGTCCGTCCCCGGAGGGAGCCGGAAAGCTCTCGGCGTCCGTATGCGAGGTGGCCCGCTCGGGCACGCCGCCGATCAAACGCCCGTCAGATTCTGCCACGAGCGGCATGCGCCAAATGTCAATGGAGGTGGTGCCATTGGCGGCCACCACACGATGCACTTCGCCGGCAGTGCGCACCCGCGCCCGCAGGTCGGCATTCGAGCCGAACGAAAGGCGCTGCGGCGCCGCGTCGCCCGTGTAAATCATGGAGCGGGTGAGCATCAGTCGCCATAGCGGCACGGTGCTCGACAGCGGGTTGCCGATCGGGCTCGAGAAGTAAAGGTAGTTGCCCAACCAGTCCGCGGGCTGCTCGACATACTCGTTCGGCGGAACCTTGTTGCTCTGGGGCGTTAGATGGCGGCGCAAATTTGGAAAGACACGCGTCTTGATCGGGGCGAATGCGCTGGTCTGATGTCGATCTTTCGGCACTTCGACGATCCACCAGTCGTGCTCCATTTCCGGCGTGTTTGAAACGCGGGTGCCGCAAAAGAGAATATGCTTGGAGTCCGAAGAGAAGATGGCGAAGTGCGCATCGGCGAAGTCGGAAACGATTTCCACCGGCGGACCACCCTCCACCGCCACAATCCCAATCCGGCCGGCCTGCCACTCTTGCTCATTCCGGAGGGTATACAGTACCCAACGGCCGTCCGGCGAATAACGAGGCCGCAAACCGCCGGCCACCAGCAGTTGAGGGGTACCGCCGGCGATCGCACGGCGATAGATTCCCGGCGCGCGGGCATCCCGGGATTGATAAATCAGCCACCGGCCATCGGGCGAAACGTCCGGCTTCAAGGCGTCGAAACCGTCGTTGGTGAGCTGAACCGGTTCACCGCCGTCCAGCGACTGGCGCCACAGCGACATCGAGGTTCCGGAGCGCCGATCCGCGGAATAGATGACGGACTTAGCGTCGGGCATCAGCACGGGGTCCGTCGCAAAGCCGCTGTCGAGAGTCAGCCGCCGCCAAGCGAGCGCGGGGACCTCAGACGGCTTCTGGCTGGAGAAATACCAACCGCCGGCCACCACCCCGGCAATTAGCGCCACCGCCGCGAGACCACTCAGCAGCATCGTCGACCGGTTTCCCGCAGGAGGTGGCTTCGGAGGGGTGGGATCCGCGACCGGAGGCACCTCGCGGACGATAGGCTCAATCTGGACCCCGTACTGTCCCTTGGGAAGTAAGAAACGAAGGCGGGCCGACTGGCCATCTTTTGAGTAATACTGATCGAGTTTTTGTCTTAATCGATGAGCTTCCACCCGGACAATGGCATCTTCTTTCGGGTTATAGCCGAGGGGTCGATCAAAGACCTCTGTCCCGATCACCGACTCTTTCAGCTGCTCGTGGTCGCCTTGCTGAGACTTCGCCACCGCGTAGCGGATGAAGCGCTTGAGCCTTTCCGACTGTTGAAAAGTCGAAGAAGAGCAGAGTCTTTCCAGTTCCTCCTGAATCAGCTCGGGATGGGGGGATTCCGAATTTAGACCGCTCGGAAGCGTTCCCATGGCTGGAAAGCATATCAAAATTGGGGTTACAAGTCGACGAAATGATGATAAATGCTACACATTCGGGTTAGCTAACCCGGAAATAACCTACTGCTGACTTCCTCGACTCCTCAAACCTTCACGAAGATGGTTTTACGTAACCTGGTCAACCAGAGGGTTCAGTCAGGACGGCACGGTTCTTCTCTTCTCTCTTCAACGGATCGTGAAGCCGCTGTTACCCCGCCCTGGTGTCAGACTGGGTTTTGGGGCCCTTGCCGACCTCTCGCTTCCTGCAAAAACCTTGAGGCGGCAAGGCTCCAAATTCTCAAAACGGACCCAGGATTACGGACGGACCGGTAGCCTCGGAGGTAGTGACAAGACGACGTTGTCACTGAGCCGCCGGCAGACAAGAGCTCAGAAGCGGAGCATCGTGGAGGATGCTTCGCTTCCGAGAGCCATTCGTCTCCCCGCCTTGGCCCTACCAATCAGCGACGCTTCCATCCCGGTGAAACGCTGGCATCATCACTTCCGGCTCCCACGGATGTTTCGCCGCCTCCGTCTCATTAATGTCGATCCCTAAACCCGGCGCAGCGGGCACCGTCACCGACCCTTGGTTCACATTGAAACCGCCGATCACGATGTCCGCCCGCCAAGGGACGTCCGCCCGCACTACTTCCTGAATCAGGTAATTGGGGGTAGCGAAGGCCACGTGGAGCGAGCTGGCGGTGGAGACCGGGCCCTGGGGATTATGGCAGGCCATCGGAATCGAGTATGTCTCCGCCATCGCGCCGATCCGCCGCGCCTCGCTGATTCCGCCGCAGTGAGATACGTCCGGTTGGATGATGGCGACCGCCCGCTTCTCGAGCAATTCGCGGAACTCCCAGCGACCCACCAGTCGCTCTCCAGTGGCGATCGGGAACGGCAGAGCCCGCGAAACCTCCACTAGAGCGTCGACATGCTCGGGCCAGCAGGGCTCCTCGTACCAGTAGAGGTTATAGTCCACCAGCAGACGCCCGAACTGAATGGCGACGGCCGCCGTCGAGCGGGCGTGCAAGTCGAGCATGATGTCGACGCCGTCCCCCACCGCCTGCCGCATCAACTCGACGGCGCGGGCGGCCTTCTTCAGCGTCGCGGCCGACTCGATATACTCCGCAATCGGCAGCGGCATGCATTTAAACGCCGTATATCCGCGCGCCACGCTTTCGAACGCCAGTTCCGCGAACTGCTCGGGCTCACCCGTCTTGTACATGCCTTCCAGGTTCCCGCCGCCGAGATGATCGTAAAGGCGCATCGAATCGCGCACCGGACCGCCAAGCAACTCGCACACCGGCTTGCCGACTTCTTTGCCCTTGATGTCCCACAGCGCCTGGTCGATGCCGCTCATCGCGGAGTAGTTCGTAATGCCGCCTCGCCAGAAGTATTGGTGATGCATGATCTGCCAGCAATGCTCCACCCGGCGCGGGTCCTGCCCGATCAGCAGCACGGCCAGATCCTCCACCGCGCCCACCACCGCCTTGGTCTTCCATTCGAGTGTCGCCTCGCCCCAGCCGTACAAACCGGGCTGGTCCGTTTCCACCTTCACCAGCACCCAGTTGCGCATGCGCGCATGGACGATTCGGGTACGTATGGCCGTGATCTTCATCAACACAACATACAATGAAGAGGTGGAACCTCATCGTCTGGAACGCACCACGGAAGCGATCCGCGAAACATTGAGCGAAATGATCACTCTCGAGATGGAGGACCCGCGCCTGCACGGCCTGGAAGTGGTGGAAGTGAAGGTTTCCCCCGACAAGCGTCACGCCTACGTGGCCGTACGCAGCGTCTCGGGCACGGTGGATCCCGAAACGCAGGCCGCCCTGGAGGGAGCTCGGACCTACCTCAAGCGCGAACTCGGCTCGCGTCTCGAACTGCACCGCACCCCGGAATTGCACTTTGACACCACGGCCAACTTCGGCCCGCAGAAGCGGGTGGATAGTCTGTTGAAACGGATCCGCAAGGGCCGCCCGCGCGACGAGGGGAAGTCCGCTTGAATCGCCGCACCTTGCTGTCCCTTCCGCTCAGTCTGATGAATGCTCAAACGCCGAAGAAGCTCCTGAAGCCGCCTGCTTTGAAGATGGGCGACGTCGTCGGCTTGGTAACTCCTGCCTCAAACGTCGTCAACCAAGGCGATTGGGCGCGCATCGAGCAAAGCATGAAGACCCTCGGCCTCGAATATCGCCTGGGCCGCAACGTCAAGCGCAAAGGCTATATCGCCGGCACGATCGACGAGCGGCTTACAGACTTGCACGACATGTTCCGCGATCCGGCCATCAAGGGCATCTTCGCCATCCGCGGCGGCTATGGTTCGCCACAACTCCTGGACCGGCTCGACTACGACCTCATCCGCAAGAACCCGAAGATCCTGATCGGCTACAGCGACATCACGGCACTGCATCTGGCCCTGCACCAGAAGCTGGGCCTGGTGACGTTCCACGGTCCCACCGCGAACGCGCAGTTTCCGCCTTACTCAATGAATCATTGCCGTCAGGCCTTGTTCGAAGCCCTGCCCATCGGCAAGCTCACTAACCCGCCGTCCGGGCACTCGCTGCGGACAGTGCGTCCCGGCTCCGCCCGCGGGCGGATCTTCACCGGCAACCTGTCGCTCATCTCGAACCTGATGGGCACGCCCTACGAGATCGATACGCGCGACAAGATCCTGCTGCTCGAAGACGTGGGAGAAGAAGCCTTCCGCATTGATCGGATGCTCACGCAGCTCAAACTGGCCGGGAAGCTCGACCATGTCGCCGGTGTGGTGTGGGGTGAATGCGAGAAGTGCAAAGCCACGCCCGGCGTCGATGGCTCGCTCACCGAGCGTGAAGTCATTGACCGCATCCTGGGAGGCCTAGGCGTACCAGTGCTCGCCGGCCTCACCTTCGGCCACACCGAAGACCAACTCACCCTGCCGCAGGGGGTCATGGCGACCTTGGATGCCACGGCTGGCACACTCACCATCGAAGAGTCCGCCGTCGCTAAGTAGTTGCTACTCTGAAGGGTAGTCCCTTTTCTATGTCTGAAATCTCGATTACGCTGCCGGACGGCAGCCAAAAATCCATGCCGGCCGGCTCCCGGCCGCTTGACGTCGCGCTCGCGATCTCCAAGCGTCTCGCCGACGATGCCATCGTCGCCAAAGTGAATGGTGAGCTCTGGGACCTGAATCGCCCTTTCGACGGCGACTCCCAGCTCCAACTCCTGACGACGAAGGACCCCGAAGCGCTCGACGTCTACCGCCACTCCACCGCCCACCTGCTGGCGGCGGCGGTACTCGAACTCTTCCCGGAGACCAAGCTCGGCATCGGCCCCTTCATCGAGAACGGCTTCTATTACGACTTCGATCGCCCCACGCCTTTCACCCCCGACGATCTCGAAAAGATCGAGAAGAAGATGTGGGAGATCCAGGCCCGCAACCTGCCCTACGAACGCGTCTACACCAAGAAAGTCGACGGCCTCGAAAAATACGCCCACGAGCCGATGAAGGTGGAACTGATCACCGAACGCGCCGGCGAGATCTTCTCCGAATACACGCTAGGGCCCCACTTCATCGATTTCTGCCGCGGACCGCACCTGCCTTCCACCGCCAAGATCAAGGCCTTCAAGCTGCTGAACGTTTCCGGCGCCTACTGGAAGGGCGACGAGAAGCGCCAGCAGTTGCAGCGCATCTATGCCACCGCCTGGTTCACCAAGAAAGAACAGGACGAGTTCCTCGCGCGCATTGAGGAAGCCAAGAAGCGCGACCATCGCAAGCTCGGCAAGGAACTCGACCTGATCTCGATTCAGGAACTCGCCGGCCCGGGTCTGATCTTCTTCCATCCGAAGGGCGGCATCATCCGCAAGGCGCTGGAAGACTGGATGCGCGAACAGTACCTCGCGCGCGGCTACTCGCTGGTTTATACGCCGCATGTCGCCCGGCTCGACCTCTGGAAGACTTCCGGCCACGCGAACTTCTACGCCGACAACATGTTCGTGCCCATGGAGCTCGACGACGCCACCTACCAGCTCAAGCCGATGAACTGCCCGTTCCACATCCTCATCTACGCGGACCGGCAAAAGAGCTATCGTGACCTCCCCGTGCGTCTCGGCGAACTGGGCACCGTCTATCGCTACGAACGCAGCGGCACGCTGCATGGCCTGCTTCGCGTCCGCGGCTTCTGCCAGGACGACGCCCATATCTTCTGCCGGCCCGATCAGGTGGAAGACGAAGTGGTGGGCTGCCTGGAGTTCGCCCGCGACACGCTGACCACCTTCGGCTTCACGCAGTACGAAGCGGAAATCTCCACCTGGGATGGTGGCGCCTCCGGCAAGTACGACGGTCAGCCTTCGCAGTGGGAGCTAGCCGAAAATGCCCTCAAGCACGCCGTGGATCGCGTGGGCTTGAAAGCCAAAGTGATTGCCGATGAAGCCGCATTCTACGGTCCGAAGATCGACGTCAAGCTCGTCGACGCCATCGGCCGCAAGTGGCAGCTTTCCACCGTGCAGTTCGACTTCACGCTCCCGCGCCGTTTCGGCCTCGAGTACGTCGGCGAAGACAACAAGAAGCATCAGCCGCTGATGGTGCATCGCGCGCTGTTCGGCTCGGTGGAACGTTTCTTCGGCATTCTGGTCGAGCACTATGCCGGCGCCTTCCCGTTCTGGCTGGCTCCGGTGCAGGTGGCTGTTTGCCCCATCACGGATCGCCAAAACGAATTCGCCCACTCGCTGGGCGAGCAACTCAAAGCGGCGGGCATTCGCGTCGAAGTCGATGACCGCAGCGAAAAGGTGAATCTCAAGATTCGCGACGCTCAGATGCAGAAGATCCCCTTCATGCTCGTCGTGGGCGGCCGCGAAGCCGAGGCCGGCAGCGTCAGTGTCCGCCATCGCAAACATGGCGACCAGGGCGTGGTGCCGATCGCCGAGTTCATTGAACGGGCGAAGGCGCTGATCGCGTCGAAGTCGGCCGACGACTAACCGGATCCGCGGGACGGGCCTTCGGGGCCCGTCCTCCTTCTATGCTCCTGCTGCTCGCCCCACTCCTCATCCTCACCGCCGGCGGCTTTGTTTACCTGCTTCTGATGGCGCTGGCCGCCCGTCGCTTCCTCACCGTCCCCGTCCCTGCCGCCGCCCCTCAGCCCATCAGCGTGCTGAAGCCGCTGGCCGGCCTCGACCTCGGCCTCGAAAACAACCTTCGCAGCATCTTCACGCAACAGTATGACGGCGACTACGAGATTCTCTTCGCGGTCCGCACGCCCGACGACCCCGCCGTACCGCTCGTTACCCGTTTACAGGCTGACTATCCGGAACGTGCCACTCGGCTCTTATTGGTTGGCGAGCCACCCTATGCGAATGCCAAGGTCTGGAGTCTCGAGCATCTGGTCCGCGAAGCCCGCTACGATTTGCTCGCCATGTGCGACTCAGATATCTGGGTCGATCCGCGGTTCCTCGCTACTGTCTCCGCCGAGTTCGCCGACCCCGCCGTTCACCTCGCCACCTGCCCTTACCGCGCCACCGGCGGACCCAGCGTCTGGAGCCGGTTAGAGGCCTCGGGCCTGAACACCGAATTCATCGGCGGCCTGCTGGTGGCGCGTCTGCTCGAAGGAGTGCGGTTTGCCGTTGGGCCCACCATCGTCGCCCGCCGCGCCGTGATCGACGCCATCGGCGGCTTCCGCGAACTCAGCCGCTATCTCGCCGAAGACTTTGTCCTGGGGCAACTCGCCGCCGAAAAAGGCTTTGGCGTGATCCTTTCCCGCTACATCGTCGAGCACCGCATCGGCAGCGAACCTTTGAGCAAGAACTTCGCCCACCGCTTGCGTTGGAACCGCAGCACGCGCCGGTCGCGGCCGGCGGGCTACGTCGGCCAGGTATTTACCAATCCCCTGCCCTGGGCGGTATTCCTCGGCACGATCTTTCCCGCCTGGTGGCAGCTGGCTGTCGCGACCATCACGCTGCGGATCGTAGCCGGTTGGTACCTCGCTCACGCGGTACTGCGGGGATCTTGGTCCTGGTTGACGATTCCCCAGGACTTCCTTAGTCTGGCCTTTTGGGTCGCCGGTTTCTTCGGCAACACCATTGCGTGGAGAGGCCGTGTGTACGAACTCCACGCGGACGGCACATTTACTTTAGTGAAGAGTTAGACCAGACTTTGCACGCTTGCCGATCTGATAACGTCATTAGTAGGGGAGATACCTATGAAGCTGTTGAACCGTGACCGCCGCCGCCGGGGCTTTTCGCTCGTCGAATTGCTGATCGTTATCGCGATCATCCTCATCATCGCCGCCATCGCCGTGCCGAAACTGACGCGCACGCGCATGTACGCCCAGGAAATGGCCGCGATTCGCGCCGTCATCACCGTTCACACCGCTCAAACGCAGTATTATTCCCAGTTCGGTAAGTACGCCACCACCCTCGCGGAGCTCGGCCCGCCCACCAGCGGCACGCCCGGCCCCCAGTCCGCGGACCTGATCCCGGCCGATCTTTCCGCCGGCAAAAAGGGCGGGTACCTGTTCACCTTGCAGGCCACCCAGGGCGGTTACCAGGTGAACGCCAATCCCGAGGCCTTCGGCAACTCCGGCAGTCGGACCTTCTTTTCCGACCAGAGTCAGGTGATACGCGAGAACTACGGGCAGGAGCCGGCCACCGCACAGAGTAAAGCCATCAACTGATGAGTGTCCCGCAACACGCGCAAGGCGTGGCGCTCAAGAAGTTAGAAGAGGCTTGGCACCGCCTGAGCGAGCGTCCTTATCCGCGCAAGAGTTCCGACCCGGGCGTCGCTGCCCTTTACGACGAGTTGCGTCAGGTGGATGAGGAAATGGCCGGGCGCCTGCGGGCGCTCATTGCCGGGCAGCCGGTGAATTCCGCGGACTTTGAACCGCCGGCCGACTTCCTTCATCGCTTGCACGACGCCGGCAACGCTCCTTCTTCGGCATCCACCGAAGCGCTCACCTACATCGACTACGTGCGCGACCTCTATCAGATCCTGCGGCTCGCCCGCCTCATCGCCCGCTAGTCGTCCAGCTTCATCATCCCCACGGAGCGCGCGATCAGTCCGCCAATGGCCCCGAAGCCTGCCCCCAGCGGCGCGCGGAGCAAACCCGCCACGGCGGCATTCCACACGTCACGCGCCCCGGCTTCCGAGCGCACATAGTTCGCGACGGTCTGGCCGCTCTTGGCCAGATCAACCGTCGTAAACGGGAACTGCTGCATCCGGTCGGTCAGGCCGAACGCCACCGTGAACAGCGTGAAGGTGAAGAGCATCGTCCCCACCAGGCCGGTGATCCCTCCCGCCAGCGCCGAGTAGCCCAGTTTCTCACCCGCAGGCTTGAACGCTTTCATCCCGGCCCAGCCGCACAGATACATGGTCACCAAGCCCAGCACCGTCTGGGCGTAGAGCCACGGGACCCGCTTCAACGTCGTCATCGTCCCGGCATAAATGTCCAGCATCGAGAGAATGCCAATCACGAGCCCGTAGCGCAAACCAAATTGAAAAGCTGCCTGCACCTTAGCGCACCAGTTCCTTCACCAGCGCGTCCGCCCGATAGACCTTGCGTAGCGCCTCTAAAATGCCTTGGCTCGCCACATGGACACTGCGCGCCATCGTGTCCGTAAAGACGAAGCGGTTCGGCAGTCCTTCCAGGTTCCCGTCGAACAGAATGCCGACCATCTCGGCCTTCGTATTCAGCGTCGGGCTGCCCGAGTTCCCGCCATGCGTATCGTGCGTGGAGACGAAATTGAACGGCGTCTGCAGGTTTAGCTTATGCTTGGCTTCAATCCAAGAAGGCGGCAAGGCAAAGGGATCCTGCCCGGTCGCCCGCGGATACAGCCCAGCGAAGTTCGTCGCCCACGGCACGTTCTCACCTTTGGCATTCTTGTAGCCCAACGTTTGGCCATAGGAAAGGCGGAGCGTAAAGGTGGCATCCGGATACTCGCGATCGCCGTATAACGCAAAACGGATCTGCGCGATCCGCGCGGCGGCACCGCGGATTGAAGCCTCCACCTGATCCTCATACTGCTTGCGAGCCGCCCGCGCCGGGCCATCGAGCGTCAGCATCAGTTGGATCAGCGGATCCTGGGAGTTCTTCACCGCCTCCGCACTCGCCGCCAGACGCTTGCGCTCAGCGATATCGGCCAGCTTCGTCCCCCCGATGATCGCCACCGCCGCTTCATGCGGGGTGCGGCCGGCCAGCGCCTGCTGCAAGGCCGGGTGACTGGCGCCTAGCATCTTCGTCGACCAAGCCAGATAGTTTTCCAGCATCGCCGTTTCCAGTCCCGGGGTGATCGGCGCATCCGAGTACATGCGCTGCTCTACTTCGGGCAGGGCCGTCTCGTTGTACTCGCGCAGCCGCTGTTCGTTGGGCTTCGCTTTCTCCGCCGTATACCGGACGATGTCGCGCGCGATTCCCATCAGGTCGCCGCCGCTCGACGAACGCTCCAGCACGTAGAACGGCTTCAGCAATGCCCGATAGCGCTCGTACGCCGCCGCGATCTCGTCCCAGGTATTACCGTAGCGCTTCGCCTTCGCCGGATCGTCGGCCACGGCCTTGCGCAGCTTGCTCTCGTCTTCGCGCTTGCGGGCCATTAGGGCCGGGTCGTGCAGGCCGCCGTCGAACCCCTGATACGCCTTCAGACTATTCAGAATGCTGTTCAGCAGTTCCGTACCGGCACGCTTGTTTTCCGGCGAGGTCGCCATGAAGGCTTCGAGGGCGGCGCGCATGCCCCGCAGCCGCTCGAGCGTCAACGGGAAGCTGACGTCCCGCTGGAACTCGAGCTCCGTCACTGTCGCCATGCGCCCGGTGGTGCCGGGATGGCCGGACACGAAAGTCAGTTCCTTATCCTTGGCCCCGGTCCGGGACCAGGGGAAGTAGTGCTGGGGCTTCACCGGGGCGTCGTGATCGTACGCCCGGAAGAAGGCCATATCCAGGCAGTAGCGGGGGAACGTGAAGTTGTCCGGGTCCCCGCCGAACGCGGCGATCGCGCTTTCAGGGGCAAACACCAACCGCACGTCGGTGTACTTCTTGTAGCGGTAGAGATGATATTGGCCGCCAGCATACAGCGTCACCACATCGCAACGCTCGCCGCCCGCCGCCACACACTCTTTCTCCAGGCGGGTCTGCGCTTCTTTGCGCTTCTGATTGGCTTCGCTCGGGGGCGTCTGCTCGGTCAGCCCGGCATTCACCTTCGCCGTGACGTCCTCGATTTGCTGCAGGATGTTGATTTCGAGATCCGGGCACCGTTTCTCTTCCGCCCACGTCTTCGCCAGAAAGCCGTTCTTGACATAGTCATTCGCACCAGAGGAGACCTTCTGGATGCAATCCATCCCCACGTGGTGATTGGTGAACAGCAGGCCATCGGGCGAAACAAACGAGCCGGACCCACCGTTATTGAAGCGCACCGAGCCCAATTGCAGCTTCCGAAGAAAGTCGTCCGTCACCGTGAAGCCGTACTTTTTGGCGATCGCCGTCTTGGGAACTTGATTAAAAAGCCATATCCCTTCGTCCGCCTTTAGCCCGGGCGAAGAAACAGCGACGGCAAGAACCAAACTCGCCAGTGTCGCAAATTTGTTCATTCTATGCACACGATCACGACGCGCAAGCATTCTCATTGCCGACCTCTAAGAGACTTAAAATCTGTAGGTTACAGAGGATTTTACCCTCGTCTCCGTTTTGATTATCGCATTCGCTGTGCAATACTGGAATCAAGTCCGGCGCAAAATGAGCGTGAAAATCCTGGGTGACGCTGTCGCCCGCTATCAAAAAGTCCTGGAGTCGGAAGAGTTCCGAGATCTGGCGTGGGCCGACGACCTCACCAAGAAAATGGAAGGTAGTCACCTGGTCGTCGGGGGTCGCCCCGTGTCTCCGTTCCTTCGTCCGCACTTCATCACGCGCAAACAGTACGACCACATGGTCAAGGCTTCGGAGTCGCTCACTTCCGCGATTGACCGCGTCAAGCGCCTCGCCTTAGCCAATCCGCAATTGCTCTCCCGCATGGCTTTGCTGCCTGCCGAGAAGATGCTGGCGCAGATCGACCCGGGCTATTCGTATCTCGCCGTAACTTCGTTACTCGACACCCACCTCCAGAACGGCCACTTACACTTCAACCAGTATTCGGCCGAGACGCCTTCTGGCGTCGCGTACGGCGAGTTACTGGGCGACTTGTTCTTTGAAGCAGGCCCGGTCAAAGAGTTCCGTAAAAAGCACTCCCTCAGCAAAGTGGGTGGCACGAAATTCCTGCTGCAGGCGATCCTGCGCGCCTACAAAGAGTTTGGCGGCAAGAAGAAGCCGAACATCGCCATTCTCGAGTTCCGGCAACCGTTTGCAAATTTTGAAAGCGGCGAGTATCAGTTGCTCGCGCAGTTGTTCCGCAAACAGGGTTATAACGCCGAAGTCATTTCGCTCGAGCAGCTGGAGTATAAGAACGGCGTCCTGCGCCGGGGCGATTTCGAGATCGATCTGGTCTACCGCCGGGTGCGTATTTCTGAGTTTTTAGTCCGTTTCGACCTCAACCACGCCTTACTTCGCGCTTACCGCGAGCGGAAGGTTTGCCTCGTCAATAACTTCCGCGGGGAAGTGGCGCAGAAGAAGGCCATCTTCGACTTACTGACGGACGAAACCGTGACGGCCAACTTTCCCGCCCTCGAACGCAAAGCGATCCGCGAGTACATCCCGTGGACCCGCGTGGTGGCGAACGCCAAGTCCACCTACCAGGGGAAACCCATCGACCTGCCTCAGTTCATCGCGGCCAATCGTGAGCGGCTCATCCTGCGTCCAAACGACGAGCAGACCGATCTGCCCGAAGTTCGCGGCTGGGAGGCCGACGACGCGCAATGGGAGCGGGCAGTCCGCCGCGCGACGGCGAATTCTTATGTCGTTCAGGAGCGAGTCGAAGCCGTCCGGGCGTCGTTCCCGGTGCGCACCTACGCCGGACTCGACTATCGCGAGATGAACATCGAAGTTCACCCGCATAGCTTCCTGGGCAAGGTCCAGGGCTGCACCACCTGGCTTACCACGCCTTCCGCCAATGGCTTCTCCACGGCTTCCGGCTTGGCGCCCACCTTCATACTCGAAGGCAAATAGCTCGTAAACCGCCAAAATCGGCGTTCGGCAAAACCCGTTCACAGCGAATTGAAAATTGCGGTTTTCGTAGTTAACCCCTTTTTTTCCAACATTTAGATTTTCCGGCCTTCCGTCTCACTCAGGGGGAAAACGAGGGTCACCCGTTACACTCCGGTCAGCTAGGTCGTGCGCGTATCAGGCGCGGCCTCTCACGAACCTAAGGAGTCTTCCGTCATGAGTACGTTGATGCGCGGCTTGGGCCGCTTGTTTTTGTTATTGGCCGTGCTGGCCACCGGCGCCCGGCTGTGGGCGCAGCAACCGTCCCTCACCACCATTCGCGATACGGTCTACCGCGCCGACGGAAAACCGTTCAATGGGCTAGTGCTGATCGAATGGAAGTCTTTCCAGACCACCACCAACTCCACCGTCGGCGCCCAGGGCACAACGGTGCAGGTGGTGAACGGGAACCTCTACGTCCGGCTCACGCCGACCACCACGGCCAACAACGCCTATTACCTGGTGCGTTACAACTCGGATGGCCAGTTCCAGTTCTCCGAAATCTGGTCGGTGCCCTCCTCGGCGGCGGCCCTGCGCCTGCGTGATGTCCGCGCGACGTTGTTGCCGGGCGGGATTCTGACCGGTGGCGGCAACGGCGGCGTGATCGTGGGCGAAGTGGGCGGCGGTGGTGGTGTCCCGGGCTTCGGTGACGCGGAAACTCCTGCCGGCGCGATCAACGGCACCAACGCCGTTTTCACTCTCGCCAACTCGCCCATCCCGGCCGCCAGCCTGGCCTTGTTCAAAAACGGCCTGCTGCAGACTGCCGGCAGCGACTATACGCTCAGCGGAGCCACCATCACTTTCACTTCCGGCGCCATCCCCCAGATCGACGACGTGCTCGAAGCCTTCTACCGTACGCCGGCCACCGACGCCACCAGCAACCACGGCCTCCTGAGCACGCTGCACAGTGACACCACTCCGAGTTCACCGGCTCGTGGCGGCCTCATCGTCGGCTCCAGCGGCGCCACCCCGACCTGGACGCAGCTCCCGCTCGGCACCGCCGGGCGCTGCCTGACCTCGAACGGGAGCGACCCCGTGTGGGCCCCCTGCCTCTACACGGGCTTGACACCCGGCTCGGTCCCCTTCATCGACTCCAACGGCAGCCTGACGCAGAACAGCGGCACGCTGGCCTACAACAACGCCTCGCGCAAGTTCTCCATCGGTAACAATACGCCGCGCGCCACCTTGAACGTCTACGACGCAGCCGCGAACGGCACCACGGAACTCACGGTCCGCGCCGGACTGAATCAGGGCTCGGTCCCGATGCAGACCTGGATCTCGAACGCCGGTGTCTCGCTCGCCTTCGTGAATGCCGACGGCGGCTTCAATGTCCGTCGGCTCCTCACTAACTCGACGAACATTCGTCCGGGCTTCAGCGACTCCGGCACGGCCACGGACCCGACGTCCGGGTTCCTCACCGACGGCGATTCCTGGTACAACACCACCTCGCGCTCACGCAAAACGCAGGAGGCGGGCCAGAGCCACTCGATGGTCCAGATCCTCTGCGCGAGCCCCGGCGTCACCACTGCGGTAACAGCCTTCACGGACTTGGGCACCTGCACCATTCCGAATGGCTCGCTCTTCGCCGGCGATCGCTTGCTGATCGAGGCGACTTACCTGCATACCGGGGGCACCACGGTCTCGGAGCTCGACGTCCTGGCCGGCAGCACCACACTCGCCGGTCGTGCGGTACCGGCCGGGGATGATGTCTACACGATTACCCTCAGCGTGGGCTTCGGCTTGGACCGGGCCGCCTGGTCAGCCCAAAGCGTCGGCGTCGCCTCGGGTACTAACCAGACCTTGGGCCAAACGACCTTCACTCCGGGCGGAAATTTCGGCCAGTTGCGCTTGCGGGGGCGGTTATTGTCCGCCGGCTCCGACGCCATTCGGCTGATTAATTTCACCGTCCGCCGCTTGCCATCCCAATTAAATCCGTAACTTAGCCTCCCTTTTGGGACCTCCGTACCAGGATCGGGGAACTAGACCTTTAGGGGCAAAATCCCCCGATCCTAGGGTTCCAGGAGTGTTGTTTTTGTAACGGTACCAAGGCACTATCTTGTTAAGGGGAGATGCGGTACTCGAATGCGAGAAGTGGAGACTATGAAGATGAAATTGCGCGAACTTAGCCCACAAAAAATGCTGCGCGCCTTACTGAAGGACGAGAGCGGCCAGGACCTGATCGAATACGCTTTGCTGGTCGGCTTCATGGTCATTGCCATTTACGTCGTCCTGCCCAACGACCTGATGCCCACCGTCAGCAAGATCTTTTCTCGCATCGTCGGTATCTTCAGTTCTACGCCGGCGTAAGCTGGGTCTCCCGTGTGCGGCGGGGAAACTCGCCGCGCCCTCCAACCTGAAAGGGCTTAAGCCTTTTCGAGCTCGAGAGCTTCCTGCTGTTCACGTTCGAAGCGAACCTTACCCTGCCACTCCTGCCACAAGGTCGACCCACCCGCCCAGAAGTAACCACAGACAAACAGCATCAGGAACGGAATCGATAAGTAGTTGTAAGTATCAATCGCGTAAGCCACCATGGCCAGAAACGCCGTGCCGCACGCGAGTTCCAGATACGGCAGCCAACCCGACCGGCGCCGATACTTCCGCTGCTTATTCTGATGCTGACCCTTCGCGACGGCATATTTCGGCGTGCGCACGAACGCGCTGTGCTGGCGCAAGAGCGCTTCGATCACCGACTTCGTGTTCGACAGCGTCAGCATCACGCCCACCGCCATCAGCGCGGGCAAGAAGATAATCGACCGCTTCCAGGTCTGTGGATAAAGCTCGCGCTGCGCCACCAGGTAGAAGGCGCCGATCGACGCGAAGTTGGCGATGATCAGCGGCACATCCAGGAACACCATCTCCACCCAACCCATGTAGAACCGCACGATCATCACCGGCAGCATCAGCGCCGAAACGACGATCATCAGCGGGTAGGAGATATTCGGCGTCAGATGGAGCCAGGCTTCCAGCTTCACTTTGAACGGCAGGTCCGCGCGTCGGATCATCGGCCAAAGCTTGATCGCGCACTGGGTCAGGCCTTTGCTCCAGCGCTGTTGCTGCACCTGGAACGCATGCGTCTCCACCGGCAGTTCCGACGGACAATCCACCGCGGGCACGTAAGCAAAGCGCCAGCCCTTCAACTGCGCGCGATAGCTCAGATCCGAGTCCTCGGTGAGCGTATCGTGCTGCCAGCCGCCCGCGTCGCGAATCATCGCCTTCCGCAGGATGCCGGCCGTGCCGTTGAAATTGAAGAAAAGGTCATTCCCGCTGCGAGCGCCGTGCTCCAGAATGAAGTGCGCATCGAGCAGCATGGCCTGCACTTCCGTCAGCAGGTTGGAATCGCGATTGATGTGGCTCCAGCGGGTCTGCACCACGCCGATCTTGTCGTCGGTGAAGTAGTGGATCGTACGTTCGAGAAAATCGACCGGCGGCAGGAAGTCGGCGTCAAAGACCGCGACGAACTCGCCGATCGCCGTTTCGAGCCCGTGCTCGAGCGCGCCGGCTTTGAACCCAGTCCGGTCAACGCGGTGAATGTATTCGATGTTGTGGCCCTCGGCCCGGTAGCGCGCGCACAGCGCCGACGTAAAAGCCGAGGACTCGTCCGTCGAATCGTCCAGCACCTGCACCTGAAACAGATGTTTCGGGTACCGCATC
Source organism: Bryobacteraceae bacterium (assembly GCA_044226365.1). Classification (GTDB taxonomy): domain Bacteria; phylum Acidobacteriota; class Terriglobia; order Bryobacterales; family Bryobacteraceae; genus JALHNI01. The sequence continues at coordinate 62,731 of JBGAHE010000005.1, forward strand.
TCGAGGGTCGTCTTGATCAGCCGCTCCACCACGAACTGCTCGTTGAATAGCGGCAACTGAATCGTTACCGGCGGCAACTCGTCCCAGAGCTTGGCCGGAGGCTGATTCAGCTTCCTCTTCACCCGGAAGTACTCGTGGATCACCTTATAGCGGTGCAAGCCGTAGAGCGACAGGATCAGCAACGTGCCGAAATAGGGGATCAGGATCGCCCAGTCGAACCATGTTAATTGATGGATTCCGGCAAACGTATCGTCGAACAGCGCGTTTAAGATCTTGTCAGTCGTCGACGCGGCAAACAACGGATGGATGGTGGTTACCATGGCAGTGTTTCGATGCAAAACACGCTCTGAGGATTCGCCGTCATGGCGCTAGGGTGGGAAGCGTGCTTGGCGGCCAGGGCTTCGGTCCACGATCCGCATCGAGTCTTGCTCGAGATTTCGATGACCACTATTTTAGCAGATCTTCACGTTCGTCCCGCACCAGTTTCCCTGGCGCACCTGCAAATTGATATCCGTGAACGCAACCGCCTCATTCCACGTGGCTTGATTCCCACGCCCTCCCTCTCCGTCGTACTATAGGAAGCACGGTACTATCGGAGGAGGAGAAACACGTTCCCTTATGGGCATGGAGTCACATGTCAAGGTTCTCGGCATTCTGTACGTCGGTCTCGGCGTGCTGGGTGGGTTGGCGGCCTTGATTTTATTAATCAGTTTTGGCGGCTTCAGCGGCCTGATGGTGCAAGCCGAGCGCTCGGACTTTGTGTCCGGCCCGATGGTGCAAGTCATCCGCTTTTTCGGCGGCGGGATCACGGCTGTGATGCTCCTGCTCGCCATCCCCTCCGTTGTCGTGGGACTTGGATTGATGAAATTTCGCCCGTGGGCACGCTCCCTCTCGATGGTCGTCGCCACCCTCCATATTGTGAACATCCCGTTCGGTACGATCCTGGCCCTTTACAGCTTCTGGGTCCTGATGTCTCCCGAAACCGAACCGCTGTTCAGTCCTCCCCTCTACTAACCTGCCATGCCCTTTGACCTTGACCCTGTAGAAGCGCGCGTCCTCGGCTGCCTTGTCGAGAAGGAGATGGCCACTCCTGACTATTACCCTCTGTCCCTGAACGCGCTGGTGAACGCTTGCAACCAGAAGTCGTCCCGCGATCCGCTCATGTCGCTCACCGAGGACGCGGTCACCGTCGGGCTCGACAAACTGCGTCACCGGGGAATGGCCTTGATTTATACGGGCCGCGATAGCCGCGTCCCGAAACACGGGCATCGTTTGGTCGAGCGCCTCGAAGTCGGCAATCGGGAACTGGCCGTTCTCGCGTGCCTTCTCCTGCGCGGCCCGCAAACCCTCGGCGAGATTCGCGCCAGAACGCAATCCCTCTACGACTTCGAAGACATGGAGAGCGTAGAAGGCGTGCTCCGCAAACTATCCGAACGCGCGGACCCTCTCGCGAAACCCGTCTCCAATCGCTGGGCCCATCTCCTCTGCGGCGACGTCGCTGGGTTTGCCCCCCCCACGCCGAGTCCTTCCTCCGGCGACCGGGTGAGTAAGCTCGAGGAGCAAGTCGCTGACCTCTCCGCTCGCTTGGCGCAACTCGAGGGCGAGATCGCCAGCTTCCGGAAGCAGTTCGAGTAACCCCCTATGAAAATGCGCGCCGCGGTCCTCCGCGAAATGCAGCGGCCTCTACCTTACGTGGAGTCGCGGCCCTTTACCATCGAAGAAGTCGACCTCGAGCCGCCCGGCGAAGGCGAGTTGCTCATCCGCATCCACGCCGCCGGCCTCTGCCACTCGGACCTCTCCACCGTCAATGGCGACCGTCCCCGGTCCATGCCCATGGTCCTTGGTCATGAGGCTGCCGGACTCGTCGTCGAGTGCGGCCCAGGCGTGCATGACCTCGCGCCCGGCGATCACGTCGTGATGGTCTTCGCGCCGCGCTGCGGACGGTGCGCGCCCTGCATCGAAGGCCGCCCCGGCCTCTGTGAGCCGGGTCAGCAAGCCAACGGCGCCGGCACGCTCCTCGGCGGAGGCATGCGCCTCTCGCAGAATGGTCAACGGATCTATCACCACATCGGCGTCTCCGCCTTCGCTGAGTACGCCGTCGTCAATCGCGGCTCCGCCATCAAGGTGCCCGCGCACCTTCCCTACGAACAGGCGGCCTTGTTCGGGTGCGCCGTGCTCACTGGCGTAGGCGCGGTAGTCAACACCGCCAAAGTCCAGCCGAGCCAGCGCGTTGCCGTCATCGGACTCGGCGGCGTGGGCCTCAATGCCGTTCTCGGCGCGCAACTCGCCAGCGCCAGCGCCGTCATCGCCATCGACGTCCATCAGGACAAACTGATGCTGGCCAAATCACTCGGCGCCACGCACGTCTTTGACGCCGCCTCACCAACGTTGGTCGCCGACGTAAAGGACGCCACGCAAGGCGGCGTCGACTTCGCCTTCGAGATGGCCGGCGCCACGGCCGCTCTCGAAGCCGCCTATCGCGTCACCCGCCGCGGCGGCACCACCGTCACCGCCAGCCTGCCGCATCCCGATTCGCGCTGGCCAATGCCGCCCACGAATCTGGTCGCCGAAGAGCGCACCCTCAAGGGCAGCTACATCGGCTCCTGCGTGGCCGCGCGCGACGTCCCCCGCTTTATCCAGCTCTTCGAACAAGGTCGCCTGCCCGTCACCGCGCTGCTCAGCGAACGCCTCACCCTGGACCAGATCAACGAAGGCTTTGATCGCCTGGCCGCCGCCCAAACCGTTCGCCAGATCATCGTCACGTGATACCGTCTTCCTGATGCACGCGCTGCTCTTCGTTCTCGCCCTCGCGCAGGACCGTCCCCAACTCGTCCTCACCAATTCTCACGCTGAAGCCGCCTTCGACCTGGGCGGCGGCTCCTTCGTCTCCTTCAAGCTCAAGAACGGCGTCAATCCGCTGCGCTGGCTGGGCCCGGGTGACGAAAAGCAAACCAATCGCCCCATGGCGCACTTCCTGTGCCTTGACCGTTGGGGCGCTCCCAGCGATCCGGAACTCGCCAACGGCATGCCGTATCACGGTGAAGCGACCCGCGTGCCGTGGAAGGCGCTCGATGCCAACACCATGTCCGCCTCCTTGCCCATGGCCGGTCTCGACGTGGTCCGCCAGGCGCACCTCGCTCCGGGCGCCGCGCTGATCACGGTCGATGAGACCGTCACCAACCGCAACAAGCTCGGCAAGCTCTACAACATGGTGCAGCACCCCACCATCGGTCCGCCCTTCCTCGATGAAGACACCGTCGTCGACGCCAATGCCCGCCGCGGCTTCTCGCAAGGCTCGCCTCTGCCCAACCCCGAGGAACCATCCTTCGTCTGGCCACAAGCACTCAACGACTCGGTCTCGGTCGACATGCGCCGCCTCACGAACGACCCCAACCCGAACGTCGTCTCCTATGTCATCGACGAGCCGCTGGGCTGGGCCACCGCCTCCAACGCCAAGCTCGGGTTAATGATCGGCTACCTCTGGAAGACCAGCGACTATCCCTGGTTCAACGCCTGGCGTCACGTCGACCGCAACCAGAAGCCGCTCGCCCGCGGCCTCGAATTCGGCACCACCGGGCTCCACCAACCCTTCCCCATCCTAGTGCGCAAGGGCTCGATCTTCGGCCGCTCCATCTACACCTACCTCGATACCGGCGAAAAGGTCACGCGTTCTTACGCGGCGTTCCTCCTGTCCATCCCGTCGAACTGGCGGGGCGTGGCGCGCGTGGAAACCGCGGCGGGCAAGGTGATCGTCCATGAGCGCGGCTCATCGCGCAAACTGGAAGTTGCGGCCGCGCCGCAATGGTAGCCTCCTCGTGGTCAAGTTTCGATACAGCTCTTACATCGCCGCCCCCCTCTCCGCTGTCTGGGCCTTCCATGAACGGCCGGACGCGATTCAGTTGCTCACCCCGCCCGAAACGCCCCTGATCGTCGAAGAGCGCACGGGCGGGCTCGAGGTCGGGGCACGGCTCACCATGCGCATCACCCACCTGCGCTTCCGCTGGGTCGCCGAACATACGGAGTACGAATACCAGCGCCTGTTTACCGATCGCCAGGTCAGCGGTCCCTTCCGCAGTTGGGTCCACCGACACCGTTTCCTCGCCGAAGGCGTCGGCACTCGGCTCACTGATGAAATCGAGTTCAGCCTTCCGGGCGGCGCGCTCACCAACTGGTTGTTCGGCTGGGCCATCCGGATTCAGTTGCGCACGCTCTTTCGCTACCGTCATGCCATGACCGAGATCGAGTGCGGGGCCAAACCGTGATCAAATAACGCGGTGAGCACCTCTGCGTTATCGGCCGTTCGCTTCCGCGTCGCCGCCTTCACTGTCGCCCTGGCCTTCGTCACCTACCTCGATCGCGTCTGCATTAGCAAACTCGCCGGCCCCATCTCGGCGGACCTCGGACTCTCAATGCAGCAGATGGGTTTCGTCTTCAGCGCCTTCACCCTCGCCTACGCAATCTTCGAAGTCCCCACGGCCCGCTGGGCGGACCGCCTTGGCTCGCGCAAAGTCCTCACCCGCATCGTCATCTGGTGGAGCGTCTTCACCATCGCCACGGCCGCCGCCTTCAACTTCGCCAGCCTCATCGTCATTCGGTTTCTGTTCGGCATCGGTGAAGCCGGCGCCTGGCCCGTTGCCGCCCGCGCCTTAAGCCGCTGGATCCCCCAGCAGGAACGCGGACGCATCCAAGGCATCTTCTTCGCCGGCGCCCATCTGGCGGGTGGCATCACGCCCTATCTTGCTTTCGTGCTGGAACAGTATGTCGGCTGGCGCGCCGTCTTTGTCATCTTCGGCTGCGTCGGCTTCTGCTGGGCCGCAGCCTGGTATTGGTGGTTCCGCGATGAGCCTCGCGAGCACCCGTTGGTCACGCCCGCCGAACGCGACTACATCGAAGCCAACCGCGCCGGCGACTCCCCGCACGGCACCGCCAACATCTGGGGACGCATCCTCCGCCACCCCTCGATGCTCGGGCTCTGCATCATGTACATCGCCAACACTTACGGCTTCTACTTCATCATCACCTGGCTGCCCAAATACCTGGAAGCCGAGCGCGGCTTCAGCGGCGCCCAACTCGCCGCGCTCTCCGGCCTGCCTCTCATCCTGAGCATCGCGGGCGACTTCGGCGGCGGTTGGGCAACGGACTGGGCCACGCAGCGCTTTGGCCTCCGCTACGGCCGCGCCGTCTGCGCGGGCGTCGCCAATCTGATCGCGGGCCTGGCCATGGCCGGCGCCGCCGTCGTCGCCAGTCCCGTGCTGGCCGCGCTGCTGATCGCCGTCTCCATCGCCACCAGCATGTTCACGCTCGCCGCCAGTTGGGCCACCTGCGTCGACATCGGCGGCACCAATGCCGGCGTCGTCGCTGCTTTCATGAACACCAGCGGCCAGATCGGGGGCATCGTCGGACCTTCGCTCGTCCCGTGGCTCGTGGACGGCCACGGCGGCTGGCCCATGTCGATTGCGATCATGAGCGCGCTCTATCTGATCGCGTCCGCCTGCTGGCTTTTCATCGACGCGCGCCACAAGCTCTAATGTTCCGCCTGACCCTGACGCTGGACCCCGACCTGGAGGACGACGTCGTCGCCGCCTTGGCCGACGCTCCGCTCACCGGGCTTGACCAGTTCAACCGCGACGACGGCCTGCTCGATCTCAACGTCTGGTTCGTGGATCGCGCCGCGGCCGACGCAGCGGCGGCCTTATTCCCGGCGGTTCGCGCCCAAGTGGAGGAAGTTGCCAACCAGAATTGGAACGCCGCGTGGCAGGCGCAATGGCAACCGCTCGCAGTGGGCCAGCGCTGGTATCTCACCCCTCCCGATGACATCTCGCCCACGCCCCCCGGTCGAGTGCGACTGTCGCTCAAACCGGGGCTCGCCTTCGGCAACGGCGATCATCCCACCACCCAGCTTTGTCTCGCCGCGCTCGAACAAGTGATCCGGCCGGGCGACCGGTTCCTCGACGTCGGCTGTGGCTCCGGCCTGCTCGGCGAAGCCGCCACCTGGTTGGGCGCTCGTTCTTTCGGCTGCGATCTCTCCGCCGTCGATCTACCGGTCAACGCCTTCGTGGGCTCGCTCGACGCACTGCAAACGGCCAGCGTGGATGTAGGCGCCATGAATATTCAAGCCGGCATCATCGAGCAGTTGTGGCCGGACTTTACCCGGGTCGTACGCCGTCACGCGATCCTGAGCGGCTTCCTGCCCGAGCAGGCGGACGCCGTCCGCGGGCTACTGCAGGCTCCCTGGCAACTCGTCAGTTTCGCGGAGCAGGACGGTTGGTGCGCGCTCGTCGCTATTCGATGATCGGGTCTACCGGCCCGCTGGTAACGCGAGTATGGATCGTGGGCGTCGCCAACAGCGTATTGTGGATCAGGCATTTCTCCACCGAGTGGTGAACGCCCTCCTCATGCTGCGGCCCCAGCTTATGCGGCACGTGGATCTCCAGCCGGAAATTGTCCAGGCGCGGCGGCCCCTTCACCTTATCGGCTTCCACTTTCAGCTCCAAGCCTTCGGAAGGTAACTGGTTCTTGTTCAGATACTCCGCCGCGTAGTAGCCGGCGCAGGTGCCCAACGCAGCCAGCAGATACTCCACTGGCGTCATCCCTTCGTCGAAGCCGCCACTCTTGACGGGCTGGTCGCAAAACACCTTGTGCCCGCGGATCTCGGCTTCGAACTGCACCGCGCCGAGGTAGCGCACTGTCATGACGCTCATAACCTTAGTCTAGCCCCAGCATCGCGAGCCCACCATCGAAATATCGGTCCACCGTCACCGCGCCCAAACTCAAAACCGCATCCCTCCGCTCACCACCAGCACTTCGCCCGACACGTAGTCCGAAAGCGGCGAGCAGAAGAACCACACCGGCGCTGCTGCTTCCTCTACTGTCCCCAGCCGGCCCAGCGGCACCATCTGCTTCATGCTGTCGAGCACCTTCGGCTGCACGCCCACCGCAATCTCGCGGCCCGCGATATCGATCGACGCACCCTGCTCGCCCAACGGCTGCGTTAGCCGCGTCTCAATAAAGCCGAACGCTACCGAGTTCACATTCACGTTGTAGCGGCCCCACTCCTTCGCCATCACGTTCGTAATGCCGTTGATGCCCATCTTGCCTGCGCCATAGCCGATCTGCCCCGCGTTGCCATAGACGCCGGAGACGGACGAGATGTTCACCACCTTCCGCATGACGCGCTTCCCTTGCTCGGCTTCGCGCTTCGCCGACGACCGGATAAAGTCAGACGCGGCCCGCAACACCCGGAACGGCGCCACCAGATGAATGTCGAGCATCGCTTGAAACTGCTCATCGCTCGTCTTCTGAATCACGTTGTCCCAGGTATAACCCGCGTTGTTGACGATGATGTCCAGTCCGCCGTAGGCTTCGATCGTCGCCTTTACCAACTGGTCCGGGAACGCCGGCTCCGTCACACTGCCCGCCAGGTACTCCATCCCCAGTTCACCAGCCGTCTCGCGAGCCACGTCGGCATCGAGGTCATTCACCATCACCGACGCTCCTGCATCGGCCAGCATCCGTGCAATCCCTTTGCCGATTCCGCGCCCGGATCCCGTCACTAGTGCCGTCTTGCCTGTCAGTTGGAACATGACCTCAGCATACAAGCGCCCACAGTAGACTGGAGAGAACGCCATGTACCGCATCCGCTTTTCGCGCAATCACGACCTGCCCTCCTCCACGCCGGACGCTGCCGGCGGCGTCGAGTACGTCAACCTCACCACGCCCGAAATCCCCCCGGACGTCAAGCTGCTGCCGCCCGTCTCGCCTTCCAAGATTGTCTGCGTGGGCCGCAACTATGCCGCGCACGCCAAGGAACTCGGCAACGACGTCCCCACCGAACCCCTCATCTTCCTCAAGCCGCCGTCTTCGTTGATCGCCGCCGGCGACAAGATCGTCTATCCGGCCATCAGCCAGCGGGTCGATTTCGAGGGCGAAATCGGCGTCGTGATTGGCCGCCGCGCTCGCCACGTGCAAAGCCGCTCAAGCTTTCGACTATGTCCGCGGCTACACCATCGTCAACGACGTCACTGCCCGCGATCTCCAGAAAAAGGACGGCCAATGGACCCGCGGCAAAGGCTTCGATACCTTCTGCCCCGTCGGCCCCTACGAAGTGCCCGCCTCCGAAATCGACTTCTCCCAGCTCTCGCTGGAAACCTTTCTCAACGGCGAGCGCCGCCAGCACGGCTCCGTCTCACAACTGATTTTCAGCCTGGGTGATATAATCGAGTTCGTGACTCGGTTCATGACGCTTGAACCGGGCGATCTGATTGCCACCGGAACTCCCGAAGGCGTCGGACCCATGCAACCCGGCGACTCGGTCACCGTGAAAATCGAAGGCCTCGGAGCGCTAACCAACTCTGTCATTCGCGAGTAAATCAACATGAGAATCTTTCTAGATACCGCCAATCTCGATGAATTGCGCAAAGGCGCTGCCTACGGCATTGTCGATGGCGTCACCACCAACCCTTCGCTGATCGCCAAGGAAGGCGTGCCGATCGAAGAGCAGGTCAAGCGCATTTGCGAAATCGTCGATGGCGATGTCAGCGCGGAAGTCGTGGCCGTCGAAGCCAAGGCCATGATCGCCGAAGGCATCAAGCTGGCCAAGATCCACAAGAACATCGTCGTGAAGCTGCCGCTCATCCGTGACGGCATCGTCGCCTGCTCCGCGCTGTCGAAGGAAGGCATCCGCACCAACGTCACGCTGTGCTTCTCGCCCGCGCAGGCGTTGCTCGCCGCCAAGGCCGGCGCTTACCTCATCAGCCCCTTCGTCGGCCGCCTCGACGACATCGGCGATACCGGCATGGACCTGATCACCAGCATCTGCCGCATCTACAAGAACTACGGCTTCAAAACCCAGGTTCTCGCCGCTTCGCTCCGCTCGCCGCTCCACGTCGTGCAGGCCGCCGAAGCCGGCGCTCACGTCGGCACCCTGCCCTACAAGGTGCTCGACATGCTGTTCAACCATCCGCTGACCGACAAGGGCCTCGACCAGTTCCTCAAGGATCACGCGAAAGCTTTCCAGGAAACCGGCGTCCGCTAACTTCCAGTGGCCACGCCGCCCCCCGATGTCCTTCTGGCCAGCGCCGGCATTTTTGCCGCGCTGGCCATTTTTCTTTGGGCCTGTTGGCGGATGCGTCTCACCCCGCAACAGCGCGAACTCCGCCGTGAGTTCCGCCGCCGACAGACGATCGCCCGGGAGGGCCGCATCGCCGAAGCCATGATCACCGACGTCCAAGACGAAACCGTGTATTACGCGTATGAACTACAAGGCGTCGTCTACCACACTTCGCAGGATGTGTCCGCGTTTCGCGGCACCCTGCCCGAAGCCCGTGAGAAGCTGGTTGGACCAGCGGCTTGCAAATACATTGTGACCAACCCCGCCAACTCCATCGTCATCTGCGAAGGCTGGTCGGGACTAAAACCAATACAGAAGGAAACTCATGAAAAAACTGCTTCGTAACCTCGCGTTCGTTACGGCTGCCCTTACCCTCAGCTTGAGTGCCGTGGAGATGCCCAAGTCGGTCATTCACGTCATCAACGTCAAGTTCAAACCCACCGCCTCAAAGGCGGAGGTCGATGGGGCCATCGCCTCCATCGGTGAGATGGCCAAGAAGTTCCCCGCTGCCGGCATCACCCGCGTGTGGCTCAAGCCGATCCTCGTCCAGGGTGGCGAGTCGAAGTTCACGCATTGTCTGGTGATGGAGTTCAAAGACGAAGCTGCCCTCAAGGCTTATAAGGATTCCGAAGCCCAAAAGTGGTGGTACACCAAGTGGCTTCCCGTGCGCGAACTCTCGAACACCCACGACGTCTCCAACTAACCGCGGCTTAGCGAACCAACAGAGGCGGCTCCACCGGGGCCGCCTCTTCCACTTTCAGCGGCCGCATATCGCCCATCCCCCAATGCAGGATGGCCAAACCGGTCAGATGGAACCCGCCCATAATCAGAAAAACGGGCGTGAAACCGTAATTCTGCGTCACATAGCCCGCCATTTGACCCGTAAATAAAAATCCGCCAAACCCGCCCAAACACCCGCCAATGCTGGTCACCGTCCCCACCGCACCCTTCGGGAAAACGTCCGAAGCCGTCGTGAACAAATTCGCCGACCACGCCTGATGCGCGGACGTCGCCACGCTGATCAGCGCCACCGCCACCAGCGGATTGCCCGCCAGCACGCACGTCGCGCCCACGGGCATGCACAGGGCAAAGATCAGCAGACTCACCTTCCGCGCTTGTCCGATCGCCCAGCCCCGCCGGATCAGAAAGCCCGAAAGCCAGCCCCCAAACACACTGCCCAAGTCCGCCATCAGGTAGATTACCGGCAGCGCCCAACCGATCTCCGCAAGCTTAAAGCCGCGCACTTCGCTGAAGTACAAGGGCAGCCAATATAAATAGAACCACCACACCGGATCCGAGAAAAACTTGGCCGCCGCAAAGCCCCATGTCTGCCGATAGCGGATCGCCTGGCCCCAGCTCACCTTCGGCTCGCGGCTCTCGGCCGCCGCATCCGCATTGATGTACGCCAGTTCCGCCGCGTTAACGCCACGGTGCCGCGCGGGCAGCCGATACGTCAGCCACCAGATCGCCATCCATACCAAGCCACTTAAGCCCGTTACCAGAAAGCAGGTCCGCCATCCATAGGCCCCGTTCATCCACACGAACAGCGGCGGACCCACCATCGCCGCCACGCTCGCCCCCGAATTAAAAATGCCGCACGCCAATGCGCGCTCTTGCTTCGGGAACCACTCGGCCACGCTTTTGATCGCCGTCGGAAAATTCCCGGATTCGCCCAAGCCCAAAGTCGCGCGCCACATCGCCAGATCGATGCCCGTGCGCGAAAAAGCGTGCAGCGCCGCGGCGATGCTCCACCAGCCCGCGCTAACGGCGTACCCGATCCGCGTACCGAACCGGTCCACAAACCAGCCGAAGAAAAGAAACCCCAGGGTATACGTGAACTGAAACGCGCTGGTGATATCGCCGTACTGCTGCTTCGAGACCTTCATCTCGGTCAGGATCACGGGGCTCAACACCGAAAGCACGATCCGGTCGAGATAGTTGATGGTCGTCGCGAAGAAGAGCAGGACCAGGATCCACCAACGGACAGAACTCATCACGTGATTATATGGGACCCCGCCGCAACAGGCGACAATAGAGGTTCATGCGTTACGGATACCCGGTCTTTCTCGACCTTGAAGGCCAGCCGTGCGTCGTCTTCGGCGGTGGCTGGATGGCCGAAGAAAAAGCCCGCGGGCTCGTCGAGGCCGGCGCCCGCGTTACCGTGATCTCGGCCGAACTCGACCCCTCCTTCGGCCCCCTCATCGCCAGCAGCCACTGCCACTGGATTGCCCGCAACTACCAACCCGGCGACCTCCACGGCTTCTTCCTCGGCGTCTCCGCCGGGGATCGCGCCCACAACGCCGCCCTCTGGGCCGAAGCCCAGCGCGAGAACGTCCTGCTCAATTGCCTCGACGATCCCCCGCACTGCCGCTACATCTACCCGTCCATCCACCGGCAAGGTGACCTCGTCGTGGCCCTCTCCACCACCGGCCGCTGCCCCGCCCTCGCCGTCCGCCTCCGCGAGAGACTCGGCCAGCAACTGGGCCCCGAGTACGCCGTCTTCCTCGAGATCGTCGGCCGCTTTCGCGAGCGCCTCGCCAGCCTCATCCCGGATTTCGCCACCCGGAAGGCGGTATGGTATCAGTTGGTGGATTCACCCGCCCTCGCTCTTCTCCGCCGTGGTCAGCGGGCCAAAGCCGAAGCCGAACTCGAAGAAATTGTTGACCGCGCCACTCAGCCAAAACCATGACGCCCATCCGTAAGCTTGCCCCTGCCTCTCCCAAGGTTCGCCGCCGCCGCAAGCCTGCCGAAACGGCCGGCCTGTTCCTGGACAACCCCAGCCTCTACGTCAACCGCGAATTGAGCCTGTTGCTGTTCCAGCGCCGCGTGCTCGAAGAGGCGCTCGACGAAACCAACCCGTTGCTCGAACGCGTCAAGTTCCTTGGCATCCTGGGCTCGAACCTCGACGAGTTCTTCATGGTGCGCGTCGCCGGTCTCAACCAGCAAATCGAGGCGGGCATTCAGGAGCCCGGCCCCGATGGCCTCACCCCGCGTCAGCAACTCGACGCCGTCCGCGCCGAATTTGCCAGGATCCTCGTCGAAGCCCACGCCTGCCGCCGCAAGCTCTTCGACGATCTGCAGCGCGAAGGCATTCGCATCCTGGACTACCAGGACCTCACCCCCTCCCAGCGCCATCATGCCGACGCGTACTTCCGCGATACCGTCTATCCCGTCCTCACGCCCCTCGCGGTCGACATCAGCCGCCCGTTTCCGCACATCTCGAATCTCAGCCTCAATCTCTCCATCCTGATTCGCGATACCCAGCAGCATGAACAATTCGCTCGCGTGAAGGTGCCCGACACGTTGCCTCCGCTGGTGCCCGTGCAAGCCGCACAGAAGCGCAATGGCCGCCCGCTCTGCTATGTCTGGATCGAGCAGGTGGTGCAAGCCAACCTCGCTCAGTTATTCCCCGGCATGGAAGTGATCGAGTCGCACATCTTCCACGTCACCCGCGACGCCGACTTCGCCATTCAGGAGCTCGAAGGCGGCGACCTGCTGGACTCCGTCGAGGAAGGCGTCCGCAAGCGCCGCTTCGGCGACGTCGTCCGCCTGAAGGTCGATGCCCGCATGCCGGCGCACGTCCTCAAAATCCTTCAGACCAACCTCGAGATCGAAGACTCCGACATCTTTCGCGTCGACGGTCCGCTCGCCCTTAGCCGTCTGCGCTCCTTCACCCAGATGGACCGGCCCGACCTCAAAGAGCCGCCCTTCGTCCCCGGCCTGCCCGAAAAGTGGAACGAAGACAACGACATCTTCGGCCAGATCCGCCGCGGCGACATCTTGCTTCATCACCCCTTCGACTCGTTCGCCCCCGTGGTCGACTATCTGCGCGCCGCCGCCCGCGACCCTCAAGTCCTCGCCATCAAGATGACGCTCTACCGCGTCGGCCGCAACTCACCCGTCGTCGAAGCCCTGCTCGAGGCGCTTGAGAACGGCAAGCAGGTCGCGGTCCTCGTCGAGTTGAAAGCCCGCTTCGACGAAGAGAGCAACATCGAATGGGCCCGCGCCCTCGAGCGAGAAGGCGTGCACGTGGTCTACGGACTGCCCGGCTTGAAGATCCACGCCAAGGTCGCCCTGGTGGTTCGCCGCGAAGCGGACGTCATGCGGCGTTACGTTCATCTCTCTACCGGCAATTACAACGCCGTCACGGCCCACCTCTACACGGACGTCGGCCTGTTTACCTGCGACGAAGACCTGGGCGCTGACGCCACCGATCTGTTCAACTTCCTCACCGGCTACTCCGCCAAGGCCGACTACCGCAAGCTGCTGGTAGCGCCCGTCAATCTGCGCGACAAGTTCGAAGCCATGGTGGAGCGCGAGATCGCCCACGCCCGCGCCGGCCGCCCCGCTCGCCTGATCTTTAAGACCAACGCCCTCGGCGACCCGCGCCTGATTCGCCTGCTCTACGAAGCCTCGCAGGCCGGCGTCCAATGCGATCTCATCATTCGCGGCATCTGTTGCCTGCGCCCGGGTATGCCCGGCATCAGCGACCGCATCCGGGTCTTCAGCATTGTCGGCCGCTTCCTGGAACACAGCCGCATTTTCTACTTCCACAACAACGGCGAAGAAGAGGTCTACCTCGGCTCCTCCGACATTATGCCGCGCAACATCAACCGCCGCGTGGAGATCATCTTTCCCATCGAGCGGCCGGCCCTCAAACGCTATCTGGTCGACAAGGTCCTCGACGTTTATCTGGCCGATACCGTCAAGTCCCGCCAGATGCAGGCCGACGGAAGCTATATCCGAACGCCCAAGCCCGATGGCGCTCCTTCCATGAACAGTCAACTCGTCTTACTTAAGAGTCGATGCTCAAAAACGTCAATCTGAAGCGCAAGCTGACCCGCGAAGAGTACAAGCAACACCTGCCCGACCTCCAACAGCGTGTCTTCGGTCTGGAGAAAGCCTGTTGGGACAACGGCCTCTCGACCATCGTCGTCGTCGAAGGCTGGGACGGAGCCGGGAAAGGTGCGGCCATCGCCGCGCTCACCCAGCGCATGGATCCTCGCGGCTTCAAACTCTATCCCATCACCAAGCCCACCCACGAAGAGTTGCGCATGCCTTGGCTCTGGCGCTTTTGGATGAAGGTGCCCGACAAGGGCGACATGGTCATCTTCAATCACTCCTGGTATTACCGCGTGCTCGACGCCCGCGTCGAGCGTGAAACCAACGAAGTGGAGTGGCGCCGCGGCTATCGCGACATCATCGAGTTCGAACGCACCCTCGCCGATAGCGGCGTGGTGATCATCAAGCTCTTCCTGCACATCAGCCGCAAGGACCAGAAGAGACGCCTGCGTGAAATCGAAGCTGACCCGCTTGAGTCCTGGCGAGTTACGGCTGACGACTGGGACCGTCACCGCCGCTACGACGACTACCTCGCCGCCATCGAAGACATGCTCGAACTCACCGAGAGCGCCCAGGCGCCCTGGACGGTGGTGGAAGCCTCCTCCCGCTGGTACGCGCGCCGCAAGATTTTCGAGACCATCATCAGCGCGCTCGAAGCGCGCCTCGGTTCACTCGCCCCTTCGTCACAATCGGCGCACGAACGTGCCGAACGCGAAACCGACCTCCGCGTAGCTTCGGACATGTTCGATGCCAGCAAACCCGAAGCGGAGGAAGAAGAATAACTTGCTGGAAACGCTGAACCTCTCCCTGCGTCTGGAACGCGAAGCCTATGTTCGCGAACTCACCCGGCGCCAGATTCAACTTCGCGAACTCGGCTATCAGGTCTTTCGCCAGCAACGCCCCGTCATCATTCTGTTCGAGGGCTGGGACGCGGCCGGCAAGGGCGGCGCCATCAAGCGCATTACCGAACGGCTCGATCCTCGCGCCTACAACGTCTTTCCGATCTCCGCGCCCCAGGGAGACGAGAAGACCAAGCATTATCTCTACCGCTTCTGGAAACGCTTACCGCAAAGCGGCCAAATCGCCATCTTCGACCGCTCCTGGTACGGACGCGTTCTGGTGGAGCGCGTCGAGGGCTTCGCCACCGAACCCGAATGGCGTCGCGCTTATCGCGAGATCGTCACCTTTGAGCATCAACTCCGCGACGCGAACACCATCCTGTTCAAGTTCTGGATGCATATCTCCCGCGATGAGCAACTCGCCCGCTTCGAACACCGTCAGCAGATCGGCTACAAGGCCTGGAAGCTCACCAGCGAGGATTGGCGCAATCGCGAAAAATGGCCCCAGTACACCGACGCGGTCGAAGAGATGCTCCTGCGCACCAGTACGCGCCACGCGCCTTGGACGCTCGTCGAAGGCAACGACAAATACTGGGCCCGCGTCCAGGTACTCAACAAGCTTGTCGAGGGGCTTTCGCAAGAGCTCAAGTATCAGCCCGCTGACCCGCTCGAAGACAAGAAGAAACGCAAGGCCCGCCTCTAGCGCAGCGACTTGGCATCCACCGTCAAGTCCACGTAGTTGGCTCGTTCGTGCTTGTCCCGAATCAAGTCGGCCTTTTTCGCGAGCTTCTTGGCTTCACTCCCGTGCCCGGTGCGGCGCAGCAAATTGGCATAGTCCCGCAGCACGCCGGCCAGCAGCGGGTGCTCCTGCCCCAGCCTCGCTCCGCCCAGCTCTAACGCTCGCCGATAGCAGTTCGTAGCCGTCTCCCGCTCGCCCGCTTCGGCAAACGCCGCCGCCGCTTCATGCAGCGTTTTCACCTTGGTGATCGGATAGCCGTTGGGCAGTTTCTCCAGCATGGCCAAAGCCTCCCGATAATTCGCCAACGACTTCGCCACTTCGCCCGTAGCCAGAAACAAGGCCGCCTGATTGCTGATCGCCAGCGCCAAACTCTCCTGCTGCAGATCGCTCGGCGCTTCCTTGGCAAGTAGCTCCCGCGCCTCGGCCATCAGTGGCGCGGCTTCAGCATAGCGACCCAGCCGCGCCAACACCGACGCGTACACGCCCCGCATCCGCGCGCCATCCCCCGGACTCGCCGCCTCCGTCTGCAGCCACGGCCGCAGATGCCTCTCCGCCTTGTCCCAGCGTCCCGTCTCCGAATAGATGACCGCCAGATTCGTCACCACTCGCACCACCGACGATGAGTACTGCGGTTGATGCGCCGCAAACCAACGGAAGCTTTGCCCGTAGTAACGCTCCGCGTCCGCCCAGCGGCCGCGCTGATGGTAGAAGAACCCCGTGTTGTGCACGACGATCGCCATCGCCGGATCCTCGGCCGCCTCTAGCCGAGCCTCCTTCAGTGCGCGCTCATAAGCGCGATCCGCCTCCTCGATGCGCCCCGCGCGGCGCCACTGCTCAGCGTCCTGCAGCCACGCGAGCCACGCGGGCGTCGCTTCGCCCCTGGGCTCCACGCTCGCCAGCGCGATCACCGCACACATTGCCAGGATCATCGGAACGCGTCCTCCTGGCGAGGTATACGTCCGAGGAGCCTGGAAGCTAGCGAGCTCGAAAAAATAGGTGGGGCGGCCCGCCCAAGGCAGGGGCGGGCCTGACATCACTCGTGGTCAACGGACAGGCCGGAGACCAGCCGCCTAGAAGACGAACTTCGCGCCCAACTGAATCACGCGCGTCGTCGTGCCCCGCACGCCGCCGCCAATCATCCCGAACGTCTGCGAGCGGACATTTAAGTCCACCGAAGCCACGTCCGGATTGTAGTGATTGAAGAGGTTGAAAATTTCGGTTCGGAACTCGAAGTAGCGACTTTCGCCCACCGAGAAACGCTTGTTGGTGGAGAAGTCGAAGTTGAAGAGTCCGGGCAGACGCACCGCGTTGGTCCGCGGCGCCGTGCCGAACCGGCCATAGAAGGGCGTCGTGGTACCCGGTTGATTGATCGTAAATGCGCTCGTGTTGATCCAGCGCTTCCACGTCCGTTCCGACCCATCCAGATTACCGTTCTGCCCCGCCACCACGTCAGGCCGTGACCCCACACCGGTGCCCGTCGTATCCACGCCATATGTCACCGGCGCGCCGAAGCCCGTCTGCGCGGTCGCGATCGTCGACACCTGCCAGCCCTTCACGACATAAGCCAGCGCGCCTTTCGAGCGCTTCATGAACGGCAGTTCGTAGAGCACCGTATTCACCGAGCGCAGCTTCTGATCGAAGCCCGCGATCGAACGCTCGCCCTGCAGGTTGTACAGATCTTGGACGCTGCCAATGTAGTTGCCGCCGCCCACCTGGCCCCCGATGTCCGTCGGCCCCGTGAAGGCCTTGGACCACGTAAAGGCCGAGAGCACCGTGACGCCCGTCGCCATGCGGCGCTCGAGCTTCACCTGCATCGAGTGATAGATCGAATTGCCGATCGCCTTGTCGCCCGTCACTGCGCGCTGGAACAGTTGGTCCGGCCGGCGCGAATTCAGCGACGGCGTCCCCGCCACGCGCGGATCCAGCACCTGCACCGGGCGATTGATGTCGCCTAAAGTCGCCACCAGCCGCGTCCCCTTGCTGCCGACATAACCAACGTCCAGCACAAAGCCAGCGATCAGTTTCTTCTGCACATTCAGGTTCCACTGCTGAATGTAGGAGTCGCGCATGTTCTGGTCATTCGAGACGGCAAAGTTGTACACGCCGGTCGTCGCCGCGCCGGCAAACGGATTCGAGAAGAACAGATTCGGCGCTCCCGCGATGTTGCCCACCACCGCCGCGCCCGCCGTGGCTTGAAAACCTTCCGCCATGGCAAAGATCGCGTTCGAGATCTGCGGCGTGTAGTAAATACCGTAGCCGCCACGAATCACCGCGTCCTTCAGGAACCCCGGCTGATACGCGAAACCAAAGCGCGGACTCCAGTTGTTCTTGTCCGGCTGCAGCAACCCGCGGCCGTACTTGGATTCCTTCGGCGTCACCGGCACCGTGGGCTGCAAGCCATTCTGCTCGATGTTCACGAACTTATCGTCGCTTTGCACCATCTTGCCGAAGTAGTCGTAGCGGACGCCGTAGTTGATCGTCAGGCGGGAGGAGACCTTCCAGTCGTCGTTGAAGTAGTAAGCCTGCCACCAGTTGGTGAGGTCCGTCACCGTGACGGCAGGATTCAGATTCGCGGAGCGCACGTAGCCGAGCATGAAGTCCGCCATGGCGCTGCCCGTATAGGTGCCGTCGAAAGTAAACGTTCCGCGAGGATCGCGCGCCTGATTGAAGGTCACCAGGCGGCGGGCGACGTCAGTGCCCATCTTGAGGAAGTGCTTGCCGCGCGCCCACGACAGATTGTCCGTGAACTGCATGATGCCGTTCGAGCGTTCGCGCGGCCCAATGGTCCGATTCAAAACAAAGGTGGAGTAGCCGCCATCCGCTCCGCTAATGTTCACCACGGGCGGGCCAAAGAACTTGGGGTCCTTCGAGACCAGCGGCAAGCCCATCTTATTGGCCACGTCGAACTCCGGTTTATTCGTCGTTCCGAAGATCTCGTTCTCGTAGAAGTTGTGATAGCCGCCCCGGAGTTCGTTCACGATGGCCGAGCTCACCGTCCGCGTATAACCCAACGAAAGGTTCTTCGTCCTGCCCAGATTGTCCCGTTGATCGTTGCCCCAATAGGGCACGCCGGCTTCGAACGTATCGTTGAACACAAATCGGCCGAAGATCGCATCCTTCGCCGAGAATTGATGATCCACCCGCGCGTTGTAGTTGTCTTGCCGCGAGGTCGCCGCCAGCGGATTGTTGATGAAGTTGAACGTGCCGTTCGAGGTATTCGGCAGCGGCGTGAAAGCGAGGAAGGCCAACGCCTGCGGGCTCAACTGGCTCTTCGGAATGATATTGTTCGCGATCGGCACATTCTGCGGGTCGCGCAAGATGATCGGCTGGCGCGTCGTCGCGTTGATCAGCTTGGAAAAGTCACCATTGCGGAAGTCGGCGTTGGGCACGGTTCGGAACCCGGCCACCGCGCCCTGCAGATTGCGGCCGCGCTCCCAGTTGAAGAAGAAAAACGTCTTGTTCGATCCCTTGTAGACCTTGGGAATCCATACCGGACCGCCGATGTTGGCCCCGAACTGATTCCGGTTCAACCGCGGACTCGGCAACGACGTGCCGCCAATGGCATCGTAGGTCTGCGTCAGCGCATCGTTGCGGTTGAACTCCCACAACGTTCCGTGAAAAACATTGCCGCCGCGCTTGGTGAGCATGTTCACATGGCCGCCGGGCGCCCCACCCGATTCAGCCGAGTAGTTGGACGTCTCCACCTTGAACTCAGCTAGCGAATCCACCGACGGTGAGAACGAATACGTCATCGCGTCGTAGTCCATCACTTCGATGCCATCCAGAAAGAAGCGGTTGGCCGTATCGCGTGACCCGTTCGCCGAAAAACCCGTGCTACCGAACGAACTGTCCTGCTGCCCGATCGACCCGCGGCCGCGCCGCACCGTAATCGAACCCGGCGTTCCGGCCTGCGCGCCCGGAATCAGTTGCGCCAGCTGAATGAAGTTCCGCCCGTTCAGCGGCAGGTCCACAATCTTCTGCGCGTCGATCACCGAACCGACCGTCGCATTCTCCGTCTGCAGGACGGCGGCATTTGCCTCTACGTTCACCGACTCGGTGACGTTGCCCACCTTAATCTGGATATCGACACGAGCCGTCGCACCCACCTGCAGCGACAGTCCGGCGACTTTACCCGACTGAAAACCGTCCTTACTGGTTTCGAGATTGTATTCGCCGGCGGCAAGAAAGGGGAGAGTGTAGGTGCCGGCTTCGTTGGTCGCCGTGTCGCGCACCGCACCGGTCAGGGTGCTGGTTGCCTTCACCCGCACACCCGCCACGGGAGCGCCCGAGGGGTCGGTCACAATGCCGGTGACGGTGGCCGTGGTTTGCTGCGCCAGCGCGAACGGTGCGAGCGCAACCAGGACAAGGGTTGAGACGAACAACTTGGTTATCGTTTTCATAAGACCTTCCAAAGACTGCCTTCCATGATGCACCCGATTGCCGCCGATTCGGCCGAAAATACAGTACTGCTTCGCTTTTTCAATAATTTACAGACCCGTATGATACGTTCGCAGTAGCCTGTTATAGACTGAGAGAACCTCGTTCGGAAGCTATGAAGCCCAGGTCGGAAGCCATCGCGGAGTTGTCGGTTGCCGAAGCTGAGGTTCGTGCGCAACTTCGTCTTCTGCTCGCCAGCGAAACCTTCAAAGGCAGCAAGCGCTGCTTAACCTTCCTGGAGTACGTCGTCAACCAAAGGCTTGGCGGCTTCACCGAAAATCTGCGCGAGAAGGTCATCGGCGTCGAAGCCTTCGGGCGTCATCCCGGCTACGACAGCAACGACGACCCCGTCGTCCGCGTCACCGCCGGCGAAGTCCGCAAACGCCTCGCGCAGTACTATCAGGATCCGACCCATGCGGCCGAGTTGCGCATCGACCTGGTGGCCGGCTCCTACGTTCCCGAGTTTCATCCGCCCCCGGTGCGGCCGTCCCCTGTAGCCCCGCCCCCCACAGACATCTCCTTCGTCGCGGCCACCGTCACCCCTCCCCGCCGCCGCCGCGTGTGGCTCGGCACTCTTGTCAGCCTCGCCGCCGCGCTCCTCGCCGGCGTCGCCTGGCAGCAGCGCTGGTTCCAGCAGCACTCCGCCTTTGAACAGTTCTGGGTCCCTTCCCTCACGGTTCCCGGTCCGCTGCTGCTCTGCATCGGACAAGGCCGCGTCTACACCTTTCGCAAGGACATCGCCAACCGCCTCGAACTGGCCATCGACCCTCGTAAGACCGGCAAACCCACCCAAGCGCTCGCGCCCACCTTCGAGCTCAGTGCCAAGGAAGTCGTGCCGGCCTGGGACCGCTACGTTCCCCTCGGCGACGCCGTCAGTATGGCCAACGTGGCGCTCTTCCTCAGCAACCGTCATCACGAGTACCGTGTCCGCGGCAGTGCCGACACCCGCCTCACCGATTTGCGCGAAGGCTCCGCCATTCTCTTCGGCGCATTCAGCAACGACTGGACGCTCCGCATGAACAAAGAGCTCCGCTTCTTCTTCGAGCTCATCCCCGACGGAAGGCGCTTCGTCATTGACCGGCAACACCCTGAGGCGCGCCAATGGATTGGTCCGCTCGTCAATGGGCCCTTCGATGGCGAGAACAACGACTACGCCATCCTCACGCGCATCTTTGACAAAACCACCGGCCACCCCGTCATCAGCGTAGGCGGCATCACGCATCTCGCCACGCAAGCGGGCGGCGAGTTCCTGCTTTCCGAAACGCTGATGAACGAAGCGCTGGCCAAAGCGCCTCCCGGCTGGGAGACGCGTAACCTGCAGATCGTCATCACCACCAAGATCATCGGCGCCAGCGCCGGTCCCCCGCAGTTCCTAACGATTCATACCTGGTAGTTATTCCCGAAAGAGTTTCATGTCCCCACTTACTCCACTGACCTCGGAGATTCTCCTCCACCTTTCTCAGCTTCTGAATATCTCGATGAAGAGCCTGGTGGCCACCATCGAACTGCTCGATGAAGGCGGCACCGTCCCGTTCATCGCCCGCTACCGCAAAGAAGCCACCGGCAACCTCGATGAAGTGCAGATCCGCGCCATTGAAGAAAAGCTGGCTTATTTCCGCACGCTGATGGACCGCAAAGCCACGGTGCTCGCCTCCATCGCCGAGCAGGGCAAGCTCACCGACGAACTCAAGGCGCGCATTGAAGCCACGCTCGACGCGAGCGAACTCGAAGACCTCTACCTGCCCTACCGCCCCAAGCGCCGCACCAAGGCCACGATTGCGCGCGAAAAAGACCTGGAGCCGCTGGCCCTCTATCTCTGGAATCAGGAACCCACCGGTACGCCGCTCAGCGACTTCGCCGCCACCTTCGTCGATGCCGAGAAAGGCGTCGCCACTCTCGACGAAGCGCTCGAGGGCGCGCGCCACATCGTCGCCGAGTTGATCAGCGAAGACGCCGACTACCGCAAGGCGCTGCGCCAGATGATGCTCGAAGAAGGCATCGTCACCAGCCGCCGCATCGCTGACGCTCCGGACCCGGAAGAGAAGTTCAAGATGTACTACGACTATCGCGAACCCGCGAAGTCGATCCCGTCGCACCGCATGCTCGCCATCCGTCGCGGCGAGAACGAAAACGTCCTCTACTTCCTCATCGAGCTCGAAGCCGAACGCCCGCTGGCTTATTTGAAGTCCAGGGTCATCCGCGCCGCCGGGGACTGGGCGCCGCACCTCGACCTCGCCGTCGACGATTGCTGGAAGCGCCTGCTCAACAACTCCATCCAAACCGACATCCGGCTCGAACTCAAACAACGTTCCGACGCCGAAGCCATCCGTGTCTTCCGCGAGAATCTGCAGAACCTGCTGCTCGCGCCGCCCGCCGGACAATTGCCCGTACTCGCCCTCGATCCCGGCATTCGCACGGGCTGCAAAGTGGCTGTCATCGACGACACCGGCAAGATCCTCGAACACTCCGTCATCTATCCGCACGAGCCGAAGAACGATATCATTGGCTCCTCGCGCACTTTGAAGGCGCTCATCGAGAAGCACCACGTGAAAGCCATCGCCATCGGCAACGGCACCGCTTCCCGCGAAACCGATGCCTTCGTGAAAGACTTCTTCCAGCGCGAAAACCTGAACGGCATCTTCGCCGTCACCGTCAATGAATCCGGCGCCTCCATCTATTCCGCGTCCGAGATCGCCCGCCAGGAGTTCCCGGACCTCGACCTCACCGTACGCGGCGCCATCTCCATCGGCCGCCGCCTTCAGGACCCCCTCGCCGAACTCGTCAAAATCGACCCCAAGTCCATCGGCGTCGGCCAATACCAGCACGACGTCGATCAGCGCCAGTTGCAGCAATCGCTCGAAACGGTCATCGAAAGCTGCGTCAACCGTGTCGGCGTCGACATCAACACGGCCTCCTGGGCGCTCCTCCGTTACGTCGCCGGCATCAACGAACGCACGGCTATCAAGATCGTCGACTTCCGTAATGAGCACGGCGCCTTCAAGTCGCGCGTTCAACTGATGGCCGTGCCCGGCGTGGGCCCCAAGACCTTTGAACAGGCCGCCGGCTTCCTGCGCATTCGCCACGGCGAGAACCCGCTCGACGTCACCGCCGTTCATCCGGAAAGCTATCCCGTCGTCGAACAGATCGCGGCGTCGCTCGGCAAGAACGTCTCGGACCTGATTCAGGAACCGGCCCTCCTCGAAAAAGTGGACAAGAAGAGCCTCACGGCCGGCACCTTCACCCTGAACGACATCCTCGAAGAACTGAAGAAGCCCGGCCGCGATCCGCGCGACAAGTTCGTCGCCCCCAGTTTCCGCGACGACGTCCGCACCATCTCGGACCTCCACCCCGGCATGCAACTCGAAGGCGTCGTCACCAATGTCACCAAGTTCGGCGCGTTCGTTGACGTGGGCGTCCATCAGGACGGCTTGGTCCACATCAGCGAGCTCTCGAACCGCTACATCCAGGACCCCTCCGAGGCCGTCAAGGTCGGTCAGATCGTCAAAGTCCAGGTCCTCAGCGCCGATCCCAAAGCCAAGCGCATCGCCCTCTCGATGAAAGCCCTGATGGGCCCCGCTCCCCAGCGGCCCAACGGTCCTCGTCAGGGACCGCCCCGTCCGCCCGCCGCCAAGCCCGCCCCCAGCATGGACGACAAACTGGCCGCGCTGCAATCGAAGTGGAAGTCGCGCTAAGCCCGTCCTCTCCAGGTCGCCGGACGATCTCCGGCGACCTATACTCGAAGACAGTAGCTTATGCGCATTTCTCTGTTCATCGGTGGTCTTGTCACGCTGCTCAACCTTTCGGCGGCCGCTCAACCCAGGAAGTCCAAGCCGCCGGCCGGCTTTACGCGCCTGTCAAACGGCAACGACCTGAAGGGTTGGCGCGGGCGGCCCGGCGGGGGCGGCGTCTTCAGCCCCTATGTCGAGGCCAAGTTCACCCCGGAAGAGCGCGCCGCGAAGCAAGCAGAGTGGAACGCCGACCGTGATCTGCACTGGCGCATCGATCCGGCCAAAGGCGAAATCATCTCTGACGGCAAAGGCGTGCACCTTGCCACCGAAAAGTTCTACGGCGACTTCGAGTTCCGCGTCGACTGGATGCTCACTCAGCCCTGCGGCGATTCCGGCATCTATCTGCGCGACTATCCTCAGGTCCAGATCTGGGATCCGGCCTGTCCCAAAGTGCAGAAGAACGGTGCCGACAAAGGCTCCGGCGGCCTCTGGAACAACAACAACGACAATCCCGGCAAGTGGCCGCTCGCGAAAGTCGATCGTCCCATCGGCGAGTGGAACACCATGGCCATCAAGATGGTCGGCACCCGTGTCTGGGTGAAGCTCAACGGTCAGGACGTCGTGGTGGGCCAAGTGCTCGACAACTTCTTTGATCGCGCCCAGCCCGTGCTCCCCACTGGTTCCATTGAGTTGCAAACGCACGGCTCCGAAGTCCGCTTCCGCAACGTCGACGTCCGCGAGATTTCCGCCAAGGAAGGCGAAAAGTTGCTCGCGACCGTCGGCGCAACCCGCTAGCCCGGTCAGCCTCCTGAAAGTGCCTCATGACCGCGAATGGACTCTCGGCGTTTCTCGCGGCGCGCGACTTCGTCTTGCGGCATCGCGAAAGCCCCGAAGATGCTCTCCAGGAATTCCGCTGGCCTTCACTGACGCACTTCAACTGGGCGCTCGACTACTTCGATACCTTCGCGGCCAACCATGAGCACCTCGCCCTGTGGCTCGTCGACGACGACGGCACCGAACACCGACGCACCTACCAGGAGATGTCCCGGCGCTCGAACCAGGTAGCCAACTACCTGCGCACTCACGGCGTCCGCCGTGGCCACCGTATCCTCCTGATGCTCAGCCAGGAGCCCGCGCTCTGGGAGTCGTTGCTGGCCATCATCAAACTCGGCGCCGTAGCCGTTCCGGCCAGCACGCTCCTCTCCGAAACCGATCTGGCGGATCGGCTGGAGCGGGGCGCCATCCGCCACGTCATCGCCGGCGCAGCCCATACCGCCGCCTTCGCCGCTCTCGATGGTCCTTTCACCCGGATCGTCACCGGCGCGCCCCCACCGGGCACCCAGGGCTGGCTACCCTTCTCGGACTCCGAGCACGCCTCCGCCCACTTCACTCCCGACGCCCCGACCGCCGCGGACGAACTCCTGCTGCTCTACTTCACCTCCGGCACCACCGCCAAGCCCAAGATCGTCCAGCACTCGCATCAAAGCTATCCCGTCGGGCATCTCTCCACCCTCAGTTGGCTCGGCCTACAATCCGGTGATGTGCACTGGAACATCAGTTCCCCCGGCTGGGCGAAGCACTCCTGGAGTTCGTTCTTCGCTCCGTGGAGCGCCGGCGCCACGGTGTTTGCGTACAACTACGCTCGCTTCGACGCGCGCCGCGTGCTCGACGTTCTCGTCAAACATCAGGTCACCACGCTTTGCGCGCCTCCCACGGTCTGGCGCATGCTCGTTCAGGAAAAGCTCAGCGAATACCGGACCTCGTTACGCGAGCTCTTAAGCGCCGGCGAACCCCTGAACCCCGAGTTGATCGAAACGCTGCGCACGGCCTGGAATCTCACCATCCGCGAAGGCTACGGCCAGACTGAAACTACCGCCCTCATCGGCAATCGCCCCGGACATCCGCTTAAAGTCGGCTCGATGGGCCGGCCGCTGCCCGGTTATCGCTTCCTCATCCTGGACGAAGCGAATCAACCCGCCGCTGAAGGCGAACTCTGCCTCGACCTCTCTGACCCGCCAACCGGCCTGATGCTTGGCTACGCCGACCAAGACGACCGCCTCGCGGACCAAAGCCTCTACCGTACCGGCGACATCGTCTCCCGCGACGCTAACGGCTACTTCCACTTCATCGGGCGCGCGGACGATGTCTTCAAATCCTCCGACTATCGCCTCAGTCCGTTTGAGCTGGAAAGCGTCCTGCTACAGCATCCCGCCGTCGCCGAAGCCGCGGTGGTCCCAAGCCCGGACCCGTTGCGGCTTGCCGTCCCCAAAGCCTTCATCACGCTCGCCGCTGGGCACGCCCCGGATCAGGTCACCGCCAACCACATCTTCGCGTTCCTCCGTCGGTCCCTCGCCCCCTACCAACGCATCCGTCGCCTGGAGTTCCGCCCACTGCCCAAGACGATCTCCGGCAAGATCCGGCGCGGCGAGTTGAGGCGCGAAGAAGCCACGCGCGGCGAGCGGCGCCCCGGCGAGTTTCTCGAAGGCGCAGTTGTGGTACGAGAGGAAGGGTGAAGACGAAGTTCCCCAGCGAAACGCGCCCCTATCAGACCCTGGGCGGCATTCCGCTGCAGCCCTTCTATACCGCCGCCGACGTCCCTTCCCCCAGCCACCTCGAACCCGGCCAATTCCCCTACACCCGCGGCATCCATCGCGGCTACCGCGAAAAGCTGTGGACGATGCGTCAGTTCTCCGGCTTCGGCACGCCCGAAGCGACCAATGAGCGCTATCGCTATCTGCTGAGCCAGGGACAAACCGGCCTCTCCGTTGCTTTTGACCTGCCCACGCTGATGGGCTTCGACGCCCTCCACGAAGCGTCCCTCGGCGAAGTCGGCAAGTGCGGTGTCTCCATCTCTTCACTCGCCGACATGGAAACGCTCTTCAGCGGCATTCCGCTCGATCAGGTCACCGTATCGATGACGATCAACTCACCAGCCCCTATCCTCTGGGCCATGTATCTGGTGGTCGCGGAAAAGCAGGGCGCCTCCTGGCAACAGATCTCCGGCACGCTGCAGAACGACATCCTCAAGGAGTACATCGCGCAGAAGGAGTACATCTTTCCTCCGGAGCCCTCGATGCGCCTCGTCACGGACGTCATCGAATACGCCGCGCTCCATGTGCCGCGCTTCAATCCGATTTCCGTCAGCGGTTACCACATCCGGGAAGCAGGTTCCACGGCCGTGCAGGAGTTGGCCTTCACCTTGCGCGACGGCATCGAGTATGTCGACTGGGCGCTCGAACGTGGCCTCGCCATCGATCAATTCGCCCCGCGGCTCAGCTTCTTCTTCAACGCCCACAACGACTTCTTTGAAGAGATCTGCAAGTTCCGCGCCGCGCGCGCCATTTGGGCCGACGTGATGCGTCATCGCTACGGCGCGCAGGACGAGCGCAGTTGGAAGCTCCGCACCCACGCCCAAACCGCCGGCTGTTCGCTCACCTGGCAGCAGCCTTACAACAACATCGTGCGCACCTCCCTGCAAGGCTTGGCCGCCGTGCTGGGCGGCACCCAGTCCCTGCACACCAACTCGCTCGACGAAGCCTACGCGCTGCCCAGTCAGGAAGCGGCCACCATCGCGCTGCGCACCCAGCAGATCATCGCTCATGAAAGCGGCATCCCCGCGGTCGCCGATCCCCTGGGCGGCAGTTACTTCGTCGAAAGCCTGACTGCGCAGATGGCGCAGCAGGCGAACGACTACATTCGCCGCATCGACGAGATGGGCGGTATGATCCCCGCCATCGACCGCGGCTTCCCTCAAAGCGAGATCGCCAAAGCCAGTTACGCCTATCAGACCGAGATCGAGGCCGGCGCGCGCCAGATTGTCGGCGTCAACGCCTTCCAAGCCGCCAGCGAAACGCCCATCGAGTTGCTCCAGATCGACGACTCCGCGGCCCTGCTCCAACGTGAGCGACTCCGTCAGCTCAAGTCCGAGCGCGACTCCGCCCGCGTCGCCCACGCTCTCGACGCCCTCAAACAATGCGCCGCGGCCACCGGCAACACCATGCCGCATATTCTCGAGGCCGTCCGCGCCTACGCCACTGTCGGCGAGATCTGCGACGTCTTCCGCGAAACCTTTGGCACTTACACCGAGCGTGCAACCTTCTAGCGACATCCCCCCCGCGCCGCTCCTCCAGACCATCGTCGCTGCTCTGGACTCGCTGGCAGGCGTCGAGCGGATCTGGCGCCACGGTCTCGTCCATCGTGGCGGACCGCACTATCGCTTGCGGGGGACAACCGGTCCGGCCAGCATCGGAGAAGACGAGTGCCATCTGCTCGGCCGCCTGATTACGCGCTTCGCACCGTCCCGCTGTTTCGTCATCGGGAACGGCTTTGGCTTAAGCAGCGTCTGGATCGCCAAGCGCATGGAAGCAACCGGTGGGCAGACGGTGGTGACGCTGGATAACCGGAGCGAAGGGGACGGAGACCGCTGCTTCTCAATCGCGGCGGCCCTCACGGCCCACCTTGAGTGCCGGATTCTCCGCAACGCCTACGGCGCTTCCCCGCGCGACCTCGCACTCCACGCACAAGGCGAGCGCTACGACCTCATCTTCATCGACGGCAATCATGCTCACCCCCACGTCGTTCACGACTTTCGCGGCGCCGAACCACTGCTGAGCGAACACGGCATTGTCTGTTGGCACGACTATTGGCTGCCAGGCGTCGCCGAAAGCGTCGCGGACGCGCAGCGCCGTGGAATGCAATGCTGGCTGGTGAGGACCTCCTGCGAAATGGTCTTCGGCACCAGAAGCCCCGCCGTGCACGCAGCGTTGCGAACGCTGTTCGAGAGTGCCGAAGCACCGCGCAGGCGTTGGCATCCATGGGCGCGACTCCGGCTCACCAGCGCCTACCTCAGCGCCCAGCTCCAGCAGCAGCGCCGTTAGCGCAGCAGGGGCCGGCCGGGTAAATCGACGTGATCCACGCCCATTGCTTCACAAGCAGTCGCGGCAAAGTCGATCGCCCGTACTGGCCCATCCCATCGCACCGCCCGCTTGGCCTTGCTGGGCACGATGCAGGCCCAGGCGCCCTCGCAGTGATTGCCCACGCGCCCGGAGCCGACGCCCGCACGCAGCACCTCGCCAAATTGCGGCGACACAACGCGGCGCAACCCGACCGAGGATCGCTCGGCCCACAGCACCACCAGATCTGGCAGCAGCGAGGACGCCGGCCCCGGCGTGTCGAGGTCAGCCGCGCGCAGCACCGCGCGCACTACCTTCCCTCTCTCCGGCTCCCCGAAAGTCTCCAGTCCTGCGGTAATCTCGGCCAGCAGTTGCTCCGCTTCGCCCGGCCTCACGATGCCCTCGCGTTCCCGGCCCTGAAGATTGAGCCGGATAAACCCTGCGCCGTCGCTGGTCACGACGAACGCGCGGGTACGGCCCCAATCTGTGTGCCCATGCTCCAGCCGCGCGGTCAATCCCAGTGCCACGCGATCCGGCAGCATCTCGGCCACGCGAGCCCGCAGACCCGTCGGCACCCATCGCCGAACCCGCGCGAGCGGACTCTCGTGGGAAGCCGCCGCACTTGGCCGCAGCACCCTCTCCAGCATCTCCGCCAGCAGGTCCGCTCGTGACGTCTCCGGCCCCATCCCCAGCGGCGAGAACAGCACGACATCGGCCGTCGCTGGCAGCGCGGCGAGAATTTGACCTAACGCCTGATCGGCCCGCTCGTAAATACTGGCCAGCAGCGAGGGCTCTTCCCCGCTGGTCGCCACGTCCTGGTCCAAAGAATCCCGCCACAGTTGATGTCCAGCGAGATGTGGCGCGGCAAAGGTGAGCCACACCAGATCGAACGGCTGCTCCTGCAAACAAGTGATGGCTGCCTGTGCCAACCGTTCCGACGCCTGCTCCAGCACGCTCCGCATTGCGCGCAGACGCGGCAGGGACGCCGGTCCAAAGACTTCGTGGCAGCCCGGCGCCGGCCCGAAGCGCTTTCTCAGCGTCGTTCGCCTCGCGGGCGAAGAAGTCCACTCCGGCAGGACGAAGCGAGTCTGGAACTGCCAGCCACAGATCGCGAGCCCATGCTTCGTCACCAAGCGGCCACACTCGGGCGGGTCGATGATCAGTAGACGCTTCCCGGCCCCGTCCAAGCGCGCGAAGACGGAGTCCTCCGGCTTCATGGGCTCAGCCAGCCTCATGCGCTGTTGCGCCGCGCACCATTGCGTGGGATAGTGCGACCCGTGAGCGGACATGCTCCGCCCCGTGTAGAGGCTGCGATAGACCGACGCATGCAGCGGCGTCGACTCGATCGGGTAAACCCGGCCCCGGCAGAACAGTTCGGCGCAGTGCGGCAGCCGCCCCTCCGCCATCATCCTTCGCCACAGCGGTTCCGCCACCGCATCGAACGAAAGGAGGGCGAGCACCGAGTCATTGTAGCGAGGGCGAAAGGCGGGTCGTAACTTTTCCTTCTCCGTGTGAGCCACTTCCGCTCGCCAATCCGCGCTTAGATGTGGAGCGAAATGGAGGATGCCAATGGACACTCAACCGAATAGACAGCCGGCCCGGATTTTCGGCCTGGCGATGATGATTCTCGGGTTAGCGGGAGGTTGGTACAACTGGTACCTCGCCACCAACGAAGGAGAGTTTTCCACGAAGCTTTGCGTCTTCACGCCGCTGGCCCTGGCCGGCGGCCTGCTGATGGCTCTGCGGCCGGAATGGGCTGGCCCCTGGCAGGCAGATAGCACTCCGGCGCACAAGCGCGCATTAATCGCGGTGATCGTCTTCATGGCGATCGGGTCGGGCCTCGAGTTCTTCCTGTTGCACCGGGTAGTTGACCGGCAGGCGCCGCAGCAGAACGTGATCGCCTGGAAGCCGGAGATGGGCCGCCCCACTTTGCCGCTGGCCCTGGCGACCCGTGTGGTCGAGGCCTCCGCTCCGGTAGCGGTTTCCTTCCTCGGCCGCCAGTATCGCCTGGGATCGTACAACGAACGCAACAACCGGATGTGGGAGTTCGTCACGGGCGGCGAGACCGTCAACAACTGGACCACATTGCTGACCTTGATCGACCGGCCGGACGCCCGCAGCCGCCAGGACCTCGATCGCCTGGCCGAGGGCATACTCGCGACCTACCGTTCTCGCGGCGCCAGGATTCTGATGGCGCGCACCATGGCTCCAAAGCCGAACCTGGTCTTCAACTATGCCATCGCCGCTTTCGAGGAACCCCAGCGGCGGCGCTACGAGCTGAACTTCGTCAAGATGCAACTGGGGGCGGACCATGCCAACGTAGCGGTGTACGGCGTCCGCATTGCCGACCCCCAAGACTACCGAACCAAAGCGCGCGCTTTCGTCGAGGCGAACTCGAGCGAGATCGGCCGCGCCCTGGAGAACCTGACGATGCCGGACTTGGCCACCTTGCCGCGGCGCGAGTTCTAGACGGCCAGAATCAAGGCGACGCCAAGAAGCCCGGGCAGGCCGGCACCGGGAACGTCAGAACCAGGTTGCCCACGCTGACTCGCAGATCAACGGGAATGGCGAAGGAGTTCATCCGGGTGCCCGTGGCGTAACGGCGCCAAGCGGGGCAACGCCGCAGCGCTTCCGGCTTCAGGTCGAGATAGGCTCGCAATTCTCCCGCGCCACGATCGGTGCTGGAGATCTCGAAGACGCCAGCTACGGCGTGGGCGGTTTCCCGCCGTTGCTGCTGGCGCAGGAGCTCCACCGAGGCCGTCTCCGCAGGTGTGCCATCGCTGAAGTTGACTCGGCCTGAGAAGTGGGTCGGCCTTTCCAAACGAGCCACCCGCATGTCGAGCCCCTTGAGTGCCTCGCGCCGCGCGACACTCACCACAGTAGCCTGTGAGCGTTCGGAGACACCGGGGTAGTAGGTGAGCGCGGCGCCTCGCAGGTCGAGGCAGTTGGCAGCCAGGTAGTAGCGACCAGGGCTGAGGTCTGCGAAGACATAGCGGCCTTCCTCGTTGGTCCAGGCCATGTGCTGCCGCCCTTTCTCGCCCGTCGCTTCGAGCGTCAGGCAGACTCCGGGCAAGGGCTCGCCCTCCGCGTTCAAGACCCGCCCGGAAAGGGACTGGGCCTCCGCGATAATGCACAGCACGTCGGCGGTAGAGTCCATCTTCAAAGTCACCGTCGGAAACTGGCGATAATCGCGCGGACGCGGTCCCGAGGGTTGGGCAAAGGCCAGTTGGTGCCCGGCCGGCAGCACGGGTGTGATCGAGTAAGAACCAGGCGGCAAGCCGTAGAGCTCGAAGATACCCTCCTCATCGGTCTGCACCGTGCGGCGGCCACCCGGACCCTCAATCGCCACCGCAGTTCCCACCATCGGGCCGCTGTGATCAGGCGCGCTGAGCAACACTGTGCTGGCGAGGCGGGTCACTAGTGCCGATCGAGGAAGTTGCCGCAGGAAACGCAGGTCCGCCACCGCCTTCGAGAAGTCCTGCCGATTGCGGCCACAAGCGGCCTCCCCCCAAGCTCCGTGCAGATAGCCGGCGAAGAAAAGATGTCGTTGGCCGACCCGATAGTTGGGGGAGCAACTATCGCGGTGAATGGGAAACGATAGCAGTTCGTCCCGCCCCGGACCCTTGAACGACTCGAAGACACGCACGATGGCGACCATCGAGGCGGATGGTTCGGTCGACGGGTCCAGACGGATCACCTCGCCGCCAAACACGCCGGCGGCCTGCTTCCAAGCGTCCCCCACTGAGGGATAAGCGTTACAACTGCAAGCAGAACAGGCTGTGGCACTCCATAGGATCAAGATGGCGAGACGCATGCGCGTATCCTCCCATCGCTAGGAACATTCTAACGGGCTCAACGATGGCCAGTATGCGCACTGACGCGTACGCCACCGGCGAAGACTCTATCCACTAGTCCGACGGCACGAACCGCACCGTCCGTGGGGGCGATGCGGTTCGCGTTCTGACGCGGGCGCTAAAGAGTTCAGGCAGCGATGGGGATGAGCCCTTGCTTGGCGATTCCGGGAATCGCCGCGCGCAAGACATCCTGTACGTGGCCGGCGAAGACGAACTCCATCTCCTGCCGGGCGTCGGCGGGCAGATCGCGCAAGTCCTTCTCGTTCTGCTTCGGAAGGATGATGCGTTGGATGCCCAGCCGCCGGGCGGCCAGCACCTTTTCCTTGATACCGCCGACGGGCAGCACCAGGCCGGACAAGGTCACTTCGCCCGTCATGGCGGTGTCACTGCGTACCGGCAAGCCGGTATAGAGGGACGCGAGAGCCGTGGTCATCGTGACCCCCGCGGACGGGCCATCCTTAGGGGTGGCGCCGGCGGGGACGTGCACATGCACCCCGTGCTTGCGGAACATCTGCTGGTCAATGTTGAACTGACCGGCGTGCGACCAGACGTAGCTTTGCGCCGTCTTCGCCGACTCCTGCATCACGTTCCCCAACTGACCGGTGATCGCGAGCCCCTTGCCGTCTTTGAGCAAGGCCGCTTCGATGTAGAGGACGTCGCCGCCCGCTTCGGTCCAGGCCAAGCCCGTGGCCACGCCGGGAGGGACGTCCTTGCGGGCTTCTTCCGGCGTGAAGCGTTCCGGGCCCAGCAACTCTTCGAGTTGCTCCGGACCAACGTGGACCGGGTCCTGGCCGGGAGCGCTTTCCGCTGTCTTGAGCGCGAGCTTGCGCATCACGCGGCCGATGGAGCGTTCCAGTTGCCGCACCCCCGCCTCGCGCGTGTAGCCCGAGACGATGCGCCGCAAGGCCTCGTCAGAGATGGTCACCGCCTCCGCCGTGAGGCCGGTCTCTTTTAGTTGCTTCGGCACCTGATAGCGCCGGGCGATCTCGAGTTTCTCCTCGTTGCTGTAGCCGGCCAGGCGCACGATCTCCATGCGGTCCAGCAGCGGCTGCGGAATGCTGTCGAGCGTGTTGGCCGTCATCACGAAGAAGACCTTCGAGATGTCGAACGGCAGGTCGAGATAGTTATCGCGGAAAGTCCGGTTCTGCTCGGGATCGAGAATTTCGAGCAGGGCGGCCGCGGGGTCGCCGCGGAAGTCACGGCCCAGCTTGTCGACCTCGTCGAGCATCAGCACCGGGTCATTCGCCCCCGCCCGACGCACGGCCTGGATAATGCGGCCGGGCATCGCGCCGATGTACGTGCGGCGATGGCCGCGGAGTTCGGACTCGTCGTGCAACCCGCCCAAGCTAAGACGCTCAAACTTGCGGCCGAGGGCGCGGGCGATCGATTGACCCAGCGACGTCTTACCGACGCCGGGAGGGCCCACGAAGCACAGGATCGGCGACTTCGCGCCGGCGTTCAGCTTGAGCACCCCCAGGTGCTCCAGGATGCGTTCCTTCACCGGCTCAACGCCGTAGTGTTCGTCGGCCAGGATCTTACGGGCGCCCGCAATGTCGATCGCGACTCCATTGGATTTGGCAAAGGGGAGCTCCAGGATCAGTTCGAGCCAAGCCCGGCCGACGTTGTAGTCGGGAGCCTGGGGCGAAAGACGGTCCAGACGCGACATCTCGCGGTCGGCCTCCTTGCGGACCTCTTCCGGCAATTCCGCAGTCTTCAGGCGGTCGCGGAGGACATCGAGTTCTGAGTCGCCGTCCTTGCCGCCGAGTTCCTGCTGAATCGCCCGGAGCTGCTGGCGGAGAAAGTAGTCGCGTTGCTCCTTGCCCATTTCGGTCTGGGCTTTGGAAGCGATTTTGTCACGGATTTCCAGAATTTCGAGCTCGTGCGCCAGGTAAGTGTGCACCGTCCGCAGGGCAACCAACCGACTTTGGGCGGACAGGAGCGAATGTTCGAGTTCGACATCCAGTCCGAAGAAGCTGGCAATCGTCCACGAGAGCTGCAGCGGGTCGGCCTGTGCGGCGATCAGCCGAGTGACGTCCGGCGGGAGCTCGACGTTGGCATGCTTGAGCACGTCCGTAGCGGCTTCCACCACGGCGCGGCGGAGTGCTTCGATTTCCTGCGGCGAATCTTCCGCCGACTCATCGTTAACGGGCAGCGGCAAGGGCTGGAAGGACGCGCTGAGGTACTCCTCGCCCTCGAAAACGAGATCGGTCACGCGCTCAAGACCCATCACGAGAAGGTCGTAGTGTCCGTCGGCTCGGCGCTTGGCGCGCTTGATGACCGCCGTGGTGGCCGTGGGGAAAAAGTCTTTTGGCTCAGGGACTTCCACCGCGCCATCACGTTGGGTGACGACCAAGATCTCCTTCCCTTCCCGGGCAAGGGCAGCCTCTATCGCAGCGATTGACCGCACGCGCCCGACCGAGAGCGGCATCAGGAGATTCGGGAACAGAACTGTGTTTTTAATGGCGAGGACGGGAAGTGCTTGCTCGGTCATTTGATTTACCTCTTTGCACATAAGATGAGCATCAAGCACTCAAGGTTTCAGCCTTCGCAAAGCCGCATAGGCCCAATCGGGTTCGGGTCCCGGGTTCGGTCAGGTCTTTGGAAGGGAGCCTGGATTTGTTTTGAACAAGATCGCTGGGTTCCTTTTCCATATTTTGCTTTTCACGCGCGAAGGCGGCCGGAATCAGCGCACAAAAATTCATCCTTTTCTGGGGGGGGCTGCGCAAGAGAGTGGATCGCCGCCGCAGCCGCGGACCCACGCAGGTCAGGCTTCTCAGGTTCCTGGGAGACATGAGAAGCGACTTCTTTTGTTTTGAGCGACATCCCCAGGTTCGTTTTCAATTTTTTACTTTTTCAAGCCAGAGACCAGGCAAGCAATCCGGTCGGGCGCTTTTCGCTGGGCTCCGCCCGAAGGCCTCCGAGCATGAGCGTAGCAGAGCCCGCCAAACCTCCCGTTCGAACTTCGGCAGCTTGTACTTTGTTTGCTTGAGGTTAGAAGAAATGAATTCAGAGGGACCCCAAATGAGTACCAGAACGATAGACAAGTCTAAGCACCCCGGCGCCTCACTCAAGCAGCCACGCCGCGCGGCCGTCCCGGCTGTCGAAATGGGCGCGGGAAAGTATCCGCGGCCGGCAACAGCGTGGCAATCACCATCTCCGCCAATGACAGCGCCGAACGCTCCCGGCGCTCTGCTTCTGCCCGAATCCATTCGTCCGCCGCCAGCAGACTGATGCCGCGGCTCTGCGCGAGCAAACCGGCCGCGCGGCTCACCGTCTTCTCCGTGCGCAACAACGTCTCGAGCCC
The DNA here is from genome assembly GCA_044226365.1 of Bryobacteraceae bacterium. GTDB lineage: Bacteria > Acidobacteriota > Terriglobia > Bryobacterales > Bryobacteraceae > JALHNI01. The sequence continues at coordinate 98,475 of JBGAHE010000005.1, forward strand.
CGCATGCTCTTCTCGCAGCGCCAATTGCACGCCCTTCAGATAGAGCCGTTCGGCATAGAGCGCGAGTTGCAGGGCCAAGGTCTCCAAGGCAGCAAAGACCAGTTCCCGCCCCTCCACCTCGTCCAGCAGTTCGATCGAGATCTGCCCATAGTCGATGCCGCGCACCTCGAGAGGCCGGTAGAACACCGCCGCCGGATCGCCTGGAAAAATGGAGCCGGCGCTCGATGAAGCCAGCGGTTGCGTCGACACGTGCCCGTAGATCGACAGCGCCACCCGCGTACGCGGCGCGAGCGCACTCATTGCCGTCACCACGGCCGACACCACACCGGGACACGAAAGCGCACGAGTCAGCCTGGGGAAGTCAAGAAGGAGGTACGAAACCAGGGCGTGTGTGGCAAGGGTGGAGTCCACAGGCGCCACGGCCCAGGGCCGAACCGCGCGCAGAGGATCAATAGACGACTTCATAGATCGAGAATATAGCTACTTCCGGCGACTGTCAAGACATTAGAGAACTAAATCAGTAGAGAAATATTTGCATTGTTTTCTTACTCATACGTCATATCTTCCAATTCGATCAAATTTTATTCTATAAATTTGATCGATTGTTGGCTATACTCCATCCAGTGTCGCACCTGTTCCGGTCTCTCGTTGTTCTTGCCGCTCTCGCAGCGGTGCCGGTGACCCATCTTCTGCTGGGCGCCGATGCCACCAAGCCCGTCACCAAGAACCAGGGCTTCCTCCCCTTCGCCGACGCCCCCATCAACTACCGCACCTCACTCACCTTAGGCGACCAGATCACCCAGTTGAACCGCCAGCTCGAACGCGGCGAGGTCAAGCTCGACTACGACGAGAAGGGCGGATACCTCCCGTCCGTGCTGAAGGCGCTCGGCGTGCCGGTGAGTTCGCAAACCCTCGTCTTCTCCAAAACCAGTCTGCAGTTTCAAAACATCTCACCCAAAACGCCCCGGGCGCTCTACTTCAACGACAACGTCTACGTTGGCCAGGTGCAGAACGCCAAGTCCCTCGAACTGATCGCCTTTGACGCCACCCAGGGTGCTGTCTTCTATGTGCTCGGCGAGCACAAGGTAGAAGCCCCGCGTTTCGAACGGGCCCAACTGGATTGCGTGCAATGCCACATCGCCACCGCCACGCGCGGCATTCCTGGCGTGATGGTGCGCTCCGTGCTTACTTCGCCGAGCGGCTATCCCAAGGGTGGCGCTCCGGTACACACCATGGGTCACGAAACGCCCCTGGCCAATCGCTGGGGCGGCTGGTACGTCACCGGCTCCGGCATTGACCAGAAGCACATCGGCAACTTGCAGGGCGCCGGCGACAACCTGCCGGATCTCCAAGGGATAGTCGACACCTCCCGTTTCCTCACCTCGCAGAGCGACATCGTGGCGCACCTGGTGCTCGCCCATCAGACGCAGATGCACAACCTGGTCACGGAAACCAACTACCGCTATCGTCTCGGCGTCCACGCCGATCAGTTACGGGCCCGGCAGCAAGGCACCGAATACACGGAGCCCTCCGCCGAAACGCGCGCCCAGTATGAGCGCGCCGCCGAGGCGACGCTCCGCTACTTACTGTTCGCTGGGGAAGTGCCCCTCACGGCTCCGGTGAAGGGCAGTTCGACCTTTGCCGCTGACTTCGCGGCCCTGGGCCCGCGCGACCGGCGCGGCCGCTCCCTGCGCGACTTTGACCTCCAGAAACGAATTTTCAAGTACCCCTGCAGTTACTTGATCTACTCCGACGCCTTCGACGCCATCCCGGCACCTGCTCGCGATTACCTGTTGAAGCGTCTGTTTGAAGTACTCAGCGGGCGCGACCAAAGTCCTGATTTCGCCTCGCTGTCCGCCGAGGATCGGCAGGCCATCCTCGAAATTCTGCTCGACACCAAACCCGGCTTGCCCGGCGAATGGAAACCAAGGCCGATCACGCAAGTTACTCGTTGAGAAACAAAAGGAAAGGAAGCTGATATGCAGTTCACTGCGAAATCAATGGCGGTTGCCGCCACGCTCGCCTGGGGCTTAACCGCCCAGGCGGCGAACCAACTGGAGGGCCGCTGGGCGGCCACTCTTCAACAAGCCTCCGGCACGGAAATCCCGTTCCGTCTCGATATCTCGGGCGAGGGCGATCACGTCGTCGGCACGCTCTTCAACGGACGCGACCCGAAGACCACGTCGAGCGCGACCATTAAGGACGGCAAGGTGGTGCTCAACTTCGAGCACTATCTCACCTCCATCCAGGCCGAACTGAAAGACGGCGAACTGGACGGCGAGATCATCTCGCTACGCAAGACGCGCACCGCCCCGGGCCCGCTGGGGAACCAGCAGTACGCCGGCACGGAGAAGTCGGCGGCGGTTTATCGCGCCACGCCCAAAACCAGTTTCCACGCCAAGCGTTATGTGCCCCAGCAGTCGCAGGTCACCGGCCCCGTGCCGCAGATCGGCGGCGTGTGGGAAGTGGCGCAGGAAACGCCGAAAGGAGAGAAAGCGTGGCGCCTGGTGGTTGAGCAGAAAGGGCCGGAAATCCTGGCCACGGTCCTGCGGATCGACGGTGACACCGGCGGCCTCACCGGCGAGTATAAAGACGGCAAGTTCGTCGCCAGCCACTACGATGGCTCCCGTCCGGGTCTGGTGGTGCTCACCCCGCAAGCCGATGGCAGCCTCAACGTAAAGCTCAACGCTGTCCCGCGCGTCGTGGAACTGACGGCCTATCGTCCGGAAGTCGCCCGAGCCAAAGGCCTGCCCGAACCGTCGAACTTCCTCACGCACACCACCGTGCGCGATCCCAACGAAGTCTTCACTTACAGCTTCCCTGACGTGAATGGCAAAATCATCTCGAACGACGATGCCATCGTCAAGGGCAAGGTGGTGGTGGCCGTGGTCACCGGCACCTGGTGCCCTAACTGCCATGACGAAGCCCAGTACCTGGTCCAACTCCAGAAGAAGTACGGACCGCAGGGCCTCCAGGTCATCGCCCTCGACTTCGAAGAAGAAGATCAGTTGAAGTCGCTCACCCGCGTGAAGGCGTTCACCAAGAAGTATGGCGTTCCTTACCCCTATCTGATCGCCGGGACGCCCGCCGAAATGTGGGACAAGGTTCCGCAAGCCGTCAACCTCAACACCTGGCCCGCCACGTTCTTCGTCGGACGTGACGGCAAGGTGAAGGCCGTTCACTCCGGCTTTGCGGCTCCCGCCAGCGGCGCTTTCCATGTGGCGTTGAAAGAGGAATTCACGTCGATCATCGAAGGCCTGCTGAAGGAGAAGCCCGGTTCGGAAGCCACGGTCTCTTCGGCCGCCGGCGGCCAGTAAGTCGGTCGATCCCAAACTCCTGACGGCCCGCGGGCGCCCCAGCGCTAGCGGGCCGTTGGTGGAAATGGACTTACTCTTATGTTTCTTCTTTTGCTTCTTACGCTAAGTCAGGATGCGCCCCCCGCCGCAGTGAGCCTCACCATCTCCACTGACGTCGCCGCCCGCCTTGAACTCGATGGCCAGTCCGTCGGGCAGGTGGACCCCGGCACGCCCCTCCGGGTGGAGACCCGACCCGGTGACCACCAACTGACCGCGACGCCCAACGACGGTGGCCCCACTTGGCGGAAGCAGGTTTTTCTGACGTCAGCCGTCCCCGCGAACATTGCCATTCCGCTGCGTAGCCACTTGCTCCGCACCGAGATCCAGAAAGCGGGCTACTGGCGGGATCCGCGCACCAAACTGATTTGGGCCGCCGCCGACAGCGGATCCGGTCTCACCTGGAGTCAAGCAAACACCTACTGCCGTGCCCTGACCTCCGGCGGCTTTCATGATTGGCGCTTGCCCGACATCGAAGAGGCGCAAACGCTTTTTGGCGGCTTCACCCTCACCGCCGATGAACGAGGCTTTCGCTTAGTCGCCCCACTCAAGCTCTCCGGGTGGTCCTGGAGCCGCAATCAAGGCCGCGAACCAGCCGAAAATTGGACGCTCGACCTGGGCGACGGCGCGCGCGCGTCGGTAGCTGCCGGCGATGCGGGCCTCAACCGCGCGCTCTGTGTGCGCACGGAATAACTGCTTTTTTAATCCCCGGACTCCCCGCCGTAGTCCTCTCTTGCCGTGACTGCTCCGCTCCGTCTCGCGGTGGCAGCTTCCCCTGGAGAATTATGAAACTACTCGTCTCTCTACTCGTCTGGTCGTCCCTGCTCTTGGGGCAGACGTTTCAGGCCACTTTGCGCGGCCGCGTCACGGATCCGGGCGGCGCCCCCACCCCGGACGTCAAAGTCACCCTCGTCAACGAAGCGACCTCCGTCCCTCGCACCACCATCACGAACGAAGCCGGTGAGTATGTCTTCACCGCCGTCGACCCCGCGCTCTATCGCGTCAGCGCCGAAGGCAGCGGCTTCAAGCGCGTCGAGCAACGCAACGTGCAGATCGCCACGCAAGCCGCGCTTACCGTCGATATCCGGCTCGAGCTCGGTCAAGTCACCGACCAGGTCACCGTCAGCGTCGAAGTCCCACCGCTCGAAGCGACCGACGCTTCGGTCGGGCAGGTGATCGACACCAGGAAAATCACTGATCTTCCGATCCTCGGACGCAACCCCTTCTACTTCGGTAAGCTCGCCCAGACCGTCGTCTTCGCCGGCAACCCGAAGTTTGCCCGCATGCAGGATCAGAACGCCAACGCCCAGGTGTCCATTGGCGGTGGTCCGCTCCGCACGAATAACTACCTGGTAGACGGCATTTCCATTACGGACTCCCAGAATCGGGCCGTCATCATTCCCTCGCCCGAAGCCGTGCAGGAGCTGAAGCTCCAAGCCAGCACCTACGATGGCGAAGTGGGCCGCACCGGCGGCGGCACGTTCAACACACTGCTTCGTTCAGGCACCAACGAGATTCACGGCAGCGCCGTGGGTCACATCCGCCAGACGGATTGGCTCGCCAACGACTTCTTTGCCAATCGTGCCGGCCGCGCGATCGCGGATCAGCCTTATCGCGACTGGGCCGCCTCGCTGGGTGGCCCGGTCCGCATCCCCAAAGTCTACGACGGCCGCAACCGCACCTTTGTCTTTGCCGCGACGGAAGCCTACCGACAGAAAGACGGGTCCACCACGCTCCTGGCCGTTCCCACGGCACTCGAACGCCGCGGCGACTTCTCCCAGTCTCTGAACCGGGCCGGCACCTTGCAGACCATTTACGATCCGAACAGCACCACGGCCGCGGGCGCGCGCACCCCTTTCGCCGGCAATGTCATCCCGCCGGCGCGCCTCAATTCGGTCGGCAATGCCCTCGCTTCTTACTATGCGCAGCCCAATCAGCCCACCCCTTTTTACGGCGCGAACAACCTCGCCGTGACGGGGAACTATCCGAACCGTGGCAACCAGTTCATCGGCAAGGCCGATCATCAGTTCGCCTCCTGGCTGCGCCTTTCCGCTTCGTACATCTATCAGCGGACCTTTGAGACGGCCGCTCCCAACTTGTTCGGCAACGCCGGCTCGCCGAGCCAGGGCTATTGCTGCGACCGGAAGGTGAATGCCACGCAGGCCAACGCCACCATCACCCCCAGCGCCACCACCGTGGTCGCGGTGCGCTGGGGCTTTAATCGCCTTTACTCCCGCAGCACGCAAGCCAGCCAAGGCTTCAGCCTGGCTTCGCTCGGCTTACCGGCTTCGCTGGTCGCCGCGACCACCAACCCAGCCTTCCCGGCCGTCGCCATGGGCGACCTCAGCAGCTTTGGAGGCGGAGGCGCCGCGCAGGACGTCTTCTACTCTCGCAACTTCAGCGTGACTCTGTCGAAGTTCCAAGGCAAACATAGCTTGAAGGCCGGCTTCGAGCGCCGCCTGGTGGGCGATGCCGGCACGCCCAGCGCCGGCCCCTCCAGCTTCACCTTCAACGACATCTTCACGCGCCCGAACGCGTCGACCGCCACCGTCGGCCAAGGCAGCAGCTTGGCCGCCCTGTTACTCGGCATCCCTTCCGGCGGCTCGATGAGCGTTGTTACCAACTTCGATAACTACCTCCGGTACTACGGCGGCTTCGTGCACGATGACTACCGCATCACGTCGAAACTGATTCTTAACTTCGGCGCGCGCTTCGAGCACGAGACCGGTCTGCAGGATCGCCAGAATCGTCTGATTGTGGGCTTTGACCGGAATGCCCCCAACCCCATCGGACAGAACACCAAAGGCATCGTGCAGTATGCGGGTGTGAACGGCGCTCCGCTTTCCACGTTCAACCCCAAGACGGTGAAGATCAGCCCGCGGTTCGGTTTTGCTTACAGCTGGAACCCGAAGACCGTCTTCCGCGGAGGCTACGGTATCTTCTGGGCACCGACTTACTTCAACTACCAGAACACGATCGGGTACTCGCAATCCACCGATATCATCGCCTCCACCAATGGCAACGCGACGCCGGCCTCGTCGCTTGCCAACCCATACCCCAATGGCCTGCTGCAGCCCACGGGCAACACGCTCGGCGGCCTCTCCGGCATCGGCCAGGCCATCTCGATCACCGATCCCCAAACGCGCTCGGCTGGCTACGTGCAGCAGGCGTCGTTGGAACTACAGCGCCAGTTACCCGGCGGATTCACGTTCACGGCCGGCTTGCTCGGCTCGCGTTCCATCGGACTGCTCCGACCCACGGCCGGCCCGAACATCAACCAGCTTGACCCGACGTATTTCTCGCTGGGCAGCGCTCTCACCGCCCAAACGCCGAATCCGTTCTTCAACAACGGCGGCGTCGGCACGATCGGCACCGCCAACGTCCAACGGAACCAGCTACTTCGCCCCTTTCCACAGTTCACTTCGGTGTCCCTGCTAAGCTCGGGCAACGCCTCAGCGCGTTATTACTCGTACTACTTCCGCGGCGAGCGCCGCTTCGCCAACGGCCTCAGCCTGCTCGCCTCCTACACGTGGTCGCGCAGCACAGACGACATCACCGGCGCGACCGGATCGGGCGCGAATCAGGTCCAGTTGGTCACCGGTCCCCAGAACGCCTACAATCTCGCCGCCGAACGGAGTCTGTCCACCCAGCATGTCCCCCATCGCTTCACGGCGGCCTTCACTTACGAACTGCCCTTCGGCCGTGGCAAGCGTTATCTTGGCAGCCATCGTCTCGTCGATTGGACCCTAGGGGGCTGGGCCGTCAACGGTATCGGCACCTGGCAATCCGGCTTCCCCATCTTTATCACGCAACCCAACAATAACAGCGTGATCGGGGCGAACCATCAGCGTCCCAACGCTACCGGTATCGGCGCCGCCACCAGCGGCTCCACTACGGACCGTATCGATGGCTGGTTGAACCCCGCGGCGTTCAGCCAGGCTCCGCAGTACACCTTCGGAAACGTCAGCCGCTTTCTCAACCTGCGTGGCCCCTCCACCAGCAACGTCGATGTCTCCATCTTCAAGACGTTTGCTATTCGCGAAAGGATCCGCGCCCAGTTCCGCGCCGAGGCGTTGAATGCGGCGAACACGCCGATCTTCGGCATTCCGAATACGACGTTCACCAACGCTCAATTCGGTCAGATTACGTCCCAGGTCAATAACCCGCGCCTGGTTCAACTGGGCGTGCGCGTTACTTTCTAGCGGCGGCGGAGATGGGGCTGGTCGAAGATAAATGTCCTGCCCATTTTCGAACGGTCAACTCTTAACGGGCGGTTCTATGGTTGCAGGCAAGCAATCCATAGAACCGCCATAACCACTTAGTACTATTGGTACTTTTCTGCAAAAAACTGCGTTTTGTCTCATTACACCCATTGCCTTTGTACTAGCCCTGACATAAGATCGCGGACGTCGCAACAGATGTAAACTTCGAGGTCGGCGGTATCTCGTCAAGGACCTTCGAGCGCGACAGCACAGAACAAGAATAAGTGGCGGAAAGGCGAAACGTGATGAAACAGACGATACTGTCAGTCTCTCTGTTGGCACTGGCGGCGACGGTCGCGCCAGCACAGTTGTCAGCACAAAATCTGAACGCGCTCAGCGGAACTTGGACGTTTAACGTGCAAGGTGCGCCGATGCTCGAGGTTCAGCGGTATATGCGCGACTCCTCGAAAGTCGATAGCAAGGCCGGCTACTCCTACGATCAAACGAATAGCTTTGTGATCGTCGGTCAGTTCAAGGCGAGCATTGGGCTCGATCGGGCCGGCAATCAGATCGGCGTGCTGGCGATCAACGCGACGTCGATCATCAACGGCTCGACGACGCGGCTGGAAGGCGACGTAGGCCGTTATCAGATCAATTCAACCGGCACGGGCGGCACGATCACGATGAACCTGTCGTCGTACCCGATGCAATACGACTTTTGGTTCTCGAAGGGCGGCACCGTCATCAACCTGGTGAGCACGCTGCAGGAGAAGCCGGCGACCGGCTACGCGGTGAAGGCGCCGGAAGGCTGCCCCGCGGGCGTCGGTGACCTACTCAATCTGGTATCGGGCGCTTACGCGTTCAAGTTCCAGCACATTCCGATCACCAGCGAGAGCTTCAGCGACGGATATGGCATTGCCGGGCGCTTCACGGCGAGCATCGTGAACAACCGCGCGGGTCAGCCGACCGGTTCGCTGGCGATTGTGGCGACCTCCAACTTCACGCGGCGTTACTCCGTGACGCGGCAGGAACGCGACGCCGGCAGCTATCAGATCAATCCGGATTGCTCGGGCGGCACGTTGACCTTCAACCTGTCCTCGCGTCCGTATCAATACCAGTTCTACTTCAATGCCGACTTTACGGAGTTGCATGTGATCAGCACGTCCAACGTGCCGATCTACGGCATCGTGACCAAGACGAGCGTGGGGGGAGTTTGCCCGGCAAACCCGCTGAGCCTGCTGAATGGTCCGTGGACGTTCAACGTGCAGACACTGAGCCAGCTCTACGACCCGGCGCAGATTTCCGTGGCCGGCCGCTTTGTGGCCTCGGTTGGAACGAACACGGCGGGGCAGCCCGTGGGCTTGTTGAAGATCAACGCCTCCACGCTACGCACAGCCCGCAACGGCTACAATGACCCCACCCGACTTGAAACCGACGCGGGCAGTTTCCAGATCAACGCGGATTGCACGGGCGGCACGCTGACGATGAATCTGTCGTCCTATCCGATGCAATACGACTTCTGGTTCTATGACAACTACCAGAAGATGTACATCGTGAGCACGACGGCCGGCCGTGGCGCCACGGGCAGTGCGACTGTGGGCGTTTCCGGTTGCCCGGTGGGCGGTCCGGTGAACCCCGTGAACCTGATGGTGGGCACCTACGGCTTCCGCGCGCAACGCGTGCCGAACTTCACGTATGAACCGTTCGGCATCGCCGGTGTGTTCACCGTGGCGCCGCAGCCCGGCCTGCTGCAAATCCGGGCCACGTCGAGCGTGGGTCCGTTTGGCGGTGTGGCGCGGCTCGAAGGCGACGTAGGCCAGTATCAGATCGACGCGGATTGCACGGGTGGCATTCTGCAGTTCAATCTCTCGTCCCGTCCCACGCAGTATCAGTTCTACTTCCGCGCAGGCTTCACCGAAGCGGACATGATCAGCCTGGTGGGACCGGCCGCTTACGGCGTGTTCGCCCAGTAATCACCCGGCTCAGAACGAACACCGAGAGCCCGAGGCAGAAGCACCTGCCTCGGGCTCTTTTCTATTCAGCCGCGCGGGGATGCAACTTGACCGCTACCGCCCCCACGACAGTAACCTGATCTGCTGAAGCACCGGAACAAGGGCGGCAAATATTACCTTGGCCGGAGGACTCCGCGCCATGGCTCGCCCGGAGAACGCCTGCCACCGCACCCGAGCGACTCCGCCGAACGCCGGTTTCTGCCCCTGAACGCCGTTTCGGACACCCTTCCCACCAGAGTTTACCGACCGTCACTTGCACGATGGAGGCGACGACGCTTCATTGGTCCTCGCCTTGCTTAAGCATGGGGGAGCAAAGGAGAACCTCATGATTCGCAAATTGAAGTCCGGCGAGTATCGGCTTTACTCCGGTAAAGCCGATCCCAAGACCGGAAAGAGGAAGAATCTCGGGACCTTCAAGGACCGGGCTGCGGCGGAGAAGCACGAACGCGAAGTGCAGTACTTCAAGCATCAGTAGGAGGAACTTATGCCGGACAGAAAAACGATGGACCGAGTGCGGCAGGATCAGAAGAAGGGCAAGTCCCCTTCAACGCAGGCCGGGGAGTTCGTTCGCGAAGAGATCGAACATATCCGGGAGGGAAAGCACGGGGCGCGGTCGGCCAAGCAGGCGATTGCCATCGGCCTCTCAAAAGCTCGCCGCGCGGGGATCAAACTACCTGCTCCCCGGCCGGGTTCGGTTTCGGCGGAGACGCGCGAGCAGGCCGCGCGAGACACGGCTCGCAGGCAGGCGGACCCTCATCCAGCGCCTTCCCGCAAGCGTTCACGCGCCGCAACGGAGGCGCTCAAAAAGGAGAGCCCGCAGGCCGCCTCGAAGCTGGCTTTGTCCCGGCAAGCTCGCGCCAGCGCTCGAAAACGTAGCGCGGCCGAGCGGAGCCGGGCCGCCACGAAGGCAGCGAAGACTCGCGCCGCCCAAACAGGCTAACTTCGGCAGCCCCACTTCCGGATAAACTCTGAGTATCATGAGGCCCCTGCTCGGGATTTGGGTGCTCGCGTCGCTGTACGCCCAGCCCCCGGAACCGCGGTTCACGGTTGAAGGACGATACACCGGTCCCACGTCAGCTAACACTTTGCGGGTACGAGCCGAACCGGTGCCACGCGTGACAGGACGGATGCTCCAACAGCTGCCAGTGGGTGCCGACGGCAAGTTCACCCTAACTGTTCCCGCCGGCCGGCACCCGGCACCGTGCAGGCGAAGCCCGTCGGGAAAGACGGGAGCGCCGTGATGGACGACGTGGCGCCGGATCGGTATGTGATTCTGGCAGAGAAGCTCTCCGAGGGAACCTACATCAAGGCCGTGCTGGCCGACGGGCGCGACGTGACGGCCACCGGACTCGACCTCGAGAACGGGAGTGCATCGCAGGTAGAGCTGGTGCTAGCCGAGGGCGGCACGCTGACCGGTCAGGTGGTGGATGCGCGCGGAGAGGGTGTGGCTGGAGCCAGAGTGTCGGTGAGCCCAACAGGCGTCAGTCACGAAGAGTTACAGTTGAGAGCCCGAGGCACGGCGGCGGATGACAAAGGGCGCTTCCGCATGTCCGGACTGGCTCCCGGACGCTACGCCGTGGGCGCGAACAATGGCACCTTGACGCCTGCGAGCCGCCCCGAGGTGGAGGTGCGCGTGGGCGCCGAGGCGCAGGTCTCCGTGCAATTAGTCGCGCATTAGGCAGATGTTCGTTCGATTTGGGGAGTCGGCAGCATCACCAGTGAGACTTAAGAAGCGCGACTGACACAGTTGAGCCTCCACCCGATGGAGGAGGACGTACCATTGCAGCCAGACCATCGCCGGCGCCAGCACCAACCGCGGCCAGAGTGGCTCGCCCAGCAAGTTCGCAGCGAGGCTAATGACGATTATGGCCGGGAGGTTGAGCACACCCCAGGCGATGGCACCCGCGCTGCCGATGGGGCTGTCCAACAACCCCCGTTCGCCAGCGAGGATGAGGAGCCCGCCGGCGAGGACCATCCCCATCGGCAACCATCTCCGCCACCGGCGCCAGCGCTGCGGGCGAGCGGCGGGACTGACGCATCCGCGAAAGCGCCCCTCGAGAATGCGCCAGCCGACCATGATCGCTACGGTGACCGCCAGCAAGGCGAGTACCTGGAAGCTATCGGTGGCGGTCCAGCGAGTATCCCAGTTCGGACAAAAGCTCACCTCGGTCTCCTGCCCCAGAAGACGACCGGCGGATCGCGTGAAGTGCCGACGAAGTTACTTCTTCGGCAAGGCGAAGGCGACGTAACCTTTGGGATAGTCCGAGCGGAGCTCACGCGGCGGCGCCTGACTGCCGGGATGACCGCCGCCCGCGTTCAGCGGGGAAGAGGCAGGAACCACCAGAAACTGACGCCCGCCGGCTTCATACATCGCCGGTATACCCTCTGAGCCAGCCGGCAGCACGGCTTCCCATAAGACTTGGCCATTGTCGGCATCGAGCGCGCGAATCTTGCCGTCGCTGGCAGCAATGAACACAAGGCCGGTGGCGGTGACGATGGGGCCATGGTGCTCCGCCATAAAGGCGCCCGTGTTGCGCGCCCCTTGGGCGGCGGCAACGGGATCCTGCCCCAGCGGCACTTTCCATTTGATGGTGCCGGAGTTCAGGTCATAGGCCACCACGGAGGACCAGGGAGGGCTCACGATGTACGGTTGATTGGGATACAAGCCCCAGTCCGTGTAATAACGCACGCGCGGCGTTGGACTGCCCGCGGGATAGGCGGGGCCGCCGAGCGGCGTGAACTGATCGGCGTTGCCGGGCCGGGCTGTCAACCCACCGGGCGCGCCGCCGGAAGCCACTACGGGGCCACGCACGACGGGGGGCCGCTTGGCCGAGACCTCCGAACCTGCCGGGGGCGCAAAAGTATTCAGGTGGGCGAAGAGCTCAGCGACGGCGGCATCCTCCAAATCGCGAAATGCCGGCATCTTGCCGCGTCCATTGCGCACGGCGAGCCGGAATGATTCAAGAGGCAACCGCCGCCCGATGCCGGCCAGCGGCGGCGGCCCGGATCCGCTCCGCAGACCGTTCACGCCGTGGCAAGCCTGGCAGCGCGCCGCATAAACGGACTTCGCCGTCGTATCGGTAGCCGCTTGCGCCAGCGGATCCTCCAAACCCAGTTTGTAGATCGTCGGCCAATCCTGCGTGTTGAGGTACATGAGGCCCTTGGTGGGATGGACGGCGCCGCTGCCCCAGTTGGAACCGCCACGCGCGCCCGGCATGGAGATCGTTTCTGAGAGACCGGGAGGCGTAAAGAGCCCTTCGTTGCGCATCGCCGCGATGCGCTGCTTCCAGGACGCGCGCTCCTCGGGCGTGAGGATATACGGATTCACGTCGTCGGCGGTGATCTTCTGGCGGGCGAAGGGCGGAGGCATGGTCGGAAACGGTTGGGTCGGCCAAGCCTGCTCACCCGGCATCAGACTCTTGGCCACGGGCCGCTCTTCGATGGGCCACAATGGCTGGCCGGTCACGCGATCGAAGACATAGAGGAAGCCTTGCTTGCTCGATTGCGCCACCACATCGATGCGCTTACCCTGATGCGTCACCGTGAGTAACTGCGGGGCGGCCGTGGTGTCGTAGTCCCACAAATCGTGATGCACCAGTTGGAAGTGCCAGAGACGTTTGCCGGTGCGGGCGTCGAGCGCCACCAGGGAGTTCGCGAATAAGTTCGAACCGATACGGTCCGCTCCGTAATAGTCGTAAGTGGGCGAGCCAGTGGGGAAGTAAGCAATGCCGCGCTTGGTATCCACCGTAATCTCGCCCCAGGTGTTCGCGCCGCCGGAATACTTCCAGGCGTCCTTTGGCCAGGTATCATAGCCGAACTCGCCGGGATGGGGAATGGTGTGGAAGGTCCAAACCAGCTTGCCCGAGATTACATCATAGGCGCGAATATCGCCAGGCGGGGCGAGATACGCTTCGCCCGGCGTGGAGCCCAACAGGATGAGATTCTCGAAAACGCGCCCGGGCGTATCGGTTTGAATACGATTGACGGTGAGAGGGTCACGTCCCAACCCTCGCCGCAAATCCACCAAGCCCCGCTGGCCGAATGTGAGGATGGACTTACCGGTGCGGGCATCGATCTCCTCCAGATAGTCGTTGATCGCGAAGAGCAGCCGGCGATCCTTGCGATCCTTGCTTTCCCAGTAAGCGATGCCGCGGCTGGTGAGGCCGGGGAGGTTCTCGTGAATCCAGATTTCCTGGCCAGTAGCCGCGTTGAGAGCCACCAGCGAGTTGTTCTTCGCCAGCACATACATGACGTTGTCGACCACGATGGGATTGAACAAGTACGAGTGGTCGTCGGCGGTGGGATAGACCCAAGCCACCTGCAACTGGCTGACGTTGGCCTTGGTGATCTGACGGAGGTCAACGAAGTGTGACGAATCCGGGCCGCCGCCATAGTCGGACCATTGCTTGTGATTCTGCTCCGCGGCACTGAGCAGCGCGGCAGCCAACCAGAGCGGCCGGGCGAGGGAGCGAAGAAAAGGGAGGAAGAGCATCGAGGGTCTTTCTGCATGATCCACCATTCGGGGACCGCTCGTGAACGCCGCCCGCGAGCCAGGCAGCGCACCTGGGATAATTCCTATTGCATGAAGGTCATCCTCGCACTTCTCCTGGCTCAAACACTCTTCGCCATCCCGGCCGACTGGACCACGCCGATCGCCCCGTTTCGCATTTCCGGCAACCTGTACTACGTGGGCTCGCGCGATCTCGCCGCCTACCTGGTGACGACGCCGCAAGGCAACATCCTGATCAACGCGAACCTCGAGTCGTCCCCCGCACAAATCCGGCAAAGCGTGGAAAAACTGGGCTTCAAGTGGGCGGACACCAAGATACTGCTGAGCAGCCAGGCGCATTACGATCACGCTGCCGGCGCTGCCGAAGTGATCCGGCAGACGAAGGCCAAGCACATGGTGATGGAGGGCGACGTGGAAGTGATTCGCACCGGCGGCGCCGCGGACTACGACCAGACGCTCGACCATTTTCCCCCCGCGTCGGTGGATCGCATCCTGCACGACCAGGACACCGTGCAGTTGGGCGGCGCGGTGATCCGCGCGCATAAGACAGCCGGCCATACGCGAGGGTGCACCACCTGGACGCTCGAAACCCGTGAGGGACAGCGCACGCTGAAGGTAGTGATCGTGGGCGGTTGGGGCGCGAACCCCGCAGTGCAACTGGTGGCCAAGCCCGGCAAACCGCTGGGCTATCCCGGCATTAGCGCCGACTTCGACCGTACCTTCAAGACCCTGGCCGCCCTGCCCTGCGACATCTTTCTGGGCGCCCACGGCGTGTACTTCGACATGCTGGGGAAGCTGAGCCGCGTCAGCAACGAGGGGCCGGCGGTATGGATTGACCCGGCCGGGTATCGGCAGGCTTTGGCGGAAAAGGAAGCCGCGTACCGGAAGCAAGTGGCGATGCAGGCAGCCAAGTAAAGAGAACGCCGTCCTCTATACTGAAGCAAAGCGTTGGAAGGTTCAAGATCGATCACGACCTGGCTCGGCATCGTCCTGCTGGCCGGAGCCGGCTTACTGCGTTGGCACTCGTTAGGCGAGCCACAGTTCTGGTATGACGAAGCCATCACCGCGCTGCGGGTCGGCGGGCACACTGAACAGGAGGTCGTCGATTATGCCAGTTCGCGCGGGATGACGCCGCTGGGCGATTACCAGCGCTTTCTGCGAGGGGCTCCGGACCGCGGGGTGCGTGACGTGGTCCGCAGCCTGATGGCCGAGGATCCGCAACACACACCCCTTTACTACGTCGTGGCGCACTACTGGGTCCGCCTGTTCGGCAGCGAACCGGGCCGCGCCCGCGGACTGGCAGCGCTGTTCTCGCTTTTATTACTGCCGGCCATTTACTGGCTGGCCCGCGAGTTATTCACTTACAGCGGCACGTTCGCCACGCCCTGGCCGGTGTGGATCGCAGTGACGGCCGCCGCTTTGTCGCCTTACAACGTCGCCTTCGGAAGGGAGCATCGCGAGTATTCGCTGTGGATGCTGACGCTGGCACTGCTCGCAACCGCCTTCTTGCGAGCTTTACGGCTCCGTCGGCAACAAGATTGGATTGTCTTCAGCGCCGCGCTCGCCCTGGCGGCCTACACGCAGATGTTGACCTGGCTGGTGGCCGCGGCGCTCGCTGCGTACGTAGGCCTGCGCCATGCGCGCGAGTGGCGGACGGTGGGTCGCGATTTCGCCTTGGCCGTAGTGAGTGCAGGATTGCTGTTTATGCCGTGGGCTTCCGTGCTGCTGACGCATCGTAGCGCCGCGGAGGAGAACCTGTCGTGGGTAGACCAGCAGGGTACGCGCCCGCGCTTCTCACTGAGCCATACCTTGGCCCCGCATCTGATCACGGGTGAGTTCGCGCTCGCCGGCGTCAACGCTCGCCGCAGTGAACATTCCCGCACCGCCAACCTGGCGATCCAAGTGGCGAGCACTTACTTCCCGTACCTGGTGTTGGGCGCTCTGGCGCTGCTTTATCCGCGCTCCAGAAACGGGGCGCTGCTCTGCATTGGCCTGCTCTTTGCGTCCACCACGGTACCCTTCCTGGCGGCAGACTTGTGGAGCGGCGGCATCCTGGGTTACGTCTTCCGCTATGCCGCGCCAGCGGCGTTGGCCTGGATGCTGGCACTGGCCTTCGTGTTGGGATGCCTGGTAGAACAGGACGGACCGTACCGAAGGCTGGGCTGCGGAGCCGCCTTCGGCGCGCTCGCTTTGATGGGCTGGGGCGCGTATCTCGAGAATCAGGAGGTGTACCCGGCGCAGAAGGCCCCGAGCGACTACGGCAGCGTCGCGAGTTACTTGAACCTGCACCCGGGCATCACCTTGCTGAGCGACGAGTATGTCGGTTCGCTCCTGAGTTTATCCAGTCACGCGCGGGCGGATTTGCCGGTGCTCTTCCGACCGCGCTGCCTGAGCTGTCCGCAGCCGGGCCGCCCCATCCTCGACGTCCCGCCGTTCGACTTCAACACGCAGCCGCTCTACTACCGATCCTGGTACAACGTGGGCAGCGCAACCTCCGGCCAACTCGCGACGCGGATGACGACCGATCAGGCCGGCGACTCGCGCTTTCACAGTCAGCCCGTGGCGACGCCCGAAGCTGCCGTTTTCCTTTTTATCTTGCGGGCTCGTTGAGATGTCTGAGCCTCTACTCCTGAAGCTGGCGGTGGTGGTTCCCACCTTTCAGGAACAAGCCAACATCGGGCCGCTGCTCGACTTACTCGAACAGGCCCTGGCGGGGATCGGCTATGAAGTGATTTTCGTGGATGACGACTCGACCGACGGCACCGTGGACCGTATCCGGGAGCGAGCACAGCGGGACGCGCGCGTTCGCCTGATCCGGCGCATCGGCCGGCGTGGCCTGTCGTCGGCTTGCCTCGAGGGAATGCTGGCCACCACCGCCCCCTATATCGCCGTGATCGACGCCGACCTCCAACATGACGAACGCATCCTGCCCGTGATGCTACGCCAACTGATCGACCACCAGCTCGATATCGTCATCGGAACACGGAATGCAGAAGGCGGCAGCATGGGCGACTTCGCACCATGGCGCGTTTGGCTCAGCCAGTGCGGACGCCGCTTGAGCGGCTGGATAACCCGCTGCGAGCTAAGCGACCCGATGAGCGGCTTCTTCGTCCTGGACCGTCGCTGGCTGGAGACGACCCTGCATCTCACTTCGGCCGTTGGCTTCAAGATTCTGATTGACCTGATCGCCAGTTCGCCGCGCCCGGTGAGAGTCGGCGAGGTGCCCTACACGTTCCGCACGCGCCAGGCCGGTGAGAGTAAGTTGGATGTGTTAGTCGCAATGGAGTATGCGCAGTTACTTCTCGATAAGTCGATCGGCCGGATCGTGCCGGTGCGTTTCCTGCTCTTCAGCGCGGTGGGAGCGGTGGGCGTCGCGCTGTCGCTCGGGTTGTTTTTCCTGCTGCACGATGTACTGCGCATGGCCGACGACCCGGCATTCTTCACGATGTTGTTCATCGTGATGAGCGCCAATTTCGTCCTGAACAATCTCACGACTTACCGGGACCGCCGGCTTAAGGGTGGGGCTGCATGGCGCGGCTGGATCTCGTTTCTGCTGGCCTGCAGTGCGGGCGCTTACTTGAACTATCTGGTGGTGCAACAGACGGGCCGGCTGGGCTTCGGCTGGTCGCTGCGGCTGGTCCTGGGCTTGGGGGTGGGCGCCGTGTGGAACTACGGTGTCACCAGCATCCTCACCTGGAATCAGGATCGCCGCGCGCGCCGGAATCGCACCGCACGAATCCTGGCGGGCCGTCCACCGAGTTAGCGTGAAGCCTTCGGCGTCAGGTGGATCAAGGCGCCAGGGTTTGCATCTTCCAACAACCAGAGCGAGCCATCCGGCGCTTCCTCCACGTCGCGAACGCGTTTGCCGATCTCCCAACGTTCCGCCATCTTCGCCCCACCGCGGCCATCAAATATGACGCGGTTCAACGACTCAGTCCCTAAGCCGCTGATGAAGCCGCTGCCGTTCCATTGCGGAAAGGTCCGCGTGCCGCGGTAGAACATCAGGCTGCCGGGCGCCACCACCGGCACCCAATAGAGAACGGGCTTGGTGAGATCGGGCCGCGTATCCGGATGAGGAATGGGCACGCCGTTGTAGTTCTTCCCGTAGGAAACCAGCGGCCAGCCATAGTTCTTGCCGCGCTCAATCAGGTTGAGCTCGTCGCCACCGCGAGGGCCATGCTCCACCTCCCACAGTTCGCCATTGGGCGCGAAGGCAAGCCCGTAAGGCGTGCGGACGCCGGTGGCCCAGGTTTCCGCCGGCGTGAGATTGGGGCCCGAAAAGGTAAAGCGACTGACGACCCGCGCCGACTTGGCCGCTTCGGTATCGCGCGGCGGATCGATCAGGGGAATCGTGGCCGCTCCTGTTTTACCGAAGTTCGGATTGCCCGGCGCTGGCTTGCCGTCGAGCGTCAACCGCAGGATCTTGCCCTCAGGCTGACTGGGATCCTGAGCCGGCGTCATGCGTTGCCGATCACCGACCGAGAGAAACAGATACTGGCCATCCGGCGAAAAGGCGACCGCGGCGCCTTCCTGTCCGCCCTTCCCTTTCGGCATCTGGCGCCATAGAACTTCGAAATTCTCGAGCTTCGCGGACGCGCCGGTTAACGTGAGTTTCGCGCGAGCTAGAGCCAGGCCGCCGCCATAGTCGCCGGGTTCGGAGTAGGTGAGGTAGATCTTTTGATCGGTACGGTAGCGCGGCGAAAGATACACGCCATGCATCCCGCTCTGGTCATACCAATAAACGGCTGGTGTATTGGCAATCTTCGTCTTTTGCCCCTGCGGCGTCACCAGCCATACCGGCCCCACTTTCTCGGTCACCAGCATCCGCCCGTCGGGCAGGAAAGCCATCCGCCAAGGCAGGTTGAACGTCGCGACCGTCGTGAGCTGGAACGGCAACCGGGACTCGGCTCGCTGCTCGCCGACATTCACCTGCGCCCTCAAGGCGCCAAGCGCCAGCGTGAAGCCGCAGAGCATCTTCGCCAAATTCATCCGTGATCCTCCTGAAGCTATTTCCAGCTTATCAAGACGATCTTTATTGCCTAAGACGCGGACCCACCGAAGCGGCGGGCGATCTGCTCCTCACGATAGTCGAAGATCTTGCGGACGTTCGCCTTTACCTGCAGCGCGTGAACCAGTTGTCCCAGCGGCCCCAGCGGCAGCGCGTACTCCACCAGATCCTCGATGCGCGTACCGCCACCGTCGGCGAAGAACTCGTGCGTATGCCGCCACAACGCATAAGGGCCCCGCAGTTGCACGTCCTGAAATAACACGTTGGGTTGCCAGCGGGTGATCTCGGTGCGCCAGCGCATGGGCACGCCGTGGTAGCGCAGCCGATAATCAATCAGGGCTCCCGGGCGCATCTCGATCGGCCGGGGCGTGAGGATTTCAAAGTTGAGCCAAGGCGGGGTGATAGCCTCGAGATTCCCGGCATCCGAGAAGAAGCCAAACACTTCTTCCACCGGCCGCGGCACCCATTGACGGGTTCTCAGTTCGTAGATCTTCATCCCGTCTGCCCGGATGCCGCGCGGACCCTTGAAGATAGAAAACTATCGCCCCGCAAGGTTACTTCCGGAATGTCCAGCGCAGCTTGACGGCCAGGAGCTCAGCGTCCGGGATCAGGCCGCGGTCCGTCGGGGTGAGGTAGAGGCGCTTCCAGCCGCGATTCCAAACGAAGAAGACGTCGTTGCCGGGCTTCAGCGTCCAGCGCAGACGCAGATTATTTCCCACGTTGCGTGAGACGGAATCGTACTGCAGAAAGCTGCTAAGCGACAGATAGGCGCTAAAGGCGTAGACGGTATTCAATTGCCACAGCCGTTGGGTGAAGTTGCCGGGCGCGAGATGGC
This sequence comes from Bryobacteraceae bacterium, assembly GCA_044226365.1. Lineage (GTDB taxonomy): Bacteria > Acidobacteriota > Terriglobia > Bryobacterales > Bryobacteraceae > JALHNI01. The sequence continues at coordinate 118,395 of JBGAHE010000005.1, forward strand.
CGAAGTTCTGTTCGACACTGACGCCCGCCTGCCAGGCGCCGGCGCGGCTGGTGTAGCGCAGTGAGTTCTCCTGCTGGTAAAGATCGCCGCCATAGAAACTGCCAAAGCTCGAGGAGTGGCCGAACTGCAGACGGCGGTTGGGGCTCGACTCAAAGTCGGCAGTAAAGCGATCGAACCGATAGCGTCCCACGGGCAGCACCACGCCTTCGGCAATCTCAAACGGTACCGGCAGTTGCTCGAGCCACGGAATCCATTCGAAGGAGAACATATCGCCCGATTCGGTCTGTACATTCACCGGCACCCAGGAGAAACGTTGGGACTCCACCAGACCGCGATAGTTGGTAACGCGAGAGAAGCGATGATCCATGAACTGCTGCCGGATCCAGCCAAACGGGCCGTCCTTCCGAGGCCGCGGCTTAAACTCGCAGGCCCAGTCGTTGTGGTGCGTTCCGGGCCGGGGAATAAAGCCCAGCGCCGGGTCCAGCGACTCGCCGAACTTGTGGAAGGAGACGAAACAGTCCCAGCGATCGTTGGGGTAATCGATCTTAAAGCCGTAGCCCGAACGGTCCCCGGGAGCCACTTCGCCCGGCGCCCGGTCACTCCGCGAGAAGGCACCCCAAGCACCAACAAAGAAGTTCTTATTGCCGAGAAACTGTGAGGTCCGGTAGACCGCGTCAAACCCGGCCAGCGTATTGCGATGCACACCGTCAGGATTACCGTGCGTGACGATGGACCCCAGCCGCAACTTCGGCGTCACGTCATAGGACACACGGCTCGTAAAAAGATTGGTGCCCGGCACGCGGCGTCCGCCACCCAGTTCCGTATCGCGTGTTTGGACGTCCAGCACGCCGAGGTTCCATTTGCCCGCGCGGCCATTGAGCTTAAAACCCGCATTGATGGGGATCTGCGCACCATCCAGCAAGCCGATCCGGCGCGAGAAGAAAGGCAGGAACTTTTCGTCCAGACCCAAGCCGAACTGGTATTGATTCGAGCCTTCGAGAAAAAAGGTACGGCGCTCGGGAAAGAACAACTCGAAGCGCGTCAGGTTGAGTTGGCGCGTGTCGACTTCGGTTTCGGCGAAGTCCGTATTCGCGGTGAACACGGCGGCGAGTTGCGACGTGATGCGATAGGTAAAGTCGCCGCCGACGGCCGCTTGGGCCGTACGGACACCCTCGGCGAAATCCGTGCGCAGCCGTCCCGTGACATACGGACTCAGTTCGAGCCCCAGCCCCTGTTCGAGACCCGCAAGGCCCGTGAGCGTCCCGGCGCGCGAAAGGTCGAAGAAGAACGAGTCGAGCGTCGGCGAACTCCATCGCAGCACGGTCCGGACGCGGGCGATGTTGCGCTCAAAGTTGGCGCTCCACGCATCCAGGCCTTTCGTGAAGTTCAGCGTGCGCGAGGGAATCGCGATCTCCGCCGTCCAGCCCTGCGGCGTCCGGCGGGTGCGGGCATCCCAGATGCCATCCCAATCGAGCGACGGATCTTCCGGCCCGGCAATGAGGCCATCGATCCGCGCGCCCGCCGCATTCACGCGAAAGAAGTAGCCGGTGCGGCGGTCGCCGTAGGTGTCGAGCGCGATGGAGACGAAGTCGTCGCCGGTGATCTCACCATCGCGTTGGCGCGAGTGGATTGCGATCTGGTGTGGCGCCGGATCGCGACAGTCGAAGGCGACGTAGAGATTCTCTGCCTGCGCCGCCAGACGGACGGTGGTGACGAAGACGGTGGATGCGCCGGGCCGCGGCGCCTGCTGCGTCAGGGTAATCAGCGGGGCCGTCTGCCAGATCGGATCGTCGAGATGCCCGTCCAGGCGGATCGGCGCGCTTGTCTTCGGCACGGCCAAAGTCACCTGAGCCCACGCGGCACAGCCACCGCAGAGCAGAAACAGGAGAAGTCTCATCCCTCAAAACTCGCCAGCAGCGCGTCGAAGATGGGGCCGCCTTGTTCAAGCCGCGCCTGGTCATCCTGCGTGCGGGAGCAAAGCCCGTCCAGCATGCGCGAGAGGCCGATCGTCTCGGGCCGGCCGTAACGGGCGTCTTTAAGGTCGATGTCATGCACCATCTCGGCCAGCGGCTGCAGCGCCGGCGATTGCACCAGCAGGCCGAAGCGCCGCACCAGCACCTCGAAGGTGCACAGGTCGCCTTCGTGCGTGAACTCGCCTTCGAACATGTCGAAGCGCTGGTCACCGGGAGCATGCACGTGCTGAGTTGGCTCCACGAAATGAAAGCGGGCTTGCGGATCGATGAACCGGCGCACCAGCCAAGCCGAACCGATGCGGTCCACCTTGATGCCCCGTCGCGTCACCCAGGTGCGTCCGGTGTACGCGAGAGGAGCCTGGGCCGCGGACGCCGCCCGCTGCCGCCGCTCTTCGATCAACGCCGCCACTTGTTCGCGCGCCGGATGGTGGAAGAAGTCGATTTGGGCGAGTTGCTCGAAGCGCAGCGCGAGCTTGGCGTCGTCCATGTCGCGAGCGTTGGCCAGCAGTTGCTGATAGTCGGAGTCGCGCAGTTGGCGAAACGCCGCGCGTGCCTGTTCCTCGGTGAGTCCGGCCAACGCCTTCGCCTCGAAGAGCCAGGCGGCGCCACCCTCGGCCTGAATCTCCCGGCAGATCCACTCGAAGTCCTCCCGCGTGTCGTCGGTATCCGGCAGCAAATAGGCCGAATTCTTGATCGGGAGCGCCCCCACCTGGGCCAGGCGCCGCGCGACCTTGGCGCGAAAGTAGGGCGGCTTGGGGGGAATCTGATGGAGCAGGAGGAGCCAGGAGGCCATAGATAGCAACTGTGATAGACTTTATCACAGTTGAGATAATAGTCATGCGCCGAACCCAAAAATCCCTATTTTTCTTACTGTTGACAAGTGCCGCCGCCTGGGGCCAAACCACCTACGTCGGCTCGAAGGCCTGTCGCAGTTGCCACCCCGCGACCTATGACCGTTGGGCCAAGACGCGCATGGCCAACGTCGTGCGCGACCCTAAAGTACATCCCGACGCCATTCTGCCCGACCTCAGCCAGCCCCATCCGCTGGTGAACTTCACCGCCGCCGACATTGCCTGGGTTTACGGCAGCAAATGGAAACAACGCTACTTCACCCGCCGCGGCGACGACTATTACCCGCTGGGGGCGCAATGGGACGTCGAGAAGCGAACCTGGCGGCCCTACAAGGTCGCCGCGAACACCGACTGGTGGGTGCCTCTCTTTCCGGACGACAACTTTGGCCGACCCACCGGACAGCTTTGCGACGGCTGCCATTCAGTGAACTTCAACACCAAGACCAAGCAGGTCTCCGAGTGGAACGTCGGCTGCGAGAAGTGCCATGGCCCGGGTTCGGCCCACGTCGCCAAGCCGGTGCGCGCTACGATCGTGAACCCGGCCCGGCTGGACCACATCGCCGCCACCAACATCTGCCTGCAATGTCACTCCGAGGGCCAGCCCACGCGGAATCCGGTCGACGGCAAGTACTGGGCGTGGCCCGTGGGTTTTGAGGTAGGACCCAACACGAATCTGGCCGACCATTGGAAGCTCGAAGAGCCACACCTGGGCCATCAGAACTTCTTCCACTGGGCCGATGGCAGCGGCCACAAGAACCGCATGCAGGGGAACGACTTCGTCCAGAGCTCCATGTACACGCACGGGCTCGGCTGCCACAGTTGCCACGATGCGCACGGCTCCCCGAACAACGCCGACCTGATCAAACCCGCCAGCACGCTTTGCTTGAGTTGCCATGGACCGAATTCCCCGAACGGCCCGCGGGGCGCGACCGTGGAAGCACATACACACCATGCCGCCACCAGCCGCGGCAGCGAATGCGTGGGCTGCCATATGCCGAAGATCGCGCAGCAAATTGGCGACGTCAACGTCCGGAGCCACACGTTCCGCTTTATCAGCCCGGCGGAGACGGAAACCCTGAAAGTCCCCAATGGCTGCAATACGTGCCACACGGATCGCTCCACCGGCTGGGCGAAGGGCGAGCTTCGCAAATGGACAAACGTGTCTCCGTGGAGGGTCGCGCGCTAGTACCAAAAGCCAACTGATCCGATCGGGTATATTGACTATCTCCGCGTTTGCTATTAAAGTCAATCTAGTTTATCGATTGACTAGCTTTATGCGGAGTAAACAGTGAAGATTCAGTGGCTTATCCTGACGATTTTGGCCGGCGCGCTCGGCGCTGAGGCGGAAAGCGTCGTGAGTGGGGTGATTCGCGACACGCGCCAACAGGGCGTTGGCGGACTCACCGTGGCAATTGTGAAGCCGGACACCGGCGCCCGGCAGACGGCGACCACCGCTCCCACCGGCAGCTTCCGGGTGACGGGTCTGGCGCCCGGCGCCTACCGCGTGCAGACCGAGCGGGGCAGCACCAAGCTCGACTTCGGCCTGGAAGTCGTCCAGAACGATCAGGTAATCGACCTCGGCACACTGATTGTCGGTGATGCCCCCCCGCCGCCCGCCGCCGCGCCCAAGACACCGGCCGCCACCCCGGACGCCCCTCAGCCCATCGACCCCGTCCATGAAGAAGTCACCGTGACCGCGCGCCGCGTCGAGGAAACCGCGCAAAGCGTGCCGATCGCCCTCAGCGTCATCAGCGGCCAGGCCGTCGAGCAACAAGGCGCTTTCAACGTGATTCGCTTGAAGGAACTCGTGCCCTCGCTGCAGTTCTACACGTCGAATCCCCGCAATTCGGCCGTCAACATTCGCGGCTTGGGCTCTCCCTTCGGTTTGACGAATGACGGTATCGAGCCTGGCGTCGGCTTCTACGTCGATGGTGTGTTCTACGCCCGTCCCGCGGCGGCCACGCTCGACTTCATCGACATCGAGCGCATGGAAGTGCTGCGCGGCCCGCAGGGCACGCTGTTCGGCAAGAACACCACCGCCGGCGCCATTAACATCACCACCCGCCGGCCCACCTTCTCCCCCGAAACCAACGTCGAGCTGAGCTACGGCAACATCGGCTTCCTGCAGGCCAAAGCCTCCCTCAGCGGCCCCCTCGGGCGCAGGCTCGCGGGCCGCCTGTCGTTCTCCGGCACCCAGCGCGACGGCCAGTTGCGCAACACGCGCACCGGCGACACCACCAACGACCTCAATAACCAGGGCGTCCGCGGACAACTGCTCTTCATCGGCTCCGACAAATTCACCATCCTCGCCACCGCGGACTATTCGCGGCAGCGCCCCAACGGCTACGCGCAGGTAATTGCCGGCGTCGCCCCGACGCTGCGCGCGGCCAATCGCCAGTGGCCGGCCATCGCCGCTGACCTGAAATACGTCCCGCCCAGCTACAACGCCTTCGATCGTCTGGTGGATACCGATACGCCCTGGCGCTCCACCCAGGACATGGCCGGCGCGTCTATCCAGTTCGATTGGAACCGCGGCCCGGGCACGCTCACCGCGATCACCGCCTGGCGCTATTGGGATTGGCAACCCTCCAACGACCGTGACTTTACGGCCCTGCCCATCACCACCATCTCCGCCGCCCCCTCCAAGCATCACCAGTGGACGCAGGAAGTGCGCTACGCCGCCACGCTGAGCTCGCGCGTGAACTTCGTCGCCGGCACGTTCTTCTTCGGTCAGAACCTGAAGCCCTCACCCTTTCACAAGCAGGAACAAGGTTCCGCCGCCTGGCGCTATCTGCTCGCCCCGAGCGCGGCCGCGGCCACGCCGGGCCTGCTCGACGGCTACGGCCAGAACATCAAGTTCAACTTCGACACCTTCAGTGCGGCCGGCTTCGGTCAGGTGGAGTTCAACGTCACGCGCCGACTGCGCCTCACGCCGGGCTTGCGCTACAACTACGACAAAAAGGACCTCGACTACAACCAGTCCGTCTACGGCGGCCTCCAGACCACGGATCCCGCTCTGATCGCCCTCCAACGCTCCGTGCTTTCGCCCCTCGTCTATCAGGCGCACGTAGCGGACAACAACGTCTCCGGCAACATCACCGCCGCCTATCAGGTTTCCGAAGGCATCAACGCCTATGCCACCTATGCGACAGGCTTCAAGTCCGTTGGCCTGAACCTGGGCGGCGTGCCCACCGACGCGGCCGGGGTGCCGGTGGCTTCGGCCGCGCTGGTGCGTCCGGAAGACGTCCGCAACGTGGAGATCGGAATCAAGACGCAGCCGTTCGCCGGCGTCACAGCGAACTTCGCCGCCTTCAACACCGGGACGAAAGACTTCCAAACGCAGGTGGTGAACGCGCAGGTGGGCGTGCTGCGCGGCTATCTGGCCAATGCGGAGAAAGTGCGCGTGCGCGGCGTTGAGTTCGACGGCACGGCGAAGTTCGGTGAAGACTGGTCTTTCTACGCCGCCGCCGCTTACACCGATGGCCGCTACATCTCTTTCCGCGACGCTCCGCCGCCGGTGGAAGACACTGGTGGTCCGCAGGCCAAGGACATCTCGGGCTCCATCCTGCCGGGCATCTCGAAGTGGGCCGGTTCGTTCGGCGGCGAGTGGACCCGTCCCGCCACCGTGATGGGCCGCTACGGCCACTTTTTCGTCGGCGTGGATGCCAGCTTCCGCTCCAACTTCTCCTCTAGCCCGTCCTATTCGAAGTACCTGGTGGCGAATGGCTATGCGCTGCTGAACCCGCGGGTGGGTTTCCGTTCGAACGAGAAATGGTCGCTCACGCTGTGGGCCCGTAATCTCACCGGCAGCAACTACTACGAACTGATGTCCGTCGCGCCCGGTAACTCGGGCCTCTACGTCGGCCTGCCCGGCGACCGGCGCACGTTCGGCCTCACCCTACGCAAGACCTTCGCGGAAAAGACGGCCCCCACCCGCTCGGCGAAGCCCACGCGGGCTCAAGTGAAGCCCAGCGTCGATCCGACCCTAGAGAGAGAAGCCGCTACGCCGGAGCGCGCCGTTCAGTAACCGAGATGCTTCAGCTTCTCCGGGTTACGCACAATGTAGAGCGCCTGAATCACGCCGTCGACGATCTCGAAAGCCGCAGTCTGCGCCGGCCCTTCCGGCGTATCCACCACCATACCGGGCAGGCCGTTGATGGTTGCGAAGCGCAGTTGATAGCCTTCCTGCCAACCCTTGTGCGCAACGCCGATCAGGAAACGCGCGGCGCGATCGGCGCCGTCCAGGACATTCAGCGCCGCCGCCACCTTGCCGCCTCCGTCGGTCATCAGGCGGACGTCGCTGGCCAAAAGTTGCACCAGCCCTGCGAGGTCGCCGGAACGCGTCGCCGTCACAAAGGCGGTCAGTAGGGCGACATGCTGGTCGCTGTTTGGGGCACTCAACCCCCGCGGACGAGCTTCCCGAACGTGCGCGCGGGCTCGCGCCGCCAGTTGACGGCAGGCGGCCTCGCTCCGCTCCAGCGCCTCGGCGACCTCGGCAAAGGAGAAGTCAAACACCTCGTGCAGCAGGAACGCCGCGCGTTCCAGTGGCGAAAGCCGATCGAGTGTCAGCAGCAGCGCCACCGACAGATCCTCGGCCAGTTCGGTCTGCCGGTCCGGTGTCAGCGCCGCGGTATCGATGACAGGTTCAGGGAGCCAGGGTCCCACATATTCCTCCCGCTTCGCCCGAGCTGACGTCAGCAGATCCAGGCAGATCCGCGAGGTAGTCGTCATGAGAAAGGCTCGCGGATCGGTCACGCGGGTCCGCTCCGCCGCATGCCAGCGCAGATAGGCCTCTTGCACCGCATCCTCGGCTTCGCTCATCGACCCCAACATGCGATAGGCCAGCCCCTTCAACCGCGGCCGATGCGGCTCGAAACTCTCGGCCGGACTTAGCGCGTCGTCCGTCATACCGGTTGCGTCGGCCCCTCCAGACGAACCGGCTGACCGGCGACCACCACCCGCTCGCAAGCTTGCCCATGCCCCAGCGCATACTTCACCGTCGGATACAGCCGCGCCGCCGTGATGGCGAACGCCAGACTTACCAATGCGCGCCGTCCCCAGCGCCGCACAATCTCGTCGCGCAGCTCGCCGGCCGGCTCATGACCCAGAGTCGCGAGAGTAAACCGCCACACCAGCGCTACCCCCTCCGGCATCTCCTCCGGACGATCCTCCAGCACCGCGCGCAGCACCTCCGGCTTCACGCCCGCCCGCTCGGCCATTCGCACCGCCAACTGCGTGCACGGCCCGCAGTCCTCCTGTCGCACCGCCGTGATGCCCGCCGCGCACCAAGCCTCCATCGGCACATCGCGCCGGAACTGGCCCAGCGCGGTCACGCGAGAAAACAGCCAGGCCGCCTTCGGACTCACTTCGTTGATCTCACGCAAATAGCTCGCATCGTAGTCCCACTCGCGTTCGAACTTCGCAATTGCTTTTCGCAAAAACCATTTGATCATGGCGTAATTTCCTGTCTCCACCGATGAGACGGAATAGCCGGCCGCGGTGTGACAGGCTCCGGACGAATAAAATAGAGGCACTCGGAGGTAGTGTGCGAAGGCCACGTTTCTTGTTCTGGCTGGCTTGCCCGGTGTTGGCATTCCAGACTTACTTTCCCCCTCAATCCGGACTCGCGCGGCCCGGCATGCATCATGCCCATGCCACCGGACGTTTCGTCACCTCGACTGGCGAACCGGTGGCCGGCGTCATCGTGCAAGTCTACGCCGGCCGGATGATCTCCCCGCCGGTCGCCTCCACCGAATCTGGCGCCGACGGCCGCTTCGTGCTGAGCGACATCCATACTCGCTACCAGCCCGAGCTTCGCTATTTTCCGCCCGAAGAATGGCTCGCGGGACGTCTGGCGCTGACGGCGGAGAGCGGTGCCGGCGAGGATCTGGGCGACATCAGACTTGAGTCCGACGCAGTCCTCCGAACGTCCGTCGAGCTAGTGGGCGGCCCACCCCTCGACCCGAAAACCGATCCCCTCGTTCTCGTTGCGCGCGGCGGACAGTTGGGCGAACGGCTGGTAGCGAAGAAAGCGAACGGTTATAAAGTCTTTCGCCAAATCCCCTGGGATGAGGCACAGATCCAAGTCGAAATCTTTACGGGCGGACGCGGAGAACGATACACCGCCCCCATCCACCTCCAGCGCGGCCAGCGCGATCGACTGCTCAAACTTCGCGTTCTGCGAGACACTCTCGCCCACACCAATTCGTATGAAGCCATCGGTAAGTTAGAAATTGAGGAAGGCCGTCTTCCGCCCTTCCGACAGGAGAAGCTTTTCCATACCGAGGGGCGGCTGCTGGCGCCCGATGGCAGCGCCATTTCCGACGCCCTGATCTCTCCCGTTCCGGATTGGGGTCTGCCAGCCCCCCACCTGTTTTTTTCGCCAGACGCCGATGGCCGTTTTCGCCTGGACTACCGCGCCGACAAATGCCGGTCGATCTGGCTGCTCCACACCGAGCGTGGCTTGCCACTCCAGCGCAACGCCGATAGCACCCCGATCGAGGACTGCCAACAGCCGCGTGATTGGGCCATCGAGAATGTCACCCGTCTTCCGATCCAGATTGCGGGAATCGACGCTCGTCAGGCGCGCGCCTATTGGTGGAATGACTCGCTCGGTTGGCACGCGTTTTCGTCGCTCCATCCCTGGATGAATCTGAGCGGCTACGAGGATGTGAGCGTCAAGATCGAAGCGGACGGCTACCTGCCGCTGTACCGTCAGGTCAAGCTCCCACGGGTCGACGCCAAAGAGAAAACGCTCCCAACGCTGCCGCCGCTGGCGGTCAGCTTCACCGACTCAGGCCGACGGGAACTGCGCGTCACCGGACACGGCAAACCTCTGGCCGGTGCGCTGGTCGACGTCGAACTGATCACCGACCTCGCCAGTAACCGGCGACGCTTGCTGAAAACCTATCGCACGCCCGCCAACGGCCAGTTGCGGCTTACCGGCGGCAGCGACTCTCTGGTGGAGGTATTCGTTTATGCGGACGCTTATGAACCCGCCCGGGCCATCTGGAGCCCGGGCCAACCTCTGACCCTCGCCCTCGTCCCTCGGAACGCGACTCTCTCGTTCGCCCCGTCCACCTCGCTTGCCGTCGCCCGCGTTCGCCCCGTCCACGCACCGCAAGCGGTCCGCACGGTTTGGCTCCAGCGTCCGGGCTCGGAGACCCTCGCACTCGGCGCCGACACCTACGACATCACCTGGTACGGGCGCGACGGTTCCGTGGCTGGCTACCAGCGCGTTTCCCTCATCAGTGGCCAAAAGAAAACGCTCGATCTGAGCCTTGACCAACGACCGCAGCTCACCATTCTTCATCACGACGGCGACTGGAACATTCAAGTCTCCACCGCCGCACCTCCCGGGGCGGTGCTGAACTTCACCAGCCGCAGCGTCGTCAGCGGGCCACTCGGATTACGCGATGTGCCAGCGGTCCTTAAGCGCAAAACCTCCACCGAAACCGTCTTCCTGCTTTCGAGCGCCGGTCCGGTGCATGTAGAAGCCCGCCGTGGTCGGTCTCGCCTCAGCCTATGGCGCGACGTGTCCGTCCAGCCCGGCGAGGCGCTCATCCTCACCCTTCCGAAGGACCGGGGCTCCATCGCCGGCGCCATGCGCACCTACGAACAAGGACCGGGCAGCGCCCACGGCTATGCCGAACCACGCCTGCAACTGATCGCCAGGCGCGCCGACGAGTGGTCCGTTTCCTCCTACACCCCAGGTAGCAGTTCCGGCTTTGTTCTGCACGACATCCCCCCCGGCGAGTATTACCTCAATCAGCATCTGATCGGCGAACCGAAGACTTATCGCGACGGCAACTTCATCGCCACCTACACCTCCCCCCTTGACGCTTGGGGCGGCATCCCCGTATCAGTGAAGCAGAGCGAAACCACAGAACTCCGCGACTTCATCGACTACCCCTTTCAGCCCCTCTCCGTCGAAGTGCGCGATGCCCAAGGCGCACCGCTCCGCCATGCCACCCTCCGCGTGCGCGATCGCCTCTCGGACTCCTGGCGCCTCATCCAGGAGAATCCCAACTACCTCAGCGAGGCCGCCCACGCCATCCCGTATCCGCCCGCCGTCCGAATTGACCAGGGCCGTGCGACGCTACCGCAGATCCGGGCCGGCTGGCTTGAGTTGTCCGTAGAACTGGATAACGCCGGGGGCTACGCCTTCGTCGCCCCCTTGCCTGAGAAAGGCCCCCTTCGCTTACAACTTCCCGCCCGCCCCCAACGCTGAGCGAATTGGTGGATTACCACCGCCCTGGTGCATGTCCACCTGACCCGCGGCGAAGACGCACCTTTGTTATCAGCCAGTTAAACATGGCCACCCGATTGCATATCAGAACGGCGTACGCGGAAGGAGATAGACATGAACAAGATGTGGATCAGCACGGCTTTGGTGGCTTTCGGAGTGCAAGCCGCCGCGTGGGCGCAGGCTTACCCTCCCCAGGACCCCAACTATTACCCCGACGATCGCCAATACACCACGGCCCCCAACAGCCCTTACGACGGCCAATATGGCCGCAATCCGGCCTATAGCCAGGGCTACGACCCGAATTACGATCCGAACTACGGCGGTAGCTACGGGCCGAACTACGGCCCCAACTACGACCCGAGTTACGGCTACACCGCCCCGCCCCCGCCGCCGCCTCCCGCCTACGCCTACTCGCGGCCTCCGATGCCCGGACCGGGCTACCTCTGGGTGGACGGCTACTGGGGCTTCTACGGAGGCCGTTATGCCTGGAACCGCGGCTACTGGCGTCAGCCACCCTACGTCGGCGGCTACTGGGTCGCGCCGCGCTATAGCGGCGGGCGCTTCTTCGCCGGCTTCTGGGCTGGCCCCCGCGGCGGCTACGGCCGGGGCCCGGTGTACCGCGCCCCTTATGGTCGTGGGTTCCATGGCCGGCGCTAACGCTTCGCTCCATGGCCTACCGGCCCGCGCGACAACGCGGGCCGGTGGACGTTTGTGACTACCCCTCGTCCCGATACTGCACCTTCAGCCGCACCAACTCCCGCTCCAATTGCTTCGTCACGCCCGCCATCCCCGGCTGCCCATAAAGATTCCGCCGCTCATCAGGATCCTGCCGTAAGTCGAACAGCTCCCACGAGGGCGGCCGGTCGCCGTAATAGTGGATCAGCTTGTGCGTCCGCGTCCGCACGCCGCGATGCGGCGGCACGCGATGCGGCGTCAGGTATTGGAACGTCGGGTCGGCGTGCGCCTCCTTGCCCTTCCCCTGCAACTCCGCCCAGGAGTTCTCGTAGTAGGCGTAGTACACCGATTGCCGCCAGTCGCGCGGCGTCTTCCCTTCCAGAAGCGGCCGCAACGACCGGCCCTGCATCGATGGCGCCGGACGCACGCCCGCGTAATCCAGCATCGTCGGCGCAAAGTCGATGTTCACCGTCATCGCGTCATTCACCGCGCCCCGACGCCCACCGGGCGCGCGCACCAGCAACGGCACGCGCAGTGACGGCTCGTACATGAACCGTTTGTCGTACCAGCCGTGGTCGCCCACAAAGAAGCCGTTGTCCGACGTATAAATGATCAGCGTATTGTCCATCTGGCCGGTCTGCTCCAGATGCCCAAACACGCGCCCGAGGTTCTCGTCCACCGCCGCGATCGCCCCGTAGTAATCCTTCACGAAACGCTGATAAAGCCACTGCTTCTTTGCTTTCTCATCCAAGTCCTTCGGCAGTTCCGGATAGTCGGGCGCCAGCGACAGATCGAAGCGCATGTCCTCGGCTTCGCGCGCCATCTTGCGCGTCGCGTAGTCGTCATCGTACGTCGGCGGCGTGGGGATCTCCACGTCGTCATAGAGATGAGCGAACCGCGGTGGCGGCTGAAACGGACGATGCGGCGCCTTGTGCTGATACACGAGGCAGAACGGCTTCTCCGACGGCTGCTTCAGGAACTCGAGCGCAAAGTCGGTGGTCAGGTCCGTGGCATAACCTTCGTACTTTTTGCGCTTCCCCTGCTCGATGAACTCCGGATTGAAGTAGAGACCTTGGCCCGGCAGAATTCGCCAAGTGTCGAAACCCACCGGATCATGCGACAGATGCCACTTGCCGACGATTCCCGTTCGATAGCCCGCGGCCTGCAGCATCTGCGGATAGGTCGCCAGCTTCGTGTTGATGTGCTCTTCGTGCCCCTTCAATTCGGAGTTGCCGCGGATGCCATGCAGATGCGAGTAGCACCCGGTGAGGATCGTCGCGCGGCTGGGCGCGCACAGCGAGTTCGTCACAAAGGCATTGGTAAAGAGCGTGCCCTCGCGCGCCAGCCGGTCCAGATTCGGCGTCTTTACCAGACGATTGCCATAGCAGCCCAGATGGGCCGCGGCATGATCGTCGGTCATGATGAAGAGGAGGTTGGGGCGGGGTCGCGGGCCGGCTGCCGCCGTGGCCGCCAGAAAAGTGCGTCGGGTCACCATGCAGGCAAGCTGATGGTATCACCCGTCTCGGACGTTACGTGTAACGCATCTTGGTCTGCTGCCGCAGGCCGCCCATGAACTCGAGCCCCACGATGAAGTTCAGTCCGCGCTGCTCGCACCGGCGGACATTCGCCGAACCCTTCACGCCATTCGCCACGCACTCCACCTGCACCAGCGCGCGCAACGGCACCCGCTCGCGGATGGTCACGCTCAACCCCGAGTCGGAGACGTCCCGCGCCTCGGCGCGCACAAAGTGCGCGACCTTGTTGTCGTCCTCCCAATACAACCGCACAACGCCGGTGATGGGAGTTCGTTCATGGTTTCGCTGATGGGACACGGCAATTTCCGCTGGAACCGAACTGCACGAAATTCGGCTGTTTCCGCAGAAATGTTTAGAGAGCCCGCACGCGCATACCGTCCCGCAGCACCAGTTCCGACGGCAGAACGACGCGCGCACCCTCGCTGATTCCCTCCAGCACTTCCACGTGGGTAACGCTAGAAACGCCGGTGCGAATCGGACGCCACCGCAGCACTTCGCCTTCGAGCACATACACGCCCATCTGATTGCCCTCACGCCGCACGGCTTCCTTCGGCAGCGTCAAGGCAGATTCCACCACCTTCGTCTGAATGAACGCGTTGACGTTGGTCCCCGGCAGCAGCACCAGCCCCGGATTCTCGATGATACAGACCACTTCGCCCACCTGCCGCGTGTTGAGCGCCACAATCCGCGTCGGTAGTTGATCCACCACGCCCGTCCAGTTCTCGTCCGGATGCGCATCCCACGTGATGCGCACCGGCAGCCCCACCTTCACGCGACCCAACTCCGGCTCATCCACGTACACCACCACCTTCAGCCGCGCGATCTGCC
>JBGAHE010000143.1:0-14612 GCA_044226365.1 Bryobacteraceae bacterium
GTGACGGCGGGTCTGCTGGCGGCGGGGTGCGAAGTGATTCAGGTGGGCGTGCTGCCGACGCCGACGATTCAGATGTACGTGGCGGCGATCGGGGCGGCGGGCGGCATTGCGCTGACGGCGTCGCACAATCCGCCGGAGTATAACGCGCTGAAGCTGTTCAACCACGCGGGGCTGTTCTTCAATCACTATGAGCGGGCGGAGTTGCTGGATCTGTATCACCAGAGCGACTTCTATCAGGCGACGAACGAAGAGATGCGCGGCGTGCAGGTGCATGCGGAGCGACCGATGGCGATGCATCTGGAGCGGGTGCTGAAGCATGTGGACGTGGCGGCGATCCGGGCACGGAAGTTTCGGGTGGCGCTCGATGGGGTGAACGGGGCGGGGTCCGTGATGTCGGTGCACTTTCTGCGCGAGGTGCTGGGGTGCGAGTTGCACGCGATTGCGGTGGATCCGACGAAGCCGTTTCCGCGTGAGGCGGAGCCGCGGCCGGACACGCTGGGCGACTTGGCGGCGCTGGTGCGGCGCGAGGGTTGCGAGATCGGGTTCGGGCAGGATCCGGATGGCGATCGGCTGGCGGTGTGCGATGAGACGGGCGTGGTGATCGATAACGACGATGTGCTGGCGTTGGTGACCGATGCGGCGCTGGAGCGGGTGGAAGGCGACGTGGTGGTGAACCTGACGACGTCGTCGGTGATCGAGGCCGTGGCGGCGCGGCACGGGCGGCGAGTGTTCCGGACGCCGGTGGGCGAGGCGAACGTGGTGGAAGGGATGCAGAGCGTGCGGACGGCGATTGGCGGCGAGGGGTCGAACGGCGGGGTGATTTTCCCGTCGGTGCATCTGTGCCGCGACAGCTATACGGGCATGGCGTTTCTGCTGGACCGGCTGGCGCGCGCCGGAGGGACAGTGTCGGAGCGGGTGAAGGAGTTGCCGGCGTTCTACCGGCGGTCGAGCAAAGTGGCGTTTGAGCATGGACGGTTGGGGCCGTTGATGCAGGCGCTGGAGGCGGCGTATCCGGAGGCGGAGTGCAACCGGTCGGACGGATTGAAGCTGAGTTTTGCCGATGCGTGGATCCATGTGCGGGCGTCGAATACGGAGCCGTTGCTGCGGATTGCGGCGGAGGCGACGACGGCGGAGCGGGCGGAGCAGTTGCAGGCGGCGGTGGAGGCATTGCTGAAGGGCTGAGTAGTTTGTAGACTGGCCGGATGCCCAATCCGATTGTTCATTTCGAGATTCCCGCAGAGGACGTTCAACGCGCCAAGAAGTTCTACGAGACGGCGTTCGGGTGGAAGATCAGCGATCCGTGGAATATGGATTACTTCTTCGTGGAGACGAAGGAGGGCGGCGACGGGATCAACGGCGGGTTGATGAAGCGATCGATGGAAGGGCAGCCGTTCATGAACTACATCGCGGTGGAGTCGATTGACGCGATCGCGAAGAAGGTGGTGAAGGCGGGCGGGCAGATCGTGATGCCGAAGCAGGCGATCGCCGGGGGGATGGGCTGGATCGGGGCGTTTGTGGATACGGAGGGGAATCTGATGGGGTTCCATCAGACGGCGGCGCCGCCGGCTCAGAAGGCGGCGAAGAAGGCAGCGAAAAAGGCCGCGAAGAAGGCCGCGAAAAAAGCGGTGAAGAAGGCGGCGAAGAAGCGGTAGGGCTTAGCCCCACCACTTTTCGCCTTCGGCCAGATGGGCTTTGACGGTGTCGGGGTTGAGCGTGAGGCCGAGCCCGGGACGGTCATGCACCTGGATGTAGCCGTTTTTGATGTAGGGTCCGTCGAGGACCAGCAATTGATCCATCCAGCCGCCGTTGCCGGTGACGGTTTCGGTGACTAAGTAATCGCGAATGGACGAAGCCCACTGGGCGTTCGAGTAGGTGTGGACCTGGCTGGCGGTGTTATGGGTGGCCATGGGGAGACCGAAGAGGTCGGCCATGTCGGCGATGCGTTTGGTTTCGAGGAAGCCGCCGGAGTTGCGGAGGTCCGGGTTTAGGATGTCGCAGCCCTGATTGAGGATGAAGTCCTTGAAGCCTTGCCGGCGGGAGAGGTTCTCGCCCATGCAGATGGGGACGGTGGAACTGGCGGCGAGGCGCTTCCAGGAGTCGGTGTAATCGACGGTGAGGGCGTCTTCGAGCCAGAGGGGCTTGATGGGGGCGACGGCTTCGGCGATCTGGATGGCGGTGCGGAGGTCGTATTCCCAGTGGCAATGGACCATGATGTCGTGTTCCCAGCCGATGGCTTCGCGGACGTTTTCGAAGCCTTGACGGACGTTGATGAGTTCGCGGGTGGTGAGGACGCGGTTGGAGGGGTCGCGGGCGAGGTCGTTTTGGGCGGAGTTGTGGGGGAAGCCGAACTTGTGGCCGGTGAAGCCGGAGGGGTGGGCTTTGACCTGGGCGGCCCAATCGCGGCAGGAGGCTTTATCGAGCATGTTTTTGGGCGCGGAATGGTCGTAGACGCGGACGCGGTTGCGGAAGCGTCCGCCTAAGAGCTTGGAGGTGGGGGTGCCGAGGATTTTGCCGGCGAGATCCCAGAGGGCCATTTCGATGCCGGAGGCGGCGCGGGGGAAGTTGTGCGCGGAGCCATCGGTGCGGGTGCCGCTGAGGTTGGAGGTGCCGCGGCCGAGCGTGGTGTAGATGGTGTCGATCTCGAGCGGGTCCTTGCCGATGAGCCAGGGTTTGAGGGAATGAATCTGTTCGCGGACGCCGAAGCCGGGGGTGCCATAGGCTTCGCCGATGCCGAACAGGCCGTCGTCGGCGACGATTTTGACCAACACATAGGTGCGGCCGCCCTGGACGATCATGGTCTGCACGTCGCGGATGCGGGTTTGTCCTTTTTCAGCGGCGGCTAACTGATGGTAGGCGGCGAGCCAGGGCGCGATCGCGGTGCCCAGGAACTGACGACGGGAAAACGGCATGGGCCGTATTATGTCACGGCCTTACGGGGCGGGGTGGAACAAGACGTAGTAGGCGGGAAAGAGGACGGTGGCTTCGTCGGCGGGCCAATCGGCGGCGAGGGATTCGGCGCACCAGGCGCGGATTTCGTCGAGTGAGGCGCCGCGGCGGACGGCGTAAGCGACGTTGGTTTCGGTGAGCATGTACTCGAGGAAAAAGTCGCGGGTGAGGGTGAGGCGGACGGAGAACTCTTCGGCGCGGGCGGCGGCGAAGAGGCCGGTGGCCTGGGCGGCGAGGAGGTCCGGGTTGAGTTCGCGGGCTTCGCTGGGGGCCCAGGGATAGCGCTCGATGAAGCGGGCGAGCCATTCGCTGCCGGGGGCACTGGCTTCACGGGAGCCGGTGGCGAAGTCGTAGATGAGCAGGGTGCCGTGGGGCGAGAGAAGGCGGAGGGCTTCGGGGAAGAAGAGGGCGGGGTCAGAGTAGTTGAGGGCGCCGGCGGCGGTGATGAGGTCGCAGCAGTGGTCGGGGCAGGGGACGGCTTCGGCGGAACCGGTGAGGAAAGTGGCGGAGGGGTCGACGGTGCGGGCGGCTTCGACCATGGCTTCGACGGGTTCGATGCCGATTCGTTCGACGGCCCAGTTGGCGAGGGCGCGGGTGGAAAGGCCGGAGCCGCAGCCGACGTCGATGGCGCGGCGGAAACGGTGGGCGCCGAGGGCACGGGTCAGAATCTCGCCGTGGACGGGGGGACGGTGGCGGGCGTAGCCGTCGGCGATGGTGGAAAAGGGGTTCAAGGGCGTCTCCTTAACGGCGAAGTGAGGGGGCGGCAGGCATGAGGTTGAAGCCGTGGGTCGCAAAGATGCTGCGTCCTTGAGCACTAATCAGGAAGTCGAGGAAGGCGGCAGCTTCTTTGCGCCGCTTGGACTTATTGACGACGACGCCGATTTGGCGCAAGGGGCGGTGGAGGTCGTCCGGGATAAGGACGCCGCCACGGTCAAAGACGAGGGAGTAGGCGACAAGGCAGACGTCGGCGTTGCCGGAGTCGGCGAACTGGAAGGCCTGACGGACGTTCTCGGCGAGGACGAGCTTGTCCTGAAGCTGGGACCAGAGGCCGGCTTTCTCCAAAGCTTCCTTGGCGGCGCGACCGTAGGGGGCGTGGAGGGGGTTGGCGAGCGAGATGTGAGCGGCGCGGGGAAGGTCGCGCAGGTCTTTGAATTGACCGGACTTAGACCAAATGGCGAGACGTCCGATGGCGTAGATCTGGCGCGAGTCCGGATTGACTTTGTTGCGCTTGAGAAGGGGGTCGAGTTGGGCTTCGTCGGCGGAGAGGAAGAGGTCGAAGGGGGCGCCGTTTTCGATTTGGCGGGCGAGCATGCCGGAGGAGCCGAAGGTGAAGGAGATTTTGCCGGGGAACTGATCCTGCCAGAGGGGGAGGAGAGGGGCAAGGTCGGAGGCAGCGGCGACGAGGAGGGGATCTTGGGCGCGAAGACTTGACAGTGAGTCACTCAAGTTGCATAATGCGATTAGGCTAAATGCAAATACCGCCCGGCGTGATAACCGGGCGACGAGCCGCGAGATCAAGGACGTAGAGCGAGGAGACTGCATGAGCAAAATTATTGGCATTGACTTAGGCACCACGAACTCCGTGGTTGCCGTGATGGAAAACGGGCAACCCGTGGTTATTCCGAACCAAGAAGGCGGCCGGACCACGCCGTCCGTGGTCGGCTTCACCAAGAGCGGCGAGCGTCTCGTCGGCCAGGTGGCGAAGCGTCAGGCCGTCACTAACCCCGAGAATACCATTTACTCGATTAAGCGCTTCATGGGCCGCCGGTTCGAGGAAGTGGGCGAAGAAGCGAAGCGGATTCCGTATCAGGTGGTGCGGGGCGACAACGGAGACGCGCGCGTGCAGGTGGGCGGGCAGAAGCAATCGCCGCCGGAAATCTCGGCCATGGTGCTGACGAAGCTGAAGGAAGCGGCCGAGAGCTACCTGGGCGAGAAGGTGTCGAAGGCCGTGATCACGGTGCCGGCGTACTTCAACGACGCGCAGCGGCAGGCGACCAAGGACGCGGGCACGATCGCCGGTCTCGAAGTGATGCGCATCATCAACGAGCCGACGGCGGCGGCGCTGGCGTACGGTCTCGATAAGAAGAAAGACGAGACGATTGCTGTTTATGACTTGGGCGGCGGTACGTTCGACATCTCGATTCTCGAGGTGGGCGACGGCGTGGTGGAAGTGAAGTCGACCAACGGCGATACGCATCTGGGCGGCGACGACGTGGACCAGAAGATCGTCGACTGGTTGATCCAGGAGTTCAAAAACGAAGAAGGCGTGGACTTGTCGCGCGACAAGATGGCGCTGCAGCGTTTGCGGGAAGCGGCCGAGAAGGCGAAGATCGAGCTTTCGACGCTGCTCGAGACCGAGATCAATCTGCCGTTTATCTATGGGGATCCGAGCACGGGTCCGAAGCACCTGGTGAAGAAGTTGACCCGGGCGCGCTTCGAGCAGATGGTGGCGGATATCCTGGAGCGGACGATCGGGCCGTGCAAGCAGGCGCTGGCCGATGCGGGCCTGACGCCGGACAAGATCGACGAAGTGGTGCTGGTGGGTGGTTCGACCCGTATCCCGAAGGTGATGGAACTGGTCCGCAACTTCTTCGGTAAGGATCCGAACAAGACGGTGAACCCGGACGAAGTGGTGGCCGTGGGCGCCGCGGTGCAAGGCGGGGTGTTGGGCGGCGAAGTGAAGGACGTACTGCTGCTCGACGTGACGCCGTTGTCGCTGGGCATCGAGACGCTGGGTGGCGTGTTCACCAAGCTGATTGAGCGCAACACGACGATTCCGACGCGGAAAAGCGAAACGTTCTCGACGGCGTCCGATAACCAGACGTCGGTGGAGATCAAGGTGTACCAGGGCGAGCGCGCGATGGCGCGTGACAACCGCTTGCTGGGCGTCTTCCAGTTGGTGGGCATTCCGCCGGCTTCGCGCGGGATTCCGCAGATCGAAGTGACGTTCGACATCGATGCGAACGGCATCCTGAACGTGACGGCGAAGGACCGGGCGACCAACAACGAGCAGAAGATCACCATCACGTCTTCGTCGGGACTCTCGAAGGACGAAGTGGACAAGATGGCCAAGGACGCCGAAGCGAACTCGGCGGACGATAAGCGGCAGCGCGATCTGATCGAGGCGCGCAACCAGACCGATGCGATGGTCTACAACGTCGAGAAGATGTTGAAGGAGCATCGCGGCAAGATCTCCGATGAGGACGCCAAGAATGTCGAGGCGGCGCTCGAGGAGACCAAGAAGGTGCTGGCGAGCGGCAGCCTGGAAGAGGTGAACGCGGCGAAGGACAAGCTGACGACGGCGAGCCACAAGCTGGCGGCGGCGATGTATCAGCAGGCGCCGGGCGAAGGCGCGGCGGGCGAAGGCCCGACGCCGGACGCGGCCGGTGCCGGTGCGGAGAAGAAGGACAACGTGGTCGATGCTGAGTTCGTCGACGTCGATGATAAGAAGTAAGTGAAGCGAATGGGCCCAGGCTTTCGCTGAAAGCCTGGGTCTTACTGCCGAAAGGGCCCCATGCCGTCCAAGAAGAAGGACTACTACGAGCTGCTCGGTGTCAACCGCGGGGCAACCGAAGATGAGATCCGCAAGGCTTATCGGAAGTTGGCGCGCAAGAACCATCCGGATTTGAATCCGGGGGACAAAGACGCCGAGGAACGCTTCAAGAGTGTGCAGGAAGCGTACGACGTGTTGAGCGATGCCAAGAAACGGCAGGTGTACGACACGCACGGCTTCTATGCGGATAACATTGGCGCCGGGGGACCGGGCGGGCCGGGCGGCAGTGGCTTTCAGCCGCCGCCGGGTTTTGATTTTCGTGGGTTCGATTTCGACGATTTGTTTGCGGAGCAGCAGCGGCAGCAGGGCGGGCGGCGTCCGGCGGGCGGCGGGTTTCCGGGAGCCGACGGCGGCGAGACGGGCGGAGGCTCGTTCAAGGACTTTTTCTCCTCGTTCTTCGGGGGGCGGCAGCAGGAAGAGCCGGCCGAGCGCGGCAGTGACCTCGAGTATTCGCTGAAGATCGACTTCTGGCAATCGATCAAGGGTACGCAGGTACGCTTGACGATCAATCGCCATGAGACGTGCGATACGTGCGGGGGCAGCGGCGCGGGTTCGGGCAGCACGGTGTGTCCGCAGTGTTCGGGCAAGGGCAAGATGACGCAGATGGCGGGAGCGATGCGCTTCGACGTGCCGTGCCAGCGCTGCCAGGGCAAGGGGCGGATTACGAACGCTTGTCCGCGTTGCCAGGGTGAGGGCCGTTTGGTGCGGCCGGAACAGGTGGAGGTCCGGATTCCGCCGGGCGCTGCCGATGGCAGCCGGTTGCGGGTGGCGGGGAAGGGGAATGCCGGGTCCAAGGGCGCGCCTCCGGGCGACCTCTACATCACGATCCGGGTAGAGCCGCATCCGCTGTTTGTGCGGGACGGCGACAACATTGAAGTGAAGGTGCCGGTGTCGGCGTGGGAGGCCGTGCTGGGCGCCAAGATTGAAGTGCCGACGATCGACGGTCGGGCGCAACTGAAGGTGCCGCAGGGCACGCAGAATCATCAGCGGTTCCGGCTGCGTGAAAAGGGCGTGCTCAATTCGCGCAAGAATACGCGGGGCGATCAGATTGTGGAGGTGGAGATTCAGTCGCCACCAGCCAATGACGAACGCACGCGGGAGTTGTTCCGCGAACTGGCAAAGCTGCATGCTGACGACGATCCTCGACAGGACCTCTGGACAAAGGTGTAAGCCATGGCGAAAAGCCGTCAAAAAGCCGCGTACATGATCTCGTCGGTTGCTGAGCAGTACGAGATCCATCCGCAGACGTTGCGCATGTATGAGCGCGAGGGGTTGCTGACGCCGTCCCGGAGCGACGGCAATACGCGGCTCTATACCGACGATGATCTCGAACGGCTGGAAGTGATTCTGAAGCTGACCCGGGATTTCGGGGTGAATCTGGCGGGGGTGGCGATCATTCTCGATATGCGCGAGAAGATGTCGGCGATGCAGCAGCACTTCGAGCAGTTTGTGACGCAGTTGAATGTCGAGCTGCGGGACCGGGCGACGCCGGAGCCGGCGTCGAAGAACTCGCTGGTACCGGTGTCGCGGGTGCGGAAGTACTAGGCGTTTTTTCGAGTGTTTCGGGTGTGTTACTCGTGCAACTTTTGCACCCGCAAGTGTTTGATTATGTTGCTATTGCCTCCACTACCCGCATGATCGACACCCTATTTGGGCTCGAACTTGATACAATTCAGTTACGGAGCCAACATATGCCGGTCGCTGAACTAAAAAGTTCCACCGCGCTTTTCTTGTTTTCGTGCAAGAATCCGACGGTTCTGAAGCCCTCCCATCCTCATTGCACTCGATCGTGGCCTTCGCACTCGCGCTCGCTCCACTTGGCGTTGTGATTGCAGTTGGACTTCCCACAGATCTGAGAAGAGCAATGGAACAGCGTAAACAACAACACAAACACATCCAGCCGATTCAGCAGCGGCAGCGTCCTTTAAATGGCGGGAATCCCACGCAAGTGCGTGAACCGTTTGAGCTCAATCGTGACGGGCGTTGCGTTTTTATCACGGCAGACCGAGGCTGGTACGGACTGGAAGAAGTGCGCGCCGCGGTGGCGTTGTTGAGCAAACCGGTGGCGGTGGTGGTCCCTCGGGGGAATTGGAACCGGTTCCAACTGGAGGAGGCCGAACAGGCGCTGGCGGGTATCGCGACGTTGGTGGAAGTGGATCCGAAGACCCGACCACAGGATTACTTCGCTCAGCGGCTGGCGGAGTTGCAGAATTCTTCCTTCACGGTGGATTTGACGCCCGCTCGAGGCGCGACGCGCCGTGGGCCGACGAAAGCGGCACCCACGCCGGCGGGTCCGCTGGAAGATCCGGCAACCCGCGAAGAGTTCGTCAAAGAACGCTTTTCCCCTCGAAAGTCAAAACCCTGAACTGATCAATGGCAGGACGACGGGCGCAGATGTAACAGCGTCGACGCTCCTGCTGTGACTCTCCATGGCCTACACTCCGCCGCTGAATGATCCACTTTTGGGGCTCTATCACCTAGGGCAGCGTTACGTCGCCTGTCGAGGGCGTTTGTACCCGGCCAGCGTGCGGGACCAGATGCTGCGAGCGCGGATGCTGGTGGAGCGATGCGCGGACTTGGGTTGGCTGGCAGGAGAGCGTGTTGGTGTTAGGGGGCGGGGTGGCGGGGTTCACGGCCGTGGTGACGCTGCTGCGTCATCCCGAGGAACTGGCGGGGAGCAAGGTTTATTGGGTAGAGCAGGCGGATCACGCGTTTCCCCTGCAACGCGGGGTGGGTGGCCGGGCCATCGAGCCTTGGGCGTACGAATGGCCGCGACCGGAGTGGACCTGGAGTGGAGTAGCCGGTCCGTTGCGGTTGGGGGCGGCGACGGCCGAGATCGAGGCCGAGCAGTGGCGTCAGGCCTGCGACGGTTTGCATCATGAGCAACTGGTTCGGCATTTTTCCTCCGTGCTGCAGCCGGAGCAACTGGCCGGGTTTCCTTACGACTTCACCGCGCAGGGATTGGGCAAAGTGAGCTTGATTCTGGACTGCGGGGGCGCTCAAGAGAGGGTTCGCTTTGGGGATGAGCGGACGCCGGGCGGAAACCACGTGAGCTATCCGTTCTGGGGTAATGATCGCTTGCTGCTGCCGGATTTCGAGCTGAAGGGTGAGCGGGCAGAAATTTTGATTGCCGGGGGTGGGGATGGCGCGATTCAGGATTTGCTGCGCACCTTGTTTGGGCAAGCGGCGCCGGATTTGCTGAGAGGACATCTGCAGGATCTTTTTCCGGCGATGGTGACGGCGCGCATCCGTGAGATTTACGAAGAGGCGGGGCGCCGGCTGCACTACACGGTGGAGTTTCCGGATCACTCGCCCGCGGCGACGAATGTGCGAGACGAGCGCGAACGCCACTTGCAGTGGGTGCATGACGAATTGGCCGATGCACTCTCGAGCGGCGTCGGGGCGGTGGTTGATGAGCTCGAGAGACTCTACGGCGAGCGCTTCGAGGGACGGGCGACGCCTGCGGTGACGGTGTGCCATAGCCGCCCTTATTTGGGACGATGCTATCCGATTAACCATGTCCTGGGCATTCTGCTGAAGTCCGAGTCGAGGCTGACTCGGATGGCAAGATTCCGGCAGGATCGGGTGGTGAGCGCGAATGTGCAGGGCTTCGGACCCGAGGAGATGCTTACGGCGGCGCAGTGCCATGGGGCGAAGGTCGACGTGCTTTTCAAACGTGCGGATACGGCGACCTACAACATTGTGGTCAACCGAACAGGGGCACGCGTGCCGCGGATTTTTCCCAACCTGCAGCCTCAGCAACCGCTGCGGCATCCGGGCTGGACGATGATCTAGCTGAAGCGCTTTTTCACGAGGAACCAGAGGTTGTGGAAGCCGTCGCGCCAGGGGTTGAGTTTGATCTCGCCTAAGCGGGAGCTGTAGAGGATCGAGATCTCCTCGAATTTGCAGCCGCGCTGCTTGAGGGCTTCGATTTTGATTTCCTCGCTGAAGGCCATGCCGTCGCTTTCGAGGGTCATTTTCTCGAGAATTTTGCGCTTGAAAACCCACATGCCGCTTTGGGAGTCGCGGACCCAGCGGAAATAGAGGACGGACATGGCGACCGAGAGGATGAAGTTGCCGATTTTGTGCTTGAAGCTCATGGCGGCGCGGTCGCGGACGGGGAAGCGGGAGCCGTTCAGGAAGTCGACTTCGAGGTGGCGGAAGGCTTCGAGCAGATACGAGATGGCGTCGGGGGGGTAGCTGTGGTCGCCGTCGAGCGTGACGATGATGTCGCCGGTGGCGTTCTTGAAGCCACGCTTGTAGGCGCGGCCGTAGCCACGGACGTCTTCGCGAATGACAAAAGCGCCGTAACGTTCGGCCACGGCGACCGTGCGGTCGGTGGAGCCGTTGTCGACGACGATGACCTGGTCCACGAACTTTGGCATGCGTTGAAGAACTTGTTCAACGCCTTCCTCTTCATTCAGGCAGGGAATAATGACGGTGATCGCTTGGCCGTTATACAAGGGACGAAACCAGTAAGGTAGCACGAATCGACTTTTCCGCGCCCGAGAGCGTCATACTGAGAGCAAGACGTATGTATAAACTCGTCCTCGGCCTTGTGGCCACCACGCTTTGTTTCGCTCAGCCGAATGTGAACCTGAATCAGGTGCAATCGGTTTACATTATGCCGATGAGCGGCGGCTATCATCAGCATCTGGCGAACCGGTTGGTAAGGCTGGGCTTGTTTCAGGTGGTGGCGGATCCGCAACATGCCGATGCGATTCTGACGGATCGGCTGGGAGAGGGGCTGGAAGCGCGTCTGGATGGGTATGACGCGGCGGCGAAGCGGGCGGAGAGCGAGGAAGGGCCCAAGGGATCGAGCAGCGTGACGCTGGCGGATCGGCCGGTGACGACGAGTTTATCGGGCGGTAAGGGCACTCTGTTTCTGGTGGACCGGAAGTCGCGGCGGCTATTGTGGTCGACGTTTGAGAAGCCGAAGAATGTGACGGCGAAGCAGTTGAACCGGTCGGCGGGCAAGGTCGCGGACCGGATCAAAGAGGAATGGGGCGGGAAGAAGTCATGACCCGGCGCACGCTGCTTTCCACGAGCGCAGCGTTCGCGCAGACGGGGTCCTTGGTCTTCGATTTCGCGGTGGTGGGGGCGGGGGTATTCGGCACCTGGATCGCGCGGGCGCTACATCAGGCGGGCCAGCGGGTGATTCTGCTGGATCAGTATGGGGCGGCCAACAATCGGGCCAGTTCGGGCGGCGAGAGCCGGATCATCCGAATGGGCTACGGCGATAAGGAAATTTACACGGAATTTTCCTGGCGATCGCTCGAACTCTACAAGCAACTCTACGCCAAGGTGGATCCGACGTTATTCGTGGAGACGGGATTTCTCTGGCTCGCGCGGCCGGGTGACCAATACACCGAGCGAAACATTCAGGCTTTCGAACGTTTGCACATTCCCTTTGAGCGTTTGGATGCGGCGGCGCTGAAGCGGCGCTATCCGGAGATCGAACTGGGGCCGATCACGTGGGGATTGTACGAGCCGCAGGCCGGCGGGCTGATGGCGCGACGCGGCGTGCAGACCGTGGTGCGCGAGACGGTGAAGACGGGACTCTCCTACCGGCAGGCGCAGATCGTAGGGCGCGAGGGGACGACGCTGAAGACGCAGAACGGCGAGACGATCGCCGCCGGCCAAGTGATTTACGCATGCGGGCCGTGGCTGCGGAAGCTGTTTCCCGAAGTGCTGGGCAAGAAGATCAATCCGACACGGCAAGAGGTTCTATTTCGGTGCGCCGGCGGACGGGGCGTTCTGGCCCCAAGATGCCGGCGTGGGTGGACCCCGGCGATACGATTTACGGCTTGCCGGACCTCGAGAGCCGGGGCTTCAAGGTGGCGCCGGATCAGCATGGGGTGACGGTGGATCCGGATATGCAGGAACGACTGGTGCCGGCGACGTCGGTGTTGCGGGTGCGGGCGTATCTGAAGCGGCGGTTTCCGCGGCTGGCGGCGGCGCCACTGGTGCAGACGGAGGTCTGCCAGTATGAGAACACGGCGAACGGCGATTACCTCATTGACCGGCATCCGGGGGAGAGCAAGGTGTGGCTGGTGGGGGGCGGGTCCGGGCACGGGTACAAACATGGTCCGGCGCTGGGCGAGTATGTGGCGGAAGTGCTGCTGAAGAACAAAGAGATCGACGCGCGGTTCCGGCTGGCGTCGAAGCCGGACATGGCGACGGGCGGCCGGATGTCGACCATCCCGCCGCCGTCCAAGAGATAGGCGAGCTTACGTGGTGGGGCCGTGCACGGAGTGCTGGGCCTGGGGCTCGTTGAGGGTGACTTCGATGGTGCGTTCTTCTTCGTTGACGTCAAAGGTCTGGCCGTAGGTCTGATAGCCCTTGGCGATGACCTGGATGAGGAGCTTGCCCTGGGGGATGGGCGGGATCTTGGCCCAGCCTTCCTGATTGGTGCGGAGTTCCCAGGTCTTGACGATTTTCTTGCCGAGCTTGACCTTGCTGCGGCCTTCGATGAACTTGACGACGATGGAGGCGCGGTCAATCGGATGGCCGGCTTTGGTTTTCACTTCGATGCGGAGGCGCGTGGTGAGATCGTCGGCGCGCAACGCAGACAACAGGGGCAGAGTGAGCAACAGCGATCGGCGGGTGAACACGCCTTTATTGTAGCTGGTGCATGAATTCAAGAAAGCGGGTGGCATAGCGGTCCAGGTTGCGGCGGCTGCCACCGCCGAGCAGCGGGGAGCACATCTCGTAGGCGATGGAGGCCTGGCTGCCGCCGGCGGCGAGGGCGCCGAGGAAGGCGCGGTAATCGATGAAGCCTTCGCCCATGGGGACGGCCTGGACGAGGGGCGTGCCGGGCTCGTAGTTGACCAAGGCGGGGTTGTAGCGGAAGCGGGGGCGGTATTGGTAGTCGGCGACGGTGGTGTGAATGGTCCGGGGCGCGAGGTGGCGGGCAGCGGCGGCGAGGTCCTCGTGGTGGAGCGCGGGCGCCCAGGCGTCGAACATGGCCTGGCAATGGGGATGGTCGACGGCGGCGAGCAGGTCGTCGAACTGCTGCCAGCCGACGGCGACGTCGTGATGATTCTGGACGCCGAGGGTGACGCCGAGGTCGCCGGCGCGTTGGGCGGCTTCGCGCAGGGTTTCGACGATGAGTTTCCATTGGGCGCCATAGGCGGCGGTGGCGTGCTCGTAGCCGGTGAAGATGCGGAGGCGGGAGCCGCCGAGGTCGCGGGTGAGTTTGGCCAGTTCGACAATGTAGGCGACCTGGAACTCGCGGTGCGGGATTTCGGCGTGCTCGAGGTCGGCGGTGAGGTTGGTGTAGCCGGCGATGACCAAGTCGCGGAGGCCGCGCTTTTCGAGCTGGGTGCGCAGGGCGGCGCGACGGGCGGCGTCGTAGTCGAGGGGGGAGAGGTGGGGGCGTTTGGCCATGAGCATGACGCCGCCGTAGCCGAGGTCGGCGGCGTGGTCGATGAAGGCTTCGAGGGAGAGGGCGTCCTGGCCCCAGAGTCCGGCGTAGGAAACAGAATGCAGAAGGCGCGTTCCGAGCATCCCCCTGATTGTAGGCTGAACCGGTAAACTAGAGGTGATGAATCCCGCCCGGCCACTGGTCGATACGTATGGCCGGTTGCACGACAATCTCCGGATCTCGGTGACGGATCGCTGCAACATCCGCTGCTTCTATTGCATGCCGGAGACGGGCGCCCAATACATCGACCGCGCGGAGATTCTGACCTTCGAAGAGATCGAGCGCGTGGTGCGTATCGCCGTGGACCTGGGCGTGACGAAGATCCGGCTGACGGGCGGGGAGCCGTTGGTGCGGAAGGATCTGCCGAAGCTGGTGGAAAGCCTGATCGGCATTCCAGGCGTGCGGGACATCGCGCTGACGACGAACGCGGTGTTGTTGGCGGAGCAGGCGCAGGCGCTTTACGACGCCGGCTTACGACGGCTGAACATTCATCTGGACACGCTGGATCGGGAGCGGTTTAAGCAGATCACGCGGCGCGATGATTTCCCGCGCGTGATGGCGGGAATCGAGCGGGCGCAGGAACTGGGATTCGGGCCGATCAAGCTGAACGTGGTGGCGGTGAAGAATCTGATCGAGCCGGACATTGTGCCGATGGCGCGCTTTGGGCGCGAGCGGGGCATTGAGGTG
>JBGAHE010000144.1:0-14235 GCA_044226365.1 Bryobacteraceae bacterium
AGCCCGAAGGTGAAAAATGCGTAGATGGTGATCCACCACCCGTGGAAAAGGGGCTTCTGCTGCATATTGAAGCCATATTATGTCATGCCGCCCCGCCGCGTCAGCCGCGACATGACCAAGTATTAATTCGCGTCGCGATATGCCGGCTTGTGACGGAGCTTGGTGGCCACGTCGCGCGCCCGCACTTCGAGGGTGTGCATGTTGCCATCCGCCTGTTCCCGGCCCGGCGCAAACGATAAGGTGTACTGCGTCCGCAGCTCTTCTTCCAGCCGCCGGAACTGGGCGTCGAGCGAGTCGTCTTCGAGCACCCGGCCACCGGTTTCGATCGCCACCTTACGCATCTTGCGCGCCAACCGGCCCGATTCGATGCGGTCCACGATTAGCCCGCCCAGGCCGCCGCCGCGCACTCCGCGCATGCCGCGCCCGCCGCGCATCGTGCTCTGCGTCTTCAGCCAGTACACCATCGTGTCGGCCGTCTGCAGCCCCTCAGTGACTTCGGCCGCGTCGACATGGCTGTTGGTGTCCTCGCCGTCCGAGATTACGAGCAACGCCTTCCGGCCCTCGCGTCCCGCCAGCTTGCGCCGCAGCACCTGGCTGAGCGTGTCGTAGATCGGCGACCCACCGCGCGAGCTCCAAACCTGGCCTTCGAACTGATCCTCCCAGCCGCCGACCGACGCTTCGATCTCGCGCATGGAACTGGTATCGTCCTGCACCAGCCGGATACCCTCGCCGAAGGTCACGATAAAGACACGGTCCTGCGGCTTCAGGACTTGTCGCAGAAAGTTGAGCGCCTCGCGGCGGTTCTGGCGGAAAAGACCACGCTGGCTGCCGCTCAGGTCGACGATGATGCCCAGCGTGAGCGGCAGGTCGCGGTCGCGCGAAAAATGCGTGATGGTCCGCCGTGCGCCGTCCTCGTAGACTTCGACGTCGTTTTGGGTGAGGTTGGCGACGGCGCCGCCGTGGTTGCCGGTCGCCGAGAAGGTCACATTCACTTCGCGGGTCTCGGTGCGGAAGATGACGGTATCGCCGTTGGTCTCCGGGGGCGGTCCGGCGTTGACAGGCGGCGTGATGGTCGCGTGGCTCGAGGAAGGCGCGGGCGGCGCGTTCGGACTTTCGGGCTCGAGGGGCGGAGGAGTCGTCTTCGGAGCTTCGCCCACCCGGCGCCAACCGGTTCCGCTGGACGCCGCCGGTGCGGGCTCCGCTGCCGGCTCGGCTGCCGGCGCGGCCTTGGGTGCGGTCGACGGCTTGGCCGGCTCACCGACTTTTCGCCACTGCCCCCACGACAGCGAACTGCCCAACAGCAGGGTGACAGCGAGAATTCCGGAACGCATGGTCATGGTGACCCTCCGTTGGCTTGACGTAACCGTTTCGCGGCGCGTTCCGCAAATCGTTAACGGCTCAAGTCGACTTAACCCTGCGTCTCGCTCGGAGTTGCTCCCGACGGGTGCAACAGGCATCGGACCCGGTGCCGCACCCAGTTCGCGAAACGCTTCGGCAGATGCGACGAGCCGGGCAAGCGGAAAAAGAATGCCAGATAGTCCGGGAACCCAGCCAGCCGCCGCGGCAGCGACCAATCCTGCACGCCCCGGAAATAGGTCTGATAATTCGAGACCAGGGTCACCCACGGACTATGCAACCGTTGAGGCAGTAAGTGCCGGCGATACTCCATCTGGGTGAATCGCCCCACCGGTTCGCGCTCCAGCCGCCAGAGGATTGACCGCGGGACCGGCACCTCGAAGGTCTCATGCAGATAGTGCATCGCATCCCGCACCGGCGAAACGACGTCATGCTGGCAAGCGATGTCCACCAGTTGCTCCCACGAGATCTTCGTCGAGCGAATCGTCATCACGGCATCGCACACCCAACGCACCGGAGAGATTGCATTGCCTTCCAAGCCGTGGACCAGCGTATGCAGCAACTGCAACGTCGGCGGCAGCACTCGGGTCTCGACGCCGTCGAACTCCAAAGGCCAAGCTTCCTTCCAGAACAGGGCATCGGCCGCCTCGGAGCGCGCGTGGTAGAGCAGATGCCAGTGTAAATCCACGCGCCGGTCGGTACGATTCACCAATTCGATCGCGTGCCGATACCGCTGATGCTTGGGGGTCAGATACAGATCGTGCCCAAGCGTCGACGACCATCCTTTGCTCCCCAGCAATTGCAGTGCTCGATTGGCGTCGGCCGAGGGCACCAGCAAATCCAGGTCGCGCATCGGCCGCGCGCCGCGATCGCGATAGATGGCCAGCGACAGCGCGCCGCCCTTCAGCAACATCGTCGGAATGCCGGCCTCTTGGAGGCTCCGTACCACCCCGGCGATCTCGTGAAACAGCAATTGATTCTTGCACCACGCCATCCGGTGGATGCCTTTCAGCCGTCCCATGATCGGGGCGTCGTAGCCGAAAGAATGCAAATGCCGGTACACCTGCGGCAGCAGGCGAAACGACCCTTCGTCCAGATGGTCGAGTCCCTGCTCTTCGTAATAGCGTTCCCAGGCGGCGATCGCCTGTTCGCGGTTGCCCAGCGCGGCCTGGAGCAGCAACTCCTGCTCCGGCGTTGGCCAGCAAACGCTCGAGCGAATCAACTCATCCATGGGCCGTCTCGCTTTCCGCCGCGCGCAACACTTCCACGCGACCGTCGCGCATTTCGTACGCCCGGTCCGCCAGCGCAATCAGTTCCGGATCGTGACTGATGAGAATGACCGTGGGCCGCTTCGCCAGTCGCCGCAGATTCGCCACCAGCAGCGACACCGTTTCGGCATCCAGATGATTGGTGGGCTCGTCGAGAATCAGCACCTTCGGCTGCCGCACCAGGGCTCGCGCCAAGGCCAACCGCTGCCGCTGACCACCGGAAAGCCGCACGCCGTCCTCGCCGATGGTCGCTTCGTAGCCCTCGGGCAGTTGATCGATGAAGGCTTGCGCCCCGCTCAATTCCGCCGCCTCGCGGATCGCCATCTCGTCGCAATGGCCACCGTAGGCGATGTTCGCCGCGATCGTTCCGTCCACCAACGTCGGATGCTGGGGGACCACGCCAAAGTGCTTGCGCAGAGCCGCCACATCAAGCGCATCGTAAGCCTGCCGATCGGCCAGTACCTCACCCGCCGCCGGCCGGTAGAAGCCACACAGCAGATGCAGCACGGTGCTCTTGCCGGAACCGTTCTTGCCGGCCAGGGCGACAATCTCGCCCGGCGCGAACTCGAGCGAGACATCTCGCAGGATCGTCCGGTCGCCGTAAGCGAAGTCGACCTTCTGCAGCGCAAGATGTCCTTGAAAATCCAACGGTCCTCCCTGGTTTCGATAGACCGGCTTGCCGTTCACTTCGAGCAGTTGCAGCAAGCTGTCGAGCGCTCGGCGGCCGGTGACCACTTGCGGCACCGCGGCCAAGCCGCTGGCCAGCCAACTCCGCATCAGACCCATCGTCACATAGTAGGCAATCAAGGCTCCCAACGTCATCTGCCCGCGCGCCACTGTGTACCCGCCCGCCAGCAGGATGCCGATGCTGGCCAGCGTCACAATCTGATTCTGCAGCAGGCCATGCGCCGTTTCGTACCACGCCATGCGCCGGCTGCTCTCGCGTACGGCGTTAATAAACCCGAACTGCCGCTCGCGCTCGGCGTCCTCGGCGGTTTGCCAGCGGATGAGGTCCGCCGACTTCAGCAGGAACATCACGCCGCCGCTAAAGCGGTCATAGTCGCGGCGGAACGTCTGATAATTGGTGCGCAGGGGCGCGCCCAGCTTCCGATGGAACACGTAGAGCACGGGGCCGGCCAGCACCAGCATCAGCGTCAGCCAGCCATTCAGATAGGCGAGGGCCACGGTCAGGCCGATCGTTACCATTGCCGCCGGCATGATCTGCGCCACCAGCGCATTGCTCATTACGTCCAGCCGCTCGGTATCGATCACCACCTGCGAATGCAACACCGCCGTTTCGGCATGGTCATAAGTCGCGCGCGGGAGCGTCAGCAGCTGATTCACGAGCTTTTCGCGCAGCCCGGCCACCACCTTTTTGGTAAGGCGTAAGGTCGCCGAACGGATCCAAAGCCCGACGACTGCCCCAGCGATGCTTGTGCCCACCAGCCAGGCGCCGTCGCGCACCAGCTCGTCCACCTGGCCCGAGGGAATCGTCGTGTCGAAGATCCGGGCCACCAGGTACACCATCGGCAGCACCAGCCCGAACTGCAACCCGCACGCCAACAGCACCAGCGCCAGTACGGCCGCTTGCGGCCGATACAACTTCAGATACCAGCGCCAGGAGGCACTCATCCGATGACCATCCCTCGTCGCCGGTCCAGCGCCGCCTTCGCCACGCGGGCGAAATGCGCTTGATGTTGCCGCTCTCGCACGCCTGTATTTTCGCCGTGAATGCGCCGCCGCAGCAAGACCTCGTCGATGATCCCGCCGCGCAGGCCCAGGTCTTGGGCTCGGGCGTACCAGTCGATGAACTCGCCTACCCGATATTGCGACTCAAACTCGCCGACGCGCGCAAAGCTCGCGCGGCGGATCAGCATCGTCCCGGCGAAGATGCCCCGCATTGGCGCGCCCACCAACTTCTCCGGCTCGTCCTGCCGGAACTGCGTCACCCACGTAAACACCATGTCGCATTCGGGGTTCGCCCGGAGCCATTCCACCTGACGCTGCAGCTTCGCGGGCAGCCACAGGTCGTCGGCGTCCAGGAAAGCCACCAGTTCGCCCGTGGTCTCGCCCATGCCCCGATTCCGGGTCCGCCCGATGCCCCGATTCTCCTGCCGGATCACGCGCACGCCCGCATAGCGGCTGGCCACCGCCGCCGTCTCGTCGACCGACCCGTCGTCGATCACGACAATCTCCCCCGCCGGATAAGTCTGCGCCAGCACGCTCTCGATGGCTTCGCCCACGAACCGGGCGGCGTTATAAGCCGGAATGATTACGCTGATGGACACGTCGACTCCTCGTTCTGCTTCTTTGCCGCCAGTTCCCGCATCCGCAAAATCGAACGCCGTGCCAGTTGCACGTACTCCGGATGCTGCTGCGCCACCTGATGCGACTCGTTCTGATCGTGTACGCGATGCCGCATCACGACGTCGTCCGTCGTCGCGTGCGGCAGCTGCATGTCCTTTACCCGGAAGAACCAATCCACGTCGCTGGCGAAATGATGCGTCTCATCGAAGGCCCCCACCCGCTCGAGCGCCGGCTTGCGCACCAGGATGCAGCCCAGGTTGTAGCCTGCCTGGCTCGGTCCGATCAGCTCTTCCTTCAGCCAACCGGGGCGCTCGATGCCCGGTTCCAGTTCGATCCGTTGCCGCCCCATCACCAATTCGATCTCCGGCCGCTGCTGCAGCAGGCGCACCTGCGCTTTGAGGCTTCCCTCCGTCCGCCGATCGTCCTGATCGAGGAAGCTGACCAATTCGCCTTTCGCTTCCCGCACGCCGTGATTGCGGGCGGAGGCCACCCCGCCGTTCTTCTGTTCGATGAGCCGTACGTTGGGATACCGGGCCACCACCGCCGCCGTCCCATCGGTGGAGCCATCGTTCACCACGATGACCTCGAGCGGCTCGTAGCTTTGGTTGAGCAGGCTCTCGATGGCTTGCGCAATAAAGCGCTCGCCGTTGTAGGCGGGGATAATCACGCTCACCAGCGGCGGTCGCTTCTCATCCAGGTCCCGCCAATGGCCGAGGTCTTTCTTCCCCGTCTCGCGCCGTCGCTCGATCGACTTGCGCAAAGCCTCCAGCACCTGCAGCCGCTTCAAGCCCGCGCCGCGGGTCATGTTGCCGCCGTGCAGCCGGTAGATCAACGTCACCTCTTCCAGAATCTTCAGGCGCAAACTCGCTTCGCGCGCCCGCAGGAACCAGTCCTGGTCTTCGCTGCAACGCATGGAGGCATCGAAGCCTCCCACGCGCTCAAACGCCCGCCGCCGGTACAGGCCGCATCCCAGATGGACATTCGCCGTCGTCCGGGCGGCCCCTTCGAAGCGGATGGGCATCTCGAGCGCATCATCGAGCGAGTGATACTGCACGCGGCCCAGGACGACGTCGAGCGCGGGATCCTCGGCGAGCTTCGCCCTCTGCCGCTCCAGCTTGCCCGCCGGCCACAAGTCGTCGACGTCGAGAAACGCGATCAACTCACCCTGTGCGAGCTTTAGTGCGTGATTGCGCGCCGCGGCGGGTCCCTGGTTCCTCTGGTAGTGATACTGGACCTTCGGATGCGCGGCGGCGATCGCCGCGCTTCCGTCCGTCGAACCGTCATCTACCAGGATCACTTCCAGGTGCGGATCCTCCTGCGCCCGTATAGTCGCCAGCGCCTCTTCGAGGAACCGCGCCCCGTTCCAAACCGGCAGAATGACACTAATCAGCGGAGGAGCCATGGGTCCCTTTCAGCAAATCGGCAATCAGGCGCGGGATCTGGGGCAGATCCGTGCCGGCTCGCAGTTGATACGTCGGTACCTGGCGCGCCAGAGCGCTCACCTTGCGCATCACTCCGTGACTATCGCCCAGCAGTTGGAGGATAGTGGTCGGCGCGATCGCCAGAGCCCCGGCCATCGGCGTCGTCTTCACCAGGGTGGAATCGCGCAAACCGGTGACGCAGGGAATCAGAATCGCGCGAACGGCCAGGTGCCGCACCAGTTGCCCGCCGTGGCTCCCCCCCAGAAACAGCAACGCCTTCTCTTCCTCGAGCCGGTCCGCATTCGCTACCAGACTTTGCAGCCGGGGAAAGCGGTGCAGATTGTCCGGCACCAGCTTCGCGGTCCCGTACAGGCTGTGGACCTTCGGCGCCTCGCCCGTTTCGAGGAGAACATAGTCGTCGCCGGCATAGTGCAGGCCGCCCTCCAGGCAGGCGAGCGTCGACGTCGACTTGCCTGATCCCCCGCGCCCGACGATTAGCACCCCCTCGCCATCCGTCCCCACTGCTCCGGCATGGATCGGCTGGAACTCCTGGTGCGCGCTCCAGCGATGAATCACGCTTCGGAGCGGGAAACTGCGCTCCCAATAAGGAATGGCGCGCCAAGTGGGCGTCCAGTAGATCGCCTCACCAGCCGCCACATCGTAGAGGTGGAGGATGTCGACGCCTTGCTGAAAGACGGCGAAAAAGTCGTCGTTATTCGACCCCTCGATTTCGCCCCGCGGGCCATAGCCGTCCTGGCCCCAGGGCGGGGCTGGCATCGGGACGCCGGTCGATTCCGAGTCGAACAGACGCACGCGAACGGCGTGGGCCTGCTCCGGAACGGCCAAGTGCTCCAGCGCCGGGGACAGCAGTTCGAATAGGGCCGGGCCGGCAAACTCCAGCCGCCAGACGCGATCTCCGATTGAGTAATAGCGAAGGATTGGATTGAGCGCAGCGCGCTCAAACGCCCGGACCGCCTCGGGAAAAAACGCCGAGGCCGGGCAGACGACAGCTTCCTGCATGCCTGGCTTAAGCTTGGCCGTTGGCCTTCAAGGGCCAGCCCGATTCGTCCACGTCGTGGATCGGGTCCAGCAAAAGCAAGTCTTGCATGTCCGTGAATTTGCCCAGCTTCGGGGCAGAGTAGGGGAGCCGGTTCGCCGCCGGCGCCAATGTTTTCACCCGCCGTTCGGTCTCGCTCGGGTGCACCAGCTTCTCGCTCACCAGTTCCTGCAGAAATTCGCGCAGGTCCTCGCGGATCGTGGCCTGTTCTGCCGAATACCGCGACGCCAGCAGTTGCTCCAACTCTGACGTCGTCGAGCCTTCTTCAATCGCCGACCAAACCTCGCCGGCCGTTCCTTCCAGACTGTAATAGTTGCCGGTCTCCAAATGGACGACCACTACTTCCTGTCCAAAGGACTCCCGCACGACATTGGGGCCGCCGATTTCATAGATCTGTTCCATTCAGCCTCCGAAATGAAGTAAACCTTAATCAATTATCTTAAGACACTTCAAGGCGGCACGAAAGCCGGGTGGTGCTGAGCTGTAAAATGTCAACAGTTTGAGGCGAAGTTGAGAGTACCGGTCTGGCTGATCGCCCTGGACGGACCGTTACCAGTCCGAGTAGTTCGACCCGTCGAGAGACTTTTTGTCGGATCCCGAACGCACGTCGAAAATGCCGGGTTCCGTCTGGCTCACGCTCGAAAGCGCGTCCTCCATGATGATCTTCCACGACTGATTGGACTTCGTGATCGGGTCGATCGGAATCTCCCGCAAATAGCCCTGGTCCACCAGCTCCTGCAGCGTCTGTGGACCCTTCTGCTTGTCGTAGGTATATTCGTCGATCATCGTGCGCAGCGTGAACAGGTTGCTGCGCAACACCGTCTCATTGGCTCGGATCAAGGACTTCTGATACGTCGGAATCGCGATCGAGACCAGAATGCCGATGATGGTCAGCACGATCATCAACTCGATGATCGTGAAGCCCCGCCGCTTACCATTCCGCATAGGGCGTTCCATCGGATCCTTTCTCCGTGCTCTTACTGTAGACATCGAAAACGTTCTGCCCGCCCCAGGAGTTGCTCTTGGGATCGTCGCGGGTACTCCGCATTCCCCATTCCATTTTTCCGGTCATCGGATCCTTCGGCAGCCGCCGCAGGAAGCGGATCTTCTTGTCGACGGCGCCTTGCGCCTTCACGCCTTCCACCAGCACTTCCAGCTTCTCGGGATAGTTGTCGGTGTCGATCTTCTGCGTGCCCAGCTGATTCTGGTCGGCCATGTCCTTGTATTTGTCGATCGCGGTCCGAATCTCGCGCAGGGCGTAGCGCAGGTCGCGCTCGCGCTCTCGGCGGATCTTGTAACGGGTCAGCGGGACCGACATCGCCGTCAGCGTGGCGAGGATGGTGAACGCCACAATCAGTTCCACCAGCGTCAGACCGCGCCGGCTTCCCCATCGTCGTTTTCGTTCGCTGTTCGTCGTCAGATCCATGGCGCTACTGTTGCTGAATCGTCAGAGACATCTGCGGCTTGCTCACCTGAATGGCCTCGCGCTTCGAGTTCTCGAGCCGCAACTCGTCTCATCCGGATCGAGCCGGAAGCCACGTCCTTGGCGAAATCCACTTCGCCGGCCATCAGACCGCCTTGCGCCACATCGACCAGGCGCAGCACTTTCTGGTCATAACTCACGCGCATCGGCGCCGCAACCAGATCCTGCGCCCCGGCCATCTGCACCACCACGCTCACTGTCCCGCCCACTTTGGGCGCCATCGACGGAGTCGTCATGAAGATCTGCGCCTGGCCTCCCGGCTGCGCAACGCTGCCGGCCGGCAGCGCCGGATTCGGCGCGCCCGCCGGCGGCGTCAAAGCCTGGGGCAACTGCGGTTGCTGCGGCGCGGTTTGCGGCGGCGTCTGCGGCGCCAACTGAATCGGCGACTGCGGCGGAATCTGTCCCTGCCCGGGAGTTGCCGGGGCCGGAGCCGCGCCCACCGGCGCCGGACCCAGCGGAGCCGGACCCAGTGGAGATGCGGGCGCCTTCGGTTCTTCGCGCACCGGCTTCGGGGCAAAGCTCACCTTCACCACCTGATCGTTACCCGCCGCGATGCCCCGCATATTGACATCGTTCACGTCAGAGGCGCGCACAATGCGCGGCACCAGCGCAATCAGTAACTCGCTGCGATTGTCTTCCTTGCCTTCCGTGCTCGTCAGCCAGCGCAAGCCGGGCACGTTCGCCAAACCCGGGATGCCCACGATCGCCCGCGTATTCTGCAAAGTCGTCAAGCCGCCGAGCAGGGTCACTTCGCCTTCTTTTACTCGCACGTCTTCGTTCACGCGCCGCGTGCCGATGACGGGCTGCTTCAAGCCGCCCACGTCGATGTTGTCGCGGATGTTCGAAACTTCGATTTCGATGTGCATCGTCACTTCTTCGCCGCCATGGATCTTGGGGGTCAGGTCGATGTTCACGCCGACGTCGGCGAACTGAAACTGCGTACTCACCAGCGGGCTCACGCCCACCGCGCCGACACCGGGCTGAAAGCTGCCCGTCGCGTAGGGATACTTATCACCGATCTTCAGCGTCACCTTCTGGTTGTCCAGCGTGCGGACGCTCGGATTCTGCAGCACGCGCGTCTGCCGATCGTTCATCACTGCGTTGAGCAACATGCCCGGCATGGTCACGGAATAGTCATTGGTAGAAATCTTGCCCACGCGAGCCAGCGAGATCGCCGTGCTGGCGGCGGTGGTCGTCGTCGTGGTTCCGGTGCCCGTTCCCGTCGTGGTTTCGGTGCCGCCCTGCAGAATCGGGTTGCGCGGCGTAAAGTTAATGCCCGTCTTGATGCCCGCGGCGCCCGCCGTCGCAATGGCCGCCGCCAGATCCCGCGTCTTTACCCGATTGGCTTCCATCACCAGCACGTCGATCACCACTTCGGACTTCGGCTTGTCCAGATCGAGGATGACTTTCTGCGCCAGATTGATCTGATCGACGGACCCGCGAATCGTCATCGCCATCTGCCCGTTGTAGGTCAGCAGCCGGCGAATGTCGGTCACGGTGCGGATCACTGTCGCGATTTCCTGGAGTTCCTGCGGCGTGGTCACGTTCTGCAGATAGAACGTCTTCACCACCTGCTCTTCGTAGTCGCGGCGCTTGGTGACGTTGTCCTGCGTCACGAACACCGAGTTCGAAGTCAGCGGCTTCCAATACGCCTTGGTCATCACCGCCAGATTGTCGAAGGCCTCTTCGATCGAAATGTTGTTCGCTTCGTAGGAGAAGTTCCGCTGCGACTGCTGAATGAAGTCCTGGTCGAACATGACGTTGATGCCGGCGAGTTTGCCCAGGGTTTCCCAAAGCACCTTCACCGGCTGGTTGTTCATCTTCAGGTTGTTCACCCGCGCGCTGCTCGGCTTCAGGTCCGGCACGCCCTGCATGGTGGCCACCTTGTCCTCCATGTCCTTGCGCGCCTGCTGACCCGGCGTCAGTCCCCGTTCTTCGGGCGGTGACTCCTTGCCCTGGCCTTCCTTCTTTTCCTTCTCACGCTTGATCATCTCGTAGGTGCGCCGCAGATCCTGCTCGGCAATCGATGAACTTGGGTCCATCGTGAAAGCCTTCTGGAACTCGGCGATCGCCTCTTCGAGCTTGCCCTGCTGGCGCAACTTCTGGCCCGCGTCGACGTGCCCCTGCGCCGCTTGGAAGCGCGCCCGCCGCGTCGCCAACTGGTACCCCTGGTCCGCGGGGTCCAACTGCAGCGCCTGCTCAAATAGCTTCAGCGCCAGGTCATACTCGCGCCGGGCTTCGGCCGCCTGCCCGTCCTTCAACAGCTTTTCCGACTTGCGATTGCGGGCCTCCAGCGGCGCGAGGACTAAGAGGAATACCAGGAGAAGACTCAGGGATTCCTGTAAATGCTTGAGTATAGGCATCTTAAGTGACGTATGCTAAAATCTTGAAAGATCGCGCGGGTCGATTTTACGCCCACGCTTTCCTGCTACAAGCACTTGACGCCTGACATCGGGATCTCGTGCAAGAGGAAATGTAAGCTCTTGAAAGCGCCGACCGGAATCAAGATCATCGCCGACAACCGCCGTGCTGGCTACGAGTACCAATTGCTTGATCGTTTCGAAGCCGGCATCGTCCTCACCGGCACCGAAGTGAAGGCCGCCCGGACGGGCCGCGTACAGATTGCTGACGCCTACGCCGAGGTGGTGGACAACGAAGCCTGGCTCCAGAATGCCCACATTAGTGAGTATTCCCACGGCAATTTCTCCAACCATATCCCCGTCCACAAGCGGAAGCTCCTGCTCCACCGTAAGGAAATCGAAAAACTCCACACCCAGACCCGCGAAAAGGGCCTCACCCTCATTCCGACCAAAATGTACCTAAAGGATGGGCGCATTAAAGTCGAAGTTGCCGTGGGTAAAGGAAAAAAACTGCACGACAAGCGCGCCTCCGAGCGCCAGCGCGAACAAGAGGCCGAGGCGCGTGCCGCGGTTTCAGCTCGTCGCCGTTAACTGATAGAACCGAAAAGGCCCCGACAGAAGTTAAACCGCTAAAGAGATTGAACGATGGAAACCAAGATCGCCTTTACCCCCTACGAGTCCGTCGAAACCGATGCCCTGGTCCTGCTTGCTTTTGAACAGGCCGCCCAGGCCCATCCCTGGATTGCCGAACTGGTCAAGTCCGGCGAATTCACCGGCAAACTGCTGGACTCGGTGATTCTGCACC
Source organism: Bryobacteraceae bacterium (assembly GCA_044226365.1). Lineage (GTDB taxonomy): Bacteria > Acidobacteriota > Terriglobia > Bryobacterales > Bryobacteraceae > JALHNI01. The sequence goes on from JBGAHE010000144.1 coordinate 12,058, forward strand.
ACCCCAACGGCATTAGCGCCCGCCGCCTGGTGGCGGTCGGGGGCGGCAAAAGCGATCGCTTTACCCCGGCCGAACTGCGACAGGTCGCCGGATCCATCGTTCGCCTGTTGAAGGCCAAGAAGATGCGCCGCGTCGCCCTCGTGCTCAGCGAAGCCTTCCAGTATCCGGAATACGTTTCAGCCGCCGTCGGCGGCGCCATCCTCGGCGCTTGGGAAGCGGACCTCCACAAGTCGAAGAAAGAGCCCAACGGCATCGACGAATTCACCCTTGTCTGCCCGGGCGGCGAAACCGAACTCGCCGACTCCTTCACCCGTGGCCAGGTGATTGCCACCGCCCAGAACTTCGCGCGCGACCTTTCGAACGAGCCGCCGAACCTCCTCACACCTACGGCGCTCGCCCGCCGCGCCGCGCAGATGGCCGCCGAGACCGGCCTTGGCTGCGACATTCTCGATCAGGACCGCATGCGTCAACTCGGCATGGGTGCTCTGCTCGGGGTCGCGCAGGGCAGCGCCGAACCTCCGTACCTGATCGTCCTCACCTATACGCCGCCTGTGAATTCGTCGGGCGTCCACCTCGGCCTGGTCGGCAAGGCTGTGACTTTCGATACCGGCGGTATCTCCATCAAGCCCTCCGACAAAATGGACTTGATGAAGTTCGACATGTGCGGCGGCGCCGCCACCCTGGGCGCCATGCAGGCGATTGCCAGCCTGAAGCCCTCGATCGCCGTCACCGCTTACATTCCCACGGTCGAGAACATGCCGGGCGGCAAGGCTCAGCGGCCCGGCGACATCGTCACCAGCCTTTCCGGTAAAACCATCGAGATCCTGAACACGGACGCCGAGGGCCGCCTGATCATGGCTGACGCGATCACCTACGCCAAGCGTCAGGGCGCCACGCACCTCATCGACGCTTCCACGCTTACCGGCGCCATTGTCGTCGCTTTGGGCGGCATCAACTCCGGCGTCTTCTCGAATAACGAACCCTTCCAGCGCCGCCTGCTCGACTCGGCTCGCATTCAGGGCGAGAAGATGTGGCCCATGCCCATGGACGACGAGTACAAAGAGTCGCTCAAGAGCGCCTCGGCCGACATCCCCAACATCGGCTCGCGTGGCGGCGGCTCGATCACCGCGGCCAAGTTCCTCGAAGAGTTCGTCGAAGAGACTCCCTGGATTCACCTCGACATCGCCGGCACTGCTTGGACCGAAGAGGCCAAGCCGTATCTGGCGAAGGGCCCCACCGGCGTGGCCCTCCGCACCTTCGTTCATCTCGCCCAGAACTGGGAGTAGCTTACCGGTAGAACGGCTGCCACGTCAGCCAGCGCGGTCCCCACTTCGGCAACGGTTGTCCCGTCTCGAGCGCCCCTAAGTCGGGCGCTCGCCCGGCGAAGCCTTCGTTCACCGTCGGAATCACCACGCCCGCGTCCACGGCCTTGCTGCCCGGCTTCAACTGAAAGTTCAGGTCCATCGCGTGATACACCGCATGCCGCTTCGACGGATCCGGCGGCGTCATCCGCTCGAAGATATCGAAATCGACTTCGATCCCGTGCGCTTCCTGACCCGTCGCCGCCTTGAACTCCGCCAGCGTCGCGAAATTCTTCCAGTCGCCTGCCTTCGGTTCGTACCAACGCTGCCCCTTCGCCGGACCCAGCCACTGATACTGCGCCGTCACATTCTTATTCGGCCGGAACCCGTTGTAATCCGTGCTGTAAGCATCCGTCGCGTTTGCCCACGCCATAATGCCGCGATCTGGAGTGTCCCGGCCCAGGAACAGATTATTGCGCCAATGCATGTTCGACGACGGATCCTTGATCACGCACTCGCCGATGATCGTGTTGTGGAACACATACAGCCCCGCGGGCTTTGCCGAGAACTTGAACGCCACGCCGCTAGGCACGTGATACAGAATGTTCCGGATAAAGTACACCGGCCCGCCGAACACCGGCTGCGAGCTGTAACCGCCATGCGCCGCATTCACGCCGCGATTGTTGAACACGCGCACGTTATGCACGCCGCCGTCGGTCTCCACAAAGTCGTCGCCTAACATGTGGAAGTCGTTGTTGTAGATATCGATCGAGGACGCCCGCCGGTGCGGATCCTTCTCCGGCGGCCCGTAAGTCGAAATGCCGATCGCGTCGTGGAAGTAAGCAATGGCATTGTGCGCAATCACATGGCCCGGCCC
>JBGAHE010000145.1:0-14086 GCA_044226365.1 Bryobacteraceae bacterium
GCTCCAGATGGGGGCGAAGGTGCCGGACGAGCCGGGCTTGCCGTGGATCAACTGGCCGAGCCAGGAACCGGAGAGGGCCGATTGGGAGGTGAAGTAGACAAAGGCCCCCACGAGGGCGACGGTGAGGAGGGCGATTCTCGATTTCATGTCGGTCTTCTCTTTAATTGTGCGAAAACTTGGGCGGTCTGTTCAAGTGTGTCGGCGGGAGTGCCGGAGGTGTCGATGACGAAGTCGGCATATTTCCGCTTCTCAGTTTCGGGCAATTGGCGGGCCAAACGGGTGCGGATTTGGTGTTCGGTGAGGGAATCGCGGGCCATGGCGCGAGCGATTTGTAAATCTTCGCGGCAGACGGTGAGGATGAGGCAGTCGTAGCGGCGGTAGCTGCCAGATTCGATCATGATGGCGGCTTCGACGACGGCGATGGCATGGGGATCGCGGGCGGAGAGTTCGGCGAACCAAGCTTCCTGGCGGGCGAAGACGTGGGGGTGGACGAGTTCGTTGAGGCGGGCGAGGCGAGCGGGGTCGGCAAAGACGATTTCGCCGAGGCGAGAGCGGGCGATGGTGCCATCTGGATTGAGGATGGCGGGTCCGAATTCAGCGACGACGCCCTGGTAGGCTTCGCCGGTGGGGGCGAGGACGGCGTGGCCGAGGCGATCGGCCTGCAGGAGGTGGCAGCCGAGATCGACCAGGGTTTGACCGACGAAGGATTTACCAGTGGCGAGGCCACCCGTCAAGCCGACTTTGAGCATGGCTTAGGCCTGGCGGCGTTCGGACAGGTAGATGGTGTTCATCATCAGCATGGCGATGGTGAGGGGGCCGACGCCACCGGGGACGGGCGTGTAGGCGGAGCTGAGTTCGGCCATATCGAGCGGGTTGACGTCGCCCAGAACGACACTGCCGCGGGTCTTGAGGTTTTCGAGGACTTTTTCGTCGTGGCGGTAGATGACTGCGGCCTGGGCGGGGTCCGTGAGACGGTTGATGCCGACGTCGATGACGACGGCGCCGGGGGCGATGTGGTCCTTGGTGATGAAGGCGGGCTTGCCGATGGCGGCGACGAGGAGGTCGGCGCGGCGGCACTCGGCGGCCAGATTCTTCGTGCGCGAGTGGCAGATGGTGACCGTGGCGTTGGCTTCGAGGAGCATGAGGGCCATGGGCTTCCCGACGATCTCGCTGCGGCCGACGACGACGGCGTGTTTGCCTTCGACGGAGATCTGATGGCGGCGGAGGATTTCCATGACGCCGGCAGGGGTGCAGGCGCGGGGGCCGGGTCCGCCGGCGACGAGTTGGCCGACGTTGAAGGGATGGAAGCCGTCGGAGTCCTTGGCGGGGTCAATGGCTTGGAGGACGGCGGCGGAGTCGACGTGGGCGGGCAGGGGCATCTGGACGAGGATGGCGTCGATGGTGTCCTGCTGATTGAGCCGGTCGATGAGGGCGAGGAGTTCCTGCGTGGTGACGGTGGTGGGCGGAGCGTACTTCTCGCTGTAGATGCCGAGGTCGTGGCAGGCTTTGATCTTGTTGCGAACGTAGATTTCGCTGGCGGGATCTTCGCCGACCAGGACGACGGCTAAGCCGGGAGGGCGCTTGAGGGCGGCCACCCGGGGTTTGATCTCCCGGAGAATTTCGTCACGAATCGCAATACCGTTGAGGATACGGGCCAAGCGTTAATTCCTTGCGGCCGCCGCGGCTTCGAGGCCGTCTTTGATGCGCAGCCGGTAAACAATGGCGCCCAGGGCGATCATGCCGAAGGCGGTGAGGGACATCTTGGGTTCGTTGGTGAGGCCGAAGTAGGCGATCCAGAGGCCCACGATGATGTAGAAGACGGGGAAAAGCGGCCACATGAAGCTCACCACCGGCAGCTTCTGCCAGTTGGGCTTCGAGCGGAAGAAGAACAACGAAGCCACGGTGATGACGGTGAAGATGTTGAGGGTGAAGCCGATGAAGAGCATGAGCGACGGCAGGGGCGTCATGGTGACGAGCATGGCGAAGGCGCACTGCATGAGGATGCCGTTGATCGGGGTGCGGGTGCGCTCGGAGAGGACGCCGGCGAAGGAGAAGAAGGCGCGGTTTTTGGCCATCGCGTAGTAGACACGCGGGCCGATGGTGACCATGGCGTTCACCGTGGAGAAGAGAGCAATGGCCATCAGGGCGGCGAAGAGGCCGCCGATGTTGGGGCCGAAGAGGCGGGCGGCGCTGGTGGAGCCGATGGCGAAGACGCCTTTCATCTGCTCGAGGGGCATGGCGTAGATGAACAGGACGTTGAGGGCGAGGTAAAGCAGGGCGACGATGCCGGTGCCCAGGGCGAGGGCGCGGGGTAGGGTTTTGGCGGGCTGGTCAATCTCTTCGGCGACGTAGGTGGCGGCGTTCCAGCCGCTATAGGCGGTGAAGGTGAAGCAGAGGCTGACGGCGAATTGGGCGAACAGGCCGTTGGTGGAGGTGCGGACGGCGTCCATCGAGAAGTGGGCCCAGTTGCCGGAACCGGCGATGAAGCCAGCAATGCAGAGGATGGCGAGGACGCCGATTTTGAAGCTGGTGAAGATGTTCTGGAGGCCGGCAACGGACTTGAGGTCAAGGAGGTTGACCAGTGTCATGGCGAGGATGAGGCTGCAGGCGACGGCTTCGGCAGGTCCGAAGCGGAGGGCGCCGCCGATGGTGAAGAAGGGCGCGCCGTCTTTTAAGGAGGGGAAGAAGTAGGCGAGGTAACTGGAGAAAGCGAGGGCGGCAGCGGCGATGGGTGAGGAGAAGCCGGCGATGAAGGAGACCCAGCCGGTCATGAAGCCCCAGACGGGTCCGTAGGATTGGGTGAGGTAGACGTATTCGCCACCGGAACTGGGGAAGTTGACGCCGAGTTCGGAGTAGCAGAAGGCACCGGCTAAGGCGACGAAGGCGCCGACGAGCCAGATGAAGAGGACGAGGGGGACGGAGCCGAGGTCGCCGGCGAGGAAACCGGTGGTGGTGAAGATGCCGGTGCCGACCATATTGGAGACGACAAGCGCCGAGGCGCTGGCCAGACCCAGTTGCCGGGCCAAAGAAACTGTTTTGGGCATCTTCCCTAAGATTCTACGCTACCCGACGGGTTTTGGCCTTCCAAGGCTTCAATATCGCCAAGATCGCGGCCTCGGCCCACGGACTTCTTGTTCTGCAAGAGAGTAGAGCGGCCCAGATAGTGGGTGGGGACGCCACCCAAGTCGCCTTCAGAACGCTGCAGCCACGCCTCATCGAACGTAGCCACGCCTGAGATGGAAGTAATGAGATCAATGCGGATGGGCGGCACGCCGAGCTGAATGATGGCATCAGGGTTCTCGAAATCGCTGGCAGTGAAGCCGGGCGAGGCAAACCCGAAGTCTCTTAAGGCATCGATGACGCGCTGGGCATTTTCGACGTCGGGGCGAACCCAGATGTCGAGATCGTTCGTCAATCGCGGCCAGGCATGGTGAGCCACGGCCAACGCTCCAACGACTAAGTACTCAACCTGATTGTCGTTTAAGCAAACGAGAAACTCTTTCCATTCGCGGTGGAGTATCAGGTTGGCCATAGTAGGAGTCGTAAAGGTAAAGGGCAAGTTCCACGCGACGACTGGGCGTCATCTGGCGGTAGGTTTCCAGCTCGGCACGGTCAGCGTCGGCAAAGTTGCGGAAGACGCGAGCCACTTTTTGCATGGTCTCCATCTAGCTTTAATTATCTCATGATTAGCCGAAAACACGGCCTCCCATGAGGGCTTGGCCGCCGTCGCAGACGAAGACTCCGCCGTTGCAGAAGGAGGCGGCGTCGGAGCAGAGGAACAGGACGAGGTTGGCGATGTCGTCCTTGGTGCCGAGGCGTCCGAGGGGGACGGTGCGGACGGCGGCGGCGCGGGCTTCGGGAGTGGGGGCGAGGCGGCGGACGCCTTCGGTGTCGTCGATGGGGCCAGGGTTGATGAGGTTCGAGCGGATGCCGCGGGGGCCCCACTCGAGGGCGAGGACCTGGAGAAGGCGCTCGACGCCGGCTTTGGCGGCGCAGACGTGGGCCTGGTTCGCATAAGCGATGCTGGCGTGGTTGGCGGAGATGGCAATGACGGAGGCGCCCGGGGCGCGCAGGTGCTCGTAGGCGGCGCGGCAGGCGTTGAAGGTACCCAGAACGTCGATGTCCATGACGGCTTTAAAGCCATTGGCGCTCATGCCGGTGACCGGGGCGGGGAAGTTGCCGGCGGCGCCGCAGATGAGGATGTCGATGGAGCCCCATTGGGCGCGGCAGCCGGCGATGGCGGCGGAGAGGGCGTCGTACTGACGGACGTCGGCGGCGGCCCCTTCGGCCTCGCCGCCGAGAGCGCGGATCTCTTCGACGGCGGCGGCGAGCTTCTCCGGATTACGGCCGTTGATCATGACGCGGGCACCTTGGAGGGCGAGCGCTTTGGCGATGCCGAGTCCGATACCGGAGGAGCCACCGGTGATGAAGGCGACGCGGCCGGCGAGGAAACGGTCTCGAAAGACGCTCATGTTTAGAAGCCCAGCTTGGTGGTGAGGTTGCGGTAGGAGGCGCGGACGCTTTCGATGGGGTCGCCGGCGACCTGATCCTGTTCGACGAAGTAGTGTTCGACTTTCATGTCGGCGGCGGCTTTGAGGATGGCGGGGAAGTCGAGGGTGCCGAGGCCGACTTCGCGGAAGGCGCCGGGGGTGACGACTTCGCTGAATTGCTTGGGGACGCCGGGGGCTTTGTCTTTGAGGTGCATGGTTTTGACGCGGCCTTTGAGTTGGCGGAGGAGCGCGGCGGGGTCGAGGCCGGCGACCGAGACCCAGAAGACGTCGAGTTCGATGGCCATCGTGCGCGGGTCGGTTTCCGAGAGGAGGATGTCCCAGGGGCGCTGGCCTTGCACCTCGCCGAACTCGAAGGCGTGGTGGTGGTAGCAGAGCTGGAGACCGGCTTTGGCGCACTGGTCACCGGCTTCGTTGATCTGTTTGGCGAGGCGATGGTAGACGTCAGGGCCGCCGCGGTCGGCGACCTGGACGTAGGGGAGGACCATGTACTTGATGCCGGCGGCGTGGGCTTCTTCGATGGCTTTGGCCCAGGAGTAGCCGGCAGGCTTGCCGTGGGGGAAGGCGCCTTTCCAGGAGTCGTATTGGCCAGTGATGATGGCGGTTTCAAAGTGCGCGGCGACGGGCTTCAAGCCGAACTCTTTGCAGAGGGGCAGGACGGTGGCGTGGATCGAGCGCAGGGTCTCGACTTCTTTGAAGCCGATTTGGGCCAGGGCCTGGAGGGACTCGCGCGCTTTGGCGGGGACGAGTCCGCGGATGGTGTACAACTGCACGCCGAGGGGTTTGCCTTTGGCGGCGAAAGCGGCAGGGGCGGCGGCGAGGGCGGCGAGCAGGTCACGTCGTGAGGGCATCACGGCATTCTACTATTTGGTGGTGTTGTTGCCCATGCCACTGGAGTTGGAAAGACCACTGCCGGGAAGAGTGCCGCTGCGCTGCGGAGCCATGGCGCCCTTTTGCAGGCTCTTGTCTTTCTTCATGTCGTAGACGAATTCCCATTCGTGGATCTTGGTGCGTTCGTCGAGGACTTTGATGCCTTGGCCGCGATGCTTGCTGGCGACACCGGCGATGCCCGTGGGCATGGCGCCGCCGAGGGCGCCGCCGGCGAGTTGGCCGACCGCGACTCCCTGGCGCGGTTGGGTGAGCAACTGGTTGATCATGTTGAGGGCGGGGTTGGGATTGTTGCCGAGGCCGTTGCTGGTGCCGGTCCCGGTGCCTGTACCGTTCACGCCGGGGATGGGCGTGCCGAGCTGTCCGCCGGTTTGGGAGTTGGCCGCCTGACCGGGGAGGCCAGGGAAGGGCGTGGAGATCTGGCCATTGGGAAGGCGGTTGCCGCCGCCCAAGCCATTCACGCCGCCATACTGTTGCTGGTACAGCTGCATCTGCTGTTGCTGATATTGGGCCTGGGTCATCTGGCCGGGGAGGCCGGAATTTTGCTGGGAGCCGGTGAACGTGCTGCCGTTGTTGGTGCTGACGTTGGGTAGCTGGGGCAGATTGGGATTGGGGACGCCGACAGGCGGAGCGAGGTTCGGGTTCGGCATGGTGCCGTTGATGCCGAGATACTGCGGAGGCTCCTGACCGGGGGGCAACTGCGAGGCCTGATTCTGGGCGTTAGCGAGCTGCGCGCCGATGCCGGTGTCGCTGGGGCGGCGGTTCAAGGCGGGGTTGGTGTCCTCGCCGTTAGCGCCGGTGCGGCTGACGCTTTCGCCGGGCGCGGGCTGATCGCCCAGGCTGGGGAGCGCGACGACTGAGGGGTTGGCCTTGGGGTCCTTTTCGTTCTCGAGGCCAGTCTTCTTTTTGTTGTGGACGGAGCCTTCGATCTGGCCGTCGGGGCCGAACTTGAGGATCTTCCAATCGTCCTTGCCGGTGAACGGATCCTTGTAGCGGCGGCGGAGATAGCGCACACCACTGGTTTCTTCGAGCTGTTCGATGGAGGCGGGATAGCGCTGGAACTTGGTGAAGTAGCGCTTGATGCCCATCTTGTACTGTTCGCCGCGATCGAAGAGCAGTTCTTCTTTCGCGCGCTGGGACTCGAAGACCGAACGCGGCAACTCCAAGTACAGGCCAATGGAGATGGCCGCAGCCATCACAAAGACGATCAAGAGAGCAAAGCCGCGTTCGCCGCGTTGACGATGGCGCATTTAGGGTCCTACCGGTTCTTCGACCAACGGCAGTTGCTGCCGGTCATCCGCAAATTGGGTGTCCTGCATTTCGGCCGAGGTAAGGCCGATGCGGAGGACTTTGTAACGGTTCTTGATGAGTTCGCCCTCGCCGGCGACGATGATCTCCTCGCCGTCGAGGAAGAAGCCTCTGCGCTGGGCGGCACGAGCGTTGCTACCGCCGACAAAGCCGTAATACTTCATGGTAATCGCCGGGGCTTTGGGCCTGGGGGGCGGGGGAGCCGGCTCACGGTACTCGGGGTAGATGGCGGCCATGCGCTTGGGCGGGGCCTTCTTCCCAGGAATGATCTTGGGGTCGGGCGTGGTGGGGCCGGGTGGCGGCGCCATGCCGGCGTACTCGAAGAGGTTGCGGCCGGCGCCCGTGTAGGTGACCTTGCGCAGACGGGCGAGCAGATCGAGCTGGAGAGACGGGTCCACGGTGGCCGGGTCACGGACTTCGTCGCTGCGGGGGCGCAGGGAGGGGCGGAAGTCAGCGGCGGTACGGCCGCGTTTGGCGAGCGACGGCGCGGGCGTGGTGACGCCGGGGACGGCCGGGCGGGCGGGGGCGGCGACCGGAGCGTTGGATCGCGTGGGCGTTTCGAGGTCGGGGCCGGCGATCAGGTTGTCGTAAACAACGTAGCCCAGCACCAGGCCGAGGACGCTGAGCAGCGCGACCTTTTGGGGTTCAGCACCGAACTTCACAGCTTGTTGGCTCCTTTATTCAGACTGGGGACCGGGCCGCTGGGCGCGGATTGGCTGGGCACCGGGCCTTTGGTCATCGGCGGGCTGGGAAAGGGGCCGGAGGGGGCGGGTCCTTTGGTCATGGCCGGAGACGGGACCGGGCCACTGGGCGCGGGGCCCTTGGTCATGGAGGGGGTGGGAACGGGTCCGCTGGGAGCGGGGCCATTGTTGTTGAGCGGGGTGCCGAGCGGGGACGGCTTGGCGGAGGACGGTGCTAACGGCGCGCTGGGGGTGGCGCCGGCGGCGGGAGGCGCCGCGGGAGGGGCGGTGGCTGGAGTGTCCGCGGTTGGGGCGGTCTTCTTGCCGGTTACCGGGGGCCCGACTGCGTCGGGGGTGTTGCGCACGAACAGGTTCATCTTCATCGTGACGTTCAACTGGTTGGTGCCCTGCTGCGGCGTAGCGGCGAGGCTGTCGATGATGACGAAGCGTTCGGAACGATCGATGCGGTTGACGAAGTTGAGGAGGTCGCCGTAGGTGCCTTCGTAGTTGGCGTTGATGGTGATCATGCCCAGGGTGTCGGAGCCTTCGATCTCTTCGTTCTGCAAGGCGTGATCCTTGAGCTTGATGCCGGAGCTCTCAGCGGCCTGGGTGATCTCGTTGACGAGCGTGGAGTAGACGACGCGGCGATCGGTGAAGTTGGCCATTTCGAAGCCGCCGGCCTGTTGGCGGGCGCCTTCCACTTTGGCGGTGAGGAGGCGCAAGCGGTCGAGCGACTTGCGCTGGGCGTTGGAGCGTTCCACCAGGGTCTGCAACTGCAGTTCGAGCTCCTCGGGCGAGCCGCCCAAGGGGTAGATGACGAAATAGAACGCCACCAGGTTGGCGAGCAGCAGAACGCCCAGGATCACCCGCATCAGCACGCGGGGATCGCGAAAATCCAAATTCTTGAGCGAGTCCGAATTCATGGGTTAGAGTTTCTGCGAGTAATTAGCCGTCACCCGGTAGACGAAGAAGTTTTCGTTCTGAGCCGGCGGACGCCAGCTGAGGACGGTGGTGGCGCCGAAGACCGGCGATTGTTCCAGTTTCATCAGGAAGTTGACGACGGGGCGGCTGGTGGCCGAGGCGAGCGTCATGTCGAGGACGACCTGATTGTTACCAAGGATCTGCGGGCGAACGGCGACCAGGCGGACATCGCCGGGCATGACGTTGGACAGATCGGAGAAGACGCGCGTCCAACTGACGGCCTTGCGCTGGATGAGGGTGTTGAGGAAGATGCCGCGATCGAGCACGACGGCGTTCTCGCTCTGGCGCAGAAGACCTTCGAGGCGCGCGACCTCGGTTTGCTGGGTGCGCGTGGTGCGTTCGAGTTTCTCGATGGCGGCGCGGCTATCGTCGGCCTGACTGCGCTGCTGAATGGCGAGGCCGAGCAGGGTGATCAGCAGGACGCCGAGGACGGCGGCGAGGGCGACGGAAAAAACAAAGACGGCCCGGTCCTGACGGAACGGGTCACTGGCGAGGTTGATGTCGAGCCGTTTGGCCATACGGTCAGGCGGCCTCCGATCGTTCGAGGTAGCCGAGAAGGCCGGCGTTCTGCTGGGTGGGCGAGCCCAGACGGCTGCGCAGGGGTTCGACCCGGAGGCCAAATTCGCGGAGCCAACTGACTTCGTCGTCGTGGGTGCCGAAGCCGCAGACGAGCAGGGTTTCGGGGCGGGTCTTGAGTTCGTCTTCGATGTAGGCGAGCGTGGGGATGAGGACGTTCTCCATCTCCTCGCGAGTGACATCGGGGAGTTCGACGCAGCGGACGAGCTTGATGCGGCCGCCTTCGACGACCGAGACGCTGAGCGTGCGGCCGCTCAACCGGGCGGCGACGGCAATGCCCGGGGCGTCGATGAGGTCGAGCGCGGAGATGGCGGCGGTGGTGACCAGGCCCGTGTGGAAGCCGTGGGCGTGAAAGACGGTTTCGTAACGGGCGACGATTTCGAGCGCGACCACGGCGGCGACAATCTCGTAGTTCTTGCCGTCCTGATGCTGGACGGCGAAGCTGACGGCGGCCGTATCGATGTCGTAGGGCACGCTCTTCTTCATGCGGAACTTGACCAGGGCTTCGCGCTCCTCAGCTTTGGAGGGGAAGGTGTCAAAGTCGAGCACCATGACGCGGCCGCAATAGTCGGGGAGAATCAGGGCGGCGGTGCGGCGCTTGGCGGGGGCGCTCAAGGCAATGCCTTCGAGGGTTTCGCCGAACAGGCCGGCGTCGAGAATGTTGTCCTTCAGCGGGGAGATCTCGAGGACGGGCCCGGGGAACGGAGCGAAGCCGGTGCGGGCGGGGCCGTCGTCGAGCATGGCCGCCCAGGCGATGCCGGCTTCGGAGAGTTCGAAGGCGTAGGCGGGGGGCGGGTCCGCGATGAGGCGGCGAAGTTTGTTGGCCAGAGACATGGTTAGTCGATGAAGGTGACCTTGTTCACTTCTTTCAGAGTCGTGATGCCGCGGCGGACGCGGTCGAGGGCGGATTCGCGGAGGAAGGTCATGCCTTCTTCCTTGGCGGCCTGCTTGATGGCGGAGGTGGGCCGGCGGTCCATGATCATTTCGCGGATGCGCTCGCTCAAGTCGAGCAGTTCGTGGATCGAGCTGCGGCCGCGGTAGCCGGTGCCGCTGCACTCAAAGCAGCCCGCGCCCTCGTAGAAGGTGGCGCCGTGCCATTCGGCGGGGTTGAGTCCGCTCGACACCAGGAGGTCCTCGGTGTAGGTGACCGGGCGTTTGCAGTGTTCGCAGATGTTGCGGACCAGGCGCTGGGCGAGGATGCAGTTGAGCGCGGAAACGAAGTTGTAGAGCTCGACGCCCATGTTCAGGAAGCGGCCGAGCACGTCGAGCACGTTGTTGGCGTGGACGGTGGTGAAGACGAGGTGGCCGGTGAGGGCGGCGTTGATGGCGATCTGAGCCGTCTCCTGGTCACGGATCTCGCCGACGAGGATCTTGTCGGGGTCGTGACGAAGGATCGAACGGAGGCCGCGGGCGAAGGTGAGGCCCTTCTTTTCGTTGACCGGGATCTGGGTGATGCCCTTGATCTGGTATTCGACGGGATCTTCGATGGTGATGATCTTGTCTTCGTCGTTTTTGATCTCGCTGAGCGAGGCGTAGAGCGTCGTGGTTTTGCCCGAACCGGTGGGGCCGGTGACGAGCACCATGCCGTAGGGCTCGCGAATGTAGCGGCGGAATTTGACGATGTCGGCTTCGGCGAAACCAACCACGTCGAGCGAGAGCTTGGAGAACTTTTCGCTCATGCTCTCTTTGTCGAGGACGCGGAGCACGGCGTCTTCGCCGTGGACGGTGGGCATGATCGAGACGCGGAAGTCGATCAGGCGGCCTTTGTAGCGGACGCGGAAACGGCCGTCCTGGGGGACGCGGCGTTCGGCGATGTCGAGTTCCGACATGACCTTGATGCGCGACAGGATGGTGGAGTGCCAGTCCTTGGCGATGGGGGGCATGGCGTACTGGAGGACGCCGTCAATGCGGTACTTGATGGCGACTTCCTGGTCGCGGGTTTCGATGTGGATGTCCGAGGCGCGGCGTTCGAGGGCGTTAAAGAGCGTGGTGTCGACCAGCTTGATGACCGGGGCGATGTCGCTGTCGGAGCCGAGCTTGTCGATCGACAGCGTTTCGTCGGGGTTCTCTTCGTCGCCGACGACGTCCAAGGCGAAACCTTCGGTGACTTCTTCGAGGACGCGCTGGCTTTGTTCGGTTTTCTTGAGGAGGTCGGCAATCTGGCCGAGCGTCGCGACTTTGACGCGGAGCTTCTTGCCAAGCAGGATCGTCAACTCGTCGATCAGGTTGAGGTTGCGGGGATCGGCAAGGGCGACGTCGAGGCTGGTTTCGTCGGCGGCGAGCGGGACGAAGTTGTAGCGGAACATGAGCTCGACGGGGACGTTTTTGAAGAGCTCGTGGTCGATGCGGGCTTCTTTGAGGTCGACGAACTCGTAGCGATAACGGAGCGCGAGTTGGCGCGCTTTCGCCATTTCTTCTGCGGCGTCGTGAATGCGGACTCGTTCCGTGGCCATGCGCTACCAAATATGACGCTGCCACCCGGCGGGGCGTGTACCCGGATTCTCTACCTGGATTCTCTTATGGCGATGGCGGCGTGCATGCGGCCGGCGGATTCGCGGTCGCGACGGAAGGAGTGGAACTCCGCGGGGGTGCAGCGGGTACACGGGGCATCGATGTCAATTTGGCTGAGGGGAACGCCGAAGTCGCTGAGGTGTTTGAGGTTATGGCGAAAGAGGTCGATACACTGGCGGCCGGTGGAGCCGAACTCGCGGGCGACTTCGTCGCCGACTTCGAAGCAGCAGGGGCCGATGCCGGGTCCGATGGCGATCCAGACGTCGGAGGGAGTACTTCCCATGCTTTTGAGGGTGGCGAGGGGGATGCCGGCGGCGGTTCCGCGCCAACCGGCGTGGACGGCGGCGACTTTGCGTTGCCGGACGTCGGCCATCAGGAGGGGGAGGCAGTCAGCGGTGCGGACGGTGACGTAGAGGCCGGGGACCTCGGTGATGAGGGCATCGGCTTCGCCCTGGGGGCCGGGGGCGTCGGCGGTGAGGGCGGTGACGCCGTGGACCTGGACGGCGGCGGCGTGGGGTTCCGGGGGCCAGTCGACGGCATGCCGGCCCCCGAAGCCGTGGTCGAGCCAGTCGAATTGGTCGAGGAGGGGGGCGCGGTAGATGCCGTTGGTGGCGTGGAGAGGCACTCTCTATCTTAGCGGTCGGTTAGCGGTGGTCGCGATACCAGTCGAGGGTACGGCGGAGGCCTTCTTCGAAGGTGAACTGGGGATCATGGCCGAGTTCAGCGACGGCGAGGGTGGTGTCGGCCTGCGAATCACGGACGTCGCCTTCACGGGGCGGGCCGAAGTTCGGGGGGATGACGACGCCAGCGATCTTCTGGAGCAGGTCCCAGGTTTCGAGCAGCGAGTAGCGATTGCCGTTGCCGGCGTTGAAAACTTTGCCGCAGGCGGAGGAGGGGGCTCGGGTGGCTTTTAAGACGAGTCCGGCGACGTCTTCGACATAGGTGAAGTCGCGCGTCTGGCCGCCATCGCCGAACAGGGTAGGGGCGCGGTGGTCGAGCACGCAGGTCATAAACAGCGAGAGGACGCCGGAGTAGGGGCTCGAGGGATCCTGGCGAGGACCAAAGACATTGAAGAATCGAAGGGCGATCGTCTCCAGGCCGAAGCAGGAATGGAAGACCGAACAATAGTGCTCGCCCATGAGCTTCTGCGCCGCGTAGGGAGACTTGGGCAGGGGGCGCATGGTTTCGACCTTGGGCAGCACATCGGTGTCGCCGTAAGCGGACGATGAAGCAGCGTAAACCAGGCGCTTGACGCCGGCGGCGACCGACGCCTGCATGACGTTGAACGTTCCGTTGATGTTGACGTTGTGAGACGGAATCGGGTCCTTGATGGAGCGGGGGACCGACGGGATGGCGGCCAGATGGATGACGACGTCGACGCCGGCGAACAGGGGCGCCAGGGCCGCGGCATCGCAGATATCGACGTTGGCGAGGTCCCAGGGGCCGGTGACGCCTTCGAGGTTGGCGGCTTGGCCGGAGCTCAAATTGTCGACGACCAGGACTTCGGCGCCGGGCTGCTGGAGCAACTGACGGACGACGGTGGAGCCGATAAAACCGGCACCGCCGGTAACAAGGTATTTCATCACTCTCTATTCTTCGGCAGGTGGATTACGAAAGTTGAGCGATCTGGCGCTCAAGATAACGGAGGGACGTTTCGGCGATGAATTCGGCGCCGGGCTTGAAGTCAAACGCTTCGAGCGAGACCCATTCGGCGAAGTTCTTGCGGCGGAGGACTTCGAGGATGGGTTTGAAGTCATAGTCGCCGCTACCGCAGTAGCCGCCGTCTAGTTCGTTGACGTGGACGTGGAAGATTTTGTCGTAGAAGCGTTCGAGGATGACGGCGTGGGGCTCGGTCTCGTCGATGGCGTTGTGGGTGTCGAACATGGTGCGGACGCCGGGGCTCGCGATTTCGTCGACGATGGCGACGGCTTCGGCGACGGTGTTGACGATGTCGGATTGGGCTTTGGGGAGGGCTTCGACCAGGATGCGGACGCCGCGGTCCGTGGCGTGGGGCGCGACGGAGCGGAGACCGTCGGCGAAGCGGCGGGTGGCTTGGGCCGGGGTGAGGCCGCCGGTGGAGTTGCGCTGGAAGGGCGAGCCGAAGACCATGACCCGGTTGTCGCCGAGGTCGGCGCAGAGGTCGATCAGGTCGTGGATGTGTTGCCAACTGCGCTGATAGAGGGCTTCGTCGGGGGTGGTGACGTGGAGGCCCTTGGGGGAAACCATCAGCCAATGGAGACCGACGAAGGCGAGGCCGTGGTCGGCCATGGTTTGTTTGAACTCGCGGCGTCGCTCGGGGCTCAAGAGCGCGGGGGATTCGGCGAGGGTGAACGGCGCGATTTCGATGCCGTCGTAGCCCGCCTTCTTTACCGCGGCGCAGGTCTTGGCGAAGTCCCAATTCTCGAAGACTTCGTTGCAGATGGCTTGCCGGAAACGATAGCTCATTACTTCAGGATGGACTTACGAACGGAGAGCTGCATGTTGGAGGGCGAGCGGTTGGAGCCGTAGCCGATGGGGAACTTGAGCTCGCGCGGACGTCCGGGCTCTTCATAAGCCTTGCGGAGGTCGGGCTGCGAGCGGTAGTTGAAGATCGTGATGGGCTTGATGTACTTGCCGTAGAGGCGGACGTCCCAT
>JBGAHE010000146.1:0-12835 GCA_044226365.1 Bryobacteraceae bacterium
TACCTTGCCAACTGGTGGCAGGTTGTAAATTGGGAGCAGGCTGAGAAGAACTTCTCCGCCTAAAGCTATATCCTCATGAGGACGGGTCCTCGGGGCCCGTCCTTTTAGAGAATCTGGTGACCAAAAGCGACCCTGTCCTCGAACTTCGTGGAGTCACGAAAAAGTTCCCGTCCCATACGGCCGTCGACGGTGTTTCGATGTCCGTGGGTCGGGGTGAATTGCACGCTCTCCTGGGACCCTCCGGCTGCGGCAAGACCACCTGCCTCCGCATGGTGGCCGGTTTTGAAACGCCCGACACCGGCCAAGTCCTCTTAAACGGCAAGGACATCGCCCCGCTCAAACCCTACGAGCGCAACGTCTCCACCGTTTTCCAAAGCTACGCCCTCTTCCCGCACCTCAACGTCTTTGACAACGTCGCCTTCGGACTCCGCCAACGCAACGACTCCGCGGTCGACTCCAAAGTCAAAGCCGCCCTCGATCTCGTCCGCCTCTCGCAAAAAGCCGATCGCAAGCCCTCGCAGATGTCCGGTGGCGAGAAACAACGCGCCGCCCTCGCCCGTTCGCTCGTCCTCGAGCCTGACTTACTCCTCCTCGATGAGCCGCTCTCCGCGCTCGACCCCAACCTCCGCGAAGAAGTCCGCCTCGAACTGAAAGCTCTCCAACGCCGCGTCGGCATCACCTTCCTCATGGTCACCCACGACCAGGAAGAAGCTCTCTCCATGGCCGATCGCATCACGCTCCTTCACAAAGGCAAAGTCGAACAAGTCGGCACGCCGCAGGAGATCTATCTTCAGCCGGCCACCCGCTTCACCGCGGCCTTCCTCGGCGCCGTCAACTGGGTCGGCGACATCGGCATCCGCCCCGAATCCACGCACCTCGCCCGCGAACCTCGCGAGAACAGCCACGTCGCCCGCGTCACGCACACCACCTTCCTCGGCGATTGCTACCACGTCCAAACCGAAACCATTGTCGGCCAACAGTTCATGGCCCAAATCCCGCGCTCGCAAAATGGCTTCCATCCTGGCGACCAGGTCCACGTCTGGTGGCATCCCGCCGACGAGCTTCACCTCAAGCAATGAAGACTCTGCGCCTGCTGTTTCTGGCGCCCAGCGTGTTCCTGCTGGTCACCCTCTTCCTGATCCCGCTGTTGATCATCGCCGTCTATAGCTTCGAAAGCCGCGGTGCCTACGGCGGGGTTACGCTGCCGTGGAGCGCCGAAAGCTACGCGCGCATCGTCGATCCCCTCTACCTGAAGATTCTCTGGCGCTCCTTCTGGGTCGCCGGCGTCTCCACCGCCGTCTGCCTCCTGCTTGGCTTCCCTCTCGCCCTCTTCATCTCCCGCGCCGGCAAGCATCGCGGCATGTACCTGCAACTCGTCATGCTGCCCTTCTGGACCAGCTTCCTCATCCGCACCTACGCCTGGATGTTCCTCCTGCGCGACACCGGCCTCATCAACACCGCCCTGCTCGCCACCGGACTGATCCACGAGCCCCTCCCGCTCCTCTACAACGACTTCGCCGTCGTCCTCGGCCTCGTCTACGGCTTCCTCCCTTTCATGGTTCTGCCCCTCTACACGAACCTCGAAAAGCTCGATCCCGCCTTGCTCGAAGCCGCCGCCGACCTTGGCGCCCCGCCCGTTACGGCGCTCATGAAGGTCACCCTGCCCCTCTGCCGACCCGGCATCGCTGCCGGCAGCATCCTGGTCTTCATTCCCTGCCTCGGCGCTTACCTCACCCCTGACCTGATGGGCGGCGGCAAGAGCATCATGATCGGCACGCTGATCCAAAACCAATTCACCACCGCCCGCGATTGGCCCTTCGGCGCCGCCCTCTCGCTCAGCCTGATGGCGCTCACGCTCGGTCTGCTCTACCTCATCTCCAAGCGGTCCGGCGGCGAGGACCTGCTCTAGATGCGCCTGCTCTCCATCTACGCCGTCTTCGCTTACGCCTTCCTGCACGTTCCCCTGTTCGTGCTCGCCATCTTCAGCTTCAACCAGTCGCGCTTCACGCAATGGGAAGGCTTCTCCTGGCGCTGGTACGCGCAAGCCTTCTCGGACCCCGCCCTGCGCGAAGCCACCGTCAACTCACTCTTCATCGGCGGCGCCGCCACCCTTTTCGCCACCGCCATCGGCACTCTTTGTTCCTACGCGCTCTGGAAACGCAAGTCGCCCACCCTCTCCGCCGGCCTCTACCTCTCCCTGATGACGCCCGAAATCGTCACCGGCGTCGCCCTGCTCGCCTTCTACCAATTCCTCTTCCGCATCCTGAACCTGCACCTCGGCATGTTCACCGTCATCCTGGCGCACATCAGCTTCTGCCTCTCCTATGTCGTCATCGTGATCATTGCCCGCCTGCGCACCATGGATGCGACCCTCGAAGAAGCCGCGCTCGACCTGGGCGCGAACGAATTCGAAGCCTTCTACAAAGTCACCCTGCCCCAGCTCATCCCCGCCATCGTCAGCGCCTCCTTGCTCGCCTTCACCATCTCCTTCGACGACTTCGTCATCACCTCGATGGTCGCCGGTGTCGACTCCGAAACGCTCCCCATGGTCATGTACGCCACCGCCCGCCGCGGCGTCAGCCCCGTCCTGAACGCCGTCTCCACGATCATCGTCTTCGGCTTGGGCATCCTGATCCTTCTCTCCGAAAGGCTGCAAACGAAGACATGACGCGCCGCACGCTCTTCTTCCTCAGCCTCACCGGACTCGCCGGCTGCCGCCGCAGCACCCAGCCGCGCCTCAACGTCTACAACTGGTCGAACTACATCGGCCCCCAAACCATCGAGCAGTTCGAAAAGCACACCGGCATCCGCGTGCGCTACGGCATCTTCGAAAGCTCCGACGAGTTACTCGCCAAAGCCCTCACCGGCAACTGCGGCTGGGACGTCGTCTTTCCCACCAACCATCACATCGCGCCCCTCCGCGACGAGCACTTACTCGCCCCCCTCGACCATTCCCGCCTGCCCAACCTGAAGAACCTCGCTCCCGGCTTCCAACAACCCGAATGGGACCCGTCACTACAGTACTCAGTGCCCTACATGAGCACCTCGGCCGGCATCGTCTACAACCGCCAACAACTCGGTTCGCTCACCCGCTGGGCCGACCTTTGGGAACAAAAAGTCGCCGGACGCCTCACCATGCTCGACGCTCAGGACGACGTCCTCGGCGCCTGCCTCCGTAAACTCGGTCACAACTGGAACTCCACGCAGGAGAGCGAACTTCGCGCTGCCCAACGCGAAGCGATCCGCCAGAAGCCGCTTTTGCGTGCCTATCTAAATGCCGAAGTACGCGACCAGGTCTTAGCCGGCGACGTCCTCGCCGCCCAGATGTGGACCACCACCATGCTCCCGGTGATGACCGAAGCCCCGCACCTCGACTTCGTCTATCCCGCCGAAGGCTTCGTCCGTTACGCCGAATCCGCTGTCATCCTTCGCGAGAGTCCGCGCGTCGAAGCTGCCCACCAGTTCATCGACTTCTTACTCCGTCCCGAAGTCGCCGCCGCCTGCGTCATCGCCGAAAAAACCGGCCCTGTCCTGGCCGGCATCCGCGAGCTACTCCCCGCCCAACTCCGCGACCATCACTTACTCTTTCCTTCGTCCGAAGAACTCGAACGCAGCGTCTGGCTGCGCACCATGCCACCGCCCGCCCAGCGCCTGCGCGACCGTCTCTGGACCGAGATCAAAAGCGCGTAAAGTAGAGTCATGATGGAATTTCTCTCGAAGCGCCTGCCCCGGCGCGACGTCTTCCGCGGGTCTGCGCTTGGTTTCCTGGCCGGTCTGGCCCCCGGCGCTGCTCAGGCCGCTCCGGCCAAAGGTCTGCAACTCGGTCCGACGCTCTATGAATCCATCGGCGTCAAACCTCTCATCAACGCCCGCGGTACCTTCACCATCATCAGCGGCTCCACCATGCTGCCGGAAGTGCGCGCCGCCATGGCCGAAGCTTCGCAGCATCACGTCCACATCGACGAGTTGATGGCCGCCATCGGCAATCGCCTCTCCGAACTCACTAAGGCGGAGTACGGCATGATCACCTGCGGCTGCTCGGCCGCCATCACCCACGCCACGTCGGCCTGCATCGCCGGCGGCAACCCGGACCTCCACGTCCGCCTCCCCAACCTCACGGGCTTCCCTAAAGACGAAGTGATCATCCCCGGCCACTCGCGCAACGTCTATGACGCGGCCGTTCGCGCCGTCGGCGCCAAGATCGTCGAAGCCAACACCGTCGCCGAGCTCGAAGCCGCCTTCGGACCCAAAACCGCGATGATCTACATCCTCGCCGGCCCCAACGCCGAAAGCGGTCCGCTCACCACCAAAGTCATCTGCGACATGGCTAAGCAGCGCAACGTCCCCGTCCTGGTGGATGCCGCGGCCGAAATTCTCACCGTCCCCAACGTCCATCTCGAAAAGGGCGCCACACTGGTCGCTTATAGCGGCGGCAAGTGCATCCGCGGCCCCCAGACTGCTGGCCTCCTCCTCGGCCGCAAGGACCTGATCCAGGCCGCCTGGGTTCATAGCGCTCCGCACCACGGCTTCTCGCGTGCCCTCAAAATCGGCAAGGAAGAAGCTATGGGCATGCTCATGGCCGTCGAAATGTGGTTCAAGCGCGACCATGACGCTGAATGGAAGCTCTGGCTCTCGCGCCTCGATCACGTCGCCAAGCGCGTCCAGTCGATTCCCGGCGTCACCACTTCTATCCGCCAGCCGGATGGCCTCTCGAACCGTGTTCCCACGCTCAACATCCGCTGGGACACCGCCAAGCTCAACGTCAGCGGACGCACCGTCGCCAAGCACCTGTTCACCACGGAGCCGCGCATCGCGCTGCCCACCAACGCCGGCGACAACGGCATCTCGGTTGTGCCCTACATGATGCACAACGGCGAAGAGAAGATCGTCGCTGATCGCATCCACGCCGCGCTCACCTCCCCGCCGCCCGCGCCCGCCCCGGCCTCCACCGCCGCTCCCGCCGGCGACCTGAGCGGTCGCTGGGACGTCACCATCACTTATCTCGCCAGTTCCTCGCAGCACGTCCTGCACCTCAAGCAGACCTCCGACGGCCGCCTCGAAGGCACCCACCAGGGCGACTTTCTCTCGCGCGACCTCGGAGGCAGCATCCACGGCAACGGATTCCGCTTGAACAGTAACGTCAGCGAGCGCCACGGCGACTCTCTTTCGTATGAATTCAACGGCACGCTTCAGGGCGACGAACTCACCGGCGAACTCAGCATGGGTGAGTACCTCGGCGCCCGCTTCACTGCCAAACGCCACGCCGTTCGCTCGCGGGGGTAACTAAAGCAACATGCGGTACGGCTTTCTCCTGGTCGCCTGGACGGCCTTTGCCCAGACGCCGGATCCGGCTTTCTTCGAAGCCAAAATCCGGCCCGTGCTGGCCAGCAGTTGTTACAGCTGTCATTCCTCTAAGATGAAATCGCCCATGGGCGGTCTCGTCCTCGACACCAAAGCTGGCTTAAGGAAAGGCGGGGCCACCGGTCCCGCCGTCGTCCCCGGCAAGCCCGCCGAAAGCCGTCTCCTCACCGCCCTCCGCTACACCGATCCGCATCTGCAAATGCCCCCTGCGGGCAAGCTCGCCGCACCCGTCCTCGAAAACTTCGAACGCTGGATCGCCTCCGGCGCCCCCGATCCTCGCGTCGACGCCCCCACCGCCACCGCGACCGCGCCTCTCAAAGGCATGTCGGTTGAAGCCGGCCGCAAGTGGTGGGCGTTCCAACCCGTTCAAGACCTGCCCGCTCCCCCCGTCCAAGCCAAAGCCTGGCCCCAACGCAAAATCGACTCCTTCCTCCTCGCCAAGCTCGAAGAGAAGAAGCTCACTCCATCTCCCCGCGCCGATGCCCGCACCCTGGTCCAGCGCGCCTACATCGATCTGCTCGGCTATCGTCCCACCTACGCCGAGATCCAGTCCTTCGTCGACGACCGTTCGCCCGACGCCTACGCCAAACTGATCGACCGTCTCCTCGCCTCGCCCCAATACGGCCAAGCCTGGGGCCGCAACTGGCTCGACGTCGCCCGCTACGCCGAAGACAACCCCACCTCCGAAGCCACCAACCCGCCCTATCCCTACGCCTGGCGTTACCGCGACTGGGTCGTCGAAGCCCTCAACGCGGACGTCCCCTACGACCGCTTCGTCAAACTCCAACTCGCCGCCGACCTCATGCCCGGCACCAGGCGCGAAGACCTCCGCGCCCTCGGCTACCTCGGCACCGGCCCCATCTATCACAAGGACCAGCGGCTCTCCTACGACGTCATCTACACCTTCGTCACCGACGACTGGGACGAACGCGTCGACGCCGTCTCGCGCGGCCTCCTCGGCCTCACCGTCGCCTGCGCCCGCTGCCACGACCACAAATTCGACCCGATCCCCACCAAGGACTACTACGGCCTCGCTGGCGTCTTCGCCTCCACCATGCGCTCTGAACGGCCCACCTTCGAGCTCGACCCCGCCGTCGAAGCCCGCTACCAGTGGCTCGAACGTCGACTCTTCGACCTCTCCTACTCGCGCAACCTGCTCACCGGTGAAGCCTCCACCGTCGAGGGCTCCGCGGAAAGAGTCGCCAAGTGGCGCGCCGAAATCGCTGAACTTCGCAAGGAAGCCGAGGCCCTGCAAGAGCGCTACCCCAAGCTCACCCAGAATCTCGAGAAATACTGGCGCGAACGGACCCCTCCCGCCGCCGCGGCTGCAAAGCCGGTCGAGGCCCCCAAACCCGTCGCTCCCGCCAAACCGGCCTTCGACTTCGTCGCCGCCCGCCGACGTCCCTCGGCTTCCAACGAGCCGTTTATGAACGTCGTCTACGACGCCGCTCAATACGTCGACGGCTCGGACGCCAACTACACGATGATCCATTACAAGCCCGGCGAATCGCGCGACCTGCCCGTCATGCTCCGCGGCAACGTCGCCTCGCCCGGCGAAATCACCCCCCGCCATTTTCTCGCTGTCCTCTCAAAAGACGACGGCAAGCTCGGCGCCGGCTCCGGCCGCCTCACCCTCGCCGAGAAAATCTTCTCCGATAGCGCCCCGCTCACCGCCCGCGTCATCGTCAACCGCGTCTGGGGCTGGCACTTCGGCAAACCTCTCGTCGCCACCACCAGCGACTTCGGCACCCAGGGCGACAAGCCCACCCACCCCGAACTCCTCGACGACCTCGCCGCCCGCTTCATCCAGAACGGCTGGTCCCTCAAGTGGCTCCATCGCGAGATCATGCTTTCGGCGGCCTATCAGCAAGCCAGCCGGCGCCGGCCCGAAGGCGATCGCCTCGATCAGGGCAACATCCTCCTCTGGCGCATGAACCCGCAACGCTTGGGCATCGAAGCCTACCGCGACTCGCTTCTGCGCGCGGCCGGCCGCCTCGACGAATCCCTCGGAGGCATCTCCCAGGACCTCGATCTCGAAACCAACCATCGGCGCACGCTCTACGGGCGCATCAGCCGCGGACGTCCCAACGACCTCCTCCGCACCTACGACTTCCCCGACGCCACCATGACCAGTCCGGGCCGTGACCTCACCATCACGCCCCTCCAGCAGTTATTCGTCATGAACGGCACGTTCCTTCGCTCGCAGGCCCAATTCCTCGCCAAGAACCTCCAGGAAACCGAGCCCGCCGCCCAGATCAAAGCACTCTTCCGCCAGGTCCTCTCCCGCGAACCCAGCGCCAAAGAACTGGACCTCGGCCTGAGCTATCTGAGCCAAAGCAAGATCGAAGACTACGCCCACGTCCTGCTGTCCACCAACGAGGTGCTCTTCCGCCCATGACCCGCCGTCAGCTTTTTTCCCAACTCACCGGGGGCCTCGGCCTCGCCGCCACCATGCCGCAGCTGTACGCCGGGAATGGTCACTACAGCGGCCCCGCGCTCACGCCCAAGGCCAAGCACGTCATCTTCCTCTTCCTCGCCGGGGGACCCTCTCACGTCGACATGTTCGACCCCAAGCCCGCCTTGCTCAAGTTCCAGGGTCAGCGCCCCGGCACCGTCGACCTCCGCACCGAGCGGCAAACCGGCGGACTCCTCCCCAGTCCCTTCGCCTTCAAAAAGCACGGCCGCGGTGGCGTCGACGTCAGCGAGCTCCTGCCCCAGCTCTCCACCGTCATCGACGACATTTGTGTCATCAAGTCGATGTACACCTTCAACCCCACGCACACCCCGGCCCGCAGCCTGATTCATTCGGGCAGCATCCTCGCCACGCGCCCCTCCATCGGCGCCTGGAGTTCCTATGGCCTGGGCAGCGAGAACGACAATCTCCCCGCCTTCGTCGCCCTCACTCCCGGCGGCAACGGCGGCCCCTTCCTCCGCAATGGCTTCTTGCCCGCCGAATACCAGGGCACTCCCTTCAACGACAGCGCCGTTGAGCCGGAGAAGATGATCGCCAACCTGCGCAACAAGATCTACGACCCGCAAACGCAGCGTCGGCAGTTGGACGCCGTCCAGGCCTTGAACCGCGAGTTCAGCGCGAGCTTCGGCCCCGATGACTTCCTCGAAGGCCGCATCCAATCCATGGAAGCCGCCTACCGCATGCAGTTCGAAGCCCTCGACGTCTTCGACATTCGCAAGGAATCCGACGCCGTACGCGCCGAATACGGCTCCTCCTCCTTCGGCAATGGCTGCCTGCTCGCCCGTCGCCTGGTGGAGCGCGGCGTCCGTTACGTCCACGTCAACCACAGCGCCGGGCAGGACTGGGACGATCACAAAGACATCGACACCAATCTCAAGAAGCGCTGCCCGGACATGGACCAGGCCGCCGCCGCCCTCATCCGCGACCTCAAGCGCCGCGGCCTCCTCGACGAAACCCTCGTCGTCTGGGGCGGCGAGTTCGGCCGCACCCCCGTCTCCGAAAGTGGCACCGGCCGCGACCACAACCCCTACGGCTTCACCATGTGGATGGCCGGCGGCGGCATCAAAGGCGGCCTCGCCTACGGCCAAACCGACGAATTTGGCTTCAAAGCCGTCGAGAACCGCGTCTCGATCCACGACCTCCACGCCACCATCCTCTACCAACTCGGCATCGACCATACCCGGCTCACCTACCGCTACGCCGGCCGCGACTTCCGCCTCACCGACGTCTTCGGCGACCCGGTCAAAGACATCATCGCCTAGCCCCGTCCCGGGGGCCTGGGGACGTTACCCCTCTGTCCCCCGGCGCCGCGAATTAATCGCTTGCGCCCCTGCAATGCGACACTAACGCCATATGAAGCTTTGGCTCCCGTTCCTGGCCTCCGCCCTCCTCGCCGCGCCCCCGCAAACTGTCCTCGAAGGCGCCGGTTACTTCCCGGTCATGATCCAGCTCAAGGACGGCCGTCTCGCCGCCGTCCACCGCGCCGGCGCCGCCCACATCGGACGCGGCGGCCGCCTCGACTGGATCACCTCCCGCGACCAGGGCCGCACCTGGACCAAGCCCGTCACCCTCGTTGACACCCCCGAAGACGATCGCAACCCCGCCTTCGGCCAACTCAAAGACGGCACCCTCCTCATGGCCTACTGCATCCTCAGCGGCTATGGCCCCGACGGCAAGCTCGCCGCCGCCCGGAAAAATCGTGTCTTCGATGGCGTTTACGTGATGCGCTCCACCGACCAGGGCCGCACGTGGAGCCCCGGCAAGCGCAGCCCCGAAACCCGCCGTCCCCCCGGCGATAAGAATGTCGTCTCCACCGCCGTCTCTCCCTTCGGCAAAATCGTCCAGCTCCAAGACGGCACCGCCCTCATGGCCGTCTATTACGAAGCCACCCTCACCGATGGCACGCAGCAATTTCAAAGCTGGGTCTTCCGCTCCACGGACCAGGGGCAGACCTGGGATCACGGCGCGCTCATCCAGTTGGACGGCAACGAAACCGCCCTCACCGTCCTGAACGACGGCACCGTCCTCGCCGCCATCCGCACCTCCCGCGCCGGGTATCTGCGCATTGCCCGCTCCACCGACGGCGGCCGCACCTGGTCCCCCTCCACCGCGCTCACCAAGGACAGCGAACACCCGGCCGACCTCATCCAACTCCGCGACGGTCGCGTCCTGCTCACCTTCGGCGAACGCAACGCTCCGCGCGGGGTCCATGCCTGGCTCAGCGGCGATGGCGGCGTCACCTGGAAGCCCGAACACCGGCAAACCCTCGCCGCGGACGCGCCCAACGTCGACTGCGGCTACCCCAGCTCCATCGAAACCAGGCGCGGCGAGATCACCACCATCTACTACCAGGTCGACGACGCGCAAAACGCTCCTGCCACCGCCAAAGCGAAAGTCCTCCGCTGGCAGGTTCCCCGCCCCTAAAAACAAAAAGGACCACGCCCCGCAGAGCGTGGTCCTTGCGCTATCTACCTTAGCGCCAGAAGCCGATCCGGAAACCCCAGCGGCCACCCGTCTGGAACCAGCCGCCGGCGTTCCATGAGGCCTGCGCCCGCGGAGGACGCATCCAGCGGCCGGGCGCCCACACGTAGCGCGCGCCGCCCCAACGCCAGTAACCGCTCACCCACGTGTAGCCGGGGCCAGGAGCCGGACCATAAACTTCCTGCTGCGGCGCCGGCGGCCCGTAGGGCGCATACACCGCGTAGCCGTTGTCATCCGGGGCGTAACCGCCGTTCTGACCGTAGGCCGGATCGTAGTAGGGGTCATAGCTCGGGTCGTAGCTATTGCCGTATCCCGGATCATACGCCGGACCCGGATCATACGCCGGCCCGGGTCCATAAGCCGCACCGCCATACACCGGATACGCTGGCGCGCTATACACTGGCGCCGGTGCCACCACCACAGCCGGAGGCCGATACACCCTCACCGGAGGAGGCGCCACCACCACCGGGCGGCCCACCATGCCGCGGCCCATCCCGCGATCCATCCCGCGCGGACCGTTGTCGCGCCGATCCGGGCCACGCCGATCCATTTCCCGTCGCTCCATATCGCGCCGGTCCGGCCCCCTTCCGCCGCGTCCGTGGTCATCCGCCAGCAGCGGCAACGCCACCACGCCCAGTGCCATCGTCATCAGCTTCAGGTGTTTCATACTCTTCACCATCCTTCGCTTATACAAATGCGCACCGCGCCAGGACGGTTTCGGAATATTTCAACTTAACTTCTTTATTTTCTGGTGGTTGGAATCAACCACTGGTGCTTTTCAACCACCGCCCGCCGATGTGCCGTCTTCCAAAAACCGCGCCCGCAACTCCGGCGTCGGCAACCAACAGACCTCGGCCCGCCCGAACCACCGATACCGATTCCGCGCCACCCACCGGTAGATCGCATCGCGACCCGGCACCCACCGCAGCCAGCCCACCGGCCACCCCAGCCCGCTCAGAATCCGCAGGGCCGCCTCGCTCTCCACGTATGCTCGCCCCTCCTCGATCAGCACCACACTATCGACCCTCACCCCATACTGAGCCCGCAGACGCTTCCCCGCCTCGCTCTGGAGTGACGCAAAACGATACCGCCCCCGCGGATCCCTCCGGATGACCAACTGCACCCATCCCTCGCAGAGATTGCAGACGCCATCAAAAAGAATGATCGGCCCCAAACCTCAGGATAGCTACAATGTCCCCATGCGTCTGATTCCGCTTATCTTCCTTGCCCTCAGCGCACACGCCCTCGACCCCGCCGTGGTCGACCGTCTCGTCGAAGCTTCCCTGAAGATTTGGCAATCCCCTGGCGCCGCCGTCGCCATCATCGAGAGCGGCCAAATCGTCCACGTCAAAGGCTACGGCGTCCGCGAACTCGGCAAGCCGGACCCCGTCACCGCCGACTCGCTCTTCGAAATCGCCTCCACCACCAAAGCCTTCACCGCCCTCACCGTCGCCCTGCTCGCCGACGACGGAAAGCTCGATTGGGATGACCCCGTTCGCCAGCATTACCCCACCTTCCGCCTCCGCGATCCGCTCGCCAACGAGAACGTCACCGTGCGCGACCTGCTCTGCCATCGCACCGGCCTCCCCCGCCACGATGCCCTCTGGTACAAGACCAATCTCACCCGCGCCCAGATCATCGACCGCATTGGCGCCGCCAAGCCCAATAAACAGTTCCGCCAGCAATATCAGTATCAGAACATCATGTTCATGACCGCCGGTGAACTCGTCGGTCGCGTCGCGGGCACCACCTGGGACGACTTCATTCAGCAGCGACTCTTCACCCCTCTCGGCATGACCCGCACCACCACGCGCTACGCCACCGCCCTCCAAACCCCGGACCGCGCCATGCCCCATCGCAAGTCCGCCACCACCGTCCGCAGCTTTGACTGGGTCGACTTCGACAACGTCGGCGCCGCCGGCTCCATCAACTCCTCCGCCCGCGACCTCGCCCAATGGGTCAAGCTCCACGTCTCCGGCGGCGAGTTCGACGGCCGCCGCATTGTCTCGCTCAAGAACCTCGAAGAAACCTACCAGCCTCACATGGTCATCCGTGCTGATGCCGCCTCGCGCGCCCTCAATCCCGACACCACGCAGAACACCTACGCGCTCGGCTGGAACATCGCCCACTACCGCGGCCACCGCATCCTGGGCCACGCCGGCGTCCTCGATGGTTTCCGCGCCCGCGTCACCTTGATCCCCGAAACCAAAAGTGGCATTGTCGTGCTCGCCAACCTCGGCCGCACCACCCTGCCCGAATCGGTCACCAACTCCCTGGTCGATCTGCTCCTCGGCCTACCCGCCAAGGACTGGGATTCCTACCTCAAAGCCGTCGTTGACCGTCAGGACGCCGAAGACGAAAACAAACGCCAGGACCGCCTTGCCGCCCGCGTCAAGGACGCCAAGCCCGCCCTCCCGCTCGCCCAATACGCCGGCGCCTACACCGAGCCCGCCTACGGCACGGTCCGCATCGAAGAACGTGACGGTCGCCTTCAACTCCAGTGGCTCAACTTCACCTCCC
>JBGAHE010000147.1:0-12803 GCA_044226365.1 Bryobacteraceae bacterium
GGCTCCACGCGATCGCCATCGGCGGCCTCGCGCACCCGAATGGCGCACAAGCCATCCAACCGCTCGGCGAACGAATGCGAGAACACGGGCGGGATGTGCTGCACGATGACGATGCCCGGACAATTCTCCGGCATCTGAGTCAGCACCTGCTGAATGGCTTCGGTACCGCCCGTGGAGGCGCCCAACGCGATCACCGTTTCGGGCGCGTAAGCGGCCCCCGCGGGCAACTGAGCCTCGCGCCGTTCCCTCACGGGACGAGGCCGCGCCGCGGCCGCGGCTCGTACTTTCTCCGCCAAGCTCAGCTTCAACTCGCCCACCGACTGTGGCCCGCCCGGCTTCGCCAGCACATCCACCGCGCCCGCTTCGAGCGCCGCGAGCGTCGCGCGGCTGGACGCCACGCCCAGCGAACTGATCACAATCACCGGCATCGACTGGTAATGCATCAGGCGCTTTAGAAAGGTCACGCCGTCCATGCGCGGCATCTCGATGTCGAGTGTCAGTACGTCCGGCCGCAAGGCCAGAATCTTGTCGCGCGCCACATAGGGATCGGGCGCCGTGCCCACCACTTCGATGTCCGGCTCAGTGGACAGCGCGTCCGTCAGGACTTTGCGGACAATCGCCGAATCATCGACGACCAGCACGCGAATCATGGAGCCTGCCCGGCCACATGCAGAGCGACGCTCAAGGTGCCGTTCTCGAGCGCGAACGTCTGGCTCGACCGTGGCCATGGCCAGTCGGCAGGCAACAGTTCGGGCGGCGCCAGGGCGAACGCCGTGTCGCTTTCAAAACGGCTCACCACCGAGCCGCACAGCATGTTGGCAATCTCGCAAACCACCTGCTCGATCTGCGCGTCGGTGATGTCGCTCTCGTCTTCGCCCAGGAAGCTGGCCGCCAGTGGCCGCACGGCGCTGTCGCTGATGCTGACCGCGAGTTCGCCGCTCGGCTGGCCATGAAACGCCACCGAGGCGGTGAGCCCCGCGTCCGGCGCGGGCGCCATGCCCAACGGCTCGGTGAAGAACATCGTTTCAAGCACCGTCTGCACGGCCTCGGTGAGCAACTCAGGCATGGGCCACCTCCAACACGCGCTCCACTTCGGCGCATAACGCCTCGGGCGTAAACGGCTTGGTGACGTAGCCTTTGGCGCCTAGCGACAGCAGTTGATCCACGCGATGGTGGCTCGCGTCGGTGGAAACCACAATCACCGGCACGGTGCGCAAGAGCGGATCGGCTTCGATCTCGCGCACCAGGTCTTCGCCATTCATCACTGGCATGTTGATGTCGGTGAGCACCAGATCCATCCAACGGGCGCGCAAGAGTTCGAGTGCCTCCCGGCCGTGATTGGCTTCGACGATCTCGCCCACGTCCAGCGCGGTGAGGTTGATGACTTTGCGAATGAAGGCCCGCATCACGGGCGAGTCATCGACGACGAGCAGGTTGAGCGCCATTTGTAATTCTCCTTAAGCGGCCCTTCCGGAATTGGTCATCTCGCGTTCTCCTTGTCCGGCCACATGCAGCCAGACGCGGCCGGTTCCCACTTCGAGCTTCATCGTGCGAGGCACCGTGCCGCCCGTTTCTTCCGCGCGCGCCGTCAGGCCCGCCTTCCACAACGCCTTGCGCAGCGCCAGGCAATTGCGCTTGCCGATGTTGAAGACACCGTTGTCGTTCATCACCTGCGCGCCGCCGGCGGCGCACACCCGCAGGCGCTTCTTATCGGCACCCAGTTCGAGCGCCCCGTGCAGCAGCCGCGCGATCCCCGTATCGCCGAACATCCACGGATGCTTCTGCGACTTCTCGGGCGACATCGTCGACTCCGGCAGCAGGAAGTGCACCATCCCGCCCACGCCCGAAACCGGATCATGCATCGTGACGGCGATGCACGAGCCTAAGGCGTAGGTCGCGATCACCGCTTCGGGATTGCGTGTCACTCCGCCTTCACCCACCCCCACCACCAGTTGCTTCATCGGCCGCCTCCCTGGCGATAGATCGCCGGTGCTACCTGTTCCAGCCCATGCCGGACGCCCATCAGGCTCTCGGCATGGCCCACCATCAGATAGCCGCCGGGTTCGAGGCACGCCGTCAACTGGCGTACCACCCGTTCCTGTGTTTCCCGGCTGAAATAGATCATCACGTTGCGACAGAAGATCACCGCAAAGCGGCCCAGATCGGGCAGCGGCTCGATCAGATTCAGCCGGCGGTACTCCACCATCGCGCGCACTTCGTCGCGTAGGCGGTAGTAGCCCTCGGCTTTCCCGGAGCCGCGCAACAGATAGCGCCGCATCCAGCCGCCCGGATTTTCGAACCGGTCCGCGCGGTAGGCGCCGCGCCGCGCCACCGTCAGCACGCGCGTGCAGATGTCGGTGGCGAGAATGCGCGTCGAAGGGTGCCCGGCTTCGCATAGCGTCATGGCGATGCTATAGGGCTCTTCGCCGGTCGAACTGGCCGCGCACCAGATGCGATCGTTCGGCCGCCAATGCGGCAGAATGCGCGTCCGCAGAAAGTCGAAGTGCGCCGGCTCGCGGAAGAAGTTCGTGTGGTTGGTAGTGAGCGCGTCGATCAGGTCAATCAACGACTCCCCGGTGCGGTCGGCCAGCACATGGCGGTGATACTCGTCGAAGGTGCGCAGCTTGAGCGCGCGCATCTGCTTGCCCAGCCGCGCCGCCACCAGCGACTCTTTCCCCTTGGCCAACTCCAGGCCGAACTCGCTGCGCGCGAGTTGGGCTACGGTCTCAAACTGATCCGGTGTCAGTTTCAGTGTTTCACTGGTGGGCAAGTTCGCCGCCTCCCGCGCGCGCCTCCAAACGGAAGATCCGTTCGAGGTCCAGAATCAGACTGACGCGCCCGTCGCCCAGAATCGCGCCGCCGGCGACGCCGGGCGTATCGCGCAGCGTTTCGCCCAGGCTTTTGATCACCACTTCCTGCTTGCCGATCAGCTTGTCCACCATCAGGCAGAAGGTGCGGTCGCCGGCTTCAGCGACGATCAGCAGGTTGCGCACGGGGTCGGTCGAAGTGGGCGTCACGCCCAGCTTCTGATACAGCCGCACCACCGGCAGCAGGCTCTCGCGCACCAACGCCATCTCCTGCCGGTTCTCCACGCTAAAGATCATCGATTCGTTTGGCTGCAGCACCTCGCGCACCGTGAAAATCGGCACCACGTAGCGCTCCTCGCCCACGCCCACCACCAGGCCATCAATCATCGCGAGTGTCAGCGGCAGCCGCAGGAAGAACGACGTGCCATTGCCCGGCCGCGATTCGATCTCCACGCGCCCGCGCAGTTTTTGGATCTGCCGTTTCACCACGTCCATGCCCACGCCGCGGCCGGAGACGTCGGTCAACTGGGCTGCCGTCGAGAAGCCCGGGTGGAAGATGAAGTTGAACACTTCGCTATCGGTGAGGTTGGAGCCGTCCTCCACCAGGCCACGCTGCCGCGCCTTGGCGAGAATTTTCTCGCGCACCAGACCACGCCCATCGTCGGCCACTTCGATGACGATGTGGCCCGCCTGATGCGACGCCTTCAGCCGTACCCGGCCGCTCGCGTCCTTGCCGGCGGCCAGCCGCTCTTCGGCCGGTTCGAGCCCATGATCGACGGCGTTGCGCACCATGTGCATCAACGGGTCGGCGAGCTCTTCCACCACGTTGCGGTCGAGCTCGGTGTCCGCGCCAAAGGCTTCCATCTCGGCTTGCTTACCCGTTTTGCGCGCCAGATCGCGCACCAGCCGGTTCATCTTCTGGAAGAGTCCGCCGACGGGCACCATGCGCATCGACATCGCCGTCTTCTGCAGTTCGGCTGTGATGCGAGCCAACTGGGCCAGACTGCGCGACAGCGCGGGGCTGTTCAGATTCGCCAGTTCCGGCTGATGGCGCACCATCGATTGCGCGATCACCATTTCGCCCGCCAGGTCCACCAGCGAATCGAGCTTGGCGGTATCGACCTTCACGGAGCGCGCGCTCTCGGTGGCGCGTTCGGTTCGCCCGAGGCCGGCATCTTCGACGCGCGGCGCCGGCGCGGCTTCGGTGGCGGTGACGCTCGCCGCCGGCACCGGGCCGCTCTGCGCACCCTGGCGGACTCGCGCCAGCAACTCTTCGATCGCCGGAGCCGCGCCGGGGTCGCCACCCGCCAGCATGGAATCCAGGCGCGCCAGCCACCCCTTCAGAAAGTCCGCCGCGGCCAACACCACATCCACCACCGCCGAGGTGATCCGCAACTCCTGATTGCGCGCCAGGTCGAGCAGAGTTTCGGTTTCATGAGCCACTTCGCGGATGTCGACCAGGTCCAGGAAACCAGCCAGGCCCTTGATCGTGTGGAAGCCGCGAAAGACGGTATTAATGGCCTCGATGTCGCCCGGGTCCTTCTCGAGCGTCATCATCTGCACTTCGACCTGCGTCAGGTGCTCGCGCGACTCGATGATGAAGTCGCGAATCATCTCCGGGTCCTCGCCGAGCGACTGCTTCGCGGGCGCCGCCGGCGCCGATGCTTCCATCAACGCGGCCTGCATGCGGGCAATGTTGGCCGTGAAGGCCGCTTCACCCGACGACGTGCTCAACTGCTCCAGCGTCTCGTTCGCCAGACGCGCCACATCCGCGCGGCCCGCGGCTTCGGCTTCCTGCCGGATGCCGCCCACCAACTCCGTCCACTGATCTTCCGTGGCGCTGCCCAGCACCAGGCGCGTGGCGAGTGCTTCCACGCGCTGCCGCAGCGTTCCGATCGTGCTTCCCGTGCTCATCGCCGCCCTCTTAGTCCCCGTCCACCATCACCGCCAGCCGCCGCACGGCGGTCAGCAGCGACGCCGATTGTGCGGTCAGCCGATCGGCCGAAGCCGCGCCTTCCTCTGCTCCCGCGGCTGACTTCTGCGTCACCCGCTCCATCTCCGTCAGCGCGCGCGCCACCTGTTCGATGCCCCGCGTTTGCTCCTGGCTGCCCAGGTTCACTTCGCTCACCAGGGTCCGCACCTGCGCGGACTCGGCCGTGATGGTCCGAATCGCCGTGGCCACTTCATCCACCTTCAACTTGCCGTCGTTGCTCTTGCCGATGGACTCTTCAATCAGATCGGCGGTGTCTTTCGCGGCTTGCGCGCAGCGCTGCGCCAGGTTGCGCACTTCATCGGCCACCACGGCAAAGCCCATGCCGGCTTCGCCCGCGCGCGCCGCTTCCACGGCCGCGTTCAAGGCCAGAATGTTCGTCTGGAAGGCGATCTCGTCAATCACCTTGATGATCTTCGCCACCTTATCGCTCGAGGTGTTGATGTCGCTCATGGCGCCCACCATCTTTTCGAGCGCCCGGTTGGTTTCGGCGAAACGTTCCTGCGATTGCGCCACCAGTCCGGCGGCCGTCTGCGAGTTCTCGGCGTTCTTATGCGCCATGGCGTTGATCTGCTCGCTTGAGGCGGAGGTCGCTTCGAGCGATGCCGCCTGTTCGCTGGCCCCTTCGGCCAAGGCCTGGCTCGACGAAGCAATCCCCCCCGCGGCGCTGGCCACTTGCTTGGCGAGCGCGGTGAGATCCGCCACCGTGCGCCGCAGTGTGCGGTTCATCCAGCGGATCAGCAGGATGCTCCAGCCGGCGCCCACCGCCACCGCCAGGATGAACATGAGGCCCACCCACGTCCTTCCCGAGTCCGAACTGCGGCCGGCCTCGGCGGCCGCGCGCGTGGTGCGTTCGCCGTGCTCGCGCTGCGCGCCTTCGAGCGTGCGTAAGGCGTCGTTCAGGGCTGTCAGGCCATGGCTGGAGAACAGCTTGAGCGCGTCGTCACGCTTGCCTTCACGGATCAGCGGCAGCACTTGCCCTTCCCAGACTGGAAAGAAGCGTTGCAACTGCTGGCGAGCTTCGGCGGTTCGCTCGCCTTCGCCCAA
The DNA here is from genome assembly GCA_044226365.1 of Bryobacteraceae bacterium. Classification (GTDB taxonomy): domain Bacteria; phylum Acidobacteriota; class Terriglobia; order Bryobacterales; family Bryobacteraceae; genus JALHNI01. Next base: position 5,845 of record JBGAHE010000147.1, read on the forward strand.
GCCGCGCTCCAGGTTCCGGCGTGTCTCGCTCAACTGGCGATCCAGCTCCGGCAGCGTATTCTTGTCGGTTGCCGCCAGCATCTGCCAGCACAACGCCCGAACCGACGCGGTTTGAAAAGCCGCGGCGGACGCGCCTTCGGCCAGCTGAGCGTCGGTGGCGACGGCCGCGAACTTCTCGTCGAGTGAACTGAGCGTCCACAGCGTGACGGTGCCCATCAGCGTCACACAAACCAGGAGGCTGGCGGCCAGCCCGGCGATCCGCCGGTCAAAGGTGAAGGGACTAGTCATCATGGTGGCTCCTACTGCTGGATCAGCGCATCCAGGCCAGAGATCTCCTGGCTGTTGAGCACCTGGTCGATGTCGAGCAGGATCTTCACCTTGCCCTTCACTTTGGCCATCCCGAGTAGATAGCTGGCGACGGCGCCGTCGCCAAAATCCGGCGTGTCTTCGATGTCGGTGGCCGCCAGGTTCACCACCTCGGAGACCTCGTCCACCACGATGCCGGTCGGGATCACGACGCCTTCGGCTTGCACCTGCACCACGATGATGCAGGTCCGGGCGGTGTATTCGTTTTCCGGCAAACAGAATTTGCGGCGCAGGTCCACCACGGGAATCACCTTGCCGCGCAGATTGATTACGCCCTTCACGAACGCCGGCGTCTGCGGCACGGCGGTGATGTCCTGGATCTTCATGATCTCTTTCACCTGCAGGACCCGGATGGCGAACTCCTCCTTGCCCAGGAGGAAGGTGAGATATTTACCCTCTCGCGAGGCGGCCGGCGCGACGGGCGCATGAGGCTTTTCGATGACGGATGTGGACAACAGTGTGCTCCTTTAGGCGACTTCACTGTTAGGTATCGTCCAGTGGTACTCAACCTTGAACCGATTGCGTATTTCTGTGACCCCGTTTTCTGCTTGTCACCGCAATGGCTCACAGGAGGGATATCCCATGAAACTTAACTTACTGACCGGCGCGGCCATGCTCGTGAGCGCCGCTCATCTCGCCGCGGTGCCCATTCCGCTGAACGTCTGTAACACCGGCTTCGACGCCACCTGCAGCGTGCAAGGCGCGCCCGGGGCGAGCGACGGCTATTGGACGCTTTCGGTCAATGGCGGACCCTTCGGGGCCGCTACCATCGGCACCTTGACCGCCGCCGGCCTCACCGGCGCCTATCTCGCCAACGACGCGAATTCGCAATGGTTGGGGCCTAATGCGCTGTTCACCGGTGGTTCGAACTCGGTGTACACCTATCGCACCACCTTCACCGTGCCCACCGGCCTGGGGACAGTGAACCTCGCCGGACGCTGGCGTACCGACAACGCCGGCATCGACGTTCAGGTGAATGGCGTCTCCATCGTGCAGAGCCTGCTGCCGTCATCCACTTCCTTCAGTCCGTGGCAGCCGTGGACGTCGTTCAGCGTTGACAACACCGGCGGCGTCTTCAACATCGGCGGCACCAATACGCTCGATCTGCTCGTGTTCAACAATTCGAGCTACACGGGCGGCCGCGTAGAGTTCATCACCGCGACGGCCGACAACGTGCCCGAACCCGGCACCCTCGCCCTTCTGGGCTCCGCCTTGCTCGTGCTCGGCGCGGTCCGCCGCCGTGCCGCGTCCCAACTCTAGCCGCGCTCCGAGGCGAGCCGCTCGAGAAGCTGACGCACCACCTCGCCTAGCTTCAGAAACTGATCGTAATCGGAGGGTTTCTGAAAATAGCCGTCAATGCCGAGCGCGGCCATGCGGTTCCGGTCGCGCTCGGAGTTCGACGAAGTCACCACCAGCACCATGCAGCGCGCGCAGCGGCTCTGGCGGATGAACTCGAGCACCTCAGCTCCGTGGCGTTTCGGCAGGTTGATGTCAAGCAGCACCAGCGTCGGGCAGGGCTGGGGCTCCGTCTCGCTGAAAAAGCGGATCGCCTTTTCGCCATCGCCCGCGGTATGGACGTCAACGTCGACCGCTGCCTGCCGGATCGCGTCCCGGATCAGGTACAGGTCGGCCGGGTTGTCCTCCACCACCAGAATGCGCGGACGGACGGGAGCCGTTTCAGACGGGGAGGCTGAAGTGGAAATTGGAGCCGCGCCCGGCTTCGGAGTCCACTCCGATGTGGCCATGATACCGGTCCACGATTCGCTGGCAAATGGCCAGCCCAATGCCGGTGCCTGAATACTCGTCGTTGGTGTGGAGACGTTTAAACAGCCCAAAGATTCTCTCCTTGTATTCGTGATCGATTCCAATTCCGTTATCCCGGATGGAAAACACCCAGCGGTCGCCCTGGTGGCGCGCGCTGACATGAATCTCCGGGGAGCGGTGCGGGTCGCGATACTTGATCGCGTTCCCGATGATGTTCTGAAAAAGTTGTTGCAGGTGGGTACGATGCACCGGCAGGCTCGGCAGCACGTCGGCGGTGACCCGTGCGTTGCATTCGGCCATCGCCGGGCGCAGGTCCACCAGGACGGTCTCGAGCACTTCGGTGGCGTCGATTTTGCCTTCGGGCGGCTCCACCTGCGTCACCTGCGTATACGCCAGCAGGTCCGCAATCAGATTCTCCATGCGGCTGGCGCCCCCGCGGAGAAAGCCGAGAAACTCAAGCGCCTGGCTGTCCAGCCGGTCCGTGTACCGCGTTGCGAGCAATTCGCCGTAGATCTTGATGCTGCGCAATGGTTCGCGCAGGTCATGGCTGGCGGAGTAGGCAAACTGCTCGAGGTCGGCATTCGCCCGGCGCAACTCGTCCTCCACCCGCTTTTGCTCATCGATGTCGGTGGCCGACCCGATCCACTTGGCAATGCGGCCCGCCTCGTCGCGGAGCGCGATGCTGCGCACCACAAACCAGCGATACACTCCGTCGCGGCGCTGCAAACGGACCTTCGCGTCGAGCGGCGTCCCCGTCTCGAGCGACTCCTGCCAATGCTGCATCATCTCCGGCAGATCGTCCGGATGCACCGACGTCGCAAACGGCTCCATCACTGCGCTTTCATCGAGCCCCGCATAGGCCACCCACTGCCGATTCACGTACTCCGCCGTCCCGTCCGGTCGGCTCACCCAAATCAACTGCGGCCCGACTTCGGCCAACTCGCGGAAGCGTTGCTCACTGTCGCGCAGCCGCGTCTCCGCTTCCTTGCGCTGCGCATACAGCCGGGCATTGTCGATCGCGATCGCCGCGTGGCGCGCAATGCCCACCGCCAGTCGTTCGCTCCGTTCCGTAAATACGCCCACGTCCGGGTGGCCGAAAAACAGCCCTCCCAGGACTTCACCGCTCCGGCTGATGACCGGCGCGGCCAGATAGCTGCACACCGGCAAGTGCCCGCGCGGCATCCCATAATGCGGTGCCACCTGCCCGTAGCGCGGATCCTGCATGATGTTGTCGCTGCGCACCACGGAGGTGCCGCGGAACGTCGGCTCGAACACCGGCGTATTGCGCGGCAGGCCGAACTTCTCGAAGGCCTCGCGCGGCGCCCCCGAGAGCGAATACAGGACGTAGGACTCGCCTTTCTCGTTCAGCACGTTATAGAAAAATGCCCCAAACTGCGCCCCGGTGGCCATCGTGGCGATGTCGGTCACCTGCTGCACCAACTTTTGCAGATCGAGCTCCGCCGTGATCGTGCCGGCCACGTCGCTCAGCATCCGCGCCTCGGCCACGGCCTCGCGTTCACGCAGCAGCAAGTCGTTGCGCTCGCTCTCAGCCGTCTTCCGCGCGGTGATGTCTTCGAAGAATACGGAGAGCCCGCCGTCGGAAGCCGGATAGGCCTTCACGTAGAACCACCGCTGGCGCGCTTCGTAGTGCGCTTCCATCTCGAAGGGCACCCGCCGTTGCAGCGCGTCGTAGAACCTCCTGGTGAACTCGGAGTCCACCGCGTCGGGAAACATCTCCGCCAGCGCCCGCCCCACCATCTGCTCGCGCTTCATGCCATTCAGCTTCTCGGCTTCCGCATTCGCATAGATGCAGCGGCCCTCGCGATCATAGGCCATGAATCCGTCGGTGATGCTTTCGAGGACATCGATCACCTTGTCCCGCGCCGCCTCGGCTTCCGCCCGCAAGGCTGACTGCGTGGCCAGCGTCTGCTGCCGCGCCAGATTCATTTGCACATGGGTGCTCACTCGGGCGCGCAACTCGTTCGCCGTGAACGGTTTTACCAGGTAATCGTCCGCCCCGGCGCCCAAGCCTTCCAGCCGCATCTCTTCGCCCGCGCGCGCCGAGAGAAAGATGACCGGCAAATCCCGCGTGGCCGGGTCTTTGCGCAGTTCCCTTAACAGCCCCAGGCCATCGAGCACCGGCATCATCACATCGCTCAACACCAGATTCGGCCGGCGGTTGCGAATCAATTCGAGGGCTTGCCGCCCGTCGCCTGCCATGACGATCTCGTAGTGGGTCCCCAGCGTGCCGCGCACGTACTCACGCATGTCGACGTTGTCATCCGCCAGGAGGATCACGGGCCGCCCCGGGCTCGCGCTTTCGGCTGGCGCCTCCACCTTCTCGAGCCAGGTTTGCGCCTCGCCGGTATAGGCTTGCGTGCGCGCCGCCGTTGAGGTGTCCGCCTCGCTTTCCACCCGATTCTTGGGCAGATGCGCGCTGCCCAACGGAATCGTCACCGTGAAGGTGGTGCCTTGCCCCACCGCACTCTCGGCAGTGATCGCGCCCCCGTGGATCCGCGCTAACTCCTGAATCAGCGCGAGGCCAATGCCGGTGCCTTCGTAGGTTCGTCCGCGCGCGCCTTCCACACGATGGAAACGTTCGAAGATGCGCGGAAGTTCATTTTCCGGAATGCCGATGCCTGTATCGGCGACGCTCAACACCGCTTGCCCGTTCTCCTCGCGGAGGCGCACCGTCACGCTGCCGTGGAAAGTGAACTTGAAGGCATTGGAGAGAAGATTCAGCACGATCTTCTCCCACATCTCGCGATCCACGTAAACCGTCTGCGCAAGCGGCGGGCAATCCACCTCCAGCGTCAGGCCGCCGGCCTCCATGGCCGAGCGGAAGTTGGCCGCCAGGTCGGTCGTCAGCGCGGCCAAGTCAGTGGGCGCGAACGTCGCCTGCATGCGGCCCGCTTCGATCCGCGAAAAGTCCAGCAGCGAGTTCACCAGCTTCAGCAGCCGCAGACTGTTCCGATGCGCGATCGCCAAGTGTTGCCGCGCCTCGGCCTGCAAGCTGTTCGGCTGCGCGAGCAACGTCTCGAGCGGCCCCAGCATCAACGTCAGCGGCGTGCGGAACTCGTGGCTCACGTTCGAGAAGAAGACGATCTTGGCGCGGTCGATCTCCGCCAGCATGTCCGCGCGCTGCTTCTCTTCTTCCAGCGTGCGCCCGTTTTGAATCGCCGCGGCCAACTGCCCGGCCAGCAATTCGAAGAAAGTCCGGTGATCCTCATCGAACGGCCGGCCCGGGTTCACCCCCGCCACCAGCACCCCATACGGTTCGCCTTCGCCGCGCGAACGCACCGGCAGCACCATCGCCTGCCGCACTGGCTGATCCGCCGCATCGTGCGGCACGCCGGCCTCATCGGGCACGGCCACCTGCTGCGTCTCACCCGTGGCGAGCACTTCGGCCACCGGAAAATTCGGATGCGCCTGATACCGAACTTTCCACGGCTCGCTTTCCCCGGCCAGATACAGCAACGCAAACGGCAGGTCGTCCGGATGCTCTGCGATGGCGGCCATCGCCGCGTCGCACGTCGCCCGCACTGTTCGCTCGGCCAGCGTCCGGGCGCTCAGGTCCGAAAGACAAGCCAGCCGCCGGGCCGACACCATCTTCGGCGTCACGTCCGTCGACGGACAGAACAGGCCGCCCACGTGCCCGCTCTCATCCCGAATCGGGCTGTAGGAGAACGAATAGAACGTCTCTTCCAGAAATTCGCCCCGGCTCATGAAGAGACGCACTTCGTCCACGAAACTCGCTTCGCCATGCCGGAAAACTTGATCCGCCAGCGGCCCGCAGACGTCCCAAATCTCCTCCCACACTTTCGAAGCCGGCTGCCCCAGCGCTTGCGGATGCTTCGCCGGTCCCAGCACATGCAGGTAAGCGTCGTTGTAGAGGAACGTGGCCTCTGGTCCCCAGCCGATCCACATCGGGTGACGCGAGCCCAGCAACAAGCTCACCGACGTCTTGAGCGATTGCGGCCAGCTCTCAATCGGCCCCAACGGCGTGCGGCGCCACGGGAAGCTCCGAATGCGCTCCCCCATCTCGCCCGGACCCGTGAGAAACTCCTCACGCGCCCGCGTGCTGCCCGGCGTCAAGGCCGAACTCCTCGGCCCTCACAGGCAGACGAGTGGTGTTGGAAGCGGGTAAAACTCATGAAGACTCTCCGACGGCCCACTTCCACATTTATCACTCTTCATCCGCTCTCGTTTTGGCCACCCCCGCCGCGCGAGAATGGGAAGAGTGAGTGCGCTTGAGTTCCGTGATGTGCGGAAGCAGTATCTGAGCGACGGCGCAGCCGTAGCTGCCGTCGATGGAGTGAGTTTAACGGTGGAATCCGGCGAGTTGGTCGCGCTGGTGGGCCGCAGCGGCTGCGGCAAATCGACTTTGTTAAATCTTGCCGGCGCCATGGATTTCCCGTCAACGGGCACCGTTTTGGTGGCCGGCGAAGTCACCACCGGTCTGGACGACTCCCGGCTCACCCGCTTACGGCGGGAGAAGGTCGGGTTCATCTTCCAGTCGTTCCAACTGCTGCCCAATCTCACCGCCGCCGAGAACGTCGAGTTGCCCCTCTTGCTCAGCGGCCAACCCGGCGCGCGCGCCACCGCCCTGGAGCGCTTGGAGCGCGTGGAACTAGGCGGCCTGGGTCATCGCTATCCGCACCAGCTTTCCGGCGGACAGATGCAGCGCGTGGCCATCGCCCGGGCGCTCGCCCACCGTCCCCGGATTCTGCTCGCCGACGAACCCATCGGCAACCTGGACTCCGTCACCGGCCGCACCATCCTCACCCTGCTTCGCCGCATCGTCACCGAAGAACGCGCCGCCATCCTCA
>JBGAHE010000148.1:0-12359 GCA_044226365.1 Bryobacteraceae bacterium
CGCGCAATCTTAAACGCGGCCTCGTTGGCATCGGTCCCCGAAGTCGTAAAGAAGAATTTTTCCAGCCCGTCCGGCAAAACCCCCAGCAGGAGTTCAGCCAGTTCCGCCCTCACGTCAGTGGCATAGCCGGGCGCGATGTAGGGCAGTTGACGCGCCTGGCGCTCAATGGCCTGAATGACCGCTTCGTTCTTATGGCCCAGCGAGACACACATCAACTGCGCGGCAAGATCGAGGTAACGCTTGCCGGCGGCGTCCACGAAGTAGCAGCCTGCGGCATCGACGATATGGAGAGGAGACCAACCCTTTTGCATCCGCCAAGTCCCAAAGGTGTGGCGGCTGGTGATTTCGGAGACAGAGAGGTTTGCACGGTGAGAGTCCATGGCCTGTTTCATCACCTTAGATTTCATTTGCAAGTTTGTCAATGACCGTGCAGGAGTCCGGGTCTGTGTGAATCAGGACAGCCGACGGAAAATCGGACTCGGCATTATTGACAACCTTGTATTTGACATGTAGACTCATCCTCAAGTTGAGGGCGGTCCTCAACGAATCCCCGGTTTAGCCCCTGACGGCTTCGCTTCCCTCGTTGGAACCAACCCGGACGTCCTGGAAAGGGAGTCCGCGCGAGATAGAGGTGAATACGGATGCAGCCACGGAAGCGCTCCCGCCGCCGACTCGGCGCCACGCTCGCCCTCACCTTCACTTTGCACGGACTGCAGGCGGCCACGCCCGCCGAGGAGTACTTCGAGACCAACATTCGCCCGGTGCTGATTCGCAGTTGCTATGGGTGCCACACCAAAGGACAAGCCGGCGGGCTGCGGCTGGATTCGCGCGAGACTTTGCTGAAGGGTGGGGCACACGGACCGGCCATCGTCCCCGGGGCACCGGAAAGCAGCCTGCTGGTGAAGGCGCTGCAGTATCGCGAGGAACTGAAGATGCCGCCTCCGGGGCAGTTAGCGGCGGGAGAGATTCGCGCGTTCGAGCAATGGATTCGCGATGGCGCACCGTGGCCGGCATCCGCGGCGACGACCAGCGGGCGGACGGTGGGGGAGCGCGACCGCAACTTCTGGTCCTATCGCAAGGTGGTGAAGCCAACGCCCCCGGACGTCGCCGCGCGGAATTGGCCGCGGGGCGAGATCGACCGCTTCACGCTGGCGCGCATGGAACAGAAGAAGCTGAAGCCCGGGCCCGACGCAGACAAACTGACGCTGATCCGGCGTGTGACGTTCGGCCTGACCGGCCTGCCGCCGACACCTGAGCAGATTCAGCAGTTCGTGGAGGATGCTTCGCCAAAGGCTTACGAGGCGCTGATCGATCGACTACTGGAGAGCCGGGCTTACGCCGAACGGTGGGGGCGCTTCTGGCTGGACATCGTCCGGTATGCGGATACAGCGGGCAACGGTGCGGACTATCCGGTGCCGGACGCGCATAAGTACCGCGACTGGGTGATCGAGGCGTGGGCGGAGGATAAGCCGTATGACCAATTCATTCGCGAGCAACTGGCGGGTGACTTACTCCCGGCGAAGTCCGAGCCGGAGCATTGGAAGCAGACGATCGCGACCGGCTATCTCGCGATTGCGCGGCGGGGCGATGCGGGGATGAGCGGGGTGGTAGCGGACGCGGTGGATAACTTAGGTTACGCGTTTCTCGGCACTAGTTTGGCTTGCGCCCGTTGCCACGATCATAAGTTCGATCCGATTCCGACCCGAGACTACTACGCCATCTACGGCATTCTGAACAGCACGCGCTTCGCGCAACCGGGCTCTGAGCCGGTGCGTTGGGAACGCGACTTTGTTTATCGCGATCCCAAGGCCACCCAGAGTCAGGAGTATCTGGACTTTCAGGCGCAGTTAGCGCCCGTGGCCAAGGCGATTGAGGCTGTGCACCGGTTACCCTACTTTGACGACATCCTGCCGGCGCTCGAAGCGCGGCGCATGGATTTGTATAAGAAAGAACCGAAGTTCGAGCGGGCCTATGCGGTGACCGAAGGAACGGCGGGGAATGCCGCGGTGCTGCTCAATGGCGATCCGAAGACGCCGGCGGAGGAGGTTCCGCGGGGCTTCCTGCAGGTGCTGGGCGGACAACAGCTACCGGCGAGCGAGAAGGGCAGCGGCCGCTTGCAACTGGCGAACTGGATCGCGAGCAGCGAGAATCCGCTGACGGCGCGGGTGTTGGTGAACCGGGTTTGGCAGGGGCACTTCGGCAAAGGCCTGGTGCCGACGCCGAACGACTTCGGCACACGCGGAATGGCACCCAGCCATCCGGAGTTACTCGACTATTTGGCGAGTCGGTTTGTAGAGGGCGGCTGGTCGGTGAAGCGGCTGCACCGGGAGATCCTGCTCTCGCGGACGTATCGGCTGGCGACCGCGGGTGAGGCGGAGAGCGTGACGCTCGATCCGGATAACGTCTATCTCTCCCGGCAGAACCGTCGGCGGCTGGACGCGGAGCAGTTGAGGGACGCAATGCTGGCAATTAGCGGGACGCTCGATACGACGGTGGCCGGCGCGCATCCGTTCCCGGCTCCCTCGGAATGGAATTACTCGGGTCACGTGCCGTTTGAGGCGGTGTATCCGACCGATCGGCGCAGCGTGTATCTGATGACGCAACGGATTCGGCAGCATCCTTACTTAGGCTTGTTCGACGCACCGGATCCGAATAACAGCACGGCGCAGCGGACGGCGAACGCGACGTCGCTGCAGGCGCTGTTCTTTATGAATGGAGAGTTACCGGCGAAGTCCGCCGAGGCGTTGGCCGGCGTACTGGTGAAGGAGTATCCGTCCCCGGCGGTGCAGACGGACCGGCTGTTCCGGCTGATTCTGAATCGACCGGCCAAGCCGACGGAGACGGAGCGGACCCGGGCGTTCCGCGAACAAGCGATGGCAAGGTTCATCGCACAAGGGGCTTCGCCCATCGTGGCGCAGCGCAAGGCAACGGCGGCTTTGGCGGAAGCGATGTTCGCCACTAATGAGTTCTTGTATCTGGAGTAACTTGGATATGCGCCCCACCGTCATGGAAAGACGTCATCTGTTGCGGTCCCTGGCCGGCGGCAGCCTGTTGCTGCCGGGGATGCTGTCCGAGCTGCTGGCCGCGGACGCGCCGAATCCGTTGGCGCCGAAGCCCGGGCACTTTCCGGGCAAGGCCAAGCGCGTGATCATGTTGTACATGAGCGGCGGCACATCGCACGTGGATACGTTCGACCATAAGCCGAGGCTCATTGCTGATCACGGAAAGAAGTATCGGAAGGATTACTTGTCCGGCCCGCGTTGGAAGTTTGCGCCGAACCAGGCGACGGGCACGATGGTGAGCGATCTGTTTCCGCACATGCGCACGATTATGGATGAGGTGTGCCTGATTCGGTCGATGAAGACGGACTTTCCGAACCATACCGAAGCCGCGATGGCGTTGCATGGCGGGTCAATTCGCTTTCCCCGCCCCAGCTTCGGGTCGTGGGTGACCTACGGCTTAGGCACGGTGAATCAGAATCTACCGGCCTTTATGGTGCTGGCGCCGGAGATGCCTTACTCGGGCAGCCTAGTGTGGGATTCGGTGTTTCTGCCGGCAACCTATCAGGGCGTGCGCGTGATTCCGGGGGCGGAGCCGGTGCCAAATTTGACACGGCGCGACGAGGAGCAGATCCAGGATCTGAAGCTGGGACTGGTGAACGCGTTCAACCAAAGTCATCTGGCGCGGCATGCGATGGACAGCCAGTTGGCGGGACGCATCAAGACGTTTGAAACGGCGTTTGGCATGCAGAAAGAAGCGCCGGAGGCGTTCGATCTTTCGCGAGAGTCCGAGGCGACACTTCGGCTCTACGGCATTACGCGAGAAACGCGGAAGGGCTTCGGATGGCAGTGCCTGATGGCGCGCCGGCTGGCGGAGCGCGGCGTGCGCTTCATCGAACTGATCGATATCGGCAGCCTGCAACTGGTGAATTGGGACGCGCACGCGGACATGCAGACGCACGTGCCGCTGGCCAAGAATGTGGACCAGGCAATCGCCGGTTTGATCCGCGATCTGAAGTCGCGGGGCATGTTGGACGAAACATTGGTGGTGTGGACGACTGAATTTGGCCGCAAGCCAGGCGATACACTTCCGGAGATGGCTGGACGCGCACATTGGGCGAATTGCTACTCGTCGTGGCTGGCGGGCGGGGGCGTGAAGCCGGGCTTCGTGTACGGGGAAAGCGATGATTATGGCTATGAAATCGTCAAGGACCAATGCCACGTGCATGATTTCCACGCGACGATCCTGAACCAGTTGGGGCTCGACCATACCCGGCTGACCTATCGGCATGATGGACGGGACTATCGGTTGACGGATGTGGAGGGCCGCGTGATCAAGGAGATTCTGGTATGAGCGTCGATGCGGTGGCGGAGGCGTTTGTCGAATTGGAAGCCAGCTACACGGCGCAGGCCGCCGTCGTGGAGGCGAACCGTTGCTTGCGGTGTTTCGACGCGCCTTGCATGACGGCGTGCCCCACGCATATCGATGTCCCCGGCTTTATCAAGAAGATTGCGACCGGCAATCTGCGGGGATCGGCGCTGCGCATTCTGGAGGCGAACGCGCTGGCGCTGAGTTGTTCGCGGGTGTGCCCCGTGGATGTGCTGTGCGAGGGTTCGTGCGTGATGCATGCCCGCGGCGAACGGCCGATCGCGATCGGCAAGCTGCAGCGCCATGCGATGGAGGACTTCTACGCCTCGGGCGCCGTGCCGGCAGGTCCGCAGGCGGAGGCGAAGCCGTATCGGGTGGCGTGCATCGGCGGCGGTCCGGCGTCACTGGCTTGCGCGGTGGAGTTACGGCGGCAGGGTGTGGCGGTGACGGTGTACGAAGCGCGCGCGCAGGCGGGGGGCTTGAATGTGCATGGCGTGGCCGAGTATAAGCTCGCGGTGCAGGATGCGCGACGCGAGGTGGAGTATGTGCGGTCGCTGGGCGTGGAGATCGTCACCGGCCGAGCGGTGGGAACCGAGGTGCCGCTGACGGAGTTGGAAGCGAACTTCTCCGCCATCTTTATCGGTGCGGGTTTGGGCGCGGGAGCGAATCCGCTGAAGCCCTGCCCGGGCGGTCCGCAGGTGTTTGACGCTTTGGATTACATCGAAGCTTACAAGGGACGGGAGCCTTTGCCCATCGGTCCCCGGGTGGCGGTGCTGGGTGGTGGCAATACAGCCATCGATGCGGCGTGCGCGGCAAAGCGTCTCGGCGCGGAGAGGGTGACGCTGGTTTACCGGCGCAGTGAACGAGAGATGCCGGCGTTTGCGTTCGAGATCGAGCACGCGCGGCACGAGGGCGTCGGGTTTCTGTTTCAGGCGGAGCCGGTGGCGCTGCGGACGCAAGGCGTCGAGTTCCGGCGGGTGAGGCTGGGGCGCGTGGATGCGTCGGGACGGCCGCAGCCGGAGCAGGAGGTCGGGTCCGAGTTTGTGGTGACGGCCGACACGGTGATCGCCGCGATGGGGCAAAGCAAACTGGTGGAACTGTTCCGCGAGTGTGGCGTGGAGTTGGAGCAAGGGAAGGTGCGCATCGATCCGACGACCGGGGCGACGTCGCATCCGAAGTATTTCGCCGGGGGTGATTGTGTGAGCGGCGGTGGCGAAGTGGTGGATGCGGTAGCGGATGGCAAGCGCGCGGCGCTGGGCATCCTGCGCGCGCTGGAGGTGAAGCTTGGCTGATCTGAGCGTGAACTTCGCGGGCATTCGCTGCCCGAATCCGTTCTGGCTGGCGTCCGGCCCGCCGACCAACTGCGGCGAACAGATCATGCGCGCGTTCGATGCCGGCTGGGGCGGCGCGGTGTGGAAGACGATCGGCGAGCCTATCGTCAACGTCAGTTCGCGTTACTCCGCGATCCATTGGCAAGGTCAGCGGATCATGGGCTTCAATAACATCGAGCTGATTTCAGATCGGCCGATCGAGACAAATCTGCGCGAGATCACGGAAGTGAAGAAGCGCTATCCGCAGCACGCCGTGATTGCGTCGCTGATGGTGGAGGCGCGGCGAGAAGCCTGGCACGACATCGTGCGGCGGAGCGAAGACGCGGGAGCCGACGGGCTGGAGTTGAACTTTGGCTGTCCGCATGGGATGAGCGAGCGCGGGATGGGCAGCGCAGTGGGGCAGGTGCCGGATTACGCGTGCATGATCACCGAGTGGGTGAAGGAAGTGGCGCGCACGCCGGTGATCGTGAAGCTGACGCCGAACATTACGGACATTCGGGCGTCGGCCCGTGCGGCGAAACGCGGCGGTGCCGATGCGCTGTCGGCGATCAACACCATCAACTCCATTACGGGCATCGATCTCGATGACTTTACGCCCCGGCCGAAGGTAGACGGTTCTTCGAGCCATGGCGGCTATTGCGGACCGGCCGTGAAGCCGATTGCGCTGCATATGGTGCAACAGATCTCGGCGGACGCGGAGGCTACGTTGCCGCTGTCCGGCATCGGCGGCGCGGCTACATGGCGTGACGCGGCAGAGTTCATCCTGCTCGGTTGCGGCACCGTGCAGGTCTGCACGGCCGCGATGCATCATGGGTTCCGCATCGTGGAAGACATGTGCGACGGGCTGTCGCAGTGGATGGATACGAAGGGCTTCCGAAAGATTGAGGATTTTCGGGGGTTATCGGTCCCGCGCGTGCGGGACTGGAAGGACCTGAATCTCAATTACAAGATCGTGGCATCGATCGACCGCGACCGCTGCATTGGCTGCGACCTTTGTTACGTCGCCTGCTGGGATGGGGCGCATCAATGTATCCACGTTGAGCGCGACGGTCTGCCGGTGCATGTGACGCCGGCGGCGCTCGAAGCGGCTTCCTTGCGAGCCATCGTCCACTCGCCGGTGGCGAAGGCTGATCAGGCCAAAGTGCCCTATGCACAAACGCCATCGCGGCGCGTACCGGTAGTGGATGAAAGCGAATGCGTCGGCTGTAACTTGTGCTCACTCGTGTGTCCGGTGGATGGTTGCATCACAATGAAACGCGTGGACGCCGGATTAGCCTCGGAGAGCTGGGCGGAGCGCGCAGCGAAACCAGTGGAGGTCAGTTAGGGACGGCATGCATCACGATCCCAATCTCTATAGCGAAGATCTGGCGCCGGTGCCGCCCGAGAAACGAACCTGGGGCGTGTACTCTTACGCTTCGCTCTGGGTGGCGATGTCCGTCTGCATTCCTACTTATATGCTCGCGTCCGGCTTAATCGCCGGAGGAATGAACTGGTGGCAGGCGGTGGGCACGATCTTTCTCGGCAACCTGATTGTGCTGGGACCGATGATACTGAACGCGCGCGCGGGCACCAAGTACGGCATTCCATTTCCGGTGCTGGTGCGCTCATCATTTGGAGTGAAGGGCGCGAATATTCCCGCCGTGCTGCGGGCACTGGTGGCGTGCGGATGGTTCGGGATTCAGACCTGGATCGGCGGACAGGCCATCGCGACGATGGCGAAGATCGTATGGCCTTGGGCGCGCGATCCGCTGACTGACTGGGTTTGTTTTCTGGCTTTCTGGAGCCTCAATATGTACGTCGTGTGGCGCGGCATCGAAGTGATCAAGAAGCTGGATGCGGTGGGTGCGCCGTTCATGATGGCGATGGGAATGGCGCTGCTGGTTTGGGTGACAAGCAAGGCGGGCGGACTGGGTCCGGTGTTGAGTCAACCGAGTAAGTTCGCCACGTCGTCCGAGTTCTTCGCCTTTTTCGTGCCTTCGCTCACCGGCATGGTAGGTTTCTGGGCGACGGTGGCTCTTAATATTCCAGACTTTACAAGATATGCGAAATCGCAGCGAGCGCAGATGCTGGGTCAGGCGATCGGCCTGCCGCCGGCCATGACCGCGGTGGCCTTTATCGGAGTGGCAGCAACGTCGGCCTCGACGGTGATCTTCGGCGAGCAGATCTGGGATCCGGTGGCCCTGATTGCGCGGTTCCAGCAACCGGTGATTGCGTTTGTCGCTTTAATTGCGCTGTTGATCGCGACGCTGAACACGAACGTGGCAGCAAACGTTGTCTCGCCGGCGAACGACTTTGCGAACTTAGCGCCGAGCCGCATTTCGTTTCGGACGGGTGGCCTGATCACAGGGGTGATCGGCTTGTTGATGATGCCGTGGAAACTGCTGGCGAGCGCGAACGCCTATGTGTTCGGCTGGCTGGTGGGCTATTCGGCGATGCTGGGTCCGGTGGCGGGCGTGATGGCGGCGGACTTCTATCTGGTCCGCAAGCAGTCGCTCGAAGTGGACGATCTGTATCGGCGGGGCGGCCTATACGAGTTCTCGAACGGCATCAACTGGCGCGCGTTGATCGCGTTAGTGGCGGGAGTGGCGGTGGCGTTGATGGGGCTGGTGATTCCGCCCTTGCGCTGGCTCTACGACTATGCGTGGTTCGTCGGCTTCTTTGTTTCGCTTGGCGCGTATTGGGGATTGATGACGCCGGTAACGGTGGCTCCCCCCGTAGTGGATAAAGTCACTTACTAAGTTATTGGTTCGCCAACGCTCCCTGTTTCACTGAGCTTCGCGGCCACCATCCTGAGTTCCCCAGTTCGGCATTCACGCAACGTTGCGGCGCTCCATTCTCGGCGTGTCTTTTGAGACTCGTCGCTGTACGACCCATGTTCGAGGACTGGCTTGGTGCTTCGAGCCGGAAAGGTGTGTCTGTCGTGTTTCAACCTGATCAGTGGTGTGCTCGAGTTTTGGCCGTAATGCTGCTGCACTTCCTACTGGGGGCGCAGAGCTCCGTCTCTACGGGTGTGGTGAGTGGGTGGGTGCGCGACACCGGCGACGCGGCGGTGGCGGGGACCGATATCGTCATCACGAATGTCGCGACGGGCTTCAAGCAGGTGACTCGCTCGTCCGAAAATGGCTACTTCGCCTTCTCCGCCCTGCCGGTGGGCATTTATCATCTAGCGGCTTCCGCTTCCGGGTTCAAGGCGCTCGAGATCACGAACGTGGCGGCCTCAATCGGGCAGACGACGACGTTGAATCTGAAGATGGAGGTCGGCGGGCTAAATCAGCAGGTGACCGTATCCGCCGACGCGGAGGTGTTGAACAAGAGCGAGGCGCATATCAGTTCGACGATTGAGAGCGCGATGGTGGAGAACCTACCGTCGCTGCGGAGGAACTTTACGGACTTTGTGCTGTTGACGCCGAACGCGACGACCGATGGCCAGTTTGGCGACGTGACGTTCGCCGGGTCGACGGGCGGGGCGTTCTCGAATTATGCGAACTCGAACGCATCGAACGCGTTTGCGGTGGATGGAGCCAACGCCACAAGCCGTTACTGGGGGAGCCAGCGCGGGCTGACGCGGATTCCTTACTTGTTCGGAGCGGAGTCCGTCCAGGAGTTTCAGGTGTCCCTGAATCCTTACTCGCCGACCTATGGAGGGGCGTCGACGGGTTTCGTGAACACGGTGACGAAGTCCGGAACGAATACTTTCCACGGGCATGCCTTCTACTTCAATCGCAATACGGGGACAGGCGCGACGGACGCGGTGTCGAAGGCGGCGGGCGTGGCGAAGGCCCTGGACGTGCGGCAGCAGTTTGGGGCGGGGATCGGCGGGCCGATCGCCAAGAACCGAATGTTCTTCTTCTTTGACTATGAGCAGCAGCGGCGCAAGAATCCGATCTCCGTGCTGAATCCGGCGCAGTCGGCGGTGGGGGTGACCAACTTCGGGCTGCCGGCGGGAACGGCATTACCGACGCCCAACGGCTATCCGGTGCCGAGTGGCTTGACGGCGGCCGACCCGGCGAATCCGTTCTACTTACAGCAGGTGTCGAATGCGCTGGGCCAGATTCGCGGGAACCTCGGGATCCGGCAACGACGGCAGGATGATCTGGTGTTCTTCCAGAAGGTGGACCTGCTGGCGACGCAGCAGGATCAATTGTCGTTTCACTATAACTACAACACGTTCACTTCTCCCGGCGGCACGATTACGTCGAACCCGGTGCCGGCGACGGGGATTCAGTCGCTCTCGAACAACGACGTGCGCGATCATTCGGCGCTCGTTCATTGGGTGCACTCGTTTGGGCCATCGCTGCTGAATGACTTACATTTCAGTTATACGCGCGATCAGCAGATCACTTCGCCTTCCGGGCTGGCGCCCGCGGGGTTTCAGCCTTCGGTACGGCTGACGGTGCCTTCAACGTTCACGATCGGGAACTCGGCGCCTTCGGATTTACGGGAGTATGAGTGGTCCTTCAGTGACCGTGTCAGCCTGAACCGTGGTCGCCATTCGTTCGACTTCGGAGCCGATATCAGCCGGGATAGCATTGTGTCGCTCTCCCTCAGTGGTTACAACGGTACTTACACGTTTTCGAACCTGACGAACTTTGCCCTGGGCGTCTACAGTCTGTACACTCAGAACTCGGGGCAGCCGTTGATTCGCGTGAAGTTTCCGACCTACGCCTTCTACGTCGGGGACAGCTTCAAGGCGACCTCCAAGCTGACCTTTACGCTGGGCTTCCGGCAGGACTTCCAGATCTATCCGCAGCCGCCGCTGAATCCGGCGGTGCCGTTGACCGGTAAGTACAACAACGACTTCAACCGGTGGGCGCCGCGCGTGGGCTTTGCTTACAACGTCCGGCCGCGCACGGTGATTCGCGGCGGCGCGGGCATGTTCCGCGCCTTCCTGACGGCGCAGAATTACATCAATGCGACCACCACGAACGGCTTGGCCAGCTTGCGCTCCAGCCTGTCGCTGCCCTACAACAGTGCGCTCGCGCCGAACGCGCAGGGCGTGGTGTTCCCGAACACGCTGCCGGCGACGTCACCGCTGTTTGCGGCGTCACCGAACGTGAACGTGATCGATCCGGGGATGCGCAACCCGTCGACGATTCAGGCCAGCCTGCAGATCGAGCAGCAACTGACGCAGGCGATGACGATGACCGTCGGCGGCACCTGGGTGCATGGTTCGCACTTGGTTTCGTCGAGTTACTACGACCTGAACTTGCGGCAACCCACGGGCACGACGCAGTACGTGGTGTGCCCGCCGGGGACGACGGTGGTTCCCTGCTCCGGGACAAACACGGTGTCGCTGCCGAATCTGGATGCGGGGCGCTTCCAACAGGGGGCGATCAATCCAGCGGTGGGGCAAATCAAGGCGCTGATCAGTCCGGGGAATAACAACTATACGTCGGGCTTCGTTTCCTTCCGGCAGCAGATGCGCAACGGGTTGAGCGGCATGTTGTCCTATACGTTCGCGAAGAACATCGTGTCGAACGGCGTGGACTTCAACAATCAGTTCGATTTCAGCAATACGAAGGCGCTGGCGCTGGTGGATCAGCGGCATCGAGTGGTGATTGGCGCGGTTTATCAGAGCCAGTACAAGGGCTCGGGGATGCGCAAGGCGCTGCTGGCCGATTGGACGCTGAGCACGACGACGCAGTATGGTTCCGGGCGTCCTTATACTGGCTTGCTGACGGCCGGATGCGTGGGCACCACGCTGGCGACCTGCGCCGGCGGACGCAATCTGAATGACTCGGCCTTCAACTACGGCCAAGGCATTGCCTCGTCGGGGCCAAGCCCGAATTTTGGGCTGAATGCCTTTGAGGGTCCTTGGTCCGGCGGCGTGGATCTGAGTGTGGAGCGCGCGTTCCGCATTGCGGAGGGCCACAAGCTCAGCTTCCGGGCGACGGCGTTCAATTCGATGAATCATCCGAATTACTATGTGCAATCGGGGAACTCGGGTCAGGGCGTGAACCAGACGCAGTATCGTCCGCTGGGGCCCAACTGCGGCAACGGCAGCGCGGCCGAGCAGACCTGTTATCTGATTCCCAATAATGGAGTGGGCGGGTTTGGCTCGTTCCTGGTGGTGGGGCAAAACAACGGCCCGCGCATTCTGCAGTTTGCTTTGATTTATCGCTTCTAGTTATGAGAACGCATTTACACATTGCGAAGCTGGTGGCCGTGGTCCTGGGGGCCGCGGCCATCGGCACGGCGGCAGACGCAGCTGTCTACGTCATCGAAGGAACCTTTGTCACACCTCAACGCGTGGTGAAGGGCAAGATGTTGGTGAAAGGCGACACGATCGAGTGCGTAGGCCGGTGCGACGCACCGGCGGGCGCAGTGCGCGTGCAGGTGAAAGATGGCTTGGTTTATCCAGGCTTCATCGACGCGCACCAGCACATGGCCTCGAATATCGCGCCGGTGTGGAACAACACCAAGAAGTATCCGCAACGTTATGAGTGGCAGAAGGATCCGGACCATCTGGCGTTTATGGCGCCGGTGCGGAAGTACTTCGAGACGGAGCAGGGTTGGTGCGAGGCGGTGCGCTATGCCGAGATTCATCAACTGGTGAGCGGCGTGACGACGATCCAAGGCACGGGGCGCGATTATGCGTGCACTTCGGGCCTGGTGCGGAACGCGGACGGGATGCATGACCTGCCGCTGCCCAAAACGCAT
>JBGAHE010000149.1:0-12187 GCA_044226365.1 Bryobacteraceae bacterium
CCGAAGAGCTGCGCGCTTTCCTCGACGACACTTCCAGCGACGCCTACCCGAAACTCATCGATCGGCTACTGGCCGATCCGCGTTACGGCGAACGCTGGGGCCGCCATTGGCTCGATCTGGTCCGCTACGGCGAGACCTCCGGCCTCGAAGGGGACGGCGCCATCGGCAACGCCTGGCGTTATCGCGATTGGGTGATCGACGCGTTCAACCGCGATCTCCCATATGACCGCTTCGTGCGCGACCAATTGGCCGGCGCCGACGAACACTCGAAGACCCGCAACAACTACGCGCCCAACATCCAGGGCCATATCCCCCTCGGCTTCCTGCGCGTTGCGCCCTGGGATCGTTCCAACCTGGTGGCCGACGAGGTTCGCGCCAACTACCTCGCCGAAGTCACGACCTCCACCAGTTCCATCTTCCTGGGCCTCTCCGTCGGCTGCGCGCGCTGCCACGACCATAAATACGACCCCATCCCCCAACGCGACTTCTACCGGTTGCAAGCCTTCTTCAACGCCATCCAGGTCGACAATGTTGACGTTCCGTTCAAAGACCCCGAGTTCGCCGCCAAAGCCAAGCTCGAGGTCGAAAAGAACGAAAAGCGTCTGAAGGAAGGGCCGGAGAAGAAGGCACTCGATGCCTACGAGCAGGTCTTGCTCACCAAACTCATTGCCTATCGCCGGGCCAACCCCGGCAAAGAGCTCACCGCCACTGACCTGCGCCTGGAGATCCGCCGGGCGGACCGTCGGCTCTTCAACGAAGACGAACGCCGCCGCCATGCCGACCTCAAAGAGGATGCCGACCGCACCCAGGACCCCGAAGAGAAGCAAGCCCTCGAGGCCTACGAAGCCCAGCTCATGCCGCGCTTGAAAGCGGCCTACGCAAAGCCCGGCTTCGACGCCCTCGGCCGGTTCGACGTGCTCACCGCCGAGGACGCGCGCGCGGAGGCCGGCCGCCAGACTTCCAAGATCTTCACCGTGGCCGAACGCGAACGTTATCAGGAACTCTCCGAAGCCGTCCAGGTCTTCCAGCAACGGATGAGCCGCTGGCGGACCAGCGCGCTGACGGTCCGCAATGTCCCGGGCCCGCCCAATGGCCCGGCACTGCCGCCGACCCGGATTCTGGTTCGCGGCGACTACCGCCAGCCAAGCGAGCCCGTCGAAGCCGGGTTCCTTTCCGCCATCGCTGGCGAGTCGAAACCCGCCGTCATTGAAAGCGACCGCTACCGTCAGTTCCCCACCCGCGGCTGGCGGATGACTCTCGCCAAGTGGATCGCCTCACCCGACAATCCGCTCACTGCCCGCGTCATGGTGAACCGCATCTGGCAGCACCATTTCGGCCGCGGCATCGTCGCCACCCCCTCCGACTTCGGCGTCAATGGCGAGCGACCCACGCACCCAGAGCTGCTCGATTGGCTTTCGCACGCCTTCATCGAAAACGGTTGGAGCATCAAGCAGATGCACCGCCTTCTGTTGACTTCCGCTGCATATCAACAATCCACAGAAAATCCACAGGCCGCCGCGGCGGACCCCGAGAATCACCTCTTGTGGCACTTCAACCGGCGCCGCCTCTCGGCTGAGGAAATTCGCGACGGCATTCTGCTGATGAGTGGGCGGCTGAATCCGGAACGCGGCGGGCCTTCCGTCTTCCCCAATCTGCCGGCCGACCTCGCCGACTTTGCCCGCTATGGCCGCGGGGGCGCCGCCATGTGGGAACCGAACGAGCGCGAAACGGATTTGCGGCGCCGGTCAATCTACACTTTTCAACGCCGCTCGATGCCGCTACCGATGATGGCTGCTTTCGATGCGACCGTCTTCAGCGAGAGCTGCGATCGCCGCAGCGCCACCACCACGCCTCTGCAGGCGCTCTCGCTAATGAACGGAGAGATGCTACACGAGGAGGCGGCATTCGTCGCCAAACGCCTCACGGGAGATCGGCCGAGCCAGATTCGCCAAGCCTTCGAGTTGATCCTGAATCGTCCCGCCACGGCTGAAGAAGTGCGAAAACTCAACACCTCTCCGGAAAAACTTGAAGCAATGTGTCGAATTCTGTTGAATTCGAACGATTTTCTCTACGTTGACTAGCTACTGAGCGGTCTTCGGACCGCTAGCTTGGGCCAAGCTGCCTTCCACTTGAGCCAGCTGCCTGCGAACTGCTTCTGCATCAGGAGCATTTGGGGCCAACTTCAAGTAGAGCTTCATATTTTCGGCCGCTCCGTTGAAATCCTGCTTCTGAGCCAGTACGACGCCGAGGACATGGGTGAGTTTGGGGATCCGGTTGTGGCTGTCGAGCTTGAGCCCTTCGCGAGCCGACTTCTCCGCCGCATCCAAATCCTGCAGGTTGATGCTGGCAATGGAGTGGTAGAAGTAGGCAGCTGGGAAGTCGTACGGATTCAGCTTGATGGCTTTCTCAGACGTATCCGATACTTCCTTCCACTTCTGCTCACGCGCATAGAGGCCGGCCATTTGAATGTAAGGCTTGATGAATTTTCCATCGGCCTCAACCGACTTGCCGTACGCCTCGGTCGCCTCGGCGAGCTTGTTCTCGCGCTCGCGAATCAAACCCAATTCGTACCAGGCAGCTGCATACTTCGGATACGCGGCGACGGCCGCTTCCAGTTCTTTCTGCGCTTCGGCCGGCTTCTTACTCTTGGCGAGCTTGATCGCTTTCTCGTACGACTTCCTCGCTTCCTTCGGCGCCAGGAGTGAGGTGCCGCTGGTGGTGTAGCCTTCCACGTTCGCGCGGCGGTGCAGGATGATCGTCCCGACGTTCGGGTTGTCGAGCGTCTTGCGGCCCGCGAGTTGCACCACGTCCGAGCGGTAGCCTGCGAGCGAGGCGCGGAGCTCGCAGCCCATCAGGTCGCGTTCGGTGACTTGGCTGCCGCCTCCGGCCATGCCAGGCATACGATTGCCCGAGGACGAGCGGCCGGGGGCGCCACCGGCGTTGCCGAAGGGATCGTCCGAGCCGCCGCTGTAGCTGGCGTCGGCCATCATGGACTGATTGCGGCCCAGCTCAAAACTGAAGTGGCCCTTGCTGTCGGTGTAGCCCTCCGGACGCGGCGAATTACCGCTGCAAATCCGCTCGATCACCACGGTCTCGGGCGGCGGCGTGCCGTCGTCCATCATCACTTTGCCGGAGATAAAAATAGGGCGCGGACCCATGTCCGGGAACTGCATGCGATCGTTCGGATTGGGGGTGGTGGGTGTGCGTCCAGGAAACGGCGAAGTGGTCGCCCCTCCGCCAACACTGCCCGTCGGCGCACCGGCCGTATTATTCCCCGTCTCGGCTGCCGGACCCGAACCTTGTCCCTGAGCCATCAGCAGACCCGTGAAAAACAGAGGCGCAAGATGCTTTTTCATCCTAGCCACTCCTTCAGTTTAAGTTGCGCCAATTATGACACAGCGCCACGCCGGTGAGAACAGTGCGAGCTGTTACTTCGCCGGAGGTCTTGGAATGGCAAAACCCGTTTGACAGCGGCCCCGCAAAGAGATCTTTCGAGGCAAATTGGCGTATTCGGCACCCGGGGTCAAAGCCAGAAGTTGATAGTCATCCGGTACCAGGTCGTGAAAGCGAAACCGGCCTTGAGCATCGGCTGGAGCCATGTAGCTTCGGGAGCCGGACCGCAACTCTACCTGCACCGCGTTGGGGATGGCACCCGTCAGACTGGTTCGCCAGGCGCCGCCCTTCGCCTCGCGCAGCCAGGCGAGCTGTTCGTCATCGTCGGAAGTGAGCTCACGCGTCGCAGAACATGCGCGGTGAAACCAGCGTCCGTCGCCGTCCACACTCGGGAAGAACAAGGCCCGCAGTCCCGTTTCCAACCAGGCACCGCAACCGTCACCCTCCCACCAAAGAGTACGTTCGGAGGCCGCAGGTCCGGAAAGCGTTTCGTCGACGCGGACACGAGCGGAGAACAACCGCCAGTCCCGGGGGACGATGGTCTCGAGAAACTCATCCAGTTGATCGTCCTCTAAGCGAGCCAGTTCCTCCCAGGCCGAACGAGGAGTGAGCGGGGCCAGGAGAGTCTTCCAGCGGTCAATGCCGAGACGCAGCTCGTGTTGTTCCCAGCGCGCAAATTCCGATGAGGTAAGGCGCTCCTTCAGGTAACTGACGAGCTTGGGAGGACGCACTTCGAGAACGGTGCCAACAAAGATGGGTTGTCGCTCATCGGGAAGCTCGCACCAGTCCGCAGCCAGCACCACGCACTTGAAAGCGGAAGCAGCTGGCGCGATCAGCAGGAGCACGAGCAGAAAGCGCATGTTTCATCAAAGCATAATTTGCCGTTAATGCGACTCACGAAGCCCGCAACCCATTGCAAATACTGGTGGCGAATGAATGGCGCTTAACTTGCAAACTAATTTACGCATGCTGAAAAAAGTACTCATCGGACTGGGCATCACCGCCGCTCTTCTCTTCCTGGGCCTCTTTATCGCCGCCCGCGTGATGGCCGGCCGCATCGAGCCGTTGATTCGAGCGCAAACGATCGAGTACCTGGAGAAACAGTTCGACTCCGACGTCGAGATCGGCGGGCTCGACGTCAGCATCGCGATGAAGTCTCCGATGATCGTGCTTTTGAAAGCCGGCAAGGGCGTGCAGGCGCACGTCACCGGGCAAAACGTGAAGCTGTGGCATAAGCATCGCCGGGATTTGCCGCCGTTGATCGCGCTCAACAAATTCACCTTTCAGGTGGAACTGAACTCCTTGCTGACCAAGCCTTATCGCGCCGAGTTGGTGCGCGTGGAAGGATTGAACATTACGGTGCCGCCGCGCCCCAAGGCTCCGATCAACAAGCCCGTGAAGGACCTGCGCGCCGAAAAGAATATGCCCGTGCCGAAACCGCCAGCGGTGGACGCCGATGGCAACAAGATCTGGGTGATTCTGGACACGGTGGTGTGCGATGGAACCAAACTGACGATTCTGCCGCGCGATGCCGATAAAGAGCCGCTCGAGTTCGATATCCGTAAGCTGCGCCTGACGTCGGCGGGGCCGGGCCTGGCAATGTCCTACGTTGCCGAACTGACGAACCCGAAGCCGCCGGGGCTGATTCTCTCGAATGGACACTTTGGTCCGTGGGTGGCCGAGGAGCCAAGCGAAACGCCGCTCGATGGCGTGTACGACTTCAAAAACGCCGACCTCAGCGTGTTTAAAGGCATCGCCGGCCATCTAAACTCGACGGGCAAGTTCGCGGGACAGATCGACCACATTGTGGCCGACGGCGAAACCCGCGTGCCGGACTTCCGGCTGACGATGTCCGGCAATCCCGTGGACCTGCGGACGACCTATCACGCGATCATCGATGGCGGCAACGGGAATACGCTGCTCGAGCCGGTGGAAGCGACTCTGGGGCGCACGCGCTTCGTCGCCCGTGGCGGCGTGGTGCGCGGCCGCGGCGAAGCCGGGAAAACGGTGGACCTCGACGTGAAATTCCGCGAAGGTCATATTGAAGACCTGATGCGCTTGGCGATGAAGGGTCCGGTGATGATGAAGGGGCCGATCGCGTTAAAGGTGAAAATGGTGCTGCCTCCCGGCAAAGCCGAACCCGCGGACAAGCTGCAACTCTCCGGCACGTTCATTCTCGAGAATGGCGACTTCACCAGCACCACCGTGCAAGACAAAGTGGATGAGATGAGCAGCAAGGCGCAGGGGCGGCCGAAGGATCCGACGGTGGACGAAGTGCGCGCCAACATCGCTGGCGAGTTCAAGATGGCGAACGGCGTGATCGAATTCCCGACCCTCGGCGTGAACATCCCCGGCGCCGATCTCGACTTAGCGGGCAAGTATACCTTCGCCGACGAACAGATCGATTTCCGCGGCGCGCTGCGCTTGCAGGCCAAACTGTCGCAGACGCAGACGGGTTGGAAGCGCTGGGCGCTGAAGCCGGTGGATCGGTTCTTCGCCAAGAATGGCGCCGGAACCTTCGTCTATATCAAGATCGATGGCACCCGCGATAAGCCGCACTTCAGCCGCGACAAGGACCGCAAGGACTCGAAGGATAACAAGGATTCTGAAAAAAGCCCCACGACCGCCACCGTCAGCCAATTGCGCCGCTAAAGACCCTGTTCTTTCCGGGCAGGTTCCGGTACTATCGATACCACCATGAAAAAAGCTGAGATCGGACCCCGGATCGGAGCCCTTATCATCGACATCCTGATCAGTATCCCGCTGGGAATGGTGGCATTGATTCCGTTCGTCGGCATCCTGGCGGGGCTGCTAGCCGTCGCCTACTGGCTCTGCCGGGACCTGGTGCGTCCCAGCCTGGGCAAGAAAGCGCTGAACCTCGACGTCGTCGATATGAACGGTGGGCGCCCCACGGATCAGCAATTAATTCTGCGGAACGTCCCCTTCGCGGTGCCGTCGTTGATATCGATGATTCCGTTCCTGGGCGTGATCGCTGGGCCGGCGCTGGCCACGGTGGTCTTCGTCCTCGAACTTGTGATGTTCATCACGCAGGGTCAGCGCTTTGGCGACAAGATCGCCAATACGCAAGTGATTGCAAGGACTTAGTCCAAGCGCGCCGCCAATTCTTCCAGGGCCTCGCGGCCGGTGAGCGCGAGGCCGACGGTTTCTCCCTGAGGCACTTGCGGTTCGCGCGGATTGATGCGCACCAAGCGTGCCTTTCGCTGCCGCACCAGACGCTCGCCGATGTGCCGTACCCATGGGATTGAGGTGCAGGCGCCGATCTCCACCACCGTCAGCCGAGCCGCCTTTGCAAGCCAATGCTCCATGCGAGCCGCCTGCTCGTCAGAACGGCGCGAGATCCATTCACCATCGCTGAACATGAGGATGTTGGGGCGAGCCAGACTGCCGCAGTGCGGGCAGCGCGGCATGGCGTTGCGCAGACGGCAGGTGGCGGGGTCGACATCGGGCGCAAAGTCTTTCGCGCTCCAGATGGCGTCGGTGCAGCGATTGAGACATTGCAGGTGATGGATCGACCCGTGGCATTCGACGATCGCGTCGGATGCGAAGCCGGCGACTTGAAACTGACCGTCCACATTGCTGGTGAAGACTTGCACCCTGCCCCGGCTCCGCAGCCAGGCGAAGCCGGCATGCGGACGGGTGGCGCGGTAGAGAGCCAGTCGGTGGCCGTAGAAGCCCCAGGCCACTTCGGGCTGGGTGCGAAAGGCATGGGGAGAGGCGATGCGTGTGAACTCGAGCCCGGCTTCGGCCAAGGCGGGGTAGGCGCGCCAGAACCCTTCGTTGCCGCGGAAGTCCGGCAAGCCGGAATCGACACCCATGCCGGCGCCCGCCGTGACCAGCAAGGCGTCGGTTTCTCGCAGATAGTGGGCGGCGAGATCGAGAGATTCGTCGTGCACGGATTTCGGGGTCCTCACAGTTGGCAGCACAGCGGCCATGGGTGCCAACGCACTGTCGTCTACTTTCGTTGTACCAATTGCCTAGAGGCTGCCGGCAGGAATGTCCGGATGCGGAGGGCGCAGGGTGAGGATCGCGCGTGAACGCGATATATTCGGCTGATGCGCCGCCGTGCTCTGTTCGCTCTCGCCCCTTTGGCTCGCGCCTGGGGAGCCCCAGCGAAGATTACCGGGTTCCGGGTACGGAAGTTCTCGCTCTCGAGGCGCGATTTGCTGTTTCTCGAGGTCCAGACCGATGCGGGCCTGGTGGGTCTAGGGGAAGGTTCCCTGCCTGGCCGGGTCGACATCGTGGAGCAGGCGATCCGGTGGCTGGAACCGTATTTCATAGGGCAGGATCCGGCGGGCATTGAGGATCACTGGAATCGCGCCTATTACACGCTGTCGCGTTGGCGCGATGGGTCAGTGATGAACACGGCGTTGGCGGCACTCGACATAGCACTGTGGGATCTGGAAGCGCAACGCCTGGGCGTGCCGGTGTGGCGCTTGTTGGGATCGTCGCACGCCAAGCCGCTGCGCGTTTATTACAGCCATTGGAGCCAGGATGTCAGTCCGCGGACGCCGGCGGCATTGGGCGAACTGGCGCGCAAAACCAAAGCCGAAGGCTGGACCGCGGTGAAGTGGATCGTCTTTCGCGGAGGTAGCGAATGGCAACGCCTGGAGCGCACGGTGGCTGAAGTGAAGGCCGTACGCGAAGCGGCCGGTCCGGACTTTGATATCGCCCTCGAATTGGCCGAGACGTTCAACGTGCGCACGGCCATTGAACTGGCTCGCGCGCTGGCGCCGTATCGCGTGCTGTTTCTCGAAGAGCCGGTGTGGCGCGAAAGCTCGCATGCCTTGGGCGACGTGGCGGCGGGCAGCCCTATCCCAATTGCCACAGGAGAGGGTCTGGTGAGCCGGCACGAGTTCCGGACGCTGCTGCACAATCGCGGCGCGCGGATCATTCAGCCGGACGTGATTCACTGCGGCGGCATCAGCGAGATTCGGCGCATTGCGCAGTTGGGCGACGTGGAGGGCGTCGAGATCTCGCCGCACATGTGGTACGGCCCCGTGGCCCATGTGGCGTCGCTACACGCAATGAACTCCTGCCGTAATTTCCTGATGCAGGAGTGGGACGCGGTGCACGACCAGGTGTTTACTGAGCTGACGCAGGGCACTTATCCGCGTCAGAAAGCCGGCCACATCACGCCGCCCACGGGACCCGGGCTTGGCATCAAAATGGATTGGACCGCGTGGGAGAAACGATGCCCTTACGAAGGGCCCAGCCGCCGCCCTCCCACGGGACGCCCGGCATAGCTTGAGGACTCCATGATCAATCGACGACATTTTCTGGGCACGGCGCTGGGCGCCGGCGCCTCCGCCGCCACGCAGCGGCCCAATGTACTGTTTCTTTGCGTGGACGACTTGAACGACTGGATTGGCTGCTTGCGGGGCTATCCAGGTGTGAAGACGCCGAATCTCGACCGGCTGGCGCAACGCGGGGTGCTTTTCTCCAATACCCACTGCGCTTCCCCGCTCTGCAATCCGTCGCGCACGGCCCTATTCACCGGCATGCGTCCTTCGACGACGGGCATCTACAACAACGACCAATGGTGGCGTCCGGTGTTGCCGCAGGCCGTCAGCATTCCGCAGCACTTCAAGGCGAACGGCTACCATGTGGCCGGCGCGGGCAAGGTGTTTCATCATGTGGTGGGTCATAACCCGCCGGACCAGTGGGATGAGTTTCAGTTACAGGAATTTGACGATAACTGGTATCGCCGGCTGGACTTCTATCCCTGGGTGAAGAAGGTGCCGAATCCGCCTGGCCATCCCTTCAACGGCCTGAAGAATTTCCAAGGCGAATTCGACTGGGGCGTCCTGAGTAAGCCCGAACGTGAGTACGGCGACTGGAAAGCTATCCGCTTCGGTCAGCAATTTCTGAAGCGCACGATGACGAAACCGTTCTTCCTGGCGATCGGCTTGTTCCATCCGCACATTCCGATGTTCGCGCCGCAGAGTTACTTCGATCTGTATCCGCCTTCGGAAATCCGGCTGCCGCCGATCAAAGACGACGACCTGAACGATCTGCCGGCGGCAGCGCAGGAGATGGCCGCCTTCCGGCGCGAAGAGCATACGCGCATCGTAAAAGAGAATAAGTGGAAGGAGGCAATCCGCGCGTATCTGGCGAGTATCTCGTTCGCCGATGCGATGATCGGCGAGATGCTGAATGCGCTGGACGCGAGCGCCTATGCGAAAAATACGGTGATCGTGTTCTGGTCAGACAATGGCTGGCACTTAGGCGAGAAGCAGCATTGGCATAAGAGTACGTTGTGGGAACGCTCGACGCACGTGCCGATGATCTGGGCCGGCGCCGGTATCCGGGAGCCGGGCGTGACTCGGCAGCAGCCGGTCAACTTACTCGATATCTACCCGACGTTGATCGATTTATGTAACTTGCCGAAGCGGAAGGAGCTCGAGGGACATAGCCTCGAGTCGTTGCTGCGGAACTCGCAAGCGAAGCGTCCGCCGACGGTGTCGACCTATCTGGAGGGCAATCATTCGGTGCGCGACGAGCGCTGGCGGTACACGCGTTATCGCGATGGGAGCGAAGAACTCTATGACCGTCACGCGGATCCAAACGAGTGGGAGAATCTGGCGAGCCAACCCCGCTACACGCGGCTGAAAGCGAAACTGGCGCGTTGGATGCCGAAGCGGGATGCGAAGTCCGCGCCGGAGCGGCCGGCCTACGACTTCGATCCGGTGCGGTACACGTGGCGGAAAAAATAGCTTGCGCCTCTTAATGAGATTTAGATATCATCAACGACATGCTGGAGGCGGTTGAGCTTTCGAAGTCCTACGGCGCCCACGAGGCGCTCAAGCAGTTGAACTTGCGGATCGACCCTGGCGAGGTGTTTTGTCTCTTGGGCGCCAACGGCGCTGGCAAGACGACGACGATCAATCTGTTCCTCAACTTTGTCACCGCGACGTCGGGCACGGCGACGGTGAACGGGCTCAACGTGGCGGACCACCCCCTCGAAAGCAAGCGTCACTTGGCGTACATCCCTGAGACGGTGATGCTGTATCCGAACCTCACCGGGCTCGAAAATCTTGAGTATTTCGCCGCGTTGAGCGGTTTACCGCCCTACTCGACGGCGGCGTTGCGCCAGTTCCTCGAACAAGCCGGTTTGAGCGCGGAAGCTGCTGGCCGCCGGGTGGGCGGTTACTCGAAAGGCATGCGGCAGAAGATCGGCATCGCCATTGCGCTGGCCAAACAGGCGAAGGCGTTGCTGCTGGATGAGCCCACTTCAGGGCTCGATCCGAAGGCTTCGAACGAGTTCAGTGAACTGCTGCGAACGTTGAGCGGGCGCGGCGTGGCGATCCTGATGGCGACGCACGATCTGTTCCGGGCCAAGGAGAGCGGCACGCGGGTGGGCATCATGAAGCACGGGCGCATGGTGGAATCGCTGGCGACCAGCGAGATCGGCCACGCGGACCTCGAACAGCTCTATCTGAGGCACATGCATGATTAGGGTGATCGCGCGCAAAGAAATTCTGGAAATGTTTCGCGACGAGCGCTTCCGCTGGGCCGGCGGCTTAATTCTGGCCCTGCTGTTGCTTTCGCTCGGCGTCGGCTGGCAACAGTACCGCGAGCTTGAACGACAGCACTCGACGGCACGGCAACAAACGCGCCAGAACTGGTTGACGCAGGGGAAGAAGAATCCGCATTCGGCCGCGCATTACGGTGTTTATGCCTTCAAACCGAAGATGCCGCTTTCGCTGGTGGATCGCGGCGTGGATCCGTACACCGGCGTGGCGGTTTGGCTCGAAGCCCACAAGCAGAACGACTTTAAGTACCGCCCCGCGCAGGATGCCAACTCACTGTCGCGCTTCGGCGAACTGACCGCGTCAACCGTCTTGAAGATTCTAATCCCGCTGTTGATTGTGCTGTTCACGTTCGCGGCGTTTACGGGAGAGCGAGAAAGCGGCACCCTGCGGCAGTTACTCAGCCTGGGAGTGAAGCCAGCGGACCTAGCAGCGGGTAAAGCGTTGGGCGTGGCGGGCGGCCTAGGAATCCTGCTGGTGCCGGCGGCGTTGCTGGGGGCCACGGCGTTGACCCTGGCGGGCGGTCAGGCCGACTGGGGGCGGATTCTGCTGTTCGCCTCATTCTACTTACTCTATTTCGCGATCTTTGTCGGCCTGTCGCTGGCGGTGTCGGCCTGGGCGCGGACTTCGCGGGCGTCGCTGCTGATCCTGCTCGCCTTCTGGATCGCGAACTGTCTGATCGCGCCGCGCGCGGTGGCCGATCTTTCGAAGCGCGCCTACCCCACGCCGTCGGCCTTCGAGTTTTCGCAAGCCGTGCTGAACGACTTAAATCGCGGCCTGGATCCCCATTCGGCTTCCCAGGCGCGAGCAAAAGAATTGCGGGAAAAAGTGCTGAACCAATACGGCGTGGAACGCGTGGAGGATCTGCCGGTGAGCTTTGCCGCACTGGCGTTGATGGCCGGCGAAGAGCATGGCGATGAAGTTTTTGACGAGCACTACGCGCGCCTGTGGTCCCAGTTCGAGCGGCAGATCCGCTTTCAGGAAACGGCCGGAGCCCTCGCCCCGCTGATGAGCGTGCGGTCGCTCTCGATGGCCTTGGCGGGGACCGACTTTGACCAGCATCGGCACTTCGCCGAAGCGGCCGAGCAGTATCGCCGCTACTTCATCCGCGTGGTGAACGAGGACATGGTGAAGAACGCGGTCGGCCAGGACTATGCTTACCTGCGCGAAGGCGATCTGTGGAGCCAGGTGAAGGCGTTCGAGTACGAGGCGCCGGGGATTCGCCAAGTGCTCAGCCAGCATTT
>JBGAHE010000150.1:0-12160 GCA_044226365.1 Bryobacteraceae bacterium
CCCCGTCCGCACCCCCCACCTCAAACGCCTCGCCGCCCAAGGCATTCGCTTCACCCGCGCCGTCACCCCGGCTCCCCTCTGCGCCCCCGCCCGCGCCTGCCTCGCCTCCGGCCTCGAATACGACCGCTGCCGCGTCCCCTCCAACCGCGAGAACTACCCCCTCGATCAACCCACCGTCTACCAGCTCCTCCGCTCCGCCGGCTACCACGTCATGGGCTGCGGTAAATTCGACCTCCACAAGCCCGAACTCGACTGGGGCCTCGACGGCCAGCGCCTCATCCGCGACTGGGGCTTCTCCGACGGCATCGATAACGAAGGCAAACACGACGGCACCCGCGCCTTCACCCAGGCCGGCCGTTCCCAAGGTCCGTTTCTCGCCTACCTCGATGGCCTCGGCCTCGCCCATGCCCACGTGGAAGACTACGAACGCCGCAAAAGCAAAGTCGACACCTTCCCGACGCCTCTCCCTGACGTCTCCTACGGCGACAACTGGATCGCCCGCAACGGCCTCGCCCTTCTCGACGCCGCCCCCCACGGCAAGCCCTGGTTCCTCCAGGTCAACTTCAACGGTCCCCACGACCCCTGGGACATCACCGCCCGCATGGAAAAACGCTGGCGCGGCGTCCAGTTTCCGGCCCCGAACCGCTCCACCGAATTCACCCCCGCCCAGCACCAGCTCGTCCGGCAGAACTACGCCGCCATGATCGAGAACATCGATCGCCTGGTCGGTGACTTCGTCGCTAAAGTCAAACAGCGCGGCGAAGCCGCCAACACCCTCATCGTCTTCGCCAGCGACCACGGCGAAATGCTCGGCGATCACAACCTCTGGAACAAACGCCACCCTTACCAGGCCTCCGCCGGCGTCCCCCTTATCGCCCACGGACCCGGCGTTAAACCCGGCCTCATCCTCCACGAACCCGCCACCACGCTCGACCTTACCGCTACCTTCCTCGACTACGCCGGCCTCTCCCGCCCGGACCACATGGACAGCCGCTCCCTCCGCCCCGTCTTCAGCGGCCACAGCTCCGCGCTCCGCCCCCACGTCCTCAGCGGCATGGACGACTGGCGCCTCGTCCTCGAAGGCCCCTACAAGTACATCCAGGGCTGGCAGCGCGCCGGCACCCCCCTCCTCTTCGACCTCACCCAGGACCCCCACGAAAACAACAACCTCGCCCCCCGCGACCCCCAACGCGTCCAGCGCCTCGCCCGCTTACTGCCGAAGTAGCCCAACCGACCCCGCCTCTCACGCAAATGGGTCGTGCTCTTGCGCTGATTACTACACTGTAGTAGGATCTACCGTCAGATAGTAGATGACGCCCAAACTCAGCAAACTCGACCTCCAAGTCCTCGAAGCCCTCTGGTCCCTCGGCAAAGGCTCCATCCGCGAAATCCACGAGCTCTTCCCCGACCCCAGACCCGCCTACACCACGATCCAGACGATCGTCAATCGGCTCGAAGCCAAGCAAGCCGTGCGCCGGGTCCGGAAGATCAGCAACGCCCATATCTTTGAACCCATCGTCGCCCGCGACGTCGCCCGCAACCGCCTGCTCGACGAAATCCTCAGCTTCTTCGGTGGCCGCGCTCAGCCGATGATGGCCCAACTTGCCGAAGCCGGCAAACTCACCCTCGAGGATGTCCGCGAACTCGAAAAGACCATCCAGCAATTGGAGAAAGGCAAAGCAGAATGATGAACCACCTCTGGCAGTCCACCCTCTTCGCCGTGGCGATCGGCCTGCTCGCGCTCGCCTTCCGGCGTCACCGCGCCGCCATTCGCTATGCCCTCTGGCTCGCCGCCTCGCTCAAGTTCCTCATCCCCTTCGCCCCTCTGATGGATCTCGGCACGCACCTGCCGCCCCCGGCCGTTGCGCCCCCAGCCCTGACGCTCGCCGCTCAGCAAACCGCCCAACCCTTCCCGGAAACCCTCGACTTCTCCGCCGCGCCCGCACCCACCAACTGGCTGCCGATGCTGCTTTGGGCTTGCGGCTTCGCTGTGGTCGTCACCATTCGCCTAAGGGGATGGTTCTCCATCCGGGCCGCCGTCCGCGCCGGCACCGCCCTCTCGCTCCCCGTACCGATCGCCGTGCGTTCAACCCCCGGACTGATCGAACCCGGCATCGTCGGCATCTGGAAGCCCGTCCTCCTTCTTCCCGCCGGACTCCTCCAACGCCTCACGCTGCCCCAACTCCAAAGCGTCCTCGCCCACGAACTGTGTCACGTTCGCCGTCGTGACAATCTCACCGCCGCTCTGCACATGCTGGTCGAAGCCCTCTTCTGGTTTCACCCCGCGGTCTGGTGGATCGGCGCCCGCCTGATCGAAGAACGCGAGCGCGCTTGCGACGAAACCGTGGTCAGCCAAGGCCATCAACCGCAGGTCTACGCCCACGCCATCCTCGGCATCTGCAAGCACTATGTCGAGTCCCCCCTGGCCTGCGCCGCTGGGGTCACCGGGGCAGACCTCCACCGCCGGGTCGCCCGGATCCTCGCCAATCAACGCTCCCGCCGCTTGAACCTGGCCAGGAAGCTCGCGCTGGCTGCCGCCGCCCTCACAGCGGTCACCCTCCCCATCGCCCTGGGCATCGCCCAATCCGTCCCCCGTTTCGACGTCGCTTCCGTCCGGCCCTGCCAAGCGGAACCGGGCCGCCTGATGGGTGGCGGCCCCACCTCCCCCGGACGACTCATCATCAACTGCACTCCCCTGGTCGATGAACGCAGCCTCGGCCTGATCCAACGTGCCTATGTCCGCTTCGCCCAAGGCCGTGCCGGCCTCATCAACATCATCCCCATCGTTGGCGGCCCCGCCTGGATGCGCTCCGAACACTTTCAGATCCAAGCCAACGCCGAAGGTCAACCTTCCGCGGCCCTCATGCAAGGACCCATGCTTCAAGCTCTGCTCGAAGACCGTTTCAAACTGCGCCTCCACCGCGAAACTCGCCAAATGCCCGTCTACGGCCTTACCCTCGCCAAAGGCGGACCCAAGCTCAAGCCCTTCGTCCCCGGCACCTGCCTCGAACTCCCCCGCGACCTCGCCGGTCCTCCTCCGCCCCCACCCGCTGGCGCCGCCTACTGCCGCATGCTCGTCAAATTCAACCCGCCCGCCATCGTCGCCGAAGGCGCGAACCTCGACCAGCTCCTCAGTCTTCTCAACCTCGTCCTGGACCGCCCTGCTCTCAACCAAACCGGCCTCACCGGCCGCTACTCCATCAACCTCGAGTTCGCCGCCGAAGGCACCCAGCTCCCCCCTAACCCGGACTCCACCAGTCTCCCCTCCATCTTCACGGCGATCCAGGAACAACTCGGCCTCCGCCTCGCCCCCACCCGCGGCCCCCGCGAGTTCATCGTCATCGACCACATCGAACGCCCTTCGGAGAACTAATTTGCGTGGCGCGTGACATCATCGCCGCGATCCATCGGCGCCTGAAAGGTTCGTGCTTAGCTCTCTTCTTTCGTTCCTCGTGCACGTCGTAGCACTCCTGCTAATTGTTGGGTCAAGAGCGAACCCAATAGCGTCTCGAGTTCTTTCACGTTGCGACCCGCGCTAGCGCTCCGGAGTGCCTCGTCAGCAGCTTCGAGCGCTTGGTAGTAAGGTGTCTTGTTGGTCGCAATTTGCGCCGGGATACTGTCGCCCCCATAAAGCGGATGCCCCAAATGCATGCAAAGCACCAAGTAGGAGCATGCTCTCGATGTGCGGCCATTGCCATCCGTGAATGGGTGAATCCAATTTAGCCGCCATAATACATAGGCCGCCACATGAAGCGGGGTGGATTCGGACCAGGCGTCATTCACGTAATCGCACATTTCCTCGATTTGTTCGGGAACGAGATGTGCGCCTACCGGCACGTGCCGGCTTCCCTGAATCTGAACCCCTGCGGGCCGATAGTTTCCTGCATAACTACTGATGCCATCTAGGGCAATCCGATGAAGCCTCAGGATCATCGAGGGCCGCAAGCGGAAGGGCAGGTTATTTTGGAGATAATACTCCACATCTCCGTTACAGCGTCGATTTGTTTGACGCCATTTCGAGCTTCAGCGGCCGCTAATGCGTCGGGGTCGGAAATGAGTTCTGGATCGCACGCGTGGCTATGTCTCGCGTCGTCTGCCACGGCTTGTCCCTATCGAGGCAGGTCTGTTTGTTCCCGGCTCGTCGGCAACTTATCAGCTTCTTTGTCGATGATCTGACGAGTGATTCTGCCGTTCTCGATATTCGTGTTTCCAAAAGCAAAACTACGCCGATGCTCCTCTTTTTCAGAAGGCGTGAAGGTGTGGCGTTTTGCGGCGTCCAATAGAGCCTGCAGTTCGTTGGGCATGAGGATCTCTCTCGGGTCTGATCATAGCAAGATGAGATCGCGTTCGCTCCGGGAGTCCCCCGAAACAGCTACCCATCGCCGGTCAGGATCTCGACCCCCACAAGTCCATCTACCTCGACTGCACTCGCGGCCTCCCTCACGACTTCGCCATCACCCTCGCCGGTCCGCTACCCTAAGAACACCTGGGTCGGCCCGCTCTCCGTTGTGCCGTCGCCCCTCACCCCAAGGAGACTCCCCATGGCTCAACTCACCGGCAAACGCGCCCTCATCACCGGCGGCGCCAGCGGCATCGGACTCGAAACCGCCCGCCTCTTCCTCGCCGAAGGTGCCCGCGTCGCCCTCACGGCCCGCAACGCCTCCTCCTTCGATGCCGTCCGTCAGGAGTTCGGCGACGCCGTCGTCTGCCTGACCGCCGATGCCTCGTCCGCCGACCAAACCGCCCTCGCCTCCCAAATCCAGAGCGCCTTCGGACAACTCGACGTCCTCTTCCTCAACGCCGGCATCGCCGAGCTCAAACCCCTCGAAGCCTGGACGCCCGACGCCTTCGACCACACGATCCGCACCAACCTCCGGGGCCCCTTCTTTCTCATCCAGGCTCTGCTCCCCGTCTTCGCGAACCCGGCTTCCATCATTCTCAACGCCTCCATCAACGCCCACCTCGGCATGCCCAACACCAGCGTCTATGGCGCCAGCAAAGCCGCCCTGCTCTCCCTCACTCGCACCCTCTCCGGCGAACTGATCGGCCGCGGCATTCGCGTAAATGCCGTCAGCCCCGGGCCCATCGAAACGCCGCTCTATTCCAAGCTCGGCCTCTCCGCCCAGCAACTCGATACCGTCGCCGCCTCCCTCCAAAACCAGGTTCCCGCCCACCGCTTCGGCCGCCCCCGCGAAGTCGCCAGCGCCGTCGCCTACCTCGCCTCCGACGACTCCGCTTACATGGTCGGCAGCGAGATGATCATCGACGGCGGCCTGAACTTCTAACTCGTCACCAGCCAGCTGCCGGACCGTTATAGACTGTCAGGCGACGATGAACTTGCGTGGTTGGCAAGAGTTGTACCCATCGGGACATTCGCTGCTCGCCGGCAGGCCCCCAGTCGATCGAATTTTGAGAAGACTCCCCGGCCCGCACGATGTCCCCTTCCCTCGAAACATTTCTTCCTCTCATTTACCAAACGATCCACGACCCTACGCTCTGGAATGCCTATCTCGACGAATTCGCCCGCGTCATGCGGGCTAGCGTTGCTTTACTCACCATCATTTCTCCCAAGTACCCCGACGTAAGTGTCGTGGCCATGGGAGGTCCGGTCGCCACGCCTGAACACTACGAAACCTGGCGCACGAAATGGGCCGATCAGGATCCCTGGGTCTCGGGCCGCGATATGTTTCCCTACGGCTTAGGCAAGATCGAATTAAGCCAGAATCTTTGTCCGGACGAACAGCTCGAAGCCACCCGGATCTACCAGGAGTTTCTCGAGCCGCACGGCATTCACTATGGCGGAGGAGTGGCTCTCGCGCATGGCGCGGACCAGCTCAGCATCCATTCAATGAGCCGCCCCAAAGAGCTTGGCCCGCTGACCGCCGACGAAGTCGCTCTCTGGGAATCGCATCTGCCGCACTTAATGGCTGCCGTCGCGGCTCAAGGCCGGATCCAGGCCGCCGAGATCGGACACGACATCGTCCGCTCGTTCTTCGATCAGGAACGCGACGCCCTGTTCCTCCTCTCGCGCACCGGCCAACCGCTGAGCATGAACACCGCCGCTCTGGCCTTGGTCCACTCGCGCGAAACACTGTTCATCGACGCCGCCCACACGGTCACCCTGCGCGACAAGCGCCTTCACCCGCAGTTACTCCGGCACATTCACCGCTGCGGCTATCCGGGGCAGTCGCCGTTTCCCGAACCGGCGCACTTGGTCGTGCCTCGTGACAACCAACGGCCCCTCATCGTTCAAATCTCTTCGTTAGTGCGCCCCGGCGAAACCACCACCGCCTCTTCGCGTCCCGCCGTCGCTCTCCGCGTTCTGGATCCCGACCGCGCTACCCTGCCCGACCCCCGCTTATTGCAAAGCGTCTTCGGCCTTACTGAAGCAGAGACCCAATTCTGCTGCCGCCTGGCCGCCGGACTTACCGTCGAAGAAGTAGCCGAAGCCTCTTTCGTCTCCGTTCACACCGCCCGCACTCATCTCAAACGAGTCCTCCGCAAAACCGGCGCTACCCGTCAAGCAGAACTTCTCGTCATGTTTCAACGCCTGGTTACCTCGAAATACACCATTTGAGTGACGACCTGACAAGCCCACTTACTCTAAGATTTGCTGTATTCCTATGCGCCTCCTCCAGCAACTTCTGGTTCCCGTCATGGTCAGCTCCCTCCATGCCGCGAGTATCACCGTCGAAGCCGTGAACCCCTACGGCATCAACGATAGCTACACCGTCTCCGTTCCGAACGTCACCGCCACCACTGAATTTACCCGCTCGAATTCCTTTACCGACAACGTCAGTGCCAACCGCTATGGCTCCTATAGCTATACGGTACGCGTCTCTCCCGGAAGCATCGGCGGCGCGATCGCCGGAGTCGGCGTCTGTTCGAGTTTCGCCACCGATGGCTGCGGCACGCAGGGCTTCACCTCCAGCGTTACCATGAGTGTCTTCGATGTACTCCACATCAACGGGCCTGCTTCAGGCTTTCTTTCCTTTGAGATGTTGCTCGAAGGTTCGTTGGACCTCCAGGCCCAGGTTCCGGGCAACCAGTCTGCCGACATCGGCTTCGTTCTCAAGAACAATCTGGCTTCTCAAATTGCTTCCCTTACCCTCGCCTGTCGTGCTTCCGGATGCACGGCCACGGAGAATATCTCGGCGCCGGCCACCGGCACGTTCAACGGCCCTCAAGCCACACCCGCACCCGTCACCAACGCCGTCAGCAACTCCGCTACCATCGTCGTTCCCTACTCCAACGGTACCTTCGGTTTTCAACAACAGCTCTTCTGGAACATCTACTGTCTCGGCAATACGAATTCCGGCTGTTCCGTCAATCTGGACTTTCTCCATAGCGCCCTGCTCGGCGGGGTCCAGGTGCTGGACTCAAACTTGAATGCTGTTTCCGGCGCCATCATCACCTCCGATAGCGGCTTCGACTACGCCGCCCCGTTGTCATCCACCGCCGCCGTCCCCGAACCCGGCACCCTCGTCCTGATGGGCGGCGGTTTGCTTACCCTGGCCGCCTTCCGCCGCCGTTGACCATCGCCGGCCGCTGATCCTCAGCCGCCCGGACCGCGTGATAAACTCGGCAACGAGCATCCCCCACCATGACCGCTGCCGTTGCGACCCGTCATAGTTCGAAGCAGCCGGTCCGGTGGGCCGTCTGCCTCATTTTCTGCCTGGTGTCCGCCGACGCCGCCCTGGCCGCCACCCCCGAAGCCCGCAAGGCGGAAGCCGACCAGTTCTTTCGAGAAAAGGTCACTCCCTTCATCACCAATTACTGCTTGCCCTGCCACCAGAACCGCCGTCCCACGCGCGGTGGCGTCAACTTCTCACCCGCCCTCAAAACGCCCGGCCACGCCGCCTTCACCCAACACTGGAAGCGGGCCGACGCCCGCGTCAAGGCGCACGACATGCCGCCCAAAAGCGCTCCCCAGCCCGACGACGAAGACCGTCAGCTGTTCGCCCAGTGGCTGCCCAAGCTCAAGTACCTGAGCGACAAAGACCCCGGCCCCTTCGTCATTCGCCGTTTAACCAAAACCGAGTACGGCAACACCCTCCACGACCTCTTCGGCGTCAACCCGGCCCTCGCCGACGGCCTGCCCGACGAAGTCAGCGGCCAAGGCTATCTCAATTCGCTTTCCTCCCTCCAACTCGAGCAGTACCTCACCATCGCCGATCAGGTCGTGCGCCAGATCAACGCCCTGCCTCGCACCCGCCGCGCCGAACTCGAACGGCGGCTCTTCGGCTCCTCCTCCACGGGAACCCGGGAGGCTGCGCGCCAAGCCGCCCGCTCCCTCGCCCGCCAGGCTTACCGCCGTCCTCCCACCGACGCCGAGCTCGACGTCCTCCTCGCCGCCTTTGACCTCGGCACCCGTAACAAGCTGCCCTATCCCCAGGCCCTCCAGCTGATGCTCAAGGCCGCCCTTGTCTCGCCGCAGTTCCTCTTCATCACCCCGAGCTCGACCGGCGTCGCGGTCAACGGCATCACCCCTCTCGACGACTACCAACTGGCCTCCCGCCTCTCCTACCTCCTCTGGGCCACCATGCCCGACCAACAGCTCCTCACCCTGGCCGACCGCGGCCAACTGCACGAGCCCGCCATCCTCCAGGCCCAAGTGAAACGCCTCCTCGACGACCGCCGTTCCCGCGCCCTCTTTGATGGCTTCGGCGCCCAGTGGCTCAGCGTCGGCAACCTCCAGCGCCAGGTCTTCGACCCCGTCCTGTTCCCCCAAATGACCCCCGGCCTGCGTCAGGCAATGTACGACGAAGTCCGCCTGTTCTTCGAAAGCATCGTCCGCGACAACGAAAACGTCATCCGCTTCGTCGATAGCGACACCACTTATTTGAACGGCCCTCTCGCCGCCATCTATGGCTTGGAGAAGACGGTCCAAGGGCCCCAAATGCGCCAGGTCCGCCTCACCGACGCCAACCGCGGCGGCGTCCTCGGCATGCCCGGCATCCTCGCCGCCACTTCGTTCCCCAACCGCACCAGCCCGGTGAAGCGCGGCGTCTGGGTGCTCGAACAGGTCCTCGGCGAACAAGTGCCCGCCGCCCCGCCCGACGTCCCGGCCCTCGACAAGCAGGATCAGGCGGCCGTCCAGAATCTCACCGTCCGCCAACGCACCGAACTCCATCGCACCAATCCCGTCTGCGCCAATTGCCATCGCATTCTCGACCCCATCGGCTTCGGTCTCGAAAAGTTCGACGCCATCGGCCGCTGGCGGGACCGTGATCACAACGGCCAGCCCATCGATTCCGCCGGCGAACTCCCCGGCGACCAGCGTTTCTCCGGACCCGCCGACTTAAAGGCGATCCTCGCCCGGCGTCAGGAAGACGTCGCCCGCAACCTGGTCGAAAAGCTGCTCGCCTACGCCCTCGGCCGTAAGCTCGAAGGCTACGACGAAGTCGTCGTCGACGAACTGATGGGCGGGCTCGCCCGCGACGGCTACCGCATGCGCTCCGTCGTCACCGGCATCGTCACCAGTTACCCCTTTACGTACCGTCGAATTGAAGAACCGAGGAAACCCCAATGACCAGAGCTGCCTTGAACCAAACCAGCCGCCGCGCGTACCTCAAAGGCCTTGGCGTCTCGCTCGGCCTGCCCCTCTTCGATTCCCTGGGCTGGGCCGGCCCTCAGGACAAGCCTCCCGTCCGTCTGGGCTTCATGTACATGCCCCACGGCGTGATCATGGATCAGTTCTGGCCGGCCAGCGCTGAAAGCTTTCTCACCTCACCGCCCCCGGCGCTCGAATCGTTGCGCCCGGTCCTCAACCAGTGCCTCCTGATGAAAGGCATCTCCGGCGTCCCCATCGCTCCCTTCAACGGCGCGCCCCACGCCCTCGAACTCTCCACCTGGCTCACCGCCACCTTGCCGGCCGCCGACAAGCGCCACGAGATCAACATCTCCATCTCCGCCGATCAGATCGCCGCCAACCACGTCGGCGCCTTCACCGCCTTGCCGTCGCTTGAGCTCGCCACCATGCCCCAAACCTGGAAGGAAAACCAGGAAGGCTTGAACGAAGGCTACTACTCGCACTGCAGTTTCCGCTCCCCCACCCAGGCCGTTCCCGCCGAAGTGAATCCGCGCAACGTCCTTTACCGGCTCTTCAATAAAGAGGACCTGAACAAGCAGGAGCAGGCCAGCGCGCGGGCCACGTCGAAGTTGAGCACGCTCGATCGCAGTCTGCTCGACATCGTCTTAGGCGGCGCCCGCGACCTCCGCCGCACCCTCCCCGTCTCCGACCAGCGCAAGCTCGACGAGTACCTCGACAGCGTCCGCTCCGTCGAACGGCGCATCGCCGCCGTCGAAGCCCGTCAGAAAGACGCGGCGTTGGAGAAAGCCGGCGTCCGCGCGAGTAAGCGCCACGCCACGGACTCCCCGCCCCTCGAAATCCGCATCCCCGAAGGCGACAAACGCAGCGAGTACATGCAGATCATGTGCGACCTCAACATCCTTGCCTTCCAGACCGACACCACCCGCGTCAGCACCTACATCGGCTCCACCCCCAACGGCGCGTCTTATCCCGAGCTCGGTTTCAACGACCAGCACCACTCGAACACTCATCACAACCATGAGCCCGAGAAGGTCCGCAAAATCGCTCGCATCACCGAATTCAACATCGCCCAGTTCGCCTACATGGTGAAGAAGATGGCCGCGTTACGGGAAGGCGAAGGCACCCTGCTCGACAACTGCATCATGATGTGGGGCTCCGGCCTCGAGGACGGCAATAAGCACACCCGCGAGAACCTCCCCTTCATCATCGCCGGGAAGGGCGGCGGTTCCCTCAAAACCGGCCGCTTCTACGCCAACACCCAAGGCAACCAAGGCGACCTCCTCACCACCCTCCTCGCCTGCGCCGGCATCCCCATCGACCGCCCCGTGGGGATTGCGACTAAACAGCTTGAGGAGATGAAGGCTTAGGGCGAGAGGGCACAGGCTTTGGATGTCTAAGGTTCAGATCACCATCAAAGTCCTTCGCGCGCCGCGTCTGGCGCACTGGCGCATGGGTTGTGAGACGTAGTCGAGCCGGATCAGCGTCCAAACAACTGCCAACTACGACGCCTTCTCTTGCGCTGGTATGGCGGGTCGCAAATCCAACTCTTGCTGCACCGCCATACGCTTGGACTCCGCGTAAAAGTGAAACACTCGCGTTGAACGAAACTTCGTGAAGAAGTTCGTCTTCCGGCTGATGAAGGCCAGCGTTGGTTGTCCCGAATCGTCCCCCGGGCACCATACGCGTAGCTCTTCATAAGGAATTTTGCCCAGTTCGAGTTTCGAGAAACTCGCACTGGGATCCTGGACCACCACCTCACCTCCGTACTTCTTCTTTAGGCTTGCGGCCTTGATTTGGACCTCTTTCGCGCCGAGATCGAATGCCGTGTCTAGATGAGAAAGATGATCCCGATTCACGGGTCGGTTGCAATACGATTGAGGGTTGTCCCGAGCGTGCCTGCGAAATAGCTCCCAAAAGTAAGTGTCCGTAAATTGTTCGAAATAACGAAGACTTCTTAAGCAACTCTCCACCGTGGAGAGCGCGTCGCCCTCGAGTACCTCACTTAGCGCCTTCTGCAGTAGCCATTTTATGCCGACCACAGTCTTGTGATGATAAACATTGAGATACATCTGAAAGCGGCTGAGCACAAAGTCTTCGAAACCTGGCAGGCCATCTTCTTCGATGCAAATCGTGAGATTATCAGTTTCATCTTGCGCTATGCGTATTTTGCTCAAGAGTCGATCAAGGTTATAAAAACCAAAATGCACCCCAGCAAAGTGTGAATCGCGCAGAAGATAGTCCATCTTGTCCGCGTCAAGTTCTGACGAGATAATTGGCTTGAGTATCGCCAGTAAAGCGTCGGACGCCTGATCTGCTGTAAAGCGCCATCCAAAACATCGGCACAACTTCTCAGCATGAGCTTTAAATGTCGCAGACGGAGCATGGCTCGTCGTCTCCATGAGGGCAAGGACGTCTTCCGCTGCAACAGGGCGGACCGAAATACAGCTCAAGATCTGCTTGGTACAGCGAACGGAGTAATGCTCGTGTTTAAGCTCCTTTGGAGGCTGCGAGTAGTAATCCTGCCAATCTCCCGTCTCCCAGAGAGATGCAAAAAGCGAGGACTCGCCGAGTAATTCCTTTGAGCGAGGGCTAGAACTCATCTCATAA
>JBGAHE010000151.1:0-12065 GCA_044226365.1 Bryobacteraceae bacterium
CGCGCTTGTAAGCCTGAGCGATAGCGTAAGCGATGGACCACTTGTTGGCGATCCCCAGGATGAGAGCCGTTTTACCGGCAAGCAGATTGGACATTCTTACTTAGTTTATGGCCCGTCAAGCAAAAAGGCGAGCCCCCGCGGGACTCGCCTTTCTCGGTTAACGCAGTGTCTAACGGCGCGGTTCGCTGGAAGGCGGCACCACACCCTTGATGCGCATATAGGTCACCATGTTGCCGTAATGCTCAAACAGATGGGCCGTGTTGAACTGCAGCACGCCGCCCCGCGTCGAGTCGCCGCCAAACAGCTTGGCCGCTTCGCCGGCCGACGCATCCGTCAACGCTTTGTACGCCTTGTCGCAATACTCGGTCGCCGCCGTGAACGCCGCTGAGAGCTCCGCCTTGGTGCCGGTGGCGGGCACCTTCACGCCCGGCGACTTCTCGCCCAGCGCGGCCGAACAAAACGCATACTGTGCTTCGGAGACATGCGACGCCAACTCGCCAAACGAGCGCACCGTGTCCACCGGTTTGAACGCGAACTGTTCTTCCGGCATCTTGTCGATGCTGCGTTTGATGACCCCGGTAATTTGAGCCTGCCGCTGGCGGATATTGCCAGACAGCGTTTTAGCATCGGGCGACTGGCCAAAAGCCAGCACCGCGAGCCCACAGAAAGCGAAGAAAGTCTTCATGGGCCTCATTATCGCTTATGCCAACGTGG
The DNA here is from genome assembly GCA_044226365.1 of Bryobacteraceae bacterium. Classification (GTDB taxonomy): domain Bacteria; phylum Acidobacteriota; class Terriglobia; order Bryobacterales; family Bryobacteraceae; genus JALHNI01. The sequence continues at coordinate 715 of JBGAHE010000151.1, forward strand.
GGGTGGAGACCAGGTCGGGCTCCGGCTCGCGTCGCTCGATGCGCACCAGTTTGATGCGGTTGCGGTCCATCTCAAGCACGGTGAAGCGCAGCAGACCTTCGTCGAGTTGGCTATGCACCCCAGGGATGTAGCCGAAGCGGAACAGCAGAAAGCCGGCCAGCGTTTCGAAGCCGGCGTCGCTGGGCAGGTCGATGCCGTGCATCGTCGCCAAGTCGCGAATCGGTGTCGACCCATCCAGCTCAATTACTGCCGCTTCCCATTCGATCGGTTCGCGCGGCACATCATGCTCGTCTTCGATCTCGCCGAACACCTGCTCGAGCACGTCTTCGAGCGTCAGCAAGCCGACGATCGTGCCGAACTCGTCCACCACCAACGCCATATGCGCATGCCCGTTGCGGAACTCGTCCACCAACTGGTTCAGCGGCTTGGTCTCCGGAATCACGAACGGCTTGCGCACATACTGCAACAGCTGGAACGGCGGCACCGCCCGGCGTTTCTCCGTCGCACTGCGCCGCTGATACCAGACTTCGAGCAGATCGCGAAAATGCACGATGCCCATCAGGTTCTCCGGCTTGCCGTCGTAGACCGGAATGCGCGAATGCTGGCTCTCGGTCATCGCCTTGAGCACGCCGTCCAGCGTTGAAGTCAGCGGGATCGAAACGATATCGCGGCGTGGCGTCATGATCTCGCGCGCCACGTAATCGTCAAGGTCGAGCAGCCGTTCCACCGCCTGGCGCTCGAACGGCGGCAGCAAGCCCGCGTCGTGGCTCGCGCCCACAATGAACTTCAGTTCCTCCGGAGAATGGGCGCCCGAGTGGCCGTGCCCCTTGGCGCCCAGCAGTTTGCTGAGCCACGCGGCGGACCGTTCCACGACGAACACGAACGGTTCGGCGGCCCGGTAAAACACCAGGAGAATCGGCGCCGCCAGCACCGAGAGCTTCTCGGCGCGCTCGAAGCCGATGTTCTTGGGCACCACTTCACCGGCCACCACCAGCGTCAGCGTCAGGAACAAAAACGACAGCAGGACGCTGAACCCGTGCATGAAGGGCTTGGCCGCCAGCGGAACGATCGGCTCGATCAGCCCTTCGATCTGATGCGTGATCATCTCTTCGAACTGGCCCATGGCCAGCGCGCAGATGCCGATGCCTACCTGCACCACCGAGAGGAAGCGCTCGGGATTCGAGAGAAGCTTGAGCGCGGCCTGAGCGCCCAGATTGCCGTCCTTGGCCAGCGCCTCCAGGCGGGAGCGCCGCGTGGAGAGCAATGCCACTTCCGCTGCGGCAAAGAAGCCGTTAACGGAGGTCACGATGACGAACAGCAGTAACTTATAGACCATGCAGGTGCGGACGGTACAATCAAAGTTCGCCGCGTGAAACGAATTGTTCAGTTTATCAATCTGCTGATTGTCCTGGCGCTGGTGGCCGTGGCGGGAGTTCTTTACTGGTACGGTTACCGCCTGTTGCCGCAAACCTCCGGCACGGTGGAACTGGCGGTTTCGGGCCCGGGCCGCATTGCGCGCGACTCGCTCGGCGTCCCCCACATCAAAGCGCAGTCAATCGACGACGCCGCCTATCTGCAGGGCTACGCAATGGCGCAGGACCGCCTTTGGCAGATGGATATGGCCCGCCGCGATGCCTCCGGCCAACTCTCCGAAGTCGTCGGCCGCGCCGGACTCGAGAACGATCTCGAGGCGCGCCGCTGGCGCTTGCGACGCACTGCCGAAGCGCAGGTGAAGTTCCTCGCCCCCGCGGAATACGCGGTGCTGGCGGCCTATGCGCGCGGCGTGAACGCTTTCATCAACACCCATCGCACGTCGCTTCCGGTTGAGTTCACCGTGTTGGGCTACGAGCCGCGCCCCTGGTCCATCGTCGATACGCTCAGCATCGGGATGCGGATGGCCCGCACGCTTTCCGCCACCGACGAAGACGAGATCCGCAAGTTCGAACTGCTGCAAGTCGGCGAGGCCGACAAGGTCGACCTGCTCTATCCGGTGCGGACGGGCGGGGAAGTGCAACTGGGGTCGAACGCCTGGGCCATCTCCGGCAAGTGGACCAAGAGCGGCAAGCCGCTGCTCGCCAATGACCCGCACCTGCAGTTCACGGTGCCCTCCACCTGGTATCAGGTGCACCTGGAAGCGCCCGGGCTGAACGTCGCCGGCGTCACGCTACCCGGCGTGCCGATGGTCGTGATCGGCCACAACGAGCGCATCGCCTGGGGCCTGACCAACCTGCATTTCGACGTCAGCGACTACTATGCCGAGAGCATGAATCTGGGCAGCGGCCAGTACGAGTTCAACGGCCACGTCGAGCAGGCCGCGATGGAACAGGAAGCCATTGCCATCAAGGGCGAGAAGCCGGCCGTACTCACCCAATGGCTGACGCGCCATGGTCCTGTCCGCGTGCGCCCGCTGGGCCGCGCGGGCGGCGCGCAGGCCTTGGCCCTGCAATGGGCCCATGCCGACGCCACGCGCTTCGCGTTCGTCTTTCTCGACCTCAACCGCGCCGCCAACTGGGACCAGTTCCGCGCCGCCCTGGCGCGCTACACGGGCCCCGCGCAGAACGTACTCTATGCCGACGTCGATGGCCACATCGGCTATCAGGCGGCCGGCCGCTTGCCGATCCGGCGGAAGCATCGCGGCGATGTGCCCGTCGATGGCCGCGGCGGGCAGGAGTGGGACGGCTTCATCCCGTTCGACGAACTGCCCAAGTCGTTTGACCCGCCGGGCGGACGGCTCATCTCCGCGAACCAGAATCCGTTTCCCGTCAACTACCCGTACGCCGTCAACGGCAAGTTCGCCTCGCCGTATCGTCAGCGCGAGATTGAAGCCCTATTGGCCAACGGTCAGGGTTGGACGCCCGAACGCATGCTGACGGTGCAGAAGGACGTCTACTCGGCCTTCTCTCACTTCCTGGCGAAAGAGGTGGTGGCGGCTTACCAGGCGCGCGGTTTGAAGAATCAGAAGCTGGCCGGCGCCGCCGCGGCCCTGCAAAGCTGGAACGGCCAGATGGAGAAAGGCACCGCGGCGCCGTTGCTGGTGACGCTGATCTATCAGCAAGTGCGCAAGGCCGTGGGCGAACGCGCCGCGCCGGTGCTGGGCGCCGCTTACGAGAACGAGATCGCCACCTCGGTGGTCGAGCGCCTTCTGCGCGAGCGTCCCAAGACCTGGTTTGCCGACTACTCACAGTTGCTGCTGCGCGCCTTCTCCGAAGCCGTGGAGGCTGGAGAGAAGCTGCAAGGTCCGGACGTCAGCAAATGGGACTTCGGCGCCTATACGGTGTTCGCCCAAAGCCATCCCGTGCTGGGGCGGCTGCCGCTGGCCAATTCGTTCCCGTTTTCGCTACTGGGCTTTCGCCTTGGTCCCGTGCCGATGAGCGGTTCGGCCACCACGGTGAAGCAGACCACGCCGCGCGTGGCGCCCTCGATGCGCTTCGTGGCGGATCTCTCCAACTGGGACGCGAGCTTGAACAACGTGACCATCGGGCAATCCGGCCAGCCGCTCTCCGCTAACTACAATGACCAGTGGAAGGCCTACTACGTCGGCGAGAGTTTCCCGCTCGGCTTCCGCGCGCCGCAACTGAAAAACGAACTGTTGGTGACCCCGGGACGCTGATGACCCGCTACTGCCAGATGATGGCCCGTTACAACCGCATCGCCAACGAGCGGCTCTATGCGGCGGTCGCGCGGCTGGAGGATGCCGAATATCGGCAGGCGCGTGCGGGCTCGCTGGGGAGCATCCACGGGCTGCTGAACCACTTGCTGCTGGGCGACCGGATCTGGATGTCCCGCTTTGAGGGCGGCGGCCAAGTGACCCCGCCGCTCAACACGATCCTCGCCGACGCCATCGCCGACCTGCAACCTCTCCGCGTGGCGGAAGACGCGCGCATCGAGGCATTCTTCGCCCAGGTGGACGAAGCTTTCTTCGCGCGCACGTTCGCTTACCGCAACAACCGCGGGTTTGACTACGAGGAGACGGCGCTGGTGGCCGTGCCGCACTTCTTCAATCACCAGACGCATCACCGCGCGCAAGTGCACGTGATGCTGAGCCAGACGACGGTTGAACCACCGTCGCTCGACTTGCATCGCATCGCGAATCCTTAGCGGAAACACGAAGAGGGCGGCGCCGGAGTTGCCATCCGGGCGCCGCCCTGGGGCGACCAAAAAATCGAGAGGTCTAGCGCTTACGCTGGCCGCGAACGGCCTTCGCCACTTTCTTCTTCATGGAGCCGCGCGCCACCGTGGAGGGGCGGGGCTGCAACGGGGACTTCTCTTCAGCGGCCTTGCGAGCCTTGCGCTTGGCTACTTTGCGTTCCTGCTTATCGGCAATCGTCTTCGTATTCATTTAATCGCTTTCAATTCCTGCGTACTTCGCAACTAATTTCTTGAGGCCGCCGTTAGCGAAGCTAATTGTCAGCTTCGCGTCGTCGCCGTCGCCTTCCACTCGCATGATCGTGCCGCGCCCATACTTCGGGTGCACAATCTTGCCTCCGTTCCGGAAGCCTTTTCCCTTCGTCTTCACCGGCGGCCGCACCGCATTGGGCGGCGGACTCGAAAATCCCAACCGGCTTTGCCCGTCCGCCGGGCGAACCGCCGTAGGCGGCTGCACGCCAGCGGGGCGAACAGGGACCGAAGCTTTCACCGGGTTCACCGGTGGCCGGTAATCAGCCGGGCGCGCCGATGGCGGCGGGAACGAAGCGGCCGGCCTCGGGGAAGCCGGCGGCGGACTCGCCGGCGTTTTGGCCGGCAGCCCTCGCTCCGCAAAGAACTGCGAGATGTTCTCTACAGAATTATAAGTCTTTCCGGTATAGGTCGTCTTCCTCACCGATTCGCGCACCAGAACCTGCTCCGCATCGAGGTTCACCTGCGAGACCGGCGTATCGAGGTAAGTGCCCGGTTTTCCGCGCTCCAGCAGCTCCTGCGGCACTTCCGTCAGGAAGCGCGACGGGATGGTCATTTCCGGCGCCGCGCCGCCAAAACGGCGGCGGAACCGGGCGTGCGAGAGGTGCAAACGCTGCTCGGCACGCGTCATGGCAACGTAGCAAAGCCGGCGCTCTTCCTCGAGATTCTCTTCCGATTCCCTCGAACGCGAGTGCGGAAACAGCCCTTCTTCCATGCCGATGATAAACACCGTGGGGAACTCCAGGCCCTTGGCGTTGTGCATCGTCATGAGTGTGATGGCGGCCTTTTCGTCGATGTCGTCGGCTTGGGCCACCAGCGCGGCATGGTCCAGGAACTCGGCGATCGTCTCGCCGCGCTCCACCGCGTCGGCCGCGGCGGTGACGAGTTCTTCGAGGTTGGCCAGGCGGCTCTCGCTATCGGGCGAAGTGGCTTCCTTGAGCATGCGGTAATAGCCCGTGCGCTCCAGGATGTGGTGCAGCATGCCGTCCAGCGGCAAGTCCGTCTGCGCGCGCATTTCGTTGATCAGCTTGAGAAAGGCGCCGACGGCGGCGTCGGCCCGGGCGCCGAACTGATGCGCGGCCACCAACTGCTCGAGCGCGGCCCACATGCTGATGCCGTGGTTGAGCGCGTACTGCTCCACCTGTTCGAGCGTGGTCTTGCCGATGCCGCGGGCCGGCTGATTGATGACGCGCATCAGCGCCATCGAGTCGTCGGGCGAGGTAATCAGCTTCAGGTACGACAGAGCGTCCTTGATTTCGGCGCGCTGATAGAAGCTGGTGCCGCCCACCACGTTGTACTTGCGGCCATAGCGGCGCAGCGCCTCTTCCACCTGCCGCGATTGCGAGTTGGTGCGGTAGAGAATGGCGATTTTGGTTTTGGCGTTCAGGTCGAACTCGCGTTCGATGCACTGGGCGACGTACATGGCTTCCTGCTCCCCGGTGGCGGCTTCGAAGAGCGTGATTTTGGCGCCGTCGCCGGAGGAGGTCCAGAGGTTCTTGCCTTTGCGCTGTGTGTTCTTGGCGACCACGGCCGAAGCGGCGCTCAGAATGGTGCGTGTCGAGCGGTAGTTCTGCTCCAGGCGAATGACGCGGGCGTTCGGGTAGTCCTTCTCGAAGTCGAGAATGTTGCGGATGTCCGCGCCGCGCCAGCCGTAGATGGACTGGTCCTCGTCGCCGACCACGGCGAGATTGGAGTGCGTGCGGGTCAGCAGGCGGATCAGGTCGTACTGGGTGCGGTTGGTGTCCTGATACTCGTCGATCATCAGGTAGCGGAACTGGCGGTTGTAGCGTTCGCGCAACTGGTCGTCGTGCTGCAGGAGTTTAACGGTGAGCACGAGCAGATCGTCGAAGTCGGTGGCATTGCTTTCGATGAGGCTGCGCTCGTAGCGCTCGAAGAGGGCGGAGAGGGTTTTGGCCTTGGGGTCTGGCTGCTTCAGCCAGTCGGTGGGCGTTTCGCCGTGGTTCTTCGCATGGGAGATGCGCGAGAGCACGGCGCGGTGCTGCATGAACTTTTCGTCGATGTTCAGGTGGCGAAAGGCCTGCTTGATGATGCCGAGCTGGTCGTCCGCGTCGTAGATGGTGAAATTGCGGGTGAAGTTGGGGCGCAGCGGGGCCAGTCGGTCGCCATCGCGGCGCAGCAGGCGCACGCAGAAGGAATGGAAGGTGGCGAGGACCGGCGCGTGGTTGTAGCTCTCAAAGCCACCCAACAGCTTTTGGACACGCTCGCGCATCTCCCCGGCCGCTTTATTGGTGAACGTCACGGCCAGGATGGACGGTCCCGGGACCTGGTGCGCCGTGATCAGGTGGCAGATCCGATGCGTGATCACCCGGGTCTTCCCGGAGCCGGCACCCGCCAGAATGAGCAGCGGACCGTCCGTATGCGCTACGGCGGCTTGCTGCTCAGGGTTCATTCCAGACAAGAAATCCACGCGGTCGGGTGCTCCATCTCGGCGGGGGAAGAATTGGCGGAGGTGCCTGATTGAGTTTAGCAAACGGGTGGGAAAACTCGAACCCGATACCCGCAAATGCGTGAGCCGACTCACCCATCAGCGACATTGCTCCCTGTGGGCTTTCGCTGCTATTGTTCAGGAATGCCGTCCGTCTCGCGCCCCCACCTTCCCCCTGTTGGCGATGCCGAGGAGCAGTTGAAGCTGCTTTATCATCGGCTTGCGCTGCTCGATCAGGCGATCGAAAGTCTGGAGGCGTATCGTGAAGCGGGAATCGCCGCGCCGCTAGGCCCCCCAGTACTTGCGTTGACGCGCTTTGCGTTATCGAGAGAGGGACTTCGCGAAGCCCAACGCTGCTAACCCATCGGCCATAAATTGCACTGCCAGAGCCATCAGCAACATGCCCATGATGCGGCTCAAAATGTGGATGCCGGTTTCGCCGAGCATCGAGCGGACTCGCTCGGCCGCCGCCAGAATCAGATAAGCCGAAAGCGCCGTCAGCGCCAGGGCCAGCACCACCAGGGAAAACTTCAGTGGCGTGCGCGCGGTGCCGATCAGGACCATGACGGTGGAAATCGCGCCCGGCCCGGCGAGCATCGGCATTCCCAGGGGCACAATCCCGATGTCCTCTTTCTGGCAGCCTTCGGAAGCCTCGCTGGCGGTTTCGTTGGTGGCCGGGCGGCGCGCCTGCACCATATCGATGCCGATCAGCAGCAGGATGATGCCGCCGGCGATCTTGAACGCGGGCAAGGTGATGCCGAGGATGTCGAAGACAAAGGTCCCCACCAGGGCAAAGCCGGTCAGCAGGAAAAAGCAGGTATAGGCGGCGCGCTTGGCCATCAGGCGACGGTGCGGGGCGGAGTCCGCGGCGGTCATCGCCAGGAACGTGGGGACCAGCGCGAAGGGGTCTACCAGGAAAAAGATCGAAGAAAGCGTCACCAGGAAGAACTGAATCGCTTGGGAAAGTTCAACCGGCACATCTGTCAGCGTAGCAGGATAAGCCTTTTGATTTCAGTATGAATTCAACTATGAGTGATGCGGGATAATCAGGGTTAGTGAAAGGAATGCGGCTATTGGCCGGACGCCCTTTCGTCGATATTACGGAAATGCGGGGATGCCGAGTCAGCTGGGCGATGTTGGGATGCCTGGGGCTGAGTGTGTTTGCTCTCCCGTGCGCGCCGGCTTTGGAGCCGGTGTTCCCGTCCGCTCAATATGTCGTCGATCACTGGAACTGGGAACGCGGATTCCCGGAAGAGACGATTTCTGAGATTACGCAGACGAAGAACGGCCTGTTGTGGATCGCCCATGCCGACGGCCTGGTGCGGTTCAACGGCGTCAGCGCGGCGGCCTCTCCCTGGCCGGCGGTGCATTCGCTGGATCGCAGCCTGCGGGCGCTGATGCCGGATCGGGCGGGCAACCTCTGGGCCATGACGGTGACCGGCAGCGTGCTGCAGATCCCGTCCGATGCGGCGCACCCGCAGCACGGGACGCCCGTCCGGATGATCCGCGCCTCGGATCCGAAATATCGCGTGGCAAGTTGGCGGGCGGCCGCCGTCGCGATGCCCTCGGGCATCCGGCTGAGCGGACCCGAAGGAATCACGGACCTCGACCGCCGGGGCGGTTGGCAGGTCCGGCAGCGACTGGACGATAGCGTCGGCCATTTGGTGTTCGACGAACAGGGGACCGCCTGGCTGATCTCGGCCAGCGGGAACCTGGAACGCTGGAGCGAGCACGGCGGCTCCGAACTGGTGACGCGGCTTCCGGCTCCGGTGGACCGTCTGCAGTTGGGACAGCAGGGCCGCGTCTGGATGCGCGGTAAGGACACCATGATGTGCTGGAACGGCCGCAAGCTGCAGTCCTGGCATTTGCCCGCTGAGTTCACCGGCAATCGCTTCCACGAGCCGATCCTCGAGGACTCGCAAGGCGCCGTCTGGTTGGGCGGACGGGGACGTCTGCTGCGTTATTCCCGCGGTCAGTTTGAAACGGTGAGCCTGCGGCCGGAGATGGCGGAGACGCCCGTAACTGCCCTTTTCGAAGACCGCGAAGGCGCGTTGTGGGTGGGGACGGTGACCGGCGATTTGTTGCGCGTGCGCAACTCCTCGGTGTCGTCGTTCGGCAGCGCCGAAGGACTGGGTGGCGACGCCGTGAACTCGCTGTTGCGTGAAGAGAACGGCGACCTGTGGACGCACTCGATGAACCAGGGCCTGACCTTGTGGCGCGGCACCAGCCGCACCACGTATCCGGTACGCGCAGGCAACCTGTGGTACTCGGCGCGCGACCCGCAGACGCGCATCATGGTGTTCGGTAGCAGCAAGGCGCGCTTTCAACTGGTGAACGAACGCGTGGAGCGGCTGCCGGATGAAGAGGCGGCTCGGCTGGGAACGATTTATAGCTGGTGGGTAGTGGGCGAACGGGTTTACGTGTCGCGGCCCAGCGGACTCTACCGGCAGCCGTCACTTTTGAGGTCTGAAGGCGCCGAGCGGATCTCGCCGCACGGTAGTTGGCAGCTCTTTGCGAGCGATGCGCGCGGACGTATCTGGGGTGCCGATACGCAGAAGATCTTCGACCTGGGTCCGGGTGGGACGCGGGTGGCTTATCCGCCGGCGCGGCACTTGGACGAACTGATCCACGCGATCTGGTGGGATGAGCAGACGCAGCGCTTGTGGGTGGGCACCAATCGCGGCCTGGTGGCCTGGGATCCGGCGAAGGGCGAGTGGGGCGAGCGAGGCCTGGAACAGGACATGATCTTTGCCCTGGAGCGCGATGCCACCGGCGCTTGCTGGGTGGCGACGCGCAACGGACTGGTGCGGTTCCGGCCGGATCGCTGGCTGGCGGGGCGCCGCGAACCGGACGTGCGGCTGGGCCATGCTGACGGCCTCTATAGCGTCAACTTCGGCATGTCGCGGGGCCAAGGCGCGGTCCGCCTGCCGGATGGTCGCTTGCTGTTTGGCTCCCTGCAGGGAGTGGCGTTGCTCAATCCGAGTAAGATCGCCGCTCCGCGTTTCGGGCCTACGCCGCTGATCACCGAGTTGCAGGCCGACGATACGCCGGTGGGCCTCGAAGGATCATTGCGCATTGCCGCGGGGACGTCGCGCATCCGGCTCGGCTTCGACGCGTTTTCGATCTCGAGCGCCCGGGCGATTCAGGTGGAGTATCTGCTGGAAGGCGTCGACGCACACTGGCAGCCGGTGGGCGATCGCCGCTCGATTCAATACAACAACCTTGGCCCCGGCCACTACCGCTTCCGTCTGCGCAGTCACTGGACCGACGGCACCGGGGCGAGCGAAGCGTCGCTCTCGTGGGACATTCAGCCGTATTTCTACGAAACGGCGTGGTTCATCGTGCCGGCGGGCGTGCTGCTGCTCGCCACGCTCACCATGCTGTGGCGCAAGCGGACGCAGATGCAGGCGGCGCGGACGGCGGAGCTCGAGAAACGCGTGGCCGATCGCACGCGGGAACTGGAAGCGGCCAAGGGCAGCGCCGAAGCGAATGCCAAGGTGAAGGCGGAGTTTCTGGCCACGATGAGCCACGAACTGCGCACGCCGATGAGCGGCGTGTTGGGGTTGGCGGAACTACTGGCGGACACGGGGCTCGACGCGAATCAGACGGAGTTGCTGACGACGCTGCGGACCTCCGGCGAGTCCTTGCTGGCCGTGGTGGACGACATCCTCGACTTTTCGAAGATCGAGTCCGGCCGGCTGCAACTGGAGCGCATTCCGGTATCGCTGACGCCGCTGATGGCGGAACTGGTGAGTCTGATGCGCCCGATGGCAACCAAGAAGGGCCTCGTCATCGAGGTGCTTTCCGAAGGCGTGGTGCAGGAGTGGATCGAAGGCGACCCGGCGCGCATCCGGCAAGTGCTGTTGAATCTGCTGAGCAACGCCATCAAGTTCACCGCCACCGGCGGCGTGATTCTGACGGCGCGCTGGGGCGAGGGTGACGTGACGCTCGCGGTTCGCGACACCGGCATCGGCATTCTGCCGGACAAGCTGCCGCTGCTGTTCCAGAACTTCGCCCAGGTGGATTCGTCCACCACCCGGCTCTATGGCGGCACGGGCTTGGGCTTGGCGATCTGCCGGCGCCTGACCGAGGCGATGGGCGGCGAGATCAACTGCGAGAGTACGCCGGGCGAAGGCTCCACGTTTACCGTGCGCCTGCCGGTGACGCCCCCCAGCGCGCCGGCGCCGGCCACCCCGCCGGCCGCGGTGGTTACCAAGGCGGGCGCCGGTCCGCGAGTGCTGGTGGCGGAGGACCATCCCATCAATCAGCGCATCGTGCTCGGCCTGCTGCGGAAGATCGGCATCGAGAACGTGCAGGTGGTGAACAACGGCCTCGAAGCGGTGGATGCGTGCCGGCACCACGGCTTTGACCTGGTGTTGATGGATTGCCAGATGCCGATTCTCGACGGCTATAGCGCCACGCGGCATATCCGGCACAATCTGGGAGCGTTTGCGCCGCCGATTGTGGCGCTGACGGCGCATGCGATGGAGTCCGACCGGGATCAGTGCCT
>JBGAHE010000152.1:0-11926 GCA_044226365.1 Bryobacteraceae bacterium
TGCAGCGTACGATGCTCGACTGGGCCTATTACACCGAGCCCCAAGCCGGCCTAGGCGGCCGCCGGATCGGCTGGCCACGGGGCAGGGTAGTGGGCGGCTCCTCCGCCCTGAATGCGATGGTCTACGTGCGCGGCCACTTGAGCGACTATGCCGCCTGGGGACCCAACTGGTGCCCGGACGGTACGCTCACCTACTTCAAGCGCGCCGAGCATCAGCAGCGCCCGTCGCTGCGCGGGAGCCCCTGGCACGGCTCGGGCGGTCCGCTGAACGTGGCGGACCTGCGCTCGCCCAACCCGCTCAGCTTCGCCTTTCTCGAAGCCGCCGAGTCGCTCGGCTTTCCCCGCAACGACGACTTCAACGGCGCTTCACCGCTCGGCGCCGGGCTCTTCCAGGTCAACCAGGTCGCCGGCCGCCGCCAGAGTGCCGCTGCCGCTTATCTTGAACCGGCTCGTATCCGGCGCAGCCTGCAGACGATCACCCAGGCTCGCGCCCGGCGGATCCGCTTCGACGGCCAGCAGGCGGTGGGCGTCGAGTTCTCGGTGGGCGATGATCTGCTCTACGCCGAGACCGCGGGCGAGATTCTGCTGGCGGCCGGCGCGATCGAGTCGCCGAAGCTGCTGATGCTCTCGGGTGTCGGCGGTGAAGAAGAATTGCGCGCACACGGAATTCGCGTCCGCTTCGCGCAGCCGGAGGTCGGGGCGAACCTGCACGACCATCCACGCGTCGCTCTGCCTTTTCGCTGTACGGAACCTGTCAGTCTGCTGACCGCCGCCGCGCCGGGCGCTCGCGAGGAGTTCGAGCGCGCGGGCACCGGTCCCTGGAGTTCGAACATCGCCGAAGCCGGCGCCTTCACCGGCGACCTGCAGTACCACTTCCTGCCCCTCGACCTCTCGAACGTGGGACTCGACCCCACCGGGCATCATGGCTTCACCATCGCGCCCACACTGCTCGATCCGCGCAGCCGGGGCCGCCTGTCGCTGGCTTCGAGCGACCCCCTGGCCGCCCCGCGCCTCGACCCGCAATACCTTTCCGAGCCCGCCGACCTGCCGGCCTTGCTCGACGGGGTAGCCACCGCCTTCCGGCTGGCGGCTGCCCCGGCCTTCGCCCGTTTCGGTACCCAGGTGGGCACGCCGCCCGGCAACCTCGAAGCCTTGGTCCGCGCGCGGCTCGACACCTGCTACCACCCGGCCGGGACCTGCGCCATCGGCACCGTGGTCGACCAGGACCTCCGCGTGCGCGGCGTCGAAGGCTTGCGAGTGGTGGATGCGTCGGTGATGCCCACGCTGCCGCGAGCCAATCCCCACGCCGCCGTCGTGATGCTGGCCGAACGCGCAGCGGCGCTGATCACCGGGTCCTGAGGTGAAAAGCAGAAGGCCGGATCGCCTGAGCGACCCGGCCTTCCGCGCTGCGTGCTTGGGGGATTCTTACGAGAACATGTACAGCGGCAGACCTTCGGTCGCCACCGCCGCGCCACCCGCACCCACGGCCACTTCGCCGTCGGCCGGAGCCTCCGGATCGATCTGGCGGCAGTAGATGCCGGCATCGCCGAGATAAACCTCGAGATTGCTCGGACGGGGCAGGGTGCCCTGGATGACCATGTCCGACAGCGGATCCTCGATGTACTTCTGCAGAGCCCGGCGCAACGGACGCGCACCATAGGCCCGGTCGCTCGACGTTTTCTCCAGGATGTACTTCGCCGCATCGTTGTTGAGGCGGATGTGGATCTGCTTGGCCGCCAGGTTGGCGTTGATCTGTTCCACCTGGAGGCCGATGATCTTGATCAGATCCTCGTCCACCAGCGAGGTGAACAGAATGACTTCGTCGAGGCGGTTCAGGAACTCAGGGTTGAAGGCGCGCTTCACTTCGCCCATCACCTGATCCTCCACCTTCACCGGGATGCCGGTGGTGGACGGAGCGTCGAAGCCGATCCCCTTCTTCTTATCGAGGAAGCGGGCGCCGAGGTTCGACGTCATGATGATCATGCTGTTCTTGAAGTCGACGGTGTTGCCGAGTCCGTCGGTCAACTGGCCGTCTTCAAAAACCTGCAGCAGGATGTTGTAGATGTCCGGGTGCGCCTTCTCGATTTCATCCAGCAGGATGATCGAATACGGATTGCGCTTCACCCGCTCGGTGAGCTGGCCGCCCTCCTCGTAACCGACATAGCCGGGAGGTGAACCGATCAGCTTGGCCACCGAATGCTTCTCCATAAACTCCGACATGTCGAAGCGGATGAGATTCTTTTCGCTGCCGAAGAGGAACTCGGCCAGCGCCCGGGCGACTTCGGTTTTGCCGACGCCCGTGGGGCCAAGGAACAGGAACGAACCCGCCGGCCGCTTGGGCGACTTGAGGCCTGCCCGCGAACGGCGAATGGCGCGCGCCAGGGCGGAGATCGCCTTGTCCTGGCTGATGACGCGCTTGTGCAGCTCTTCTTCGACGCGCAGGAGCTTGGAGATTTCCTCTTCCTTGATCGAAGTCATCGGCACGCCGGTCCAACGGGCCACCACGTCTTCGATGTCGTCCTTGGTCACCACGCCGGTGGAGGTGTCGTCGAGGTTGTACTTCTCGCGCAACTGGCGCAGATTGTCGCGTTCTTTGCGCTCTTCGTCGGAGTAGAAGCGCGCTTTTTCGAACTCATGGTTCGCAATGGCGTTTTCCATCCGGTGCACGATGAACTTGATGCGCTTCTGAATTTCGGCCACGTCCGAGGGGAGCGTGGTCTGCTTCAGCTTGACGCGGGCCCCGGCTTCGTCGATCAGATCGATGGCTTTATCCGGCAGGAAGCGGTCCGGGATAAAGCGGTTCGAGGAATAGACCGAGGCTTCGATGGCTTCGTTTGTATAGGCGACGGCGTGGAACTTCTCGTACCGTTCCTTGATGCCGTACATGATCTTGATCGCGTCCGATTCGTTCGGCGGCGGCACCTTCACCGCCTGGAAGCGCCGTTCAAGCGACCGGTCCTTTTCGATCGACTTGCGATATTCAGCCGGCGTGGTGGCGCCGATGCACTGAATTTCGCCGCGCGAGAGTGCCGGCTTCAGGATGTTGGCCGCGTCGAGCGAGCCTTCCGCCGAGCCCGCGCCAACCAGGGTGTGCAATTCGTCGATGAAGATGACCGCGTTCTGGTTCTCCATCAACTCTTTCATGATCGTCTTCAGGCGTTCTTCGAACTGGCCGCGGTACTTGGTGCCGGCGACAATCAGCGAGAGGTCGAGCGCCAGGATGCGCTTGTCGGCGAGGAACGAAGGGACATCGCCGTCGGCGATCTTCTGCGCCAGTCCTTCGACGATCGCCGTCTTGCCGACGCCGGGTTCGCCAATCAGCACGGGGTTGTTCTTCGTGCGGCGGCAGAGAATCTGGATGACGCGCTCGAGTTCGTAGTCGCGTCCGATGAGCGGATCCACCTGCCCGTCAATCGCGGCCTGGGTGAGGTCGCGGCTGAACTCGGCCAGCAGACTGCTCTCTTTCGAACGGTTCGACGAAGACTTCTCCGAAGAAGCCCGCGCGATCTCTTCGCGAACCTGCGAGAGCCGAAGGCCACGCTCATGCAGGATCTCGGCCGCGAAGCACTTCTCTTCACGCAACAGCCCCAGCAGGAGGTGCTCCGTGCCGATGTGCTTGTGATTGAGCCGCTCCGCCTCTTCAGCGGCGTAAGCGAGAACGCGCTTACATTCGTGGCTCAGCGGAAGGTCGACCGACGTGGAGACTTTTTCGCGGATGGTGGTATGGGCCTCGATCTGCTTGCGGATCGATTCGATCGCCGCATGAGATCGCAGGAACCGGTTCGCCAGGGCCTTGTCCTCGCGGAGGAGGCCCAGGAGTAAATGCTCCGTCTCAATATACGGGCTGCCAAACTGGCTCGCCTCATACCGGGCGAAGAAGATCACCCGGCGCGCCTTCTCTGTATATCGTTCGAACATAGGATCTAGCCTTATTCTACTCTTTAGGGTTCTGCACGGTATCCGCCGTTTGGGGGAAGACCTTGGTACCAGACTGGCCGTTCGGGGGATGCCGCGCCGGTGTTTCGATCAACCGTCCTTGCTCTAATTCCAACACACGATCACACCTGGCGGCAAAGGTGCGGCTATGAGTGACGTAAACAGACGTCAACTGATGGCGAAGGTGTAGAGTTTCCAACAGCTCCACGATCTTATCGGCAGTTTGGTAATCAAGATTGCCGGTTGGTTCGTCGGCGAACAAAAAAAGAGGATCGGTCACTAGGGCCCGCGCCAGCACCACGCGCTGCTGCTCTCCGCCGGAAAGCTCGCCGGACCGGTGCGCTTCCCGCTCGGCGAGCCCGACCTCGGCCAATCTTTGCCGGGCTTTCGCCGCCGCGGGGCCCGGCGCCGTACTCCTTACCAACAGCGGCATCATCACGTTTTCGAGCGCTGTGAACTCCGGCAGCAGCGACGGAATCTGCCAAACGAAGCCGATCCGCTGGTTGCGGAAGTCGGCCAACTGACGCTCGGTGAGCGAAGCGAGGTCGACGGAATCGAGCGAGACGACCCCGGCCGTCGGCCGGTCCAGCCCGCCCAGCAGATGCAGCAACGTTGACTTGCCCGCACCCGACGCCCCCACCAGCGCCACCCGCTCGCCCCGTTCCACGCTCAATTGCAGTTGCCGAAAAACCGTCACCGGCCCCGCGGCCGGCCGATAAGTTTTTTCGAGATTTTCGACGCGAATCAAGGCCAAGGGAAGCTGCAACTCCGTATATAGGATGACATAGCCCCGCTAAACGCATCCGGGGCTGAAATTTCTCTTGACCCTGCTTTTAGATGCGGCATAATAGCGCAATCCGCCGTGTAAGGCCCCGTTGCAATCGGCGGTAGAACGTTATATAAATCGGAGGCCTGTGGGGAGAGTGACACCAAGCAGATTGTCCCGATTCGGCGGTTGGAGCCGGGTTCTGATGTGCGCGGCGGTGTGTTCCGCGGACGCGCAAATTTTCCTGAACAACACAGGAAAGAACGCCAGGCTGGTGGGAACCGACGAAGCAGTTCTGGAAGCGGGAGATCCGCGCACCGACCTGCCGTGCGCCGTGGTCCATCCCAAGCCGATTCTCGGTTTCGAC
Organism: Bryobacteraceae bacterium; assembly: GCA_044226365.1. Classification (GTDB taxonomy): domain Bacteria; phylum Acidobacteriota; class Terriglobia; order Bryobacterales; family Bryobacteraceae; genus JALHNI01. The sequence continues at coordinate 5,069 of JBGAHE010000152.1, forward strand.
CTGAAGTTCCACGCCCGCTACGAAGTCACCGTGCCGATGAAGGAACTCGCCGGCAGCGAGAACCTCCTCAGTATTCTGTTCCGCGTGACGCCCATCGACTCCGCGGGCAAGACGTCCGACACCCCCACTTATTTCGTTCAACGGCTCCGCGTCCCACTGATTGAGGAAGACGCCAAAGGCGACGCCTTCATCGAAGGCTCCTTCGACGTGGGCGAAGGCAAGTTTAAGGTGGAATGGCTGATGCGCGACCGTGCCGAGCGCGTCTGCTCGGACTACTGGGAAGCCGAAGCCTCACTGCCGGCCAAAGACAAAGAGATGAACCTGATGATTCCGCCGGCGCGGATCACGACGACGGAACTGGAGCAGTTCCGCGACGAGCCGCCGGTGGAGCGCACCTCGGGGGATGGCCTCCAGGTGAAGGTGCTGGTGAATTTCGCGCCGCAGAACGCCCGCTCGGCGACTCTGCAGCCGTTCGACACCTCGGCGCTGGTCTCGATCCTGCGCTCGATTTCGCGCGATCCGCGCATCGCCCGCTTTTCAGTGGTCGCCTTCAACATGCACGACCAGAAGGTTCTCTACAAGCAGGAAAACTCGGAGAAGATCGACTTCCCGGCCATCGGCAAGGCGCTCGAAGCGCTCAAGCTGGGCACGGTGGACGTCGGCCGTCTGGCGAATAAGCATGGCGAGACCGAATTCCTCGAGGGGCTGCTCAAGACGGAACTTGCCAGTCTGCAGACCGATGCGGTGATCTTCGCCGGCCCGAAGGCCCTGCTTGAACAGAACGTCTCCCAGGAAGCCTTGCGCGGCGTAGGGCCGGTGAACATGCCCGTCTTCTACATGAACTACAACCTGACGCCCCAGGCGTCACCGTGGCGCGATTCGATCGGCCACGCGGTGAAGTTTCTGCGGGGCGTGGAGTACACCATCAGCCGTCCGCGAGACCTATGGTATTCTGTGTCCGAAATGGTGACGCAAATCGCAAAACAGCGCACCTTACGGGCATCGAACCCGTCGCTTGGCCAATAGCCCTCGACTGTAAACGCTCGTCCCTTCCGGTAACCGGACTTCAAAGTGGCACGTATGAGGGTATGTACGCGTCCCTGGGGTCTATCTATGTTTTTGCGGTCTCTATCCGGTTTTGTTGTCTTTGCGGCAGCGCTTTCTGCGCAGATGTCGTCGCTGCAGCCGAAGAGCCTGGCTCCCTATGTTGGCTCGCCCGTACGCGTGGTCGAGCGGATGCTCGAACTCGCCAACCTGCGGACCGGCGAAACCGTCTACGACCTCGGCTGTGGTGATGGCCGCATTCTGATCGTCGCGGCCCAGAAATATCGCGTCAAAGCCGTGGGCGTCGAACTATCCGAACGCCTCGCCAACTCCACCCGCGAAAGTCTCAAGAAGGCCGGTCTTTCCGACATGGCGAGCGTCATCCACGGCGACCTCATGGACGTGAACCTTGCCGCCGCCGACGTCGTCACCCTGTACCTGCTGCGCGACTCGAACGATCTGCTGCGCCCCAAGCTCGAAAAGAGCCTCCACCCCGGTGCCCGGATCGTCTCCCACGACTACGAAATCCGCGGCTGGAAGCCCACGGCCGTCGAAAAGCTCGAGGCCTCCAAGCGCGAACACACCATTTACGTCTACACCGCCGGTACAAGCTTTCCCAAGAAGTAGTTAGCGCTCGTCCGCCGAAGGACCGTAGAGGGCCGGCACCGGCAGATTCAGCAGCCGCAGATAGACGGTCAACTGCGCCCGATGATGCACCATGTGGTTCATCACCATGCTGCGCAGCACGGCGATCCGCGGCATGGTCAGAATCACTTGCCCGCCTTGCAGCAATTTCCACGGCGCCAACATCTCGGCGTCGCTCAACGTCTCGAGCGCTCCTCGAAATTTGGGCAGAGCCTCGTCGAAACGGCGCACCAGTTCGGCGGTATCAGCCGCCACCGTGTTGCGCTCCGGCGCGCCGCCTTGGGGCGCCAGATCCAGTTCCGGCTGACACAGCGTCAGGATGCCCCAGGTACTCAGATGCGCCAGATGGCTGCCCAGTTCGCCGAGCGTCATCGACTTCTCATGTGGCCGGAAGGCAAAATGCTCCGTCGGGAGGCGCTCAAGCAGCTTTCGCGTGCTCGCCATCTCATGATCGAACTCAGCTAAGAAAGATTGGCCAATGCTCATGGCCTCATTATCAACGGCCCGGCTGAGAATGCCACCGCCAGGCGGTGTGAACAATTTCGTCGATGCTCGACATCTTCGGCTCCCAACCCAAGACCTCGCGCGCGCGACGGGCGTCGGCCACCAGCGACGCCGAGTCACCATCGCGGCGGGGATTCTCCGCCACCGGCACCGGCTTGCCTGACACTCGTTCCACGGCCTGAATCACCTCGCGAACCGTGTAGCCTTCGCCCGTTCCCAGGTTAAAGGCCTGCGGCTCGCCGCCCTCGCGCAGATAATCGAGCGCACGGATGTGGGCATCGGCCAGGTCCACGATATGGATGTAGTCGCGCACGCAGGTGCCGTCTTTGGTCGGATAATCGGTCCCGAAGACGCTGATTTGCGGACGCTTCCCCTGTGCGGCCTGGATAATCAGCGGAATCAGATGGGACTCCGGCGTGTGGTCCTCACCGATTTCCCCGTCCGGATCCGCCCCCGCCGCATTGAAGTAGCGGAACACCACCCAGCGCAACCCGTAAGCCTTGGCAAAGGAGCGTAACGCGTACTCCACAAACAACTTCGACTCGCCGTAAGGGTTAATCGGCAGTTGCTTTTCCGTCTCCGGAATCGGCATCTGCTCCGGCATGCCGTACGTCGCCGCGGTCGAGCTGAAGATGATGTCGCGTACGCCGGTTTCCACCATGGTTTCGAGCAGCGTCAGCGTGTTCACGAAGTTATTGCGGTAATACTTGGAGGGCAGTTGGACGCTCTCGCCGACCTGGATGAACGCGGCAAAGTGTACCACCGCTTCGATCTGATGGCGGAGAATGACCTCTTTCAGCCGGGCGGCGTCGCCCAGGTCGCCGCGTTCGAGCGGTCCCCATTTGACGGCCCAATCATGGCCGAACGAGAGGTCGTCGTACACCACCGGGGTATGGCCGCGCTGAGCCAAAAGTTTCGCGGTATGACTTCCGATATAGCCAGCGCCGCCGCAGACCAGAACACGCACGAGTTGTGAATCCTCCAGAGGTTTTGGTTCAGTATAGCCCGGCAGGAGGTTAAAAAGTGTTGCCGATCCGTCACACTGTGAGCCCAACTGTGACCGTCCGTGACAGCTAAATGATTCAAAATAAAGAATGTTAAATCGGTACTGCCTCGCTTGCAATGAGCCTTGACGCGCTTTTGCGGACGGGCCTAGAATCAGACTAGGCCATTTTGCGTACTGGGTACGAAAGGCCAGGAAGAGAACGAGACATGCGACATTTAGCGCTCGGACTGTTGATCACCGGACTCGCGCTCACCAGCGTGGCCGTGGCGGCTGACAAGAAAGCCGGAGAGAACGGCCAACGGGAAACCATCGCCAAGCCCCTTTCCGAAAAGGATAAGCGGCGGCGCGAAGAGAAGTTGCGCAAGGAGCTCGAAACGCCCTTCCGCAAGTGGCTGAACGAGGACGTCACTTACATCATTACGGATGAAGAGCGCACCACGTGGAAGCGCTTGGCGACCGACGAAGAACGCGAGCAGTTCATCGAACAGTTCTGGCTGCGCCGCGATCCGTCGCCCGACACCCAGGAAAACGAATACAAAGAAGAGCACTACCGCCGCATCGCTTACACGAACGAGCGGTTCGCTTCCGGCATCCCCGGCTGGAAAACCGATCGCGGCCGCATCTACATCACCTTTGGCCCGCCCGACGAACTCGAGGATCATCCCTCCGGCGGCACCTATGAGCGCCCGATCGAAGAAGGCGGCGGTACGACGTCTACCTATCCCTTCCAAAAGTGGCGCTACCGCTGGATCGAAGGCGTTGGCCAGGACATCATGATCGAATTCGTCGACACCACCATGACGGGCGAATTCCGTATGACGATGGATCCCAGCGAGAAGGACGCCCTGATGATGGTGCCGGGCGCTGGTCTCACGCTTTACGAACAGATGGGTCTTTCGAGCAAAACGGACCGCTTCAGCCGTACGGACGGCACGCGCCTCGGCACTGGCAACCAAGCCCTCCCGATGCGCATGAATCAGTTTGAGCGTCTGCAGCAGTTCGCGAACTTGCAGAAAGCGCCGAAGATCAAGTTCCGCGATCTCGAAGCGCAAGTCAACTCGAAGATCACCTTCAATGTGCTCCCCATGCAAGTGCGCGTGGACTATGTGAAGATGACCAACGCCACGGTGAATTCGTACGTGACGATTCAGTTCGAGCGCAAGGATCTGCAGTTCAAGCAGGAAGCGAATCTCTCGAAGGCGATGGTGAACATCTACGCGCGCATCACCACCATGACGCGCCGCGTCGCGAACGTCTTTGAGCATCCCGTGTCGATCGAAGTGCCCACCGAAATGCTGGGCGAAGCTTCGAAGGGGAAAGCCATCTACCAGAATGCCGTGCCGCTGCCCCCGGGCCGCTACCGGCTGAACGTGGTCGCCAAGGATGTCATCGGCGGCAATATGAACAACTTCGAAGTGGCGCTCGATGTGCCCCGCTTCGATGACGAAACCCTGGCGATGAGCTCCGTGATCCTCGCCGACATGATCGAAAAAGTGCCTACCAAGCAGATTGGTGCCGGCCAGTTCGTCATGGGGACTTCGAAGGTCCGTCCTCGCCTCAGCAGCAGCTTCCGCCGCGACGAGAAGATGGGCATCTATGTGAACTTCTACAACTTCTCGCCCGATGAAAAGACCAATAAGCCGAACGGTACGATCGTGTACGAGGTGGTTCGGAACGGGTCCAACGAGAAAGTACTCGACTTTACCGAAGAAGTAAAAGATGTCGTCGGGTCGTCGGCCAAGCAGGTGACGATCGAAAAATTGCTGCCCTTGCAGTCGCTGGAGCCGGGGCAGTACCAGCTCAGGATGAAGGTGACGGATAAGAACTCTAACCAGACTCTGACCCCGTCTACCACATTTACGGTATCCTAGAAACTGCATTTTTCCTGCCACACGGGAGGGCAGGTAGCCGGTGAAGGATCTATTGCGTCCGTTCGTATTCAGTCTCCTTGCCGCGGGAGCCACCGCTGCCATCGGGCAGGGCGCAGAACTGCGCCGGCTGACGGCTGCTTCGCTCTCTCCAGGTACCGTGATGGGTGTGGTCGCCGATGCGGCGGGCAGCGTCCAGATGGGTGCCACCGTTTGGCTCTTAAACCGTTACGACCGGCCGATTGTCCGGGCCATCACCAACGAGCGTGGCCAGTTCGGGTTCGACCAGGTCAATCCTGACATCTATAGCATCAAGGTCACGCTGGCGAGCTTCGTGCCGGCCGTGAAGAGCAACATTCAGGTGCAGGCCGGCCGCGCCAGTTTCCTGAACATTCATTTGGCGAGTCTGCTCAGTTCGGTGGAGCTGTTTGTCTCCGCCCCGGGCGCCGCCAAGCTGATGAGCGACGATTGGAAATGGGTCCTCCGTGGCTCCACCGCCACGCGGCCCGTTCTGCGGCTGCTGCCGAACTACGACCCCAACCGCCAACTGCCGCCGCCCGAGTCGAGCATCTTCACGGATACTCGCGGACTGGTGAAGCTCTCCGCCGGCGAATCGGCCGGCTATTCGAACCAGCAGGACCTGGGCACCGCCTTCGCGATGGCCACCTCCCTGCACGGCACCACGCATCTCGGGTTGAGCGGGAACGTCGGCTATTCGCCGGCGAATGGAACGCCCACCGCGGGCTTCCTGACCAGCTTTCGCCGCGGCGCTGGCGATGCCGCGCTCATGAATCCGGAAGTGACGCTCACCATGCGGCAGGTCTTCCTGCCGATGCGCGCGGGCGCCGGAATCCTGAACGGCTCCGCCCCGATGCTACGCACGCTGTCGCTGGCGGTCGCCGAAAAGAAGCAGATTACTGACGAACTGCTGGTGGAGTACGGCTTTTCGCTAGACTCGGTGACCTTCATTGAGCGGCTGAACTACGTCAGTCCGTACGCCCGCGCCACTTACGATCTGGGCGGACTGGGCGCGGTGGAGTTCGGCTTCAGTTCCGGCGCGCCGCCGATCGAACTTCTCGAACAGCACGACGACCGCCACGCCGACCTCACCCAGAATCTCGCTCAACTCGGCATGTTCCCCCGCCTCACCCTGGTGGGCGGGCGCACACAGATGCAGCGCACCGAGAACTACGAGCTCGGCTATCACAAGGTGATTGGCACGCACGCCGTTTCGGTGGCGGCCTATCGCGAAACCATTCGTAACGGCGCGCTCACCGCCGCGGGTGCCAACGGACTTCTCTCGCCCGCCGATCTGCTCCCCGACCTCAACTCGAATAGCTCCGTCTTCAACATCGGCGGCTACGCCCGCACCGGCTATTCGGGCACCTTTACCGAAAAGCTCAGTGACTCGCTCACTGCCTCGGTGACCGTGGGACGCGGAGGAGTGCTGCGTACTGAACAGCGTGAGCTAATCGTCGTTGACCCTAGCGAAATTCGCGGTGCCCTGCGACGGGCGCAACGCAGCTACGTCACCATGCGTTTGAACGGCACGGTCCCGGTCGCCGGTACCAAGGTCGCGGCCAGCTATCAGTGGACGGATTACCGCTCGCTCACCCCGGGTCACATGTATCTGACTCAGCGGACTTACCCCGAGGCCGGTCTTAACCTAACCGTCCGTCAGCCGGTTCCCGGCCTGCTGGGCATGCCCGGCCGCCTGGAAATTCTGGCCGAAGCGCGGAACATGCTCGCCCAGGGCTATCTCCCGCTCGATACGCCTGCAGGCCGCCGCAT
>JBGAHE010000153.1:0-11817 GCA_044226365.1 Bryobacteraceae bacterium
CCGGCGATCCTGCCGGTGGTAGCGGCGATCGGAGTCTGGTGGCGGCGGGAGTTGCTCTATCCGGCGCTGGTGCTGTTGGCGATGGTGGTGTCCGCTTTTCCCCGCGCGGACGTGATGCACCTGGCGTTCTTCTTCGCGCTGCCTTTGGGGATGACCGTGATTCTGCTCGAGCGCCTGCGCTGGGGTGGGTACGTGGGCGTGCTGGGCGTGGTGATGGCCGCGTTGTATCTGGCGAGCTATGCGGCGGGCTGGGCGGCGGCGAAGCCGGTACCGACGGCGGTCGGGCGCGTGCGAACGGTGGAGCCTCTGGGCGAGCTAATGCGTGCCGTGCGGTCGGGTGAGGGACTCTACGTGCATCCATACATGCCGGTGTTCTACTTCCTGACGCAAGCGCGGAATCCAGCGCGGTTCTCGTATTTGGCGCCGGGGATGATGGGCGGTCCGGAAGAGCGGCAGACGCTCGAGGACCTGGAGCGGAAACCGCCCGAATGGGTGCTCTACCTGCCGCTGACGCGAGAGGAGTTTCTGCGCGTGTTTCCGAATGCGACGGGGCTCGATGACCGGTTCGCGGCGATCGAAAGCTGGATTGCGGCGGGCTATCGGGAGACGGGCGTCAGCGTCGGCGGATATCAGTTGCGGCGACGCCGGCCTTAGCGGACTGCAAAAGCAGAAAGCCCTTCGCCGGAGCGAAGGGCTTTCTGTTATCTGGAGTGGAGTTGAGGAGTTATTCAGCCGCCGGGAGCGAACCCGACAGATATAGACCCTGCCAGTTCCCGGTGCGGCCACGGGCACCCTGGAGGTTGCGCAGGATGCGGAAGGCCACCGGATCGCCGGTCTTGAGCGTCGCCTGGACCTTGCGGACATCTTCGATGCTGTAGACCGGGGTGCGGTTGATCGAGACGATCACGTCGCCGGGCATCACACCGATCGACTCGGCGAAGCTGTCGGTTTCGACCTTGGAGACGCGGACGCCGCGCTTGTCGTCGAGGTTCATCTCGGCGCGATCCGCGTCCGGGATGGCCGCGATGCCGACGCCGAACTTGGCGGTGGAAGCGGAGCCCGCGACCACCGGCTCTTCCGGCAGTTCGGTGGCGCCCACGACGCGGGGGTTCTTGGCGTAGACCTTCAGACGGTCTTCGATGGTGACGTTGAAGGTGAGGTGCTTGGCGTCGCCCTTATTGTCGAGGCGTTCGCCTTCCACCTTCACCGTGGTGCCGACGGGGGCTTCGGCCACGCGGGCCATCAGGTCGTCGCCATCTTTGAAGGGCTTGCCATTCATCGAGACGAGGATGTCCTCGGCGCGGATGCCGGCCTTTTCGGCGGGGCCGCCCGGCTCCACCGAGTCCACAATCACGCCGCCGGAGAGGCCGAGCGCCTTAAAGGTTTCGGACTTCATCTGCTTGGGGAAGGTGATGCCGACCGAGCCACGCACCACGCGGCCGTGCTCGATGATGTTGTTGTAGACCTTGGCGGCCATGTTGACCGGGAGCGCGAAGCCGATGCCGTTATAGGTGCCGGTTTCGGTGGCGATCATGGTGTTGACGCCAATCACTTCGCCGTTGCGGTTGAGCAGCGGACCACCGGAGTTGCCGGGGTTGATGGCGGCGTCGGTCTGGATGAAGCGCTGGAACATGGCGGCGCCGTTGATGTCGCGGCCCTTGGCGCTCACAATGCCGACGGTGACCGAGGTTTCAAGACCGAACGGAGCACCGATGGCGACAGCCCAGTCACCCACCTGCACGCCGTCCGAGTTGGCGATGCGGATCGGTTCGAGCGGCCGGCCGGCGTTGATCTTCAGCACGGCGATGTCGGTTTCCTTGTCGGTGCCGATCACCTTGGCCTTATATTCGGTGTCCTGGTTGGGGAACTTCACGTAGATGTGGTCCGCCTTGTTCACCACGTGATCATTGGTGATGATGTAGCCCGCGCGGTCAACTACGAAGCCCGAACCGGAGCCCATGCGGCGCGACGGGGGCTGCACCTGCGGGGCGCCCTGGCCGCCGAAGAAGCGGCGGAGCATATCCATCTGATCCTCGTCACCGCCGTCCTCACCATCGGGCGCCTGGTTGCGCGGCATGCGGCGCGAGGTGGTGGCGGCCTTGGGGGTGTAGTCGGTGCGGATATAGACGACGGAGGGCTCGACGCGCTTGGCGAGCTCCGTAAATTCATTGGACACCTTCGCCATGGGCGGGATCACCAGGGGAGTAGCGTCCGGGGCGGTCTGGGCTTCCTTAGCGGACACCGAGGTGCTGACCAGGGTGCCGATCAGGATGCAGACAGACGCGGTAAACACGAGCAAGCTCGTGGAGAAGATCTTTTGCTGCTTCAATTTCGCAAACATGTGTTGCAAACTCCTCAAAGACTCTAGAATTCGTTAACTACGAACGTGCCCGCTTCCATTGATGTTTGAGGAAGCTGGCTGGTTTCAATTCCACGATCAGGATTCCGGCCAAAATGAGGGCGGCGCCCGCGGCGGCGCGCGGCGTGATCGCTTCACCCACCCAAAACCACGCGAAGATGCCGGCGAAAACCGGCTCCAACGCAAACAACAACGCGGCGCGCGTGGCGGGAACCGTTTGCTGGGCCCAACTCTGCAGCCCGATGGCTCCGGCGGTCGCGAAGACTCCCGTCAATAGTATGGCGAAAATCACGCGCGAAGACCACACGATCCGGGGCGTTTCCAACCAGGCGTAGCTGCCGGCCAGGCACAGGGCACAGACGGTGAGCTGGAGCAACGTTGCCAGTTGGGCGTCACCGGAGCGGGAGGCTTGCCCCAGAACCATGATTTGAACCGCGAAAACAACCGCGCAGCCGATGGTCAGGGCGTCGCCCAGACTTGGCGTTTGCCATTGATTTTCATTCATGGTCATGAGGGCCATTCCGACAGTGGCGAAGGCGATCCCGACCCACTCTTGGAGGCGAGGACCTACACGATTGACGAGCGAACTCAGCAAAGGTACCAACACGATGTAGAGGCCGGTGAGGAAGGCGCTCTTGGAGATGGTGGTGAGGCGGAGGCCGACGGTTTGGAGGGACATGCCGGCCATGAGGAGGACGCCGCCGAGCGCGCACCAGCGCAGGTGACGGGCGGTGTAACGGTACTGGGTGAGTTTCGGGGCGAGTACCAGCGCCATCACCACGGCGCCCAGGGAAAAGCGGAGGGCGAGGAAGAGGAGCGGCGACACCTCGGTGAGCGCGTCCTTGACGACGGTGAAGGAGACGCCCCAGATGAGGGTGGCGATGATGAGAGCGAGGTCGCCGCGAGACATCTATTCGCGGAGCAGGTGAGCCAGGCTGAGGAGAACGCGGCGCAGGGCGAGGTCGCGTTGTTCGGGGTGGTACCACTCGGTGGGCGTGTGGGCGCCGCCGCCCAGGCCGCCGGCGCCGATGGAGACGGCGGGCAGGCCGAGCGAGAGAGGGATATTGGCGTCGGTGGAGGCGCAATCGGGGAGGGCGCGGATGCCGAGGAACTGGTCGACCTGCTGGAGCGCACCGAGCAGGGCGGACCCGGCCGGAAGCGCGCCACCCGGGCGGAAGCCGATTTCGCGGAGCTTGGCGGTGACGCGCGGGGGCTTGCCGGGGAAGGGCGGGATGCGGCTGTTCTCAATCTCGAGGGCGCGTTCGACGCAATCGGTGAGCAGTTCGGCGAGTTCGTCCAGGCGGCGGGTGCTTTCGGAGCGAAGGTCGAGCTTGGCGCGAGCCTCGGTGGGGATGGAATTGATGGAGGCGCCGCCTTCCACAATGCCGAAGTTGAAACTGGCGCGGGGTTCGCCGACGGTGAAGAGCGAGGCGAAGCTGGCGATGACCTGGGAGAGGGCGTGGATGGGGTTGGCAACGCCAAAGTCCGCCCAACTGTGGCCACCGGGGCCGGTGAGGACGATTTCGTAGCGGCGGGAGCCGAGCGCTTTGCTGGTGATGTGGGCGGTGCCCGGGCCGTCGAGGACGATGAACTGAGCCAGGCGCGAGGCGAGCGAGGACTGGCGGCAGAGGTAGCGCATGCCGCTGAGATTGCCTTCGCCTTCTTCGCCGACGTTGGCGCAGAGCACCACCCGCGCGGCGCCCAGATGGTCGATGGGCTCGTCGCGGAGGGCGCGCGCGAGGGCGAGCAGGGCGGTGAGGCCGGCGCCATTGTCGGCCACGCCGGGGCCATAGAACTTGCCGTCCGGGCCGATGCGGATGTCGTCGTTCTGGCGGGGGGCGAGGACGGTATCGAGGTGAGCGGTGACGGCGATCAGGTCGCCGCCGGGGTCGCCGTAGGGGAAGCAAATGACGTTGCCGGCCCGGTCGAGTTTGGCGTCGGCGCCCATGGCGCGGAACTGCTCGAGCATCCAGGCGGCGCGCTTCTGCTCAAAGAAGGTGGGCGCTGGGATGCGGCAGAGCTCCAGATGCTGGGCGTTGATCCAGGCTCGCTCGCGGGCGAAGAAGCGCAGCGCCTGCCGCAGACCGTCGGTTTCGGCGAGGTCGGCGGTGTTGGTCGTTGAGGAGCGGCGAAGCAGGGCCACACGCCCAGTGTAAGCCGTTAAACTGCCCTTATGGCGAAATCGAGTCTGATCCCGTGTTTGCGATACCGGAATGCGCCCGCGGCCATCGAGTGGCTGAGCGCGGCATTCGGACTGGAGAAGCACCTGGTGGTGCCAGCCGGGGAAGGGCTGATTGCCCACGCGCAACTGACGCTGGGCGGCGGCATGATCATGCTGGGGTCGGTAATGCCGTCCCCTTACGGGGCGTTAATGACGCAGCCGGATGAGGTGGGCGGGCGGAATACGCAGTCCGTTTATCTGGTGGTGCCGGATGCCGATGCGGTGCTCGCGAAGGCCGTGGCGGCGGGAGCCGAGATCGTGATGCCGATCAAGGACGAGGACTATGGCGGGCGCGGGTTCACGTGCCGGGATCTCGAGGGGCATGTGTGGTCGGTGGGGACGTACGATCCCTGGGCGTCCTGAGCTACTTGACCCAGTGGTGGGTGACGTAGTCGGTGGAGACGACCTGGCTATCCTTCACCTGGATCTTGAGCAGGATCTGCAGCGGCGATTTGCTGCTACCGGCGGTCCCGATCCGGTCGCGCAGTTCGCGGAGGCTGGGAGCGTCGGTGATGTACTCGGCGGCGCCTTCGGTGCCCCAGGTGTGTGAACCACCGATGGTCATCAGACGGCGGCCAGAGAGCGTGCCGGGGGAGACGGTGACGAGCGCGTAGTCGTAGCCTTCGGCGCCATTGGTCATGCGGGGTGAGTAGATTAAGTCTTCGCCGGGCCGCGGCTTGAGGTTGCGAATGAGAGTGGCGCCGTTGGGGAGGCCTTCGAACCGGAAGTCGCTGGGACGGTTGAGTTCCTGACCGAGGGTGCGGAAGCGGAGCGAGGCGAGGAAGATCAGGTTGCCGGCGGAGAGGTCCTGCCAGTTGGTGAGGCGGTTGCGCAGGAGGGGCAAGTCCTGAGAGGCGCCGTGAAAGAAGCGGGTGAGCACGTTGATGCCGGACGCTTCCCCGAGGCCGGTGTAGAGTTCCTGGGGTGAGCCCTTGCGGCCCTCGGCGGCTTCGATCGCGCGGAGGCGTGGACTTTGGGCGATGTCCTCCGGACGATTGACCATGGTGTCCCGCACCAGGACGCCGCCGAAGCCGACCATCAGCGGGACGCCCATGACGAGCTTGGTGGACGCGCCGGGTTCGAAGAAGCCTTGCCAGACGGGGTGGTCGCGCCACTCGACGGGCGGGACGGTCTGGGCGGCCGGGACGCTTCGAGCGGGAGCGAACCGGGCCCGATCCACCATCCACATGACGGCCAGACCCAAGGCGATGCCGGCCAGCAGGGTGAGCCAGGTGGGGAAGCTGGTGTCCGGCGGAGGGCTGATCTCGACTGGCTCGACAAGGGGAGCCACGAGGCGCTGGGTAAAGTGAGGCGCATAGTGCCCGCGAGGCACTTCGATCAGCATCTCGTCGGCGGCGCCGGGGCCGTCATAGTAGGCGGCGAGCTTCTTGCGCAGAACGCCGACCTGGACGCGGACGATGGAGTCGTTGCGCGGATCGAAGGAGTCGCCGCGCTGGAAGACGGCCGAGCCGAGGGTGTACTCCTTCAGGCTGCCGGCCTGACCTTCGAGGGTCTGTTCGATGACGTAGCGCAAGAGGCGGCACTGGATGGGGGAGCCGCGAAATAGCTCGCTCGCCAGGATGCGTTCGGTTTGTTGCCGAACGATTTCCGGCGCCGGAATCCAAGTTGACGCGATCGACCCTGCACCCATACCCAGCGATTTCGCTTTTGAGTATATGCGATTCACGCGCGCGAAACATGATCACAACAAACGACTTCACAAGTGAATTCGCCGTAAAGCAACCCTAATTTGATTGAGGCGCTGGGGGTAAGGGAGTAGTCTGAGGTCCGAGGTTGGCCGGCTCGCGCCGTTCGCGATCGGCCAGGGGACATCAAAATGAAAACACGTCTGATTCAGAAGCTCTGTTGCTTGCTACTGCTGGCGATGGTCTGGGGGAACGCTATCGCCCAAACCACGACCGGCACGGTGACGGGGAGGGTGACCGATAGCGGCGCCGCCACGATTCCGGAGACCGCGGTGAAACTGGAGAACGTCGACACGGGGGTCGCGCTGACCACCCAAAGCGATCGCGAAGGCACTTACGTCTTCCCGCTGGTGGCGCCGGGCCGTTACCGGGTGACGGTGGAGAAGTCCGGGTTCCAGCGCTTCGCGGCGCAGTTCGATCTGAATGTGAACCAGACGGCCCGCGTCGATGCGGTGCTGACGGTGGGCCAGGTGTCCGAAGCGATCACGGTCCGCGAGCGGGGGGTGCTGATTGAGAGCGAGACTTCGTCGCTGGGCCAGGTGATCAGCAGTAAGCAGGTGGCCGATCTGCCGTTGAACGGGCGGAACCCGTTCGCTCTGGCGGCGCTGACGCCGGGCGTGACGCCGCTGGGGTCGTTCGGCGTGGGGCTCAACACGACGCGGTCGGCGGCGCAGATGGCGGGGGCCAACAACTTCATGGCGAACGGCGGCATCGCGGGGAGCAACGAGGTGCTGCTGGACGGCGTGCCGATTACGGTGTGCTGCCAGGGGCAGCCGGCGATCATCCCGTCGGTGGATGTGACGGCGGAGTTCAAGGTGCAAACCAACTCGTCGGCCGCGGAGTTCGGACGGACCAGCGGCGGCATTCTGAACATCATGACCAAGTCCGGGACGAATCAGTTGAGCGGCAGCGCGTATGAGTTTCTGGGCAATGAGCAATTGAACGCGGCCAACTTCTTTACGAACCGATCCGGGCGGGCGCCGATTCCGGGGCGAAGCGACTTCCGGACGCCGCTGCGCTACAACCAGTTCGGGTTTACCGTGGGGGGCCCGCTGACGATTCCGAAGCTCTATTCCGGCAAGGACAAGACCTTCTTCTTTGGCGGCTACGAAGGGACGCGGGTGCGGCAGTACGGGTTTGTGACGACGACGGTGCCGGCCGCGGAGAACCGGACGGGCGATTTTTCGAACGCGCCGTTCCCGGTGTACGATCCGGCCACGACCCGCCCCGATCCGGCGAACGCCGGCCAGTTCATCCGGAGCCCGTTCAGCGGCAATCAGATCCCGGCGTCCCGGCAGAGCGCAATCGGGCAGGGCTACACCAAGCTGTACCCTTTGCCGATCCGGCCCGGGGTGGTGAACAACTTCGACTTTACGCAAGCCATCAGCACGAACGACGCGCAAGGCAATGTGCGCGTGGACCACAACATCAATGAGGCGAACCGTCTGTTTGCGCGCTACAGCATCAGTGACGACTCCTATCATCTGGGCGACTGGGCGAACGGGATCACCGGCAATGCGCAGTACATCGGCGCGAACACCTTTGTGCTGGACTATGTGCGCGTGGTGAGCCCGAGCATGGTGCTGAATCTGCGCTACGGGCTGGCCCGGCAACGCAACGAAGTGGTACCGGACGCGCTGAGCACGAGCGCCACCAGCGTCGGCTTTCCGGCTTCGTTCGAGGCGCAGCAACTGGTGCGCGAGGTGCCGCTGCTGAATGTGGCGAACTACCGGGCGTTGGGGAACGACAGCTTGCGCAACTGGTCGCGCTATACGCACGCGCTAGCGGCGAACGCGACGTGGATCAAGCGCGGCCACACGATCAAGTTCGGTTGGGATGGACGGCTGTTCCGCGACAACCAACTGTCGCTGGATGGGGGCGCAGGCACATTCTCTTACGACACGGCGTATACGACGGGCCCGAATCCGCGGGCGGGGGTGCCGGCCGGCCAGGGTCCGTATGACAGCTACGCGGCGCTGCTGCTGGGCGTGGCGTCGAGCGGGTCGATCCGGTATAGCGATACGTGGGCGCGGCAGCAGTATTATCACGCGCTATTCGTTCAGGACGACTGGCGGCTGACGTCGAAGCTGACGTTGAACCTCGGGCTTCGTTGGGATATCGAGACCGGTTTCACGGAGCGGTTCAACCGGCAGGCGTATCTCGATCCCAACATTGCGAGCCCGCTGGCGCAGGCGACGGGCTTGCCTTTGCGGGGAGGGGCGGTGTTTTCGGGAGTGAATGGAGCGCCGCGGCAACTGTGGAAGACCGATGCCAACAACTTCGCGCCCCGGATCGGCCTGGCTTACTCGATCACGCCGAAGACCGTGGTGCGGGGCGCGTATGGCATCTTCTTCCTGCCGACGTCGCAGCGGGGATACGGCAGCACGAATCCTGGCTTCCAGGTATCGACCAATTACGTGGCGAGTATTGACGGCGTAACGCCGGTGGGCAGCGTGGCGAATCCGTTCCCCAACGGGACGATTCCGCTGACGGGCGCCGCGCTGGGGGCGGCGACGCTGGCCGGGTCCGGCATTGGCGGGCTGGCGTACGACACGCCGATGTCCTACACGCAGCAGTGGAACTTCGGCATTCAGCGGGAGTTGCCGTGGGCGTTCTTATTGAACGTGGCTTATGCGGGCAACCATAGCGTGAAGTTGCCGCTGAACTTCAATCCGAACGCACTGCCATTGCAGTATTACGGGGCGAAGGGCGATCAGAGTCAGGTGGCGTATCTGACGCAGTTGGTGCCGAATCCGTTTGCGGGTGTGATCACGGCGGGGACGTTGGCGGCGTCGACGGTGCAGCGGCAGACGCTGGTGCGGGCGTATCCGCAATTCACGTCGATCAGTCTGCAGTATCTGGGGCAGGCGAGCGCGGTGTATGACGCATTACAAGTGACGCTGCAGCGGCGCCTGAGTCATGGGCTTTCGATGCTGCTGGCTTACACCTGGTCCAAGAACATCGGCGACGCGAACAACCTGACGACCGGCTTTCTGGACGTGGGGACGCCGGGGTATCAGAACGACTTCAACCGGCGGCTGGAGCGTTCGGTGGTGGCGACGGACATTCCTCATCGCCTGGTGTTGAGCAGCAACTACGAACTGCCGTTTGGCAAGGGCAAAGCCTTCGGGGCGGACATGAAGCCGTGGCTGAACGCGGTGGTGGGGGGCTGGCAGGTGAACGGCGTGCTGACGGTGCAGAGCGGCTTTCCGCTGCAGTTCTCGAATACGGGCGCGCCCTCTTTTGCCGGGTCGCGGCCGAGCTTTACGGGCACGGATGCGACGGCAACGACCAGCGGCAGTATCGATAGCCGATTGGGCGGCGTGTCGGGCGGAACGGGCTACTTCAACGCGTCGGCGTTTCGCGTGCCGCTCTCGTTCGAGTTCGGCGACGTGCCGCGGCTGACGGATCGCATTCGCGGGCCGGGTGGCCGGAATGTGGACTTCTCGCTGATGAAGTTCTTCACCATCTCCGAGCGGGTGCGGCTGCAGTTCCGGGCGGAGGCGTTTAACGCGCTGAACCATCCGATCTTCGGCAATCCGAATACGGCTGTGAATGGCGCGTCGTTCGGGATTATCAGCAGCCAGGCGAATGCGCCGCGTAACTTGCAATTGGCGTTGAAACTTCTTTGGTAGGTCGATTCATGAAAACATTGGCGGTCTTTTTATGGGGTTGTGTCGCCGGACTAGCGGCGACGCAGAACTTCGACGTGGTGGTGTACGGGGGCACGGCCGGTGGCGTGATCGCGGCGGTGAGCGCGGCGTTACACCGATTTCGGGAAGAAGGAAGTGATTGGCGGTTATGCGCTCGAATTCTATTACCGGGTCGGCAAACATTATGCGATGAACCGTTTCGGCAACGACGTTTCCTGGTATCACGAACCCCAGGTGGCCGAGGATATCTTCCGGGAGATGCTGCGGGAAGCGGGCGTGGCTGTCTTCCCGCGGCACCGTCTGTTGCCGAAGGGCGGCGTGAAAAAAAACGGGCGGCGCATCACGGAGATTGCGATGGAGAACGGCGCGGCGTTTGGCGCCAAGGTCTTTCTCGATAGCTCGTATGAAGGCGACCTGATGACGCAGGCCGGAGTGAGTTACACCGTAGGGCGGGAGGGTAGTTCACAGTATGGGGAACCACTCGCCGGCGTGCGGGACCGGACTCCGCTGCACCAGTTTCTGGTGAATGTTTCGGCTTACGACGCGCAGCATCGGCTGCTGCCGGAGGTCTCGGGCACGAAGCTCGACCCACCGGGTTCGGCGGATAAGAAAGTGCAGGCTTATAACTTTCGCATGTGTTTCTCCGACGTGGCGGCGAACCAGGTGCCGTTTCCGAAGCCGGCGGCCTACGATCCGAAGCGGTATGAGTTGCTGGCCCGCTTGATTCAGGCGCGGACAAAGGCCGAAGGGCAAGTGCCGGCGCTGCGTACGCTGCTGAAGATCGACTTGTTGCCGAACGGCAAGGCCGACGTGAATAACCAGGGCGCAGTGTCGACCGATTACATTGGCGGGAGCTGGGAGTATCCGGAGGCCTCGTACGCGAAGCGCGAGCAGATCTGGCAGGCGCACAAGGATTACATTGCCGGGCTGCTCTACTTTCTGGCGCACGATCCCCAAGTGCCGCCCACTTTGCAGGCGGAGATGAACCGGTGGGCGTTGTGTAAGGACGAGTTTGTGGATACGGACCATTGGCCGCATCAGCTCTACATCCGCGAGGCGCGCCGCATGGTGGGCGAGTATGTGGCAATCCAGAAGGATCTGCAGACGGAACTTACCAAGCCGGACCCCATTGGCATGGGCTCCTACAATAGCGACTCGCATAACATCGAGCGTGTGGTGGATGCCGACGGCTTGGCCAGGAACGAAGGCGATATGCAGGTGGCCGTGAAGCCGTATCAGATTCCGTTCCGCGTGATGCTGCCGAAGCGAAACGAGGTGAGCAACCTGCTGGTGCCGGTTTGTTTTTCGGCCAGCCACGTGGCTTATTCCTCAATGCGCATGGAGCCGCAGTACATGATCATCGGGCAGGCGGCGGGCGTGGCAGCCAAGCAGGCGATCGAGAAGAACATGGCGGTGCAGGAGATCGATCCGGCGGCGTTGACGGCGCGGCTGCGGACGCAGGGCGCCATTTTGGAGTATGTTCCCTCGCCGGCGGCTCCGGTGATTCAGCGGTTGAGGACGAAGGGGACGCGTTAGGCGGCGGGTCGTTTGGGCTGCGGTTGTTTCGGCTGGGGGTGCTTGGGTTCGTTCGGTGTCGGGCGGGTTGCGGCGGGTGGGGGTTGAGTGTCGGGTGCGTTGGGTTCGTTCGGTGCGGGGGCGGTGGAGGCCGGGGCGGGTTCGGGTTCGGGTGCCTGTTGGGGTGCCTGTTCTGGGGGAGGGTCGAGGGTGGGTTCGAGGTCGAGTCGCGAGGCCTGGAGTTCGCGGAGGAGCTTGAGGTTGCGGTGGTATTGACGGGCGAGTTGGGCTTCGTAGCGGCGGAGGAGTTGGGTGGATTCGGCGGTGCGGGTGACGGCGGCGGCGAGGTGGGCGGCGGGGCCG
>JBGAHE010000154.1:0-11718 GCA_044226365.1 Bryobacteraceae bacterium
TGCGAGGCGGCGTAGGCCAAGTAAGCGTAGCTACCGTAGTAGCCAGCGGAGGCGAAGACGGCCAGGAGCGATCCCCACGAAAGGCGCCGGGCGGCGAGATTCCGATTGCGACGAATGAGTTCTTCGGAAACTTCGGAATACTGGGCTTCAAAGTGTGGGGCGAGCCCGAAGACTTTGACCTCCTTGGCGGCTTCGCGGCTGCTGCCGAGGGTCATGAAGTAATCAAGACGGCGGCGCTGCGAAGTGAGTTCGTGAGCTTGGGTATAGCCGAGGAAGGCGAAGTGGCTTTCGACGAGGAAGGCCGGCACGACGCAGATGATCAAGACGATCAGCAGCCAAGGCGAGTAGTAGACGATGCCGCCAGCGAGCGAAACGAGCATGACGAAGCGTTGGATGAGCCAGCCGGCGGAGGTGAGCATGCCGGTACGGTCCGTGGCTTGCGCGCGGGCCCGTTCGAGCTTATCGTTGAACTCGGGGTTTTCAAAGCTGGCCAAGTCGAGTGCGGCGGCATGGTGCATGATTTTGAGGCCGAGGCTATGGCGGAAGCGGTCGGCAATGATCGTGTCCAGGAAGTCGACCCCACGGCCGATGACTTGTGAGACCGCGGCGAGAGCGAACTCCAGGCCGAGCCAGAACCAGAGGTCCTGACCGGGCTTCGAAGAGGCAATGAGGTCGATGATCTGTTTGGCGGCATAAAGCATCGCCAGGGGCGTGAGGCCGCCGAGGATGCGAAGGAACGTGGTGAGAAAGACGGCGAAGGGGGCGGCTTCCCAGAGTAAGCGTCCCAACAGAGGAAGGTCTTTCAGCGCTTCCAGGCGATTTTTCCAAGCTTGCACGGGGACGTACTAGGCAATTTTCGGGCCTTAACCAGATTTCGTTCGGCTCGTAACAAGTGAGCGCAAAAAAACGCAGCCGGGCAGCAATTTCTGCGAGGGACTTGTTAACGGAGCGGCCGAATGGCGAGCAGCCAGAGCAGCATGCCGAGGGCGACGATGGGGGCGTGGGGAATCGCGAGCGAGTCTTTGCTGGTGAGGCGGTGCCGGGGCGGGCGTCCGGTGAGCAGCGAGCGAAGAATCCCGAAGATGTTACGCAGGGTGATCCAGACGCGCCGCCGGGCGATGATCAGGCCGAGCGCCCAAAGTCCGCCGACGAGCGCGGTGAGAACGAAGAGCTGAATCCAGGAAGTGGGACCCAGCCAGGCACCCATGGCGGCCATCAGTTTGAGGTCGCCGGCACCGCGGCCCCCGGCGAGCCAAAGGGGCAGATAGATGAGCGCGGCCAGCAGAAAGCCGAGCGCGGCGGTGCGCCAAGTACCGTGCGAGACGTGCCAGGCGAGGGCGAGGGCCAAGCCGGGAAGCGTGAGCCAGTTGGGGATGCGCCGGGAGCGAAGGTCGATGACGGCGGCGAGGAGCGCGAGTAAAAGGGCGCAGGTGGCGGGTGAGGGCATCAGGGCGCCGTCCAATAGAGGAGCAAGGCGAAGAGCACGCCCCAACTGACGGCGACGAAGTTCCAATACATGCCCACGATGCTGTCGCGGTTGCGCTGCTTGCGGAGGGACTGCTCCGGGGCATCGACCCAGCCGCGAACGCTCACGAGCAGTCCGATGAGAGCGACCACGCCGCCGATGACGTGGAAGGCGTGGAAGCCGACGAAGATGTAGAAGACGTTGCCGCGCTGCATGCCGGCCAAGGCGGCGAAGGCGCCCTGGTTGGCCAGTTGAAGACAGGCGGTGACCTGGCTGACCAGGAAGGCGGTAGCGAGGACGAGCGCGACGCCAAGGTAGGTGCGATAGCCGCGCAGGCGTCCGCGGCGGATATGCCAGCGAGCAGTGGCCAGTGCGGCGGCGCTCGCCGCGATCAGGGCGGTGCTGAGCCAGAGCGTGGGCGGGACTTGAATGTCAGCGCCGACGTTGGCGGGCAGGACGAAGGCGTAGGAGAGGATCAGCGAGCCGAAGAACATCGTCAGGCTGACGAGGAACGCCAACATGCCGAATTGGGAGAGGTTCGGCCAATAGCGAAATTTGCGTGTCGCCTCCACGCTCCTATTGTTAGCCGAAAGCGCTATCGGAATCCGTGAGGTCCGGCGGGACGGCCCCGCCACGGTGCGCCCAGACGGCCAGGGAGATGGCGCGACGAAGTTCGTCGCCGCGATGGAAGCGATGGGGGATGCGGACACGCAGCCAGGGACGCTCGATGAGTACGTCGCCGGTCCAGGTGGCATAGCGAAGGCGGCCAACCTGTCGATAGGGCAACTGGCGGACGCCGGTAGCCGACTCGCAGATCAGGGCGGCGCGGGTGAGGACGATGCATTGGCCGTGGAGCACGGCGCGATGGCAGCAGAACAGGAAGCCCGCGAGGCACAGGGGGAGGTTGGGCCACGTGGTGAAAACGGCCAGGACAATCCAGGCGAGCGCCCACAGGACGTAAATGCGGCGCCACTTCGCCGAAGCAGAATAGACCGCCGGCACGGGTGAAGTATGGCGTGAGGAAGGGGCATTCGCCAAGATCCAGGACGGCCAGAACCGACTCGGCGATGAGCGGTGAGATACACTCTAAGTTTCCCCACAAACATCATGCGTTGGAGCCAACTTTTCATTCCCACCCTGCGGGAGAACCCCGCCGAAGCCGAAGTCGCCAGCCACCAGTTGCTGTTGCGCGGCGGTTACATCCGGCAGTTATCGGCCGGGTTGTACAACTATCTGTTTCTTGCGCAGCGCAGCCTGAACAAGATTCAGCAGATTATTCGCGAAGAAATGGACGCGATCGGCGGTCAGGAACTGTATCTGCCGGCCCTGAATCCGGCGGAGATCTGGCAGGAAAGCGGTCGCTGGACCGGCATGGGCGCAAATATGTTCCGGCTGAAGGATCGCAATGGTCATGATCTTTGCCTGGGCATGACGCATGAAGAGATCATGACGTCGGTGGCGCGGGGCGAAGTGCGCAGCTATCGGCAACTGCCGCAGATCTGGTATCAGATTCAGACGAAGTTTCGCGACGAGCCGCGGCCCAAGTCCGGGTTACTGCGGGTACGCCAGTTCATCATGAAGGACTCCTACTCCTTCGACATCGACGCGGCCGGCCTGGATGCGTCGTTCGAAAAGCACTACGAAGCGTACTGCCGGATCTTTACGCGCTGCGGTCTGGAGTTCGCGGCGGTGGAAGCGGATTCGGGGGCGATGGGCGGCTCGCAATCGAGCGAGTTCATGGTGCGGACCGATGCCGGTGAGGACTTCATCGTGCATTGTCCGGCGACAGGTTACGCGGCGAATCTGGAGAAGGCCGTGTCCCGGCCGCAACCTCCGGCGACGCCCGATCCGGAAGGCGACCTGACGCCCGAGGAATTCCATACGCCCGGCTTTAAGACGATCGATGAAGTAGCGGCGTTTACGAAGCTGCCAGCGACGTCGCAGATCAAGTCGCTGGTGATGTGGGTGGACGGGCAGCCGGTGATGGCGTTGCTGCGCGGCGATCACCAATTGAGCGAGACGAAGTTTTCCGCGGCGATCGGCGGGGCGAAAGAGATGCGGCCGGCGACGCCGGAGGAAATCCGGGGTTGGTTGGGCGCGGACGCGGGCTCGCTGGGGCCGGTGGGCGTGAAGATGCGCGTGGTGACGGACGCGGCGCTCGAGGGCCGGCGCAACATGATCTGCGGCGCCAACAAGGACGATTACCATCTGAAGAACGTGACGCCGGGCAAGGACTTCAAAGCGTCCTATGCGGACATCCGGCAGGTAGTGGCGGGCGATACGGACGTGGTGAAGGGTGAGCCGATCGACGTCTACAAGGCGGTGGAGATCGGACACATCTTCAAGCTCGGTTACAAGTACTCCGAAGCAATGGGCCTGCGGGTGCTGAACGCCGAGGGGCAAGAGGTGACCGTGATTATGGGCTCCTACGGCATTGGCGTGGAGCGCATTCTGTGCGCAGCGGTGGAGTTGTTCCATGACAAGGACGGCATCGTGATGCCGGCTTCGATTGCGCCGTTCCAGGTAGTGATTACGCCGGTGAATCTGGCCGACGCGGCGCAGCGGGAAGCGGCGCAGGCGCTCTACGACGAAGCGAAGAAAGCGGGGCTCGATGCGCTGCTGGACGATCGCGACGAGCGCGCAGGTGTGAAGTTCAAGGATGCCGACCTGATCGGGATTCCGTGGCGGATTACGGTGGGCAAGAAGCTCGCCGAAGGCAAGGTGGAAGTGGTGGAACGGCGCGGCAAGCAGGCGCAGGACATCGCGGTAACCGACGCGATCGCCGTGGTGCGCGCGGCGATTCAGTAAACGCATGAACTGGTCCACGGTGCGCGCTGAGTTTCCGGCTCTGGCGCATTGGACTTATCTGAACGCGGCGACCTACGGGCAATTGCCCGTACGGGCGACCGAGGCGGTGGCGCGGCACTTTGCCCATCGCGATGAACTGGCGTGCACGGACTTTCTCAATTGGTTCGACGATGCCGATCGTCTGCGCGGGAAACTGGGGCGCCTCTTCCACGCGACGGCGGAGGACATCTGCTTCATTCCGGCGACGGCGCACGCGCTGTCGCTGCTATTGAACGGCGTCGACTGGAAGCCGGGGGATCGTCTGGTGACGCTGCTGCCGGAGTTTCCGAACAACGTCTATTTTCCGGCGCTGTTGGCTCAGCGGGGCGTGGAGTTTGTGGAGACACCGTGGGCGGGACTTTACGACGCGGTGAACGAGCGCACGCGGCTGGTGCTGGTGAGCGCAATGAACTACTCCACCGGTTTCCGGCCGCCCCTGGTGGAGTTGGGACGCTTTTTGCGGGAACGAGGCGTGCTGTTCTACGTGGACGGGACGCAGGGCGCCGGAGCTGTCAGGCTGGACATACAGGCGATCGATCCGGATATTCTGGCGGTGCACGGCTATAAGTGGATGAATGCGCCCGGCGGAGCGGGGTTTGCCTACGTGGCGCCGCGCGTGCGCGAGTGGCTGCCGCCGATGGTGGTGGGTTGGCGAACGGACCGCAATTGGCGGCAGGTGAACCAACTGAATCAGGGCGCGCCGGAGATCTCGAACCTGGCCGAAAAATACGAAGGCGTGTTGCTGCCGAGCGCGCTGCTGTATGCCCTGGAGGCCTCGGTGGATCAGATGCTGGAGCTGGGGATGGACCGCATCGAAGCGCGCAATCTGGAGCTTTCGAGCTTGCTGCGCGCGAAGCTCACGACGTTGGGCGCGAGCTTCGCCGATGAGGGGCCGAGCCCGATTGTGGCGGCGCAATGGGCGCAGCGGGAGGCCGCCGAGTTGGCTGCCTCGTTGAAGCAGGAGCGCATTGTCGGCTCGGTGCGGCATGGGCATCTGCGGCTCTCGACGCATTTCTTCAACGATGAGCAGGACATCGAACGTTGCGTAAGTCATCTGGCCAAGGTGCTATGACCAATGGCGCGATGACGCTGGTGCGCGAAGTGATTCGTCTGTTTGGGCGGGCGTTGTGGAGCGCGCACCGGGACGGGTGTTACGCGATCGCCAAGGGGGCGGCGTATTCGGGGCTGCTTTCATTCTTCCCGGTACTGACCACACTGACGGCGATTCTGGTGCAGGCGAATGCGACGTCGGTATCGAAGAACCTGGCGCGGTTCTTCTTCGAAGTGGTGCCGCCGGGCTCCGAGGAATTCGTGCTCTATGTGTTCGCCGAGCGTGGCACACGGCCCGTGTGGCTGCTGATTGTGGCGACGCTGCTGGCGATTTGGGCGGCGTCCGGCGTGCTGGTGAGCCTGATGGACGGCTTTCAGGCGGCCTATCGCGTGCCGAACACGAGGAATTTCTGGCGCCAGCGTGGGCGCGCGATTCTGCTGGTGTTCGCGGTGGCGCTGCCGGCGATTGGCGCCTCCGCGCTGTTGTTCTTCGGAGAGAACGTGGAGCGTACGCTGTTTCGTCAATTGGGCTTCGATCAGATTCGGGGCAGCCTGCGGTGGCTAGTGGTGCTGACGCGGCTGGCGGTGACGTTCAGCACGGTGGTGTTTGTGACGACGCTGCTGTATCGCTTTGGGCCGGCGCGGCAACGGGCAGTGCGGCGCTTGTGGCCGGGGGCGGTGGTGGCGACGTTCCTGTGGCTGCTGTCGACCTCGGCGTTCAGCTGGTACGTGCAGAACATCGGAAGCTACAACGTGCTCTACGGCAGTATCGGAGCAGTGATTGCGCTGCTGGTGTGGCTCTATCTGTTGGCCGGGATCGCGCTGGTGGGTTGCGAGTTCAATGCCGAAGGCGAGCGGGATTATCGCGCGGGCAAGCATTCGATCCTGTTCGGCTAGCCGGCCCAGGGGTGCTTCCAGTGACGCCACCATTCGACGGTGCCGAGTCCGAGAGCGTTCCAGGCCGTGGTGATGGCGGCCGGGTCGCCGCGTTCAAGCGCGGCGGCATCGACGCCGGGGACGAGTTCGACGAAGCGCTGCGCGACCTGATGACGGCCGGCGGGCGAGTGGGTGCGCTGCAAAAGATGCCAGATGGTGAGCCCGTCGCGGGGGCGCGCGGCGGCGAGCAGGCCGGCGACTTCCTGAGTCTTTTCCCAATGGGCGATGGCGCTGGTGAGGGCGGGCGACGCATCGGTGAAGTAGGGGAGGCTGGGGCCGGTGCGGCGAGCCGTGCGGCAGGCGGCGCCGGCAGGAATGAAGGACTCGTCGCGACCGGCTTGGAAGGCGACCCAACCAACGGAGACGGAGACGAGTCCGGCGCCCTCGTGGTCAACGGTGAGGGAATAGGCGCAGCCGAGGTCGATGCTGGTGCCGGCCGGTGTTTCAACGGCGAAGGTCTGGGCCGGAGCCCAAATGACGGCATGGAGTGTGCCTTGGTTCAGGGCGAGGCGGTCATCGCCTGGGGTGGAACGAACGATCTGGAGGTTGGAGTTCGGAGCCAGGCGCACGGTGCCGATGCGAGAGGCGTTGAGCAGGGTGGCTTCGCCGGGGCCGGTAGCAATCCGTTCGCCGATGGAGAGAGCACGCCCAGATTCGAGATGCCAGTCCGAGGGAGGAGCGGGCCTCAGCCAGCGCCAACCGGCGATGCCGTGCACCAGAGCGGCGGCCACCGCGGCGTAACGGAACCAACGGCGGCGGCGCGCGAGCCGGGGCGGTGGGGCGGCAAAGCGCGCGAGGTCACGCTCGAGCGCGAGGATCTCCGGATCGGGATCGCCGGACTTGTCCCAGAGATAATCGTCGGCGGGCATCGTCAATTTTCCTTTCCAGGGGCCACGCGGCCGTCGAGTTGGTCGCGAAGCAGTTTCATGCCGCGGCAGAGATTGACGCGGACTGAGGCGGGGGCGAGGCCGGTTTGTTCGGCAATCTCCGGGCCGGTGAGGCCTTCGACGAGACGCAAGAGCAGCGTTTCGCTGTAGGCGGTGGGCAGGCGGCGAATCGCCTCGAGCACGGTGGATTCGGACTGGAGGCGCGCGGCCTCATCGGCGGAGGTCTGACCGGCGTTCAGTTCCGTGATGGGCTCGGTGTGGCGGCGGCGACGGTGATGGTTGGCGCCGAAGTTGCGGCTGATGGTGGCGATCCACGCCCCGAAGGAATGGGGATCGCGCAAGGACGGCAGTTTCTGCATGGCGTGCAGAAAGACTTCCTGGGCCAGATCTTCCGCATCGGCGTAGCTGACCGAAGCGAGCAGGATCCCGTGAACGAGTCGATGGAAGCGCTGATGAAGACGCGCGAAGGCTTCGCGATCGCCGGCTTGAGCGGCAGCGACCCAGTCCGCTTCGGTGGAAGCGGATGCGGGGGCAGGGACTGGGTCGCTGCGCAGGAACATGCTAGTCGCCGAGGACTTGGCGGTAGTCGGCGAGGACCGGCCCGACCGAGAAGAAGTGCTTCTTGCTGGCGATCTGGACTTTGCCGGCGTCGGTACGAATCAGCACTTTGGGCTCGTAGTTCTTGAACTCGGGATTGGTGACGGCGAGTTCGAGGATGCCGTGCTCCTGGGGCAGGGGACCGGCGACGGCGAAGACGCCGGCCTGGCCGGAGACGGGCGTGACGACGATCGGCCGACGATGGAGCTTACCGTCGTTCAGGGTAACCAGATGGGCGGTGACCACCGACTTGGCGGGTTCATGACAAGCGGTGACGCGGGCGGTGACGAGTTGGCCGGAGGTGGCGGGCGTGATCTCGAGGTAGAGGCCGCCAGCGAAAGCCGAAAGGCTGAGCGTGGCAAGAAGAACAAGCAGTTTCATGGGGAAAATGTCCTTTCATGGTAGGGGACACTTTCGGCGGCTGCAGCGTTAACGAACTTCTTACGCGGCGACGGTGGGACCGGTGTGCTTGCCGAGCATGGCGAGCAGGTCCTGAATTTCGAGCGGCTTGGAGAGGTAGCCGGACATGCCGGCACGCAGGGCCTCTTCGCGGTCGCCTTGCATGGTGCGGGCGGTGACGGCGATCACCGGGACGGCCAGGCCTTGTTGGTTCTGCCAATCACGAATGAGGCGAGTGGCTTCGAAGCCGTCCATCTCCGGCATGTGAATGTCCATCAGGACGGCGTCGAAGTTCTGCTCTTTGAAGCGGTCGACGGCTTCGCGACCGTTGTTGGCGATGGTGACCTGATGTCCGATCTTTTCGAGCAGGCGCGAGGCGACCTTCTGATTGACCAGGTTGTCCTCGGCGAGGAGAAGCTTGAGCGGGCGCAACGCGATGCCCGCTACTGGCTGAAGCGTGCGCTCCGGCGCTTTGGCGAAGGTGGCGCGGAAGTAGAAACGGCTGCCACGGCCTTCCTCGCTTTCCAACTGCAGGCTGGTGCCCATGACGTGCGCGAGTTTGGTGCAGAGCGCCAGGCCGAGACCGGTGCCGCCAAAGCGGCGGGTGAGCGAACCGTCGGCCTGACGGAAGGCTTCGAAGACCTGCTGCTGCTTTTCGAGCGGGATGCCGATGCCGGTGTCGAGGACGCCGAACTCCCATTCGCTCGAGTCGCCGGCGGTGGAGAGGCAGCGCGCTTGCAGTTCGATGTACCCGGAGGGCGTGAACTTGACGGCATTGCTCAAGAGATTCGAGAGGACCTGACGCAGGCGAAGCGGGTCGCCGACGACGTGGACGTCGCCTTCGACCCGTGTGCGGAGTTCGAGCTTCTGCGCCGCGGCCACCGGGGCAAAGGTGGCGGCGCATTCTTCGATGACCTGTCGGGGACGGAAGGGGACGCTTTCGAGCTCGAGCGTGCCAGCTTCGGCCTTGGCGTAGTCCAGAATGTCGTTGAGCATGGCGGTGAGCCAGCGGGTGGAGCTTTCGAGCTCGTCGACATAGTCACGCTGTTCGGGGTCGAGATTCGTGCGGGCGATGAGGCGGCTCATGCCGAGAACGCCGTTGAGCGGGGTGCGAATCTCGTGGCTCATGTTGGCGAGGAACTCGGTCTTATGGCGGTTGGCGGCCTGGGTTTCCACCAGCAGGTGCTCGATTTCGGTTTTCTGTTCCTGGATGCGCGCGGTGCGAACGGCCACGGCTTGCTCGAGACGCTTCTGCCGGGCGAGGACGACGCGCATACGCCAGTAGAGGAAAAGACGGACCAAGCCGAGGGTGGCGGAAATGAAGAGCGCGATTGCCCAGCGCGTTTGCCACCAGGGCGGCAGAACTTCGAAGTCGTAGGTGGCGGGCGCGGCGCTCCAGACGCCCGCGCCACTGCGGGCGCGCGCTTCAAAGCGATATTTGCCGGCGGGAAGGGACGGGAAGACGACTTGCCCGAGTTTGGCTTCCCGCCACTGATCGTCGAAGCCGGCGAGACGGTATTCGAGTTTCACGCGGCCTGGCATGTCGTAGGAGAGCGCGGCCAGATCGAACTCGGCGGGGCGCTGGTTGTAGCGAAGTTGGCGGCCGGTTTGGGCGGCGGATTGGCCGCCGAAGCGCACGCCCATGATGCGGACCGGCGGCGGCGCAGCGACGAGGCGGGGATGACGCGGCTCAAAATGACTGATGCCGCGTGTGGTGCCGACCCAGACGGAGCCATTGGCTTCGGCGAGGAAAGCGCCGGCGTTGGTGTCGTCCCAGGCGAGGCCCGCTTCGCGATCGACGTGCTCCAGGCGATCGTCGAGCAGTAGATCGACGCCGTGGTCGGTGCCCAGCCAGACGGTGTCGCCGGCCCGTCGGACGAGGTGGATCTTGTTGGAACTGAGGCCTTGCGCGGTGGTCCAGTGGCGCCAGGTGCGATTGGCTTCCAGGCGCGAGAGGCCATGCGCTTCGCGGTAGCTGACGAGAATGCGCTGTTGGGCGTCCTGGGTGACGCTCAAGACGGCGTTGTTCTTCAGACCCTCGTTCTGCGTGTAGCGATGCCAGTTGCCGTTGGGCTCCCGGGCGTAGAGACCGCTGGAGGAGGCAATCCAGAGGCGGCCGTCGGCTTCTTCGTGGAGGTCGAAGTACCAGGTGTCGTCGCGGGAGCCGGGAGGCTGAATCTTTTCGAAGCGCGCGCCATGCAGATCGAGGCGCAGACGGTAGAGCGAGCGGAAGCCCGCCACCCAGAGCCAGCCGGCACGGTCCGCGTGCACGGCGAAGACGCCGCCCGATTGCAGGCCTTGGTTCGGACCGAAGGAGGTGACTCTGTCGTCAAGGCCGATGCGGGCTAGCTGCCGTCCGCTGGCGAGCCAGACGTTGCCTTGCGCGTCCTCGGTGAGCCGCAGGACGCGGATGTCCGGCAAGCCGTCCTTGCGCAGCCAGACTTTGGGATGGGGGCCATAACGGACGACGCCATGGTTGGTGCCGACCCACAGCCGCCCGCGGCGGTCGCGCAGAAGGGCCCAGACGGAGGCATTGGGGAGGCCATCGTTCTTCGTCCAGGTGGTCCAGTTGCCATCGCCCAGCCAGCGGGCCAACCCGGCCGCGGCCGTGCCGATCCAGATGGCCCCTTCCCGGTCCTCGCCGACGGCGAGGGTGGAATCCATGGGCAGCCCTTTGGTGGAATCGACCATCGTCCATTGGCCTTGTTCGTGGATCCACAAGCCTTGGTCGGAGGGGACGAACAGGCGGCCGAGGCGATCGACGTAGAGGCCGGCGTAGGCGGAGGTGTGGGCTTCGAGATTCACCGCATGAAAACGGTCCTGCTCCAGGACGGCCAGGCTATCGGCGCCGCGCGCCCAGATGCGACCTTCACGGTCGGGGGTGATGGCGTTCCAACGGGTCGTGGCCAAGGCGGCGTCCGCGGGAGCGTAGGTGACGACCTGCTCGGGATGGCGCCAATCGTCGAGGCGGCAGATCGCTTTCGGACAGCCAAACCAAATGCGCTCGTGAGCATCGACGGTGACGGCGAAGGCGCCGCGGGGTCGGAGCCATTGGATCGACGAGCCGACGACCGCCAAGCCTTCGCTCGAGGTGAACAGCAAGCCTGCCGCGGGGTGCCAGGCGAGCAGGGTGCCGGGCACCGTCATCACCTTGCGTCCGAAATTGACGGCTTCAAAGCGATCGCCCCGGCGCTTGGCCAAGCCGGTTTCGGTGGCCACCCAGAGGGTGCCATCCGGGGCGGTGAGGAGGTCGGTGATGCGGTTGCCGGGAAGGCCCTGCGCGGTTTCGTAAGCGCGGAAGCGTGTTCCGTCGTAGCGGAAGAGGCCGTTGGACGTGCCGATCCAGAGAAAGCCATCGCGGTCGCTTTCGATCGCGCGGACGGTCGGATTAGCGAGTCCGTGGGCCTGGTCGTACACCCGGAAGGGGTACTGCTCTGCCGCCAGTCGATCGGCAGACAACACCAGAACGAACAATGCGAGCAGCCTGCAACAGCTCATTACGTGGCCTTATCGACCACTCGGGCGAAAGCTTGAGTT
>JBGAHE010000155.1:0-11457 GCA_044226365.1 Bryobacteraceae bacterium
CACCATGGCGGTCCATGCCTTGCGATCGCGGCGTAAACCGGTGACGGTGGCGACGTTGTGGCAGGTGCTCCCGCAGGTTCGCAGCACCACGGCCTGACCAGGACCCGCAGGAAGCACGCTGGGTCCTTGCTTCGCGGTGGCAATCGCGGGGGGCGTGCGCTTCGGGGCGGTGGAGATCGCGGGCGCCACCTTGTCGCCCAGGGCGAACGCCATCAGGCTATCGCTCGGGGTGCCGCCAAAGAATCCGCCGCCACCGGTGGCCATGATGGCGACATATTGCTTACCGTCTTTGCCCTGGTAGGTGATGGGAATCGTGTGGCCGTTGGCGTCGATGGGCTGGTCCCAAACGAGTTTGCCGGTGCGGGAATCGAAGGCGCGGAAGCGGCTGTCGTTGGTGGCGCCGATGAAGACGAGTCCGCCGGCGGTGGCGATGCTCCCGCCGAGGTTCGGCGCGCCGGTGTCGCGAACGCCGAGGGCTTCGAGCTCCGGGAACGTACCGAGCGGAGAGCGCCACGCGATGTCGCCGGTCCGGGTGTCGACGGCAACTAACTCCCCGAAAGGCGGATTGGTGCAGGGCACGCGGGTGTCGCGATTCCAGAAACGCGCGTAGGCGCCATAGGCCGACGTGCGAACGTAAGTGACGGCGCCGGTCTTCGGGTCCGTGCGTTTCTCCATGTGTCCCCATTGGCCGAGGTGATTGACGTTGGTGAAGAGTAAGCCGAGCGAGGGATCGTGGGAAACGCCTCCCCAACCTCCACCGCCGAGCGTGCTGGGGAACATCAGAATGTTGCGGTCCACCGGCAGCGGCGTATAGAGCTCAGCGATGGTCATCTGGTTCTTCTCGAACAATTCGCGGCAAAAGGCGGCGTGCTCGGGCGTGCGGTTGTAGATCTCTTCCTTGGTGAAAGTGACGCGGGAGAGCGGCGGCGGCTTGAGGGGAAATGGCTGGGTGGGCGAAGTCTTTTCGCCGGGGACGGTCGTCTGCGGCACCGGGCGCTCCTCCATGCCGTAGAGGGGTTCGCCGGTGACGCGGTTGAAGGCAAACAGGATGCCCATCTTGGTAATCTGCGCGACGGCGGGCACCGGCTTGCCGTGGCGCATGGCTTCGAAGAGAATGGGGGCGGCGGCGGGGTCGTAATCCCAGAGGTCATGATGGACCAGTTGCTGATGCCACTTCCGTTCACCCGTCTTCACGTCGAGCGCCACCAGACTGTTGCCATACAGACCGTCGCCATGCCGGTCCGCGCCATAGAAGTCCACGGTGGGTGAGCCGAGCGGCACATACAGAATGCCGCGTGCCGTGTCCAAGGTCAGAAAGCCCCAGGCGTTAGTGCCGGAGCGATTCTTCCAGCCGTCCTTCGGCCAGGTGTCGTGGCCGAACTCGCCGGGGCGGGGAACGGTGTGGAAGGTCCAAACCAGCTTACCGGTGCGCGCATTCCAGGCGCGGATGTCGCCATAGGCGCCGATGCTGGGCTGCCCTTCGCCATTCGCACTGCCAGTGATGATCAGGTCGCCGTAGACGGTGGGCGGTGATTGCAGCGAGATCTTGGCGTCGGCCAGATCGCCCAGCACACCCTGGCGCAGGTCGAGTAAGCCTTCGTTGGCGAAGCCGGTGGCGGGCTTGCCGGTCACCGCGTCGATCGCGATCATGCCCCCCTTCACGCCGGCGAACAAACGCGGATGCGTGGCCTTGTCGCCGGGCCAATAGGCTAAGCCACGCAAGGCCACTTGCGTGGCGGGATGGTGCCAAAGTTGCTTGCCGGTTTCGGGTTCAATGGCGAAGAGTCCGTTGGCCGCCACCAGGTACATGGTGCCGCCCACCACGACGGGAATGCCTTCGGAGCCGGGTTGGCCGGTGTGGAAGGTCCAGGCCGGTTGAAGGCGCGCGACGTTCTTGGGGGTAATCTGCTTGAGGGGGGAGTAGCGGCGGGCGCCCGGGTCGTGCCCGAACATCGGCCAGTCCGTCTGCCCCAGCAGAGGCAAGGCGGCCACCAGGAAGAGGCGGAAGTAGGTCATGCGGTGCTACTCAATTTATCATTGGGGACGTGATTCGGTTTTTGTTTTTTGCTTTGCTGGGAGCCGGCGTCGGGCAGGCGCAATCGCTGGAGACATTCGTCGCGCAGACCGCGCCGCGCTTCACGCCGAAGGCGCGCCGCTTTCAGATCGGGCTCATCGGGGACCAACAATACAACGCGCTGCAGGAGCAGAAGTTCCCGCGCGTCATCGACGCCATGAACCGCGAGAAGTTGCGCTTCGTGATTCACGATGGCGACATCAAAAATGGAGCGAGCCGTTGCGACGACGCCACTTTTCAGAATCGTCTGGACGGCTTCAACCGCTCCGTGCATCCCTTCATCCTGACGCCCGGCGACAACGACTGGACGGACTGTGGCCGTCCGGCCGCCGGTGGCTACGAGGCGAACGAACGCCTGAGCCGCCTGCGCAGCCTATTCTATTCGCAGCCCACCCAGTCGCTCGGTCAGAGGAAACTCACCCTGCTGCCGCAAAGCTCCGTACCCGGGTTCGAGCCGTTTGTCGAAAATGCGATGTGGGCCGAAGGCGACGTGTTGTTTGCCACCCTGCACATCGTCGGCACGCAGAACAATGTGTCGAAAAGTGTCGAATTCCGGCCGCGCAATGCCGCCAATCTGTTTTGGTTGAAGGCTGCCTTTGCCATTGCCAAACAACGCCGTTTTCGCGGCCTGATGCTGATCATGCAGGCCAATCCCGGTTTCGAAACGCGCCGTAGGCCGGCGGTGGATGGCTTCGGAGACATGCTCTCGGTGTTGGAGAAAGAGACGCTCGCGTTCCCCGGCCAGGTGGTCTTCGTCCACGGGGACAGTCACTACTTCCGCATCGATAAGCCGTTGGTGCCGCCCGGCCGCGATGGGGCGCGGCTCGAAAACTTCACGCGCGTCGAAACGTTCGGCCCACCGGACGTGCACTGGGTGCGGGCGACGATTGACCCGGGCAATCCGCTGGTCTTTCTGTTCGAGCAGCGGATCGTGCCGGAAAACATCCTGCCGCGCTAGTGCGTGGCGATGCGCTGGGACGCGGTCTCTTCGACGATACGGCCGTCGAACAGACGGATGGTCCGGTCGGCGTAGGTTTCATAGCGCGGATCGTGGGTCACCATGCAGATGGTGGCGCCCTGACGATGCAGGTCGCGCAGGAGGTCCATCACCGCTTCGCCGTTCTGCGAGTCGAGGTTACCCGTCGGTTCGTCAGCGAGCAGAATGGAAGGCTCGCCGCCCAAGGCGCGCGCCACGGCCACACGCTGCTGCTGACCGCCCGAGAGCTGCGACGGATAGTGCTTCACGCGGTGAGACATGCCAACGCGCTCCAGCGCCTCATGCACGCGCTTCTTCCGTTCCGCCGAGCCCATGCCGCGATAGGTGAGCGGCAATTCAACGTTCTCATACACGGTCAGGTCGCCGATCAGGTTGAAGGCCTGGAAGATAAAGCCGATCTCGCGATTGCGGATGCGGGCCCGCTCGCTCATCTTCAGGCTTTGCACCGCGCGCGAGTTGAGCGTGTAAGTGCCGTTGGAGGGCGTGTCCAGCAGGCCCAGGATGGCCAACAAAGTCGACTTACCGCAGCCCGAAGGACCGCCGATCGACAAGTACTCGCCTTTGAAAATCTCCAGGTGAATGCCCGCCAGAGCGTGCGTTTCCACTTCGTCCGTCAGGAAGACTTTGGTGACGCCTTCCAACTTGATCAACGGTTCGGCCATGTTTGGTTCCCCTCTGCTCTATCTTTCTAATTCAGTCGAATTCTCTGGTGCGCATCCCAGTTCGACATGTCGGACAGGATGACGCGGTCGCCTACAGATAGGCCCTTCAATACTTCAATCTGGTTCACGGAGTCGCGCCCAAACTGTACTTGGACGCGGCGCGCTTCCTTGCCGTCGGGCGACAGTTTGAACAGGCCGACGGTGGAGTTCTTCTGGCCGAACACCGGGCGCCCGACATACAGGACGTCGGTCAGCTTCTCGAGTTCGATGTGCCCGTCGACGCTGAGGTCGGGCCGGGCGCCGGCGGGGAGTTCGCCTTCGAGGCGGACGTCAACGGTCACCGTGCCGTTCACCACCGCCGGGTCAATGCGCATCACGCTACCGCTGACGATCCCGTTGCGGGTATCGATCTGGGCGGGTTGACCCACCTGGACGTCCTTCGCCTGCGTTTCGGCCACCTTCAGTTCGGCCTTCAACTTCCAGGGCTGCACGACGCGTGCGAGAATCGTGCCGGCCGTCACCTTCTGCCCGATTTCGACGGCCACCGTCTGCAGCACGCCGTTAGTGCCGGCGCGGACCTTCAACTGGTCCACCTGCAGCTTCTTGAGGTTGTAAGCGGCGCGGCGCTTTTCGATTTCCACTTTCTGACCCTGCAACTGCGCCTCAATCATCTCGGCCATGTTGTTCAGCCGTTGCTGCTCCACGGCGTAACGATCACTGGTTTCGTCCGCGGTGGCTCGCGCGAGCTTCACGTTCATGTCCGCGGTAAGTCCGTTCTTCGCCAATTCGGACTCGCGGTCCGCCTTCAGCTTCGCCTGCACAAACTCGCTTTTCACCTGGGTCGCTTTCGCTTTCTGCTCCAGCCGCTGACTTTCCAAACGCACCTTCAAGTCCGTATACGTCGCCTCGGCCGACTTCAACTGCCATTCGGCGTCCACCATCGAGAGCTGCAATTCCGGATTCGACAACTCGAGCAACACCGTGTCGGCGGTCACCTTCACGCCCGGCAGGAAGTAGCGTTTCTCCACACGGCCGTCCGATTGCGCCAAACATAGGTCGTCGATCCGATCACTCCGAGACCTAATACGCTCAAAATGATCCGGCGGACCAACTTTTTCTTCGCAATGCCTTCGCGCGGTTTATCCATGGTGATTCTCAGGACTCTAGCGCAAGGCACATGCCACATCAGACGATGAGCGGAATCAATTGGTTAGGCGAAAATCTGGCGGCGGGGGTGTCCGGTATTGGGACTGCCGTGTACGGAATCCAGGCAGCCGCGTGCGGCATCCAAACTACTTCATGCCCAACCGACTTGGCCTCGAAGCCAGCCCCTATCTCCTCCAACATGCCAACAATCCGGTCGACTGGTATCCCTGGGGGGAGGAGGCCTTCGCCAAAGCTCGCGCCGAGGACAAGCCCATCTTCCTTTCCATCGGCTATTCCACCTGCCACTGGTGCCACGTCATGGAGCACGAAAGTTTCGAGAGCGAGACGATCGCCGGACTGCTGAACCGGCACTTCGTCCCGATCAAAGTGGACCGTGAGGAGCGGCCCGACGTCGACCGCATCTACATGATGTTCGTCCAGGCCACCTCGGGCAGCGGCGGTTGGCCGATGTCCGTGTTCCTCACGCCGGAGCTCAAGCCATTCTTCGGCGGCACGTATTTCCCGCCCGAGAACCGCTACGGACGCCCGGGCTTTGCGACAATCCTGGAGCACCTCTCGACGGCTTGGGTGGCCGATCGCGCGCGGATTCTGGAAGCGGGCGAGTCCGTGCTGGCCGACCTGCGCAAGTACTCCACCGTCCGCGCTGCGGCGCGCACCGATCTCGACCCCGCCCAGCTCAGCGAGACGCTCTTCCAGCAGTTGCGGCGCAGCTTCGACTCGCGCCTGGGCGGCTTTGGCAATGCGCCGAAGTTTCCGCGCCCAGTAGTCTACAACTTCCTGCTTCGCCATCATCACCTCACTGGTGCGGACGACGCGCTCGAGATGGTGACCAAGACGCTGGACGAGATGGCGCGCGGCGGCATGAACGACCAGTTGGGCGGCGGCTTCCATCGCTACTCGGTGGACGCGCAATGGTTCGTGCCGCACTTCGAGAAGATGCTTTACGATCAGGCTCAACTCGCGATCAGCTATCTCGAGGCCTTCCAGATCACGGCCGAGCCTCGCTTTGCCGCGGTGGCGCGCACCATCTTCGACTACGTCCTGCGCGACATGACCGACCCCGCCGGCGGCTTCTACTCGGCCGAGGACGCCGACAGCGTCATCGACCCGGCTGACCCCCAGCACAAAGGCGAAGGCGCCTTCTATATCTGGAAGTACAGTGACCTGGTGGCGCTGCTCGGAGAGCAGACCGCCCATTGGTTCTCCTACCGCTACGGCTGTTCGCCGAACGGCAACGTCCACGAGGATCCGCACCAGGAGTTCACCGGACGCAACATTCTTTACCAGTCCCGCTCGGTGGCCGAAACGGCGCAGCGGTTTGGCGTCGTCGAGGCTGACGTGGCGCGGGCGCTCGATGAGGCGCAGGCGAAACTGCTGGCGGAGCGTGCCCACCGTGTCCGTCCCGGGCTCGACGATAAGGTGCTCACCGGCTGGAACGGCATGATGATTGCGGCGTTTGCCAAGGCGGCCGTTGTGCTTGAAGCGCCGCGCTATCGGGAGGCGGCGCAGAACGCGGCGGCGTTTGTGAAGACACAACTGCTTACTGGAGACGGGGTGCTGTTACGGCGCTATCGTCAGGGCGATGCCGCCATTCCGGCCTTTCTCGACGACTACGCTTTTTACGCGCAGTCGCTGCTCGATCTTTATCAGGCTGACTTCGACTCGGGTCATCTGGCGCTGGCCCGCCAACTGGCGGACGATATCATCGACCTCTTCGAAGACACCGAACACGGCGGATTCTTCTCGACTACCGGCGACGATGCCGACCTCATTCTGCGCATCAAGGATGATTACGACGGGGCCGAGCCGAGCGGCAACGCCATCGCCGCTCAGCTGCTGGTGAACCTTCACGCCGTGACGGCCGAGCGCCGCTACCTCGAGGCCGCCGAGCGGCTCTTTCAGGCTTTCGCACCCCGGCTGACGCAGGCGCCCATGACGCTGCCGCAAATGCTGGTGGCGCTGTTGGCGGCGCGCACGCCGCATCAGCAGGTGGTTCTGGCCGGGCCACTGGACGACGCCTTCCGGAGGATTAGCCAGAGCGGCTTCGCGCCGTTCCGCACCGTCCTGCGCGAGGCGGACGCCAGCCTTCAGATGCCGCCGCTCGAAGGCCGGCCGACGGCCTACGTCTGCCAGAATTTTGCGTGTGAACTGCCGGTGACCGACGCTGCGGCGCTGACCGCGCGCCTCGCTCGGGCGCGAGGTTAGTGGCGTCCTGCTAGACTGAGTTTTTCGCACTCGCGAACTGTTCTCAAGGAGATTGACATCATGGAACGTCCAGGTGGAACCACGTTTAAAGGCAATCCGCTCACGCTTGTCGGGCCGGAATTGAAGGTCGGGCAGCCGGCGCCTCAGTTTGAGTTGGTGAGTGGGAGTCTCCAACCCGTCGACCTCGCCGGCACCGGCGACGGCGTCCGCGTTTTCAGTGTCGTGCCCAGTCTCGATACGCCGGTTTGCGACGCGCAGACCAAGCGCTTCAACGACGAAGCCGGTGCTTTCCCCGGCATCACCATGTACACCATTAGCATGGATCTGCCGTTTGCGCAGAACCGCTGGTGCACGGCCATGGGCGTCGACAAGGTGAAGATGCTCTCTGATCACAAGACGGGCAGCTTCGGCGAAGCCTACGGCACGCTGATTAAGGAATGGCGCATGGAATCGCGGGCGATCTTCGTGGTGGGCAAGGACAACACGATCAAGCACGTGGAGTATGTGAAAGAAGTCGCCGACCATCCGAATTACGATGCGGCGCTGGCAGCTGCCAAAGCTGCTCTCTAGCAATCAAGAGCGTCATGGAATCGACGGGAGCGGGCCTGCGGGCTCGCTCTTTTCGTTTTTAGGTAGCTTTCACCATGGCATTCCGGTATCCTGAAACCGCCTCGGTTTTAGTTGTATCAATGTCACGTTTATTTATACTGAATTTATTCATTCCCACCACAATCCTCGCCCAAATCGTCTTTAACGGTAAAGTGGTGGACCCCCATGGAGGCGCCGTTCCCGGCGCCCGGCTAAGCGTTTATGCCAACGGCAGTCAGACCCCAGACGCCACAGCTGCGGATACGCAAGGGCGCTTTCGCTTCGCCTCGCTGCCGAAGGGTAGCGCCGTTGTTCAGGTGGAAGCCAGCGGGTTTCGGAGCCTGTCGCGTTCGGTTCGTCTGGATGGCTCAGAGGCGACGTTCACACTGGATCTCGCTGGCTTGAGCGACACGATCGTCGTCACCGACTCCGGCGCGCCCCAGAGCATCGATCAGGCGGCCAAGGCCATCACGGTAGTGACGGCCGAAGAGATTGACGCCCGCAATGAGTTCTCGCTGGCTGAGATTGTGCGCTCCACGCCGGGCGTTCAGGTCCGCAATACCGGCGGCCCCGGCCAACTCACCCAGATTCGCATTCGCGGCCTTCGTCCGGACGCCACGGCCATCCTGATCGATGGCTTCCGTTTCCGCGACCCCTCCACCACGCAGGGTGATGCGAGCTCGTTTGTCGCGAACCTGAATTTCGTCAACGCCTCGCGCGTGGAAGTGCTGCGCGGTTCCGGTTCGTCCCTCTATGGCACCAATGCCGTGGGAGGCGCGGTCAACATGGTGACCGACTCAGGCGGCGCGCCCTTCCATGGCCAGCTTCAGGCGGAAGGCGGGGGGCTCGGATTCATGCGTGGGCGCGCCACTCTAGCGGGCGGCTGGCTCAATAACCGCCTGACGTATAGCGGCGGCCTTTCGCACATCAACGTCCTCTCCGGCGTCGACACGAACGACCGCATGCGGTCCACCGGTGGGCAGGCGTTTCTGCGCTACGATCTGACGCCGCGGCTGAAGCTGACCGGCCGCTTCTACGGCTCCGACGACTTCGCCCAGAACAACGTCAGCCCCACCACGACGGGTATTCCGGTGGCGAACTTTCCGGCCGACGGCATCATCCGCGGCATTCCGCTACCGAACGACCAGGTCCTGAATCTGAACGCCGGACTGCCGGTGAACTACGGCAACGCGACTTACATCCCGGGGCGCGACGATCCCGACAATCGGCGCACGTCGCGTTTCTCGACCTCGGCCTTCCGCGCCGAGCAGGCTTGGTCGCGCGTCACGCTACAGGCGAGCTACCAGCATCTGCAAACTGACCGTATCTTCGCCTCCGGCCCGGCGGGCGGGGGCTTTCAGCCGGTCGCCACCAGCATTACGAACCCCGGCGGCACCAGCGATGTGCTCGATGGCCGCGTCACGTTGCGCCCCGTTCATCAATACCAGGTCACCGCGGGCTACGAGTTTGAACGCGAGCGATTCATCGACCGGCAGAACAATGGTCTCCCGGCGCCGCGGGCCATCGTCACGCGCGGCGACATCCGCCAGCGCGCGCACGCGGCCTTCATGCAGCACCAGTTCTCGCTTTTGCAGGACCGCTTACAGATTCTGCTATCCGGTCGCCTGCATTCCTTCCAACTCGCCAGGCCGATCTTCGAACTAACGGGTACGGCAAATAACTATGCCACCGTGCCGCTGAACGCGCCGCCGCGAGCGCTCACGGGCGATGTCTCGGTCGGGTATTTGCTGGCGCGCACCAACACTAAGTTGCGCGCGCACTTCGGTAATTCGTATCGCGCGGCCGCACTTTATGAGCGCTTCGGGGGCGGCTTCTCGAATAATCCGGTGAATGGCGTGGTGAGCTTCACGCCTTATGGCGATCCGCGTCTGGCTCCCGATCGTTACAATGCCGCGGACTTCGGCTTCGATCAGTACCTGCTGAGTCAGCGTCTCCGCTTCAGCGCCACTTACTTTTATACGCGCATTCAGCAGGTCACCGCCTTCGACTCGAGCGGAGTGATTCGTCCGGCCACGGACCCGTTCGGCCGCACCGCAGGCTACATCAACGGCGCGGGAGGCATCTCGCGCGGTGTCGAACTGGGAGCGGAAGCGCGCCCCACCCGGTCGCTGGTGCTGAATGGCTCGTATAGCTACACCAACGCCGTCAACGACCGCGACCTTCAGGTGCCGGGCTTCTGGCGCGCGCTTACCATTCCGCGTCAGACCGCGACGCTAGTGGCCTCGCAACGGTTGGGCCGCCGGGCGGACGTCACCGTCGACCTGTTCCGCAGCTCCTCACACTACATTTCGTTCTTTGCGGGTACACGGTCGCGGCCGTTTATTCTGCCGGGCTTTACCAAGGCTGACTTAGTGGGGAGCTACAAGCTGTGGCAGACGGAGAACAGCACGCTGAAGGGTTATGTGAAAGTAGAGAACTTTCTGAATCGGCCGTATTATGAAAACGGCTGGCGCTCTGCGAAGGCTTGGGCGATTGCCGGTCTGTCCTATAGCTTCAACTAAGTGCCTCGACTCGCTCTTTTTCTCGTCGCTGTTCTCGCTCAAGCCGAGCTTCGCATTGGCTTGATTGGCGACCAGACCGCGGCCGACGACCTGCCCGCGGCGTATCGCGTGCTGGTCGAGGGCGTCGAAGCCCTGAACGCCCGGCGCCCCCACTTAGTGCTCCACACCGGCGACTTACTTGAGAGTGTGAAGTATCCGGGACCAACGCCGGAAGACGAGTTTCGCCGGCAGTACGACGAAGCCACCGCGATCCTGCGCCGCTTGCAGGTGCCGTGGTTTCTGGCGGCCGGCGATCATGACGTCAACGCGCCTTACAATCAGCCGGACGAAACGCACAATCGCCAGCTTTTCCAGAGCCTGTATCCCCCGGCTCGGGAGCATCTGTATCACAGCTTCGATCATTCGGGCTATCACTTCATCGCGCTGAGTTCACAGGAGCATCACAACACGGATCCGCGCTGGGGCACCACGTTCCGCGCGCAACTGGGTGATGTCCAACTGAAGTGGTTGGCGGCCGATCTCGAACGCCACCGCCGATCCAAGGGCATCGTGGTGTTCCTGCATCAGCCACTCTGGTATCAATG
This sequence comes from Bryobacteraceae bacterium, assembly GCA_044226365.1. Lineage (GTDB taxonomy): Bacteria > Acidobacteriota > Terriglobia > Bryobacterales > Bryobacteraceae > JALHNI01. The sequence goes on from JBGAHE010000155.1 coordinate 10,800, forward strand.
GACGAACTGGGCTCCCGTCCATGAGTTGCTCCGCCGCTATCGGGTGCGCGCGGTGGTGGCGGGCCATTTCCATTACAACCAGGACGAAGGCGAACTGGACGGCATTCGCTATTTCGTGCTCGGCGCCGCCGGCGGCATGACGAAGCATGGCAGCGCCGGGGCGGGGGACTATCACCATGTCAGTTTGTTGCGCCTCGATGGCCGTCGCGTCGAGATTGAGGCGATCCCGCTCCGTCGGGCGCCGGCTCGCCAGTTCTCCAGCCGCCGTGATATGGATCGGGTACAAGCGGTCGCTGTCAATCTGAGTAACTTGTACACCGATGCCGTCCTCGATACGTGCGCGGGTAAGTTCGACTTACAGCTCCGTTCGATCGGCAATCCGCTCGACGTGCCTCTGAGACTGACGGTGACTCCCGCGTCGGCAAACTATCTACCCACCACCAGCGACTACGACCAGTCGGTTTGCCTGGCCGGTCCGGGTTGTTTGTTGCCGCCGGGCTTGCTGATTCAGTCCTCGAATAACTCAAGCGTCGTCCCCGAGAAGACGCGCGCGGTTTGGTCGGCCCAGCTCCCGCGGCAGACATCGGACGGTAAAGCCCCACAACTCCGCCTCACGATTCGCGCGGACTTCGCGGGCGAGCGCGAGCCGCTCTATCTG
>JBGAHE010000156.1:0-11098 GCA_044226365.1 Bryobacteraceae bacterium
AGCGAAATTCGTGGCGCCCTACGACGTGCTCAGCGCAGCTATGTCACCATGCGTTTGAACGGGACGGTGCCCAGGGCTGGCACCAAGGTCGCGGCCAGCTATCAGTGGACGGACTATCGTTCGCTCACGCCGGGCCACATGTACCTCACCCAGCGGACTTACCCGGAGGCCGGTCTTAACCTAACCGTTCGCCAGCCGGTTCCCGGTGTGCTCGGCATGCCGGGCCGCCTGGAGATTCTGGCCGAAGCGCGCAATATGCTCGCCCAGGGCTACCTCCCGCTCGATACGCCCACCGGCCGTCGCATGTTGCTGATCCACACGCCGCGCTCGCTACGGGGCGGGGTCAGCTTCTTCTTCTAAATTCGCCGCTCACCGGAAAGCGACGCTTCGTCCCGAAACGGAAAAGCCGAGCGTGTAGCCGTGCGCCAAGCCGGGCGCCGTAAATCGCCTGGGCGGCACCGCGGAGATCACGAGGACCAGATTCAACGGCAGCGTCGACGCCGGCTCGGTCTCCGGCAGATTCGCCAAGCTCTCCGCCGATAGCGTGAATCGATGCGCCCCTGGCCGGGCACTGCATACTGTCGCGCCGAACGCGGTGGTCGAATGGCGCACCGAAAAGGCCACCAGATACGTAGGCGAGGCCGGGTCGCCGCCCGTCCACTGCACGGTGAACCCGCGCCGCCGCTCGACGACGTCGGCGTGCCGCGCGCGCAAATCGCCGGGCATTCGCAGCCCGGTGCTGAACGAGCCGAGGTCCTGGCCGCCCGGCGCCGTGACGCGATAGTCGCCGCTCTCCAAAAACAGAGGCAGTGCCCCGCGGGCGAAGTCCGGCCGTTCGCCCCCCAGAAACGCGAAGTAGTCCCCTGTCTGCGGTACTCGCCGCACGCTCTGGGCCGCCCCCTCCCGCGCGAACCTGAGCTCCGGACCCGCATCCACCTTCCGTCCCGGTAGCCGCGCCTGCAGCATTTCGAGCAGCGTCTGCCGCACTCCCGCCTCGTTCTGATACAGGCCATGAAACGTTGCGCACGCACCCGGCGGCGGCAATGCCTGAAGTGGCGTCAGACCCGCCATCGGCCGGAAGACATGGAAAGCCGCCTCTTCGTCGACGAAGTCCACCGGCGCTTCGCCCGGCATCGCGAGCCGCATCCGCAGCCGCATCGCGACTAGCAAACCCAACTCCCCCGCCGCCGGATCCTGCGGCCAGATGCCCGCCGCCCGGCAGGCGCCTTGGGCGGCAATCGGTAAGGTCACCGTATTGCTGGCCACGCCCCCACCGTAAACCAAGCGCACCGGCACGTGGCAACCCTCCGGCACCGTCGCCGGGAGGGTCGCCCGCACCAGCGCTCGACCGTCCGCGCCGGCCTCCCAGCGTGCCTCTACTCGCGTTGCGCCCACCAGCAGTTCGGCCGTGACGCTCCCGGTCGCCGGCAGCGCGATCGCCGCGCCGGGCCGCGCCGGATGCTCTTCGTCGAACGTCACCTCGGCTGGTCCCCAGCCCTCGCCATTCCGGCTGTAAAGCCCGCCGGACGCCGCCGCAACCGGCACCGCGTAGTTCCGGCTTTCGCCGTCGTCGTTCGCTACGCGCAGGTCTGCCATACCTGCCGGCACGTCATCCGGCACGCGCCACACGAAGCGCTTTTCGCCCGCCGGGGTCCCGGAGATGGTCCAACTGCGGGCGCCCATCCGCAATCGCACTGTGGGCCGGGCAGGGAAGCGGACGCCCTCCACGGTCGCCCGGCCTCCGGGGCTCAGCGCGCCGCCCGGCAGCGACGGCGGTAGGCGGCTCGCTTCGTTGCGAATCCCCTCCTGCAAAATGGCTGGCGGCTGCGCGTAGCAGAGCGGGACGAGCAGCAGCAGGATCTTCGACACGACAGTTTACAGCGTAGCCCAGCGGCTGACTCTCACGATCGGCGCGCGGGCCGATAAGAGGCTTGAAGCAAGCCGCTTCTGTTTCACCGATGTATATGACGCTGGCAGATTCGTGTGTTTCCCCGCCGGGCGGACGATGGCGCTCCGTCGGGACGAGTGTCGCGGTGCACGTGGGATTGCTCGCCGCGGCTTTGGCGCTGGGAGGGCCTGTCTGGAAGGCGGCTACCAGCGTCCGGCCCGTCGTACGGCTTACGTTGCCGCCGCCCCCGGCGCCGCTGAAGGCTTTGGTGCCCCCGCCCCGGCGTCTCGCCCGGACCAACTCCGCAGCGGAGCCCTTGCCGGATCTGGCTCCAGTTGCGGTAACGCGCGCGCCGCTCAGGCGGTTGGAAGTACCCCGGAGGGCGGCGGCCCGGCGCACCCTTGAGATTGAAGCTGCGCCGGAGATGGCGGTGGTGTCCGCGCCGCTCCTGCCGGTGGCCGCCATGCCTGTCCTGGCCGTGAAGCCGCTTGTACGCACCGGCCTGCTGGACTCCGCCGCCCCCACCGGTGACCCCGGCTCCAAGCGCGTCACCTCCCAGCACATTGGTTTCGACGCCTCCGAGTCGGGAGGTTCCGCGCGGCGAGGGCGGGGAACCGCCGCCGCCGGGTTTGGTGACCCGGGCCCCGTCACCGCCGCCGCGCGCGAGCGCCGGCTTGCTACCGGCGACTTCGAGCAGACCGAAGCGCCCGCTGCTCGAGTGGCGGCTAAGCCCGCTCCGATGCCGTTTGCGGGCATCGAGATTTTGGAAAAGCCGCACCCGGTCTATACGGAGGAAGCGCGGCGCTTGCGGATCGAAGGGACCGTGCAACTGCGCGTGGTCTTTTCGGCGGGCGGGCAGATCAAGGTCCTCTCTGTGGTGAAGGGCCTGGGCCATGGGTTAGACGAAGCGGCGGTCCGCGCGGCGGAGGCCATTCGCTTCCGGCCCGCGCAGCGCGACGGCCGCGCGGTGGACGCGCCCGCGGTCATTCAGATTCAATTTCAATTGGCTTAGGAGAGGGAGAGATTTTCGATGCGATGGTTACTCTGTTTGTTGGCGGTGACGATGTGGGCGCAGAGCCCCAAGCAAACCGAAGCGGTCAACCGCCTGCTCGATGAGATTGTCAAGAATGAGCAGGACTTTCTCGCGCAGATGCGCACGCTCAATCCGATTATCGAAACGTATCTGCAGGTGGACCCGGAAGAGCCCGGCGACGGCCCCCTGGACGATCAGTATTTCCTCGGGCGCGTGAACCTGGCGGACGGCATCGACTATGACTCCTTTCTGGATGCGGCGGCCCTCAAGCAGCGTGCCCACGGAAAGCAGGTGGTCTTCAAGCCTGTTGGCTTCGCCCAGATGGTGGTCGCCGACGTGAATAACTTCGATCGCCTCACTTACAGCTTCGAATACGTTCGCCGCGAGTTTCTGGGCGACGTCCGCTGCCTGGTGTTCGATGTGGCCCCGCGTGAAGCCGGCTCTGCCGGTCGCTTCCTGGGCCGTATCTGGGTGGAGGATCGTGAGCGCCGCATCGTCCGTCTCAATGGCAGCTTCACGCCGGCGAAGGCGTCACGCTGGGGCTCGAACGTCGAGTTATATTTTAACTTCGACAGCTGGCGCGTCAACGTGGCACCGGGTAAGTGGGTGCCCGCTTATGTCTATGTCGAGAACACAAACGCGGCCGTCGGCAAGCAGCGCGTGCCGCGCTTCAAAGCGCAAACGCGCTTGTGGGGTTACGACGTCGGCGGTGGCAGTAAGTACAGCGAATTGACCAGCATCCTGGTTGAGTCGGAGACCAGCGTGGCCGATGCCGGGGCCGCCCGGCAGAACTCGCCGCTCGAAAGCCAGCGCATGTGGGAGCGTCAGGCCGAGGAGAACGTGCTCGAGCGGCTCGACAAGGCTGGCCTCCTGGCGCCCAAAGGCGATGTGGACAAGGTGCTCAACGCCGTTGTCAACAACCTGCTGGCCACCAATCAGCTCAACCTCGACGTTGAGTGCCGCGTGCTGATGACCACGCCGCTCGAAACCTTCTCGGTCGGTCGCGCCATCGTCATCAGCCGCGGGCTGATCGACGTTCTGCCCGACGAAGCCAGCTTGGCCATGGTGCTCGCCGGGGAACTTGCGCACATCGCGCTCGGCCATCGCACCGAAACGCAGTATGCGTTCGCCAACCGTACCATGCTGACTGACGCGCAAGTGCTGAGCCGTTTCCGCTTCAAGCGTCCGGAGGCGGAGGCGTTGGCCGCCGGCCTCAAGGCGATCGAGTATCTGAAGAAGTCGCCCTATCAGGAGAAGCTGGGCAACGCCGGACTGTTTCTTAAAGCTCTGGCCGCCAAAGCCCCGCGCCTTCCGGGACTGATTCAGGCCAACCTCGGCAATCAGTTAGCCAGCGGCCAGACTTATTTGGGCTTGAGCGAACTGGCAAATCAGGCGCCGGCGTTGGCCGAAAGCCGCGTCGATCAGATTGCGGCGCTGCCGCTGGGCTCGCGCGTCAAAGCCGATCCGTGGTCGAATCAACTCACGCTGCTCAAAACCAAGTCCGTCGAGTTACTCTCGGCGCGCGAGAAGTTACCTTTTGAAGTGACCCCATTTGTCCTCCACCTCACCCGGGCCGGCACCGCCAAGCCAGCGAACGCCGCGGGCGAGTAGTATCCTGACGGGATGTCGACTCGGGACTTTTCAGGAATTGCCGACCAATTACACAATAACCGCCAGGAACTGATTGCCAGGCTGTTACAGACCCTGGCCGCCAACGACTTCGCTTCGCTCCCTCAATATATGGCCGAGAACGCCCAATTGACGATCTCGGGCTTCCCGGCCATCGACGGTAGCTGGTGCGGACGTGAAGCGGTCGTCGCCACCATGACGGCGAACTTCGGCAAGATCACCGAGCAGAAGTCGCAGTTGCGGGGCATGATTCAGCAGGGCGACTTACTCGCCTTGCGCGTCTATGAATCCGGGCGCCTCAGCGGCGTCCCCTACGAAGTGGATGCTGTGTTCTGGATGGTGTTTGACGGCGACGTCCTAACCGAGATCACCGAGTTCGTACACTGCCTGTAGGATGTGGTTTCATCTTGCGCAGTTCAATGTGGCTCGCCCGCGCGAGCCGCTGACTCATCCCAGCATGGCCGAATATGCCACCGCCATCCCGCGCGTTAACGCCCTGGGCGAACAGGCCGACGGCTTCGTTTGGCGATCCCACGACAACGGTGACGACCCGCTCGTGCTGCCGACCCTGACGGTGTGGGAGAGCCCCGAAGCTCTGCGTGCGTTCGTCTATCGCGGCGGGCATGTCGAAATCATGAAGCGCCGGGCAGATTTCCTCCTGCCATACGGCGGCCCCACGCTGGCCCTATGGTGGATCCCCGCCGGCCACCGGCCCGATCTGGCCGAAGCCTGGCAGCGGCTCGAACATCTCCGGCAGCACGGCCCGACGCACGCGGCTTTCACCTTCAACCCGCCGTTCCTCCCGCCCGCGTCGCCGGAGGGACCCTCAGGATCCCTCCCCGGTTGGACCTATGACGGACGCTGCTTCGGCCTCGTCGAGAACACGGACAACGGCGACAATCGCCCGGGCGTGATCTTTCGCTACCGTCAGCAAGGCCCCCGGGTCTGGGCCACCTACGGCGGCGGCGACGTCCGCTTCGGAGCCCTGGTCGCCTGCGTTCAGCCGGAAGGCGAACTCGACATGCGCTATCAACATTGGGGCCCCGGCGGCATCCGCACCGGAGAGTGCCGCTCCACCCCGGAATGGCTCGCCGATGGCCGCCTGCGCCTCCACGAAGAGTGGCGTTGGACCAACGGCGACCGCTCCTCCGGCCGCGGCGTCATCGAAGAGCTGGGTTGACGCCAACCGCCGTTCCGCGATTCAATTGGGCATGCACCGCCGCAATCTCTTCCGCGCGGCGGCCACGTTTGCCGCTGCTTTCCAGAACAACGCCGTGACGCAGGCCCAGGCCGCGGCACAAGGCACCTGGGGCCAGCCCGCCGATACGGTGGCCCGGGATGAGGACTTCTGGCTCAACATCCGCCATGCCTTCACGGTCGATCGCAATATGATCAACCTGAACAACGGCGGCGTCAGTCCCTCGCCCAAAATCGTCATGGAGACCGAGAAACGCTATCTCGAAATCTCGAACATGGGGCCGGCTTACTACATGTGGCGGATCCTTGGCCCGGAACTCGAAGTCGTGCGGCGGCGTTTGGCGCAAACGTTCGGCTGCGATACCGAAGAGATCGCGATCACTCGCAACGCCAGTGAAGCGCTCGAAACGGTGCAGCTAGGCATGAATCTGAAGGCGGGTGACGAGGTCCTCACCACCAATCAGGACTACCCGCGCATGATGACCACCTGGCAACAGCGCGTGCGGCGTGATGGGATCGTGCTCAAGCAGATCCCGTTTCCTGTGCCGGTGGCCAAGCTCGATGACCTCTACGAGCGCATCGAGCGCGCCATCACGCCGAAAACCAAAGTCATCCACATCTGCCACATCACCAACCGCACCGGACAGATTTTTCCGGTGAAGAAGATTTGCCAGATGGCCCGCGCGCGCGGCATCGAGACGGTGATCGATGGCGCCCACGCCTTCGGCCAGTTCCCCTTCACGCGCGATGAGCTCGATTGCGACTACTATGGCACCAGCCTGCACAAATGGATCCTGGCGCCCATTGGCACCGGCATGTTGTACGTGCGCAAAAAGAAGATCGAGCAGATCTGGCCGCTGATGGCGGCGCCGGAATCGATGACCGGGAATATCCGCAAGTTCGAGGAAATCGGCACCCACCCGGCTTCGCAGCGCAACGCGATCACCGAAGCGGTGACCTTCCACGAGTCGATCGGCGCGGAGCGGAAGGCCGCGCGTTTCCGTTATCTGCGAAAGCGTTGGTCGAACCGGCTGCGCGAATTGCCCGGCGTGAAGCTCCTCACCAGCGACGATCCGGAGCAGAGCTGTGGCATCGGCCTCATTTCCGTCGAGGGCTTTGAAGCCGCCGCGCTTTCGAACCACCTGCTCGAGAAGCACCGCATCTTCACCACGCCGGTGGTCACCGAAGGCGAATACTCCGGCCTCCGCATCACGCCGAACGTCTACACGACGCTCGAAGAAATCGACGACTTCTCGAACGTCATGGAGAAGATCATCAAGGCGAAGAAGCTGGTTTAGGCCAGCTTGCGCAAGCGCAGCGACCGGAACCACGCTTTCGAGTCGTGCTGCTGCAGCGCGATCAGTGTGGGCGGCATCGCACCTTCCCGGCGTCGCGCCGCGACCATGGCCGCCGCCGCACCGACAATCGAATGCTGGGGATTGACGGCCGCCTCCGTCAGTTTGCGCTTCATCTCCGGCGACGACGGCTGAAACGCCAACACGCGCTTGCCGTTGATCCAGTGTTCGCAACCCTCCGCCGAACACACCAGCTTGCCGGCCGCCCAATCCCCCAGCCGATACTCGGGCGCCGCTTGCGCCGGCAGCAGGCCGTACAGCGAGCCCAACTTCTGCTCCGGCAGCGCGACCTCGGTCGCTTGATCGTCCGCCAGTTGGAACTCAAGCCCCACCGCCCCGTAAGATCCCGCGAGGGCCGAACCGGGTGTCAGGTAGCGCAGTGCGTGCAGGACGAAGTACTTGATCCCCGTATTCGAGCCTGGCGAAAGACGAAATTCAAAAGTCAGCTCAAAGCTCTGTACCGGCGTCGTGCACAGCAGATCGCTGCGGCTCCGTGTCCCGGCGACCGTGGCGATCGCGCCCTCTTCGATGGTCCAGGAATGCCTCACCTCGCCGCCGTCGCCCAGCGTCCAGCCGGCAAAGCTCTTCCCGTCAAACAGCGGCAGACTGTCTTCGGCGAGAGCCGTCAGTGCGGCTCCCCCCAGCAACGCTGCGCGCCGGGATAGCATCACTCACCCAGCAACTGGGCGAGCCGGCTCCCGGGGCGGACGATGGTTTCGGTCCGCTCGGGGCCCGTGGAGACGGCGCCGATTTCGATCTCCGTCCCGTCTTCGAGGAACTTCAGATAGGCTTGCGCGGCCGCCGGCAGGTCTTCGAACCGGTTGATGCCGCGCGTGGACGTCTGCCAGCCGGGCAGCGTCTGGTAAATCGGCTCCACGGCGTCGAGGCTCGAACGCGTTGCGGGCATCTCGGTCACCGTCTGGCCGTTCACCTTGTAGCCTACGCACACCGGAATCTCCGGCAACTCGTCGAGCACGTCCAGCTTGGTGACAATCAGCGAGTCGATGCCGTTCACCGCGCCGGTGTAGCGCGCCAGCGGAATGTCGAACCAGCCGCAGCGGCGCGGACGTCCGGTCACCGAACCGAACTCCTTACCCACCTGCCGGATCTTCTCGCCCAGCGGACCATGATCTTCGCTAGGGAACGGACCCGCCCCCACGCGCGTAATGTAAGCCTTGGAAACGCCAATGATGCCGCTGATCTTCGTCGGCGGCACGCCCGTGCCCGTGCAGGCGCCGCCGGCTGTCGCGTTCGAAGACGTCACAAACGGATAGGTGCCGTGGTCGACATCGAGCATCGCGCCCTGCGCGCCTTCGAAAAGCACGCGCTTGCCGGCGCGGATCGCGTTGTTCAGCATGGTGGCCGTATCGGTCACCAGCGGCGCCAGGCGCGCGGCCAACTCTTCGTACTGCTGGCGGATCGCCGGGAAGTCGATCGTCTCGTGCACGTCGAACGCCTTGGCCAGCGTCACTTTGTCGGCGGCCAGGTTGTCGTAGTAGGAAGCGAAGCCCGCCGGGTCAATCAAGTCCGCCATGCGGATGCCGCGGCGGCCGATCTTGTCTTCGTAGCAGGGGCCGATGCCGCGCGAGGTGGTGCCGATCGCTTCGCGATCCTTGCGGCCCTCGCCGACCTTCTCCACCATCCGGTGGAACGGAAAAATCACATGCGCGCGGTTGGAGATCGCCAACTGCTGGCCGACGTTGATGCCGGCCTTCTCCAGGGTCGTCATCTCTTCAACGAGAGCAATCGGGTCGATCACCACGCCGTTGCCGATCACGGCCGTTACCCCCGGGCGCAGAATGCCGCTGGGGATCAACTTGAGAATGTACTTGGTGGGCCCGATGAAAACGGTGTGGCCGGCATTGTGGCCGCCCTGGTAGCGCGCCACAATGTCGAAACGGTCAGAGAACAGATCGACGATCTTCCCTTTTCCTTCGTCTCCCCACTGCGCGCCCAAAACGATGATATTGCTCATTGGTATTCAGGGACGTCTCATAGCCCCAGCCAGCCATTGTAACGTAGCGGGCTATGTTACCCTGAGGTTTTCCGAAACTTCGCGATCGCGAGCCCGACCTAAACAATCCCCGATATGGTGTTTTCCGACCTTTACATTCAACTCGGCGAGAGCCAGCTTGCGCCGCTGCTCCGCACAATTTCGCTGGGCAAATTGAAGACGTTCCAGATGTTTGACCGCATCAAGACGCGGCTGCATCTCACCAAGCTCAACAACGAGGCGCTCGTCAAAGTGGCCCCGCGAGTCTGGCAGCGGCTGAACAACAAAGAAGAGGCGCTCGGCCAGGATCTTGCCCAATCGATCCTGATTTCGAACCTCGACATGATCAAAGCCGTCCTGGACTTCCTCGAAATGCCGCATGAAGACGGCTTCTTCGCCAAGGACATCGACGCCACCAAATATCTGGTCGGCGACTGGCAGCAGCGCGTCTTCACGCACTTCCGCGGCAAGTATCCTGACGCGCTGCTGGTGTTCTATGTGAACCATCTCGCCTTCGAGCTGCTCGAATCGGCGACGTTCGTACACATGGCCCAAGCATGAGCCTCGCCGAGCTAACGCAGTCCGCCTTGGCCCGCGTCGCCGCTGCGGCGACGGTGGAAGACCTGGAGGCCGTGCGCGTGGAAGCGCTGGGTCGCAAGGGCGCGCTCGCCAACCTCAGCAAGGACTTCGGGAAGCTCACGCCCGAGGAACGTGCCGCCTTGGGCAAAGAGCTCAACGCCGCGAAACAGTCGCTCGAAACCGCGTTCGACGAACGCAAGGGCGCCTTCGAAGCGGCCGCGCTCTCCGCCCGCCTGGACTCGGAATGGCTCGACGTTACGATCCCCGCCGGTGGCCAGCGTCCCGGCAGTCTCCATCCCCTCACGCAGATTCAGCGCGAGATTGAACAGCTCTTCACGTCGCTCGGCTTCGCCGTGCTCGATGGCCCGGAAGTCGAAACCGAGTATCACAACTTCGATGCCCTGAACATTCCGTCGGATCATCCGGCGCGCGACATGCAGGACACCTTCTGGCTGGAAGGCGGTTACTGCCTGCGCACGCACACCTCGCCGGTCCAGGTGCGCGGCATGAAACTGCTCAAGCCGCCGTTCAAGATGATCGCCCCGGGCCGCGTCTTCCGGAACGAAGAAGTCGACGCGAGCCACGAACATACCTTCTATCAGCTCGAAGGCATGATGGTCGATCGCGAAGTCTCGGTCGCCAACCTGATCTACTTCATGAAGACGCTGCTGTCCGGCATCTTCGGCCGCGAAGTGACGGTGCGGTTGCGCCCCGGCTATTTCCCGTTCGTCGAACCGGGTTTCGAGCTCGACATTCAATGCCTCATCTGCGGCGGCTCCGGTTGCCCCGTCTGCAAGCATTCCGGCTGGGTGGAACTACTGCCCTGCGGCCTGGTCCACCCGAACGTCCTCCGCATGGGCGGCCTCGACCCGGAAGAATGGAACGGCTTCGCCTTCGGGCTGGGCCTGACGCGCCTGGTGATGATGCGCTACGGCATTGAAGACATCCGGCAGTTGCAGGGCGGTGACCTGCGTTTCCTGAAGCAGTTCTAAGCCAATGAAATTCTCCTACAACTGGATTCAAGAGTTGGTGCCATCGCTTAAGGCGCCGCCGGCCGAGGTGGTGAAGCAGATCACCTTGCGCACGGCCGAGTCCGAGGGGCTCGAACCGGTCGGTCAGCATTTCGGCAAAGTGGTTTCCGCCAAGGTGGTGGAAGTGGAGCCGATCGAAGGCTCGTCCAATCGCCGCGTGGTGGTGAAGTCCGCGCAATACGGCACCCGGACCGTCGTTTGTGGCGCGCCCAACGTCCGCGTCGGCATGGTCGCCGTCTATTGCCCGCAGGGAGTCGAGATCGAAGGGCGTATGCTGCAGAAGGCCGTCGTCTCCGGCGTCGAAAGCGACGGCATGCTCGCCAGCGGCAAAGAGCTCGGCATCAATCGCGACCACGAAGGCATCGTCGAAGTCAGCGGCGGCATCGGCTGCAC
>JBGAHE010000157.1:0-11360 GCA_044226365.1 Bryobacteraceae bacterium
GCTGCCCTGATACACCGCATTGTTGAACGCTCCGTCGAGCGTAAATGAATTGCTGCGGTTGGTCTGCCCATTGATCGACGGCATCACGATCGTGCCCACCTGCTGCGATTGCGCCCCCGTCCGATTCTGTCCCGTGCTCACCGGCGTCGCGCCCGGCGTCAGCGTCAGCAACTGCGTAAAGTTGCGCCCATTCAGCGGCAGGTTCGCCACCTTTTCCTGCGTAATCACCGTACCCAGGCTCGCCGTACTTGTCTCCTCGAGCGACAGCTTCTCCTCGACGGCCACGGTCTCCACCGTCGCGCCCAGTTGAATCTCCACATCCACCACGCGCGCCATACCGGTCTCAAGCACGATGCCTCCCCGGCTCACCGTCTTAAAGCCCTGCACGCGCACCGTCAGTTCATAAGTGCCCGGACGCAAGCCCGGCACCGCATAAACGCCGCTCGCATTCGACGCCGTATTGCGCACAATGCCCGTATCGAGGTTCTTCACGGCGATGTTGGCCTCGGCCACCACCGCTCCGCTACTATCCACGATGCTGCCCGAGATCTGCGCGGTTTGGGCCAAGCCCATCCAGGCACACGTCGCCAGAAGAAGAGCGGTGCGAACCGCCCGAATAGTGGAACTGGACATGAGGACTCCTTCAGTTGTCGCGAACGAACGCTTCTGCCCGCCCGGCGCTGTCAGCCAGCGCCTGGCGCAACACGCCTTCCAAACGCCGCATCTCGGCAGGGTCGCCGGCCGGACGCGCATACAGACTCATCACGGCCGCATGCGCCGTATTGATCGAAAAGAACAAGGCCTCCACGCGGGCCCGCCAAGGACCGGCCTCGCTGGCCGAGGCCATCGCGCCTCCGCCGTCAAGCAACGCCGTCAATGCCGCCCGGCCTTGCCCAATCTCCGCGGCATGTTCGCGGACCATAGCCGCCAGCGCCGGTGAATCTTCCTTCAACTCCGCCAGATGCCGCAACGCCCAGGCATGGCTCCACAGCGTCTCCGCCTGCCGGATCACGCGATCGGCGTGCTCGCGCGCCATCGTCCGCGCCTGCGCTTCGGGCGCTGTGGCGTGGAAGCGATCGTACAAACGTTCATCCATCCACGCCGGCGCGGTCTGCAGACGTGGACCTTCACGCACCACCATGGGCGCTCGCGAAGCCGTGGCCGCCATCAACTCTGTCGCCAGCTTCACCTGCGTCTCCACGCCTGGCAAACCCTCCAGCGCCCCGCGCACCTCGTGCAGCCGCGCCGCCAGATCCACCACGCCGCGCACCACCCAACGGTCGCCTTCGAGGGCCACTTCGATCTGCTCGCCCAGGCAAGCCCGCACGCGATGGAGCGCCTCGTGAATCGCGACCTCGCTCGCGCGCTCGACGCGCACCGGCAATGTCAAGTCGGGCGCAGGCTCCTCGGACTTCGGCGTCGTCTTCACGCGCGCCGGCACGATCGCCGGGCCAGCCTCGCTGCGCAACGCTTCTCGCGGCACCGGCGGCGCTTCCGCAATCTCGTACGTCTCCCAACCGTCGCCCCGGCGTACTTGCAAGGTCTCGGCGATCGGCTTCCAATCCGTCTCCCGCACCACCAGCGACGCCGACGCAATCGCTCCCGCCTCCACCACACCTTCCACCGACGTCACCACGCGCACTCCCGCCACATCCGGCGTCACCTCATCGCGCTTCCGCACCAACGACTCGCGCCATCGCACAAAAGCCGCCGCCGAAAGCGGCTCGCCGGTCCACGCCGGGTTCCGCTCCAGCACTTCACGCAACGACAACGCCGGCTCATTCCGTTCGCCCCACCAGCCCGCCGCCGCCGGCGCTCCCGCACGCACCCTTCGCACCATCAAACGGCGCGATGCATAGTCGGCTCGCGCGAACCGCTCGGCCCGCTGCGCCTGCCGCAACACCTCTTCCGCCGAAGCCGGCGAGACACGGAAGAACAGCAACACCACCAGCACGCCGGCCACGGCCATCGCCGCCATCCACTTGCGCGGCGAGGGCAGCGCCAACTGCATCAATCGCCCCAGCACTCCCCGCTCCGCCGGCTGCAGCCGCGCCAACCGGCTCTCGAACGACGTCCGCGGCGGCGCTGAATCCAACTGCTCCAGCATCTGCGCCCGCGCTTCCACATAAAGCCCCACGGCCCTTTGCAGGCGCTCGCTGCGGCTGCGGCACGTCCAGCACTTCTGCAGGTGCCGGCGCGCGGCCGCCGCTCGTCGCGACGAACACTCGCCATCGTGGAAGCACACCAGTTCCTCATCCGACAGATGACGATTGGCGCCGGTCAGCCAACTCCACATCAGCCTTCTACCTCCTGGCTGATCTTCCGAATGCCGCGCGTCAGGAACGCCGCGGCGGACGAGGTCGTAATGCCCAGCACTTCGCCAATCTCGCGATACGTCAAGCCTTCCGCGCGCAAACTCAGGCAATCGCGCTCGCGCGGCGACAGTAACGCCAGCGCACCCCGCACCGCCTGATAGCTTTGCTGACGGCGCAGCCGCTCATCGGTCGATTCGCCCGGCGCCGACAACGTCTCCGCATGCACCGCTTCGAGTGGCGTCGCCTCGTCACGCTGCTTCCGATAGTCGAACGCCAGATTGTGCGCCACCCGAAAGACCCAAGGCTTCACCGAGGCCACCATACGCCCTTGCTGCAGTTGTTGAAACAAACGGAGAAACGTCTCTTGCGTCAAATCTTCGGCGGCCGCCGCATCGCTGAGAGTGACGGAAAGGTAACGCTGCACCGGATGGCGCAACTCCTCATACAGGTCCACCACCTGACGCTCCAACTCTTCACGAGGAGATTGGACTTCGGCGCCAGTGAGCGAGCCACTGATGAGGTACTTTCCAAACAAGGGAGCGACCACATCATATAGGACTGGTGGTTAAGCCCTGATTACGACAGCCCTAGAAAATATTTATCGCTTCGAGCAGCCGCTCAACACCCGCAGCCGATAGCCCTGGAGCGTAAGGCGGCAGCCATATGGCTCCAGGCTCGCCAGATCGGGCTGCGTCGGCGCCTTGCGCCGGCCGACCTGCAACGTCTCATCCCGATAGTGCAAGCGGAAGATGAACGTCAGGATCCAGTCATCGGCGTCAAACGGATCGTCCTCGGCCAGCACGTGCGCGCCGCGCGGCAACTGCGGCAGATGCTCGCGAAGCTGGTCCACCACGTTGCGCACTTTGGCCTGATCCGCCGCCACCCACGCCTTGCCATACGGCTTGCGATAGAGGTGTGCCGGCAGCAGCAAGGCCATCAGCAACAGCAGCGGCACCCACAGCCGTTCCTTCGTGCATCGCGCCAGCAAGCTCGCCAGCAGCAGCGCCCAGCCGAAGTACGGCAAGTAGTAAACGTACAGGCTGCGCGGCGGAATCGGCAGCAGCACCAGCGGCAGCACGACGAACATCGCCGCTCCCACCGCCGCCGCTGCGGACCGCAGCCACAGCGCCACCGCCACTGCGGCGAACGACACCGCGACGCTCGCCCACAGCGGCAGGTCGCCTTGGATGTAGAACAGTAGCCCCCAATAGTGCCGCAGGTTCTGCAGCATCAGCGCGGGCTCCGGATGATAGCCGGCCTGCCCCGCCAGCGCTTGCGCGCCGAACAGACGCGGGGCGAGCGATGTTCCGGCCAACAAAGCCGAAAGCGCGGTAAACCGCAGGTCGCGCCGCTCGCGCGTGAGTTCATACGCCAACACCACCACCGGCAGGCCCAACGCCATCTCCTTCGAGTTCAAGGCCAGCCAGTAGAGCGCCGCCAGCATGGCCAGCCGGGTCGCCGACAGTTCGTCACGCCATCGCCCGTAGAGCCACAGCGTCAGACCGCAGAAGAGAAAGCACAGCAGGTCGTAGATCGTCGCTGAGCTGTAATAGAGATCGGCAAGATAAGCGTGATAAGCGAAGATCAACGCCGTGAACGCAGCCACCGGCACCGAGTCCGCCAGTTGCCACGCCAGCCGGTACGCCAAGACCAGGTTCGCCGTCAGCAGCACGAAACAGATCAACCGGTATGGAAATGGCTGCAGCCCAAAAGCATCGAACAGCGGCCGGTAAAAGAACGCGCCCATCAGCCGATAATCGCCTTCCCAGAAAAAGAACAGGCCTCGCACCAGTTGGCTCCAGGACCGGCTCCAGTAGCCGTGGATGTTCATCATCTCGTCCGGAAACAGCCCCGCCCGCAAACCATCGCCCGCCATGAGCAAGAAGATGAAGAAAGCAGGCAGAAAGGCCAGAAGCAACTGACGGCGAGCGGGCACTGAGTTTATTCTAGGCTCATGCGATTGCTCGCCTCGTTGAGCCTGTGCGTGTTACTCACCGCCGCCCAGCCGGACCCGATTTATTACCTGCTCTGGTTCGACACCGAAGACTACATCGAACCCGCCACCGACGACGCTGCCCTGCGGCTTGCCCAGGAGCTCGACAAACTCGGCGTCCGCGGCACCTTCAAGGTGGTGGGCGAAAAGGCGCGGGTTCTTGAAAAGCGCGGCCGCCGCGATGTCATCGCCGCGCTCTCCAAACACGACATTGGCTATCACGCGAACAATCATTCCATCCCGCCCACGCCGTCGGAATACCTGCGACCCTTGGGTTGGCTCGAAGGCGCCGGCGAGTTTGAACGGCGCGAAGGCCCCGGCGCGAAAGACGTCGCGCGCATCTTCGGCCAGTCGCCCAGTTGCTATGGACAGCCCGGCAATAGCTGGGGTCCGCAAAGCCTGCTCGCCTTGCGCCGGATGGGCATCCCGGTCTACATGGATGAGGCGCGTCAGGTGGGCTTGAATCAGCAGCCCTTCTGGTACGGCGGCGTGCTGCACGTGCTCAACCTGCGCCAGTTCTCGCCGCGCGCCAATCTGAATAAGCCCGAGGATCTCGCCGAAGGCAAACAGAAGTTCGATGAAGCGGTCGCCGAGTTGCGCAAGCGCGGTGGTCCCGGCTTTATCCAAAGCTACTATCACCCCACCGAATGGGTCACCACCGAGTTCTGGGATGGCGTCAACTTCAAGCACGGCCGCTACACGCCGCCAGAGGAATATCGCCGGCCGCAACGCCGCACTCCGGAAGCGACGGCTCAGGCCTATCGCATTTTTGTGGACTTCGTCCAACATGTGAAGAAGACGCCCGGCGTCCGCTTCATCACGGCGCGTGAACTCCCCGCCCTGCTGGCGGACCCCGTCACCAAACCCACCGCCGCTGAAGCCCGCACCCAGTTCCGCGAAGCCATCGACATGCGTGGCCCGCACTCCGCGGCGGACTTGCTGCTGGCCTTGCTCGGCGTCACGCCCCGCTACGTCGACGGCCCGTCCGAGCGCGTCGCCACCACCGTCACCCAACCGGTTTCCCGCGTGAAGTTCAACTACGCTAAGCGTCAGGCCGTGGCCCACATCGAACAGACCGGACGGCTGCCCTCGCATGTCTTCGTCGATGCCGAGACGATCTCGCTCGGCGACTTCGCCGCCATGCTCGCCGCCGACGAAGGCTCCGGCGACGTACCCGTGCGGTCCGGCCATTTGGCCTTTGAGCGGCACATCGCCACCGACGGCAGGAAGACCTTCGACTGGGTGATCCATCCGCCGGGCTTCGACGGCTCAGCCTTGCTCGAACTCGGCCGCTTGCAGGCTTGGACCTTGAAGCCCGCGCGGCTGAAGTAACCTACCAGGTCTTCGCGGCGACGCGCACAATCGGGTAGGCGTTCTTGTCCGGCTCCAAATATGGACTGCGTTGATGGAGCCACGCGAGGCGCGCCCGCGGATTCCCCGCGAACGACGCCTCCTTGAGCTTCTCCTCGAACTCCGCCTTCAACTTCGGATCGCGGCGCAGCATCTCTTCCGCAATCGGTTCGAAGATGTAGTCCGAGAAATACTCTTTCTGCTCGAAGACGCTGTTTATGAAACCCCACTTCGCGAACGAATCGGTCGCCGCCGGCTCGAGTAACTGCATCAGCACCCGGGCCGCGCGCTGATTGGCGGGCACCCAGAGGGAACCGGCCGGCAGCGTCCGCTTCTCCTTCACCAAACGCGCCGCAAAATTCGGTTGGAAACGCCCTTCGAAAGGCTGCGGCGGGAATGAAACATTTTCAAACCGATATGTTTCGAACTCGCCCGTCACGGGCTTCGTCGTCACTTCGAAGCGCACCTGATGCGCCCTCAGCACTTCACCCAACGCCGCATAGCCGCGCGGGATCAGATAGCCGGCCGGCGCTTCCGGCTCCACCTTCGGCGCGAGCGCCACCACCACCTTCACGTTGCGGTTCAACGGCTTCGGCTCGTATTTCAAGATGGGCCCTCCGGCCGCGGCGCCCTGGTAACGAGTCGTCTCCAACTGGCGCATCACGTAGTCTTCGCCGGGGCCCGTCGGCACGCCCTCCAGAAAGATCTTCGTCCCCGGCTGAAGGCCGGCGGCTTCGGCATCAGCCGCGCGCGTCGCCTGCTTCAAGCCCGCCGGATCGGCCGCCATCAGATCCAGCGTGTGGCGCATGATGTCGTAATGCGCCCAGGTCCGCACCTTGAACGTCTTCAAGCTGTGCGTCTCCACTAGCAGCGACGGCCGGTTCTGCGCGGTGGCGTAGCCCGTGGAGTAGCGCGGCGAAGCCGTCATCACCGAAAGCGCCCCCGGACGATTGCCCGGCCCGCCGATGTACCAGCCCAGCACGTGGCCGTCTTTCTCCATGCCGCTGAGCATCTGCTGGTAATACTTCGTGTTCACCCATTGACGCGGAGCGGTGGCTAGATCCTGCTGGGTGTGGATCGCATAAGTGACGTCGTACTGATGGTCGCTGCCGTCGGTGACGTGATTGTCGATCAGGAAATCGGGCAGCCAACTGGTGAACACACCGAGCCACGCGCGCATCTCCGGCGTATCGGCCTTCAAATAGTCGCGATTCAGATTCTGGCGCACGGAGTTCGAACGAAAGCCCATCTCCATCGGGCCGTTCTCGTTGATGCGGTGATACGGTGACACGTTCTCGTGCCCGTCCACATTGAAGACGGGGATCGACAGAATGATCACCTGATCGAGCCAGGCTGCATGCTTCCTGGTCACCAGCACGTCGCGCAACAGCATCATCGCGGCGTCTTTGCCGCCATTCTCGCCGGCGTGGATGCCGTTCTGCAGCAGCAGGATCGGCTTGTTCGTTTTCGCGGCGGCTGCGGGAGTGAAGGCCTTGTCTTTGGAGGCGACGAAGACGTAGAGGTCGTGCCCGGCGGCGCTCTTGCCGATGGTGACCAACTTCCCATAGGGCGACGACTTCGCCAGCCGCTGATAGAAGGCCACGCATTCGGCGTAAGTGCCCGTCTTGGTGTACTGGCTCGACTCGGCCAGCGTCAGGAAATCTTTG
Organism: Bryobacteraceae bacterium; assembly: GCA_044226365.1. Lineage (GTDB taxonomy): Bacteria > Acidobacteriota > Terriglobia > Bryobacterales > Bryobacteraceae > JALHNI01. The sequence goes on from JBGAHE010000157.1 coordinate 7,326, forward strand.
GGCGCGCGAGCCGTCGATTCAGCGAGCGACCGGGCCTCCTTCATCGCCGGCGTTTCCCAAACGGAATTCGGCGGCATGGGCGGCAGCAGCTGCCCGAGAAAGAGCACAACTGGAAAGAACATTTAAGGCTTTTTATGCAATCCGATCGATGAGACGATCACTCCGAGTTCGCGCTGATCCTGAGGCGACGGGGGCAGGGTCTTATCGAGGACGAACTCACACCGTACGGCATCGCCGGCAAGGACGGAGGCCGGAACGCTGAGTTTGAGAGTTTGGTCGCCCACCTTCTCATAGGAGACGGGCGGCAGATGCTGACCATTCACCGTCGCGTTGATGGTGACGTTATGGTTGTTCTTGATCAGAATCTCGGGCACTGTGAGTTTAACGAGCAGGTCGGCGCCCTTGGTGGAGGCGGTAACCGGGGGACGAAGGTTGACAGTGAAACGGCCCATGGTCCAACGCCAGGATCCGCTTTCGACGCCGTGGAAGCCCTTCACCAGTTGCACTTCGTGGCGGGGGTCGGCTACATTCACCACGGAGGCCAACGCGGCTTCTTCTTCAATGGTGGCCGGCCCCGTGGGACCTTTACGGCACCCCGCCAACGCCACCATCAAGGCCAAGCTCCACCAGCCTAGTCGCCGCACTTTTCAACCTCAACCAGGCAGCTATAGAAGGTGGCGCCGGCGCCGATGTCGGTGAGCCGTTCGGAGGTGAGCGCGTTCACGGACTGGCGATCGCCCGCCCGCTTGGCCCAGCGCACCGCCGGCACGCGCACCACGCCGCGATGAACCTTGGGAGCAATCTCCACCTGCAGCCGGATGCTGCCGCGTTCGTTGTAGACGCGCACCAGGTCGCCGCCCGCTAAGCCGCGGGCCTGCGCATCGTCGGGGTGCAGCACCGCGCGCGCGGTTTGCGAGTCCACCTTGTCGCGATGGCCGAAGGTAGAGTTCATGCTGTCGGAGTTCTTCGAGCTGATCAGTTCGAGCGGGAAGCGCGCCCGTAAGCCCGCATCGCCCTGACGGGACTCCACAGGCGGCGTGTAAGCCAGCGTCTCCGCCTTGAACTCGCACTTGCCTGAAGGCGTGGCAAAGCCGCCCGTGGCGTGCGGCAGGTACGGCTGCCCTTCCGGCGCCACGTTCAACCGGACGGAGCCTTCCTGGTCGAGACGTTCGAGCGTGATGCCTTCCAGATGCGCGTGGCCGCTCGAAAGCGCCTGGCGAATCAGGTCGTCTTCGGTATCGCGGAAACAAGCTTCGGTAAAGCCCAGGCGTTCGGCCAGCAGCCGGAAGATCTCCACGTTGCTCTTGCATTCTCCGGGCGCGGGCAGCGCCGGGCGCGCCATCTGCAGATGGTAGTGGCCGTAGGCGAAGTACAGGTCGGTATTCTCCAGGAAGGTCGTCACGGGTAGGACGATATCGGCGTAGTCGGTGGTGTCGGTGGCGAACTGCTCGAGCGCCACGACGAAGAGGTCGTCGCGCAGCAGGCCTTGGCGGACGCGGTTGGCATTGGGAGCGACCGCCGCGGGATTCGAGTTGTAGACCACCAGAGCGTGGACGTCTTTCTCTTCGAGCGCTTCACCCAGCCGCGACATGTTGATCAGCCGGGCTTCGCGGGCGCCTTGCAGATCGGGCCGTTCGAGCGCGTGCCGGTCCACGGTGAAGGCTCCGGAGGTCGAGAGGCAGAAGCCGCCACCCACGTCCTTCCAGGAACCAGTGAGTGCGGGCAGACAGGCGATGGCCTGCATGGCGCGGCCGCCGCGCTCGCTGCGCTGCAAGCCATAGTTGGCGCGGATCACGGCGGGACGGGTAGTGGCGTAGTCGCGCGCGAGCTGGACGATGTCGGCGGCGGCGATGCCGGTGAGTTCGGCGACCTTGGCAGGCGGATAGTCGCGCACGAGGGCGGCGAGTTCGGCAAAGCCGGTGGTGTGGCGAGCGATGTAGTCCTTGTCTTCGAGACCTTCGGCGAGGATGACGTGCATGAGACCGAGGGCAAGGGCGAGGTCGGTGCCGGGGTTGATGAACAGGTGCTGGTCGGCGAGGGCGGCCGTTTTGGTGAGAACGGGGTCGATGGTGACGAGCTTCGCACCGCGCCGCCGGGCTTCGACGATGAAAGGCCAGAGGTGGACGCTGGTGCCATGGACGTTAGCGCCCCAGACGATGATCAGCTTGGAGTCGACGAACTGCTCGGGTTCGGTGCCGGTCTTGGCGCCGAGCGCTTCCATGAGGGCGGTGCCGCCGGCGGTGGCGCAAATGGTGCGGTCGAGCCGGGAGGCGCCGAGGCGGTGGAAGAAGCGGCGGTCCATGCTGCCGCCGTTCAGGAAACCCATGTTGCCGCCGTAGCTATAGGGCAGGACGCTTTCGGGGCCATGCGCGGCGACGGTCTCCCGCAGGCGGCCGGCGATGGTCTCTAAAGCTTCGTCCCAGGTGATGCGCTCGAAGCTGCCTTCGCCCTTGGGGCCGACGCGACGCAGGGGATGGAGCAGGCGGTCCGGGTGATACTCGCGTTCGAGATACTGAGTGACTTTGGGACAGAGGAAGCCACGGGTGATCGGATGCTGGGGATCGCCCTCGAGCCGGGAGGCTCGCCCATCTTCCACTTGCACCAGAATCGAACACGCGTCCGGGCAATCCAGCGCGCAGACCGACCGCCGCACTTCCGCAGGGCTCATCGTTCTATGGTAGCGAATCCGGACGAATCAGGTCTTTGCCCGATGGGCAAGCCGGGGCCAGGGCCGTAAGGTGGGGTATATGCTGCGCATAGTCTCATTCAGCCTGGTTGTATCCTCTTTGCTTTCCGCCGAAGTCGACTGGCGGTTCGCGCATCCCGGCGCCGATATGCTGCTGGGGTTGAACCTGCGCCGCATTGCCGAGTCGCCGGCGGGCGACATGCTGCGGCAATCGCTGGGCAAGGCGGGGCTAGACCCGTCACGCAGGCAAATGCTTGAAACAATTGAAGAAGTCTATGTTTCGGTGCGCACCAAGTATGTGAAGGGCCGGCCGGCCGGCGAGCCGTTGGGCGTGATCCTGGTGCGGGGTAACTTCGATCAGCCGGCGGCGCTCAAGATGCTGAGCCAGCAGCCGCAACTCGCCTGGCGCCTGATCGACCGGCGGACGCTGCTGCTGGGCGACGAAGAGTCGATGGCGGGGGCCGTGGAGCGGATGAAGGGCGACGACGGGCTCGAAGCTCCGGTGCTGGCCCGGGCCAAGGAACTCGCCGAGACGAACGACTTCTGGATCGTCGGGTCACCGGCGCCGCTGAATCGGATGAAGCCGCGCGGCTCGATGAAGAAGCAGGGTGGGATGCTGGGCGACATCGAAGAGGTGTTCGACAACCTGCGCTCGTTCTCGCTGGGCATTGCGGTGCGCGACAACATCGCGCTGGACCTTGGCTTGAATCTGCGGACGAAGGCGGCGGCCGACCAGTTGATGGCGCTTTATCAGCGGCTTGAAGCGGACATGCAGAAGACGCCCGAGGGTCAGGCGCAATGGGCGAAGCTGTCGCAGTCGCTCGAGGTACATCCGAACGGGACGGCGGTGCGGTTTGCGATGCGCGCGCCGATGCCGGACGTGCAAGAGACGTTGGCCCAGGTGTGGGGTGCGCGGATGGCGGGCACGATGCTGGCGTCGGCTACTCCGGTGGCTCCGGCGGTGGCGGCTCCGCTGCCGGTGGTGGCTCCTGCGCCGGTTCTGGCTCCGGTGCCGGTGCGGCGCACGGTGCGGATCTACGGCCAGGAGACCGGCTATCGCGAGATTCCGACGACGCCTCGCTAAGTCGTTCCTACTTCAGTCTTTAGTTCATTGGACAAACGCCCGGCCCGGTGCCGGGCGTTTGCTTTTGGGGGCTCTTGGGGGCTCGACAGGATTCGACACTTTGCGACAGTTCAGAGGCTGTTGCGGGGCCGCGCTGGGGCAGTTCGGGGAAGCGGACAGGGTCGACAGGCTTCGACACTTTTCGACAGTTCAGGGGCTGCCGCGGAATCGAGCCTGGGAAGGGACAGGAGGTGAGAGGAGTTCGACAGGCTCAACAGGATTCGAC
>JBGAHE010000006.1:0-105709 GCA_044226365.1 Bryobacteraceae bacterium
TGAGGCGGAGAAGGTGGCAGTGACGTGGGAACGGGTGAGGTCGGGGTCGGTGTGGAATCGGCCGGCGTGGGATTTGTTGGTCGCGAAGGAGGTCGCGGGGCGGGCGGTGGGCTGAGTTTTGGGGCTGGGGCTCTGAAGGCGTGGCCGGGTGGATGTGGTGATGGCGAGCTAGGGTTGTGGTCGGTGGACAATTGGCGGCGGGTCGGCCGTGGGGGCGGTCAATGCCCCCGCTTGCGTCGACGGTCCCCGCGTTGGCGTCTTTTTCCTGGTGCCGGACACGGCCTATGCCCCGGACACGGCCTATGCCTCCGGACACGGCCTATGCCGGACACGGCCTATGCCGGACACGGCCTATGCTGGTGGTCCAGAAAAGGAAATGGGGAGCATCCAACCCGAAGGCTTAGAGACTCCCCTGTGGTTTATATCGCGGACCGTTGGGTCCTGCAATTATAATAACAGTTCCCGTGCTTGACGTCAACAACACCCTCCAGCATCGCATCGCCATGCGCATGCTTGAGTTCTTCTACCGCGATGTCCCATGGAATCGCGGGCTGTGGTCGCCTGGACTCCGCGTCCAAGTCCTTGAAATCATTGAGGCATCAGAGGCTGTACAGGCTGGGGCGTTGCACGCCGCCGCCTTGAAACACTTCTGCAGCTTGGTCCTACCGCTCGCCATGAAGGATCAGGGCATCGGCGATTCACGGGCGAAAGCCATCATCAACGGGGCGATGAAGGACGGCGTGTTGTATAGGAGCGCGGACTACTACAGCATGGAGATGCTTGCGCGGGATCTCGGACAGCACTACTTGACACGCTGGGCGCAACACCTGCGTACCACCCCAAATCCTAGCGTCGAGCGCGCAGCACGATCAATCGCGGCACACCTGCTCGATCTCGGCTTCGATTCTGACTTCCTGCATCAATGGTGGACCTACCGGATAACCCACGAAGCCGGCATAAAATCCCTGGCGGATCTCGTCGAAGAAGCACACACCCTGGCACAAGAACAGCCGAAGCAATGGGTCGCCTTGGTCGCATTTGAAGCTCTTCCGACACGTGGCGGGGTCCCTGCAGGTTGGATCGATTCGCAAGGCGTCCACGCGTGGCTTAACACGAACGGATTCTCAACCGAGGGAGTACGGCAAAACGGCGGCGTCGAGATGACCATCACCGCCCGCGACCCCTACGCAGCGGTCTCGGTCATCCGAGAGAAACTGGACGCCATCAGCGCACGAGTAGCACTTGGCCTTACCGGACGGTTGCGACCATTCAATCGCGTCTGGATTCGCACCCAACCGCGACCGTTCGATCTCTTCCGCGTCCGTCATCGCGCCGAGATCCACTCGCTCCGAAAGGAACATCAACTCTACAGCATTGCCGAAGAGAGTTCCTTTTTAGACTCCGCGATCGCTCTCCTGCAGCCCGTAAACGGCGGCAATCTCGGCGCGGCCATATCCGGGGCTTGGGCAGCAATAGAGTCCCTGCTGCACTCGCCCGGCGACGGTGACCGCGTCACTGCGGGAGACCGCCTCGCGACCATCGTGGCTTGCTCGTTCCCGCGCGCGGAACTCACGTCAATCTCCCACAACCTTGACGCAGCATCACCTTTGGGACTGAGAGTCGCGGCTATCAACGAGAACAAAGCCAAAGCCCGCGAAGTCGCCATCGCAATCCAGAACAACGATCCCATCCAGCCGTCACGCCCAATTGACGATGCATCGCTGGAACGTGTCCGTAAAATCGCCGCCGCTCCAACCAACGGCCTGAGCGATGTCGAGGCCAACCTGTCGGCAGCGTTTCGACGCCTCTACCGTTCTCGAAACTTGATCTTGCACTGGGGGCGAGTTGGTGGTGACCTTCGTCGTGCCTGTCTCCGAACGACCGCGCCGCTGGTGGGCGCAGGCATGGACCGGATAGCGCACTCGTGGCTAATCGAGGGACTTCATCCTCTTGGACTTGCATCCCGCGCGACCGCAAGTCTTACGTCGATCACGCCGGGCGGCGCAAACCTCGTCGACCTCCTCGAATAGACAGCCCTGTCACAATGAGCCTTGAGAAGCGCATCGCATCGGTCACACGAAGTCTGTTTCTGCCGGAGTTCACTGTTCGCCTCGAACAAGTTCAAAGTCGAGAAGGGCGAGTACGAACTCGCAGACCATGTTGTATAGGTCGATGACCTGTTGATTGCGTTTCAGATGAAGGAGCGCGAATCAGATCTGCCCGAAGGCCAATGGTTCAAGAGGAAGGTTCTCGGAGTTGCGACCGGCCAGGTGCGCGACACGCTGCGATTTCTCTCCGAGCACGAGGAGATCACGATTGAGAACCAGCGCGGCCACCTCTTCCAACTCACGCCATCGAAGCTGGCCCGAAAGCATATGGTTGTCGTGTACGACGATCCCGCCTTGATCTGGAGCGCGACACACAACGGCGTGACCCCGTTCTTATCCGCGAGGTCGACGTACGCGTCCTTCCCGATATCCGTAAGCGGGGCCAGAAGGCCGTCTGGACATGAGGTTCAAGGTGCGGTAGAGGGCAGTTGGATGTTCAGGGGAGACAGCGGCGGTTAGGCTGGCACTGCGGGCGAGCCGGGTTTCGCGAGGCAAGTGTTCCAGGGCAGCAGTTCGCTGAGGCGGTTGATGGGATGATCGGCGAGGCGTTCGAGGACGTAACGCAGGTAGGCTTCCGGGTCGATGCCGTTGAGCTTGGCCGAGCCCAGCAGGCTGTAGATCGCCGCCGCGCTTTGTCCACCGGCATCAGATCCGGCGAAGAGATAGTTCTTGCGGCCGAGGGCCACCACGCGCAGCGCCCGTTCCGCCGCGTTGTTATCGATCTCGACGTGGCCGTCGTCAGCATAAACCATTAGCGCCGGGCAAAGCCCCAGGGCGTAGTGGATCGCCTTGGCGGTTTCGGACGTCCGGTCCAGTCGGGACAGGCTCGCCGTGAGCCACTGCTGCAGATCCTTGAGTAAGGGTAAGGCTCGTTGTTGCCGTTCGCTTCTGCGCTCGTCAGGCGAACGGCCCCGGATCTCGGCTTCGATCTCATAGAGAGCGCCGATCCTGCGGATGGCCTCGGCCGCTAAGGCCGAGGAATGCGCCTGGTGAAGGTCGAACGTCTTTTTTCTGGTGCCGGACGCGGCCTATGTTGTTTCTGGTGCCGGACGCGGCCTATGTTGTTTCTGGTGCCGGACACGGCCTATGCCGATTCCGCCTATTCCCACGGTTGAGGCGCTCCAACCCCAACGCCACGAGACCTATTCGGGTAACTTCGCCGCGTGGCGGCCGACCAGCAGCCAGTCTGCGCCGGACTTCACCCACATCATCATGAAGTGGAGCGGCACGATCTTGTCGCCAGGGTTATGAGCATCCACCATGCCATGGATCATGGCGCAGGTTCCGTCGTTGTAAACCCGCACGGTCCAGCCCTCACGCAATTGAAAGTCGATATTCGAGCGCACCAGCCCGGCGATGCACTCAGCCTTGTCCTGGACCTTAGCGTTGGAGTGGCTGTACATGAGGTCGGTGGCGAGAACCGCATCGAGCGCCGCAGCATCACCTACCTTTGCGGCGGCATGGAAACGCCCGAGCGCGGCCCGGACGGCCTCTTCGCTGGCGGCAATTGTGTTGGTCGCGTTCATCGTCGAGTAGTCTAACGCAGGTCGCCGGGGGCAGCGTTCGGCACAGGCGATTCTTTCGGAGACGCGTTTGCTGGAGGGTTAATACGCTAGCGCGGCAGCGTCGAGCACCAGCACCCAGTCGCGATCGCCGGTGGCGTTCTTGCAGGGCGTGGTGAAGCGGTGGGCGCCGGAGAGGGCGTGGCCCGCATCGCGGTATTGGCCGGAGGTGGGATCGAACCAGCGGGCGCGCGGGTGGTGATCCGTAAGGCGAGCGGGGCGGCGATGTCATCCGGCGCGCGTTCGTGGGAGCCATCTTTGATGATGAGCTCGCGCTGGCCGCCGAGCGCGGAAGGCACCAAGGTGTGCCAGGGCAAGGACACGACCAAGGCGTTGAGGATGGCCATGTCTTGGGCGCCGCGCGTATCGAGGTGCTGTGTCCAGAGCTCGTCGCGGAAGGGCCAGACGTAGCCGTTGCCCGCGAGGTGACCGCCAATGGAACCGAGCCAGCCCCACCACTGGAAGCGGCGAACGGGCTGCGTGGCGGGCGGGTTGACGTTGGTGCCGTCCGTATGTTCCTCGTCGTCAGGCCCCTCGAGATCGTACGCGGGCATCACCGGCGTACGCGCATAGGCGCGGCGGGCATGATGGGCGACGTATCCATCCAAGGAGGCGAAGGCGTCGGCACCGTTCCGGGTAATGAAGCGGTCGAAGTCCGGATCGTCGGTGGCGATTGGTCTCCGAGTTCCACTCGGCCGACCTGAGCCGGAGCCGCTCGGGGCTGGACGATTGGCCACGGTGTGCGTCATGACCTTCATCCAGCCTGGCGCGAAGCAGATCTGGACGGAGCGGTGCCGTTATCGCCGACGTAGGCGGGAAAGACAAGCGCGAGAAAGCCTTGCGCCTGGCAGCGGGCGAGCGTGGCGTCGAGGTCGCGCCAGTAGGTTCGTTGGCTTCACTGGGCGCGTTGAGCGAGCCGGACCAGGGCTGGCCGTCAAGCCGGCGCAGGAAAGGCGCGTAGCCGGCGTGCTTGAAGGGGCCGTGGCCGATGAGGGCGAGTTCGACGGTGTTGACGCCGCGGCGGGCGCTATCGGCCAGGTAGAGATCCTGATCGGCGGGGGTGAGAGACGCCAGGAACCAGGAGGAGCGGCCGAGAAGGGGGAACGGCCGGTGGGCGGCGTCGACGAGGTAGCAGGCGTTGCCGCTGGGGCGGAGGGGGAACGTTACCAATTGGACCAGCGTGGCGGCGAGGAAAAGCGAGAGGGTCAGGCGGGGGCCGTGAAGAGTCTAGCAGGCCGGTCTCCGGTGCGCGGTGGTTGACATTTCCGCGAAGCACCCTGGAAATGCTTCCGCGCGATCACCGCCGCTGTTTCGACGCGCAGAAGGTCTTGGCGTTCTGCAGGGCCTTGGCCGCTTCCCGGGCGGCCGACTCCTCCCCGAACACGACAAAGGCCGACGGCTGCTGCAGGTCCCGTTCGATCACTTCGCCGGTCTTGTTCTTACTCCAACGATGAACGGCAAACTTCCGATCGGGCAGGGCTTCCAGCTCCAGGGCAAAGACGGTGGGCACGGTCTTAGCTCCCCAACTCGCTTGCCCGTGTTCCGCCCGAAGCCGGTCGACATAGCCCTCCAACGTTTCCACCCGGACGCGATCCAGGTCGGCTAGCTTGAAGACCCAGGTCTGGACGCTTTCATACCCATCATGGGGAAAGGTGCGGCCATCTTTCAACGAAAGCGTACAGGCTTCGACATCCACCTTCACCTCGGTAATCGACCCCGTGACGGGGGTGGGCGGCGCCGGATTCTCCGGATTGGTGGGGGTCTGGACCCACTGCAACGGCTTCTGTGTCAGGAACAATTCCGCGAGGGAGCGCAGGGGCTGCTGGCCGGTCCCTACGTCTTGCCCGTGAGCGCCAACGGCACACAGGAGCGCCAATCTGAATAAGGTGGTCCGCACGGCCCCTCATTTTATCCGAAGCGCGCGAGCGGGCAGGCCCGAAGTCCGTCCAGCCAGCCGGGAAAACGACGTCGGGATCGGCATCGGCCAGAGGATGGACGGAAGGTCGACGAGCAGGAAGCCTTCTTCGCCAGAACCGATGACCCGCCCGACCGCAGCAGCCTGGGCCCGACCGATCCCCATCGGCTACCAGTAGAACTTAAGGCCGAGTTGCAGATTGCGCATCGTCGTCCGGGTGCTGCTGATGGCGCCGAAGGCGCTCGAGCCCACGGTGAGTCCCGGGGCGCCGAAGCTGGGGTGATTCAAGCCGTTGAAGGCTTCGGCGCGGAACTGGAGGCGCCGGCCGCCGTCGCCGAAGTAGATGTTCTTGAGGAGAGCGAAGTCAAGGTTATTGGTGCCGGCTACCTGGATGATGCCGGTGCCGCAGTTGCCGAAGGTGCCAAAGGGCTGGCCCACGATGGCGGCGGTATTGAACCAGCGGCCGAGCGACCGCTGGCCGGCGTCGAGATTGGGGTTGGCGATGCAGTTCGGAACGTTACGATCCACGCGGCCGACGTTGGCGCTGACGTTGCTCGTGGGGGTGAGGAACTCGCCTTGGAAGAAGATGCCGATCACCGAGACGGCCCAGCCGCCGATGAGCTTGTCGGCGACAGGCCGGAGCGCATTCGCATAAGGCTTGCCTTTGCCGAAGGGCAGTTCGTAGTTGGTGCTGAGAGTAAACCGCTGAGGCTGGCTATAGGGCGTGGGGCCGTAGTAGGTCTTGCGGGAAACATACTGGTTCCCGATGGAGGACTGGTCGCCGCCTTCGCTGATGCCGAGCGCCTTGGCGTAGGTATAGGCCGCGAGAAAAGTCCAACCGGCCGACAGGCGCTTTTCGCCGGTAACCTGAAGCGCATGGTAGTTCGCATTGTCGATGGATTGGGTGATGCTGATATCCCCGGCCCCGGCAAAGGGGCGCCGGCTTTGAATGGAGGTGGGAGCCGCGGGATTCGGGTCCAGCGTCGCCTGATTGATGAGGGAACGGCCAATCAGCTTATGCGAAGAGGAGCCCACGTAGGCGGCTTGTAAGGAGATCGACCGGCCGAGTTCGCGTTGCACCGTGAGATTCCACTCATAGGTATAGTTGGTTTTGTAATTCGGGTCGGCGGAGAAGAGATTGGTGGTGGGAGTGACGTCGCGCGACGCCGGGTTGAAGACGCCGGGGGGCAGCGTATAGGTGAGGGCCGCGGAGTTGACCGTGGAGTTCACGAGGAACGGCGGATTCGCGTGAGCATTCTGCAGTTCGAGCCCGCGAATGAAGCCATAGAAGACACCGCCACCGCCGCGGATGACCGTTTTAGGCGTGACGCTATAGGCGAAGCCCAGACGGGGGGCGAAGTTATTCGGGTCAGGATTGTAAAGGCGGGGAATGTCTTTTCCGGGAATCAGAAAACGTCCCGCCGAACGGCTCCAGACATAGGCGTCGTTGTAGACGAAGCGGTAAGGAGTGTCGTACTCATAGCGCAGCCCGAAGTTGAGCATGAGCTTGGGGGTGAGCTTGAAGTTGTCCTGAATGTAGAAGGAGGACCGCGTCCAACGCAGAGTGGCGATGCCGTTGGAGTCGATCAGTTGGGTCACCTGGGCCGAGAAGGGATTGCCCAGCACAAAGTCGGCCACGCCACTGCCGGTGCGCGCGACGCCGGGTTGGGTGGTGTAGCGGCCATCGAACATCAGGTTGCCGTTCGGCGTCTGTTGGTCGTACATGCCCGGACGGAACTGCCGCAGGTCGACGCCGATTTTGAGGTCGTGGCGGTTGTGGAGCCAGGTGAGGTCGTTGGTGACCTGGTAGTAATCCTGCCGCCCGCCGGTGGGATTGTTGATCGGCGAACCCATGGCGGCATAGCCCGCAATGGCCAGGAGCGGCATGCCCTGGGCGTCACCGGTGATCTTCAGATTGGCGAGGCCGAAATCCTGAATGGCGATGGGACGGTCCGCCAGGAGGATCTTACTGACGCTGTTGCCGTAGGTGTAGCCCATGGTGAGCGAATTCAGGAGCGACGGTGTGAAGATGTGGCTGACATTCACCAGCGCCTGCAAGCCGCCATTGACGGTGGTGGTGCCGCTGTAAGGCAGCGGGACGCTGTAGCCCAGGGCATTGCTGTTGGTCCGGCTGAACCGTCCGAACATGGTGGTCTTGGCACTGAACTGATGGTCGAGGCGCACATGCACCTGATCCGCATCTTCGGGCGAGGGCACGGACCCCGCGTAGTTGGACCCGCTGACCGAGGTCAGGTTGGGGAGGGGATAGAGCGCCGCACCGGCTTTGGCGAATTGGGAAAGCCGGTTCGCGGGAATGAGGTTGCCTGGGAACTGCTGGCGCACATTGCCGTTCAGGGTCAGCGGGTCATAGATGGGCTGGCCGGCGGAGAAGTTCCCCGCCAGTTCAGCCGGGGTGGGAATGAGCGCCAGCCGGGTGGAGGATTGCCGTTTCCGGCCGCCCTCGTAGTTCACGAAGAAAAAGGTGCGATTGCGGCGAATCGGACCGCCCAGCGTAAAGCCGAACTGGTTGCGGCGCAGTGACGGCTTGACGGTGTCGAAGTAGCCCCGCGCATCCAGGGAGTTATTGCGCAGAAACTCCCACAGTACGCCATGCAATTGATTGGTGCCGGAGCGAAGGGCGGCATTGATGACGGCCGTGCCGCTGCCATAGACAGCCGACAGGGAATTCTGGTCGATGCGGAACTCCTGGATCGCGTCGACGGAGGGCGTGACCGCCGGGCGGCCGTTCTGCACCATGCGCGAGTCCAAGCCGTCGAAAAGCATCGAGGTCTGGTTGCCGCGCTGGCCGTTGATGCTGAACTGGCTTTGCGCGCCGGGATTCTCGGTGGCGCCGGGGACGAGGAGAGTGAGGGAGAGGAAATTCCGGCCGTTGAGGGGCATCTCCAGAACCTGCTGACTGGTGATGGCCTGGCCCAGGGCCGATGATTCGCGCTGGACCAACGGCGCGGTGGCTTTCACCTCCGTCGTGGTGCTGACTTCGCCGACCGAGAGTTGGAGATCCTGCGTGAGCGCCTGCCCCACCTGCAGGACAAGTTCCTGGGTGACCGCGGTTTGGAAACCGCTGAACTCCGCACGAAGCGTATAGCTGCCCGGCGGCAGCGACGGGAATTGATAGTAGCCGTCGGCGCTGGACGGCGAGGTCTTGCGCTGGGCCGTGGCGAGGTTCGTCAACAGCACCGGAACGCCCGGGACCGGCGCGCCGGACTGATCGGTGACTCTTCCGGCGATTGACCCCAACGTGGCCTGAGCCAACGCGGCGTGAAAAGGAGTAACTGCCAGGAGGGTGGCAGCCAGCATGAATGGGTGCATACGGGGCATGGGGACCTTCTTTACGGCGGGGAGCTAGTCCACGCGCAGGGCACTGATCGGAATGATGGAGAGTTCGCAGTCTTCTTTGGCTACGGAGTAAGTGACGTAAAGCTTTTCGCCGACTTCAATGGCCGCGGGGTACGCCCAGTGAGTGGTGCCATCTTTGGCTTCATTGGGGACATACTGCGTCGAGCGCCGCAGCGGATAACCCTGATGGCGGATTTTCCAGATCCGGATGAATTTGTCGCCGCCCGGAGCAGTGACGGCGATCGTCAGGAGTTGTCGCCCTTTGTCGGGCGTATTCGAAATCAGGAAGCGCTGGCCATTCGAAAGAACGCCCCCCAAGGGCTTCGCCGAGACCATGGGGAAGTTGCTCGCTTCGAGCACGCTCCAACTGCGGCCCTGATCTTTGCTCACCGAAACCAAAGCGCGGGGAGCGTTGCTGTTGCGGGTGACGGCGACGATGCGGTCCGGGAAGAGGATCGACGTGGTTTCGGGGAACGTCAGCTTCATGCCGGCCGGCAGGGGAAGGTCGACGGGGGTCCAGTGGGAAAAGTCGTTGCCGCGGCTGATCAGCACGCGGGGATTGGTGTCAAAGCTCTTCTCACCGGTGAGGATCCAATCACCGCCGGGCATCTTCTTCGGAGGATCGAAGGAGACGAAATCCTCGATCACCGTCCCCTTGGGCTGCCAGCGGTTGGCCTTCGGATCAAAGAGGAAGGACTTCAGCCGAGGCCGCCGCTCCTTGTCCAGGAAGTGGGTGGCGTAGACCCAAAGCTGGTTCTGGTGCGTGAAGATGACCGGGTGGTTGTGCGCGAAGTCCGCTCCGCCGGGCGCGATCTCGGAGGACGCCGACCAAGTCATCCCCATGTCGCTCGAAACTTTGGTGCGCGTCGATTCGCGCGAGAAGTTCAGTTCAGTGGGTCCATTGGCCCAAATGGCGTGGAGTTTGCCGCGGTAGTGAGCCAGGCCCGACTCATGCAGATAGTAGAAGCCGTCCGGCGTGGCGCGATCGACCAGAACATGGGTCACGACCGGCAAGAACGGCATGGTTTCCACGGAAGGGAAAGCGACCTTGGAATCCCAGAGCTCGTAAGGGTCGGCGGCGAGGGCGCAAAGGGGCAGCAGGAGAAACGAGGCTAGCCTGAACACATTTGAAATTCTATAGCTGTTTATAAAAATGTCAATAGATTGCTATGACATTTTATTGCTGATCGCGCCGGCGAGCCGTTCCCGATCCAGAGTGAAGTAGGCTTCGAGCCGATACATGATCTCTTCGAGATGATGCTGGACATGACGGCGGCTGGCCAGCTCCGCGGCTTCCATCGATCCGTCGCAAATGGCCTTGGCCAGCATCTGATGCCATTGAAACGGCAGACGGCGGTCGCCGAACAGGTGATCGTAGAACGAGCTGAACACCAAGTTGAGCGTGGTCTCGATCTGGCGATGAAGGAAGGGACAGTTGGCGCCCTCGGCGATCTTCAGGTGGAAGTTCTTATGGAGCACCCGCAGTTCGTGCATGCGTTCGGCCGGAAAGCGCTCGGGGTCTTCGGAGCTCTCTTCGTATAATCCATCGAGCTGCGCCGCTAACTCTTTGAGCTGATTCCGCTCCGCCGCGCGCGCCCGCTCATTGAAGAGGCGGCCGGCCTGGGTCTCGAGCGCTTCGCGAACGGTGCAAAACCCGCGGATATCCTGGGGCGTCGGGATCCGCACCCGGGTGCCCACCCGTCGGCCGCTTTCCACCAGCATTTCGAGCTCGAGGCGCTGCAAAGCCTCGCCCACCGGTAACAGACTCATGCCGAGCTCAGCCGCGATCTCGCGGCGATTGATCTCGCCCCCCATCGGGAGGGAGCCCCGGAGAATCCTGTCTAGAATATGACGGTAGGCTTCGTCGGCCAAATTCAGGCCGCTCTCGTCCAGATCAACCGGTTGCTTGAGCTTGGGGCGGCGGGGCACGTCAAGATTGTATCAAGAATCTATTTTGCCCCAGGAAAACATGTTGGTAATATCAATCTGACATGATAACGCTCCGTCAGCGGGTGAGTCGAAGGGAAAACCTGGCCGGGACATGGTTGAATCTGGGTTCGCCGTTCTCCGCGGAGATCGCAGCATTGGCCGGTTTCGACTGGGTGCTCATCGATCGCGAACATGGCTCCGGCGGCGAGGGTGAGATGGCCCTTCAGATTCTGGCTGCTCAGTCCGGCGGCGCGGCGGCGATCGTCCGCGTGGGTTCGATCGATCGGGTGGAGATCAAGCGCGCTCTTGATGCGGGGGCGTCAGGAATCATGGCGCCGTGTGTGGAGACGGCGGAACAGGCTCAAACTCTGGTGCGCGCCGTGCGAATCCCGCCCTTGGGCGATCGTGGCGCCGCCAGTTCTACTCGCGCCAGCGGCTACGGGTTCACCTACCGCGAGTATCTGGAATCCGCCAACGAGCAGCTTTTGACCGTCGCGCAGATTGAGTCGGTCGTCGCCCTGGAGAATTGCGCCAGCATCGCCGCGGTCGACGGGATTGATGTTCTCTTTGTCGGCCCGACAGATCTTGCGATCAGCATGGCGGTCACTGAACCGGCAACTAGTACAGAGTTCGCCGAGGCTCTCGAACAGGTGGCCGCCACCGCCCAGTCCGCGGGCAAGGTCGCGGGCATTCTCGCGCGCACCAGCGCCGATGCCGAGCGCTACCGTCAAACGGGGTACCGTTTCATCTCGCTCGCTTCTGACCGCGGTCTTTTGGCCGAAGGTTTTCGGCGAGCCGCCCAGCAGCTAGGGGCGACGCGTGCCCGCTGAGTTCCTGCTCATTATCGACCTTGGCACGCAAAGCGTCCGGGCGAGTGTCTTCGATGCCGAAGGCGGCATCCACTGGCAGTACGCGCAGCCGATCGCCACTGAACGGACCGGGGAACAATGTGAGCAGGATCCGGCCGAATGGGAAGCCGCTCTCCGGCTCATCTTGAGTCGCGTGGGCCAGCAGCCGCAGTTGGCGGCGGGACTCCGCGGCATCGCCGCGACGGGCACCTTGGCCGGGCTGGTTTGTCTCGACGCCGCGGGGCGTGTGCTGCGGAAGGCGATGCTCTATGCCGATCCCCGTCCCGCCCCACAAGTCGGACAGCTCGAGGCTCATGCGGAGTTCGCGGCGATCCGCAGTCAGAGCGGATGGCGGGCTTCCGTCGGAGACTTCCTTCCGCAGATGATCTACCTCCGGCAAGGCGAGCCCGAGGTGTACGAGCGTTCGCGCTGGCTGCTCGATTCCACAGGCTTTCTGAATCATTTCCTCACCGGCAGGGCGTCCCTCGATGCTTTCACGCGATTCAGCTGCTATTCGCTGCCGGGCAACGGCGGACTGCCTCATCGGCTATTCCAGGCTTTCGACCTGGAGGAGCACAAGGTCGGCGAGCCAATGGATATCGGCCAACGCATCGGCGAACTGCGGCCGGCGTTGCAACACGAGTATGGACTCCCCGCCTGCCCGGTCTTCTCGGTTCCCTATGACAGCGCCAGCGCCTACATCGGCGCGCACTTGCGCTCGCCGGGCGAGGCGCTCGACATCTCCGGCACGGTCACCAGCTTCGGCGTGCTCCATCGTGAGCCGGTGCAAGATATCGGCCGCCGCATCTACTCGCTGCCCCACCGGGACCACTGGCTGGTTCGCGGGTCGACGGCCATGTCCGGCGCAGCGCTGGAATGGGCGCGCACCGTCATTCTGCGGGGTAGCCACGACGAGCTTGATCAAGCGGTGGCAGAATCGCCGGCTGGCGCAAACGGCGTTATCTTCCTTCCGTACCTGTCGGGCGAGCGAGCACCGCTGTGGAACCCGGAGGCGACCGGCGTCTTTGCCGGGCTCCACCGGACCACCACGCTCGCCGACATGATGCGCGCGGTGGTGGAGGGCATCTGCTTTTCGCTGCTGCACATTCAGACCGTGATGGAGGAGAACGGGGTCGCGATTGGCGACGTCCTGCTCGCGGGTGGCTTGGCTCGTAACGCGCAGTTGAATCGGATCAAGGCCAACATCACAGGCCGCCGACTGATTCCGCTCGAGAACTTCGAACTGACCACGCTCGGAGCCGCCACGATCGCCGGCGGCGCGATCGGCTGGTGGGAACCGGAGCAGGCGGCTCGACTGCTGATCCGCCGTCAACCGGCCATCGATCCGGATCAAACATTACACCTCCGCTATCGCGCCGGGTTCACGCGTTACCTGGCGGCATCCGCGCAGCAATCAAATTACGGCCCAACCTGACAAGAGGTCACGCCGGTAACCAGGCTGCGAGATCCAGTTACCGCACATCGAAGGGAGGCTCCGAGATAGCGGGGCCGGTCGGAACAACCGTTAAGAGAGACCGTCCGGTTTAATCTGAGGGTGCGCCGCATAGAGAAGATTGAGCATCTCTAAGATCTCGCTCATCACGGCCCCCACCCTCAGCCGATAGGCAGCAAGCTCCTCGTCTGAAGCGCTATCCCGCACGACACGAACCGAGTCGTTTAGTAGAGCGGCGACGTGAAGGAGCGTTTTATTCGTTTCGGCAGCGACGGCCTGACTTTGAAACATGGGCGAATTCCCTTCTACAAACACGAAGCTGAATGAGTCAGCGGGATGCTGATCACCAGTTTTGAAAGCGACGGAGCAAGCCGACAAGTCGTCTGAAAGTCAACCACCCGCTCGCGAGAGATGCACAGGCGTGCTTTCCATGATGGCAGCGGAGCGTGGCGGGGGGAAGAGTGCTGTCACGAGTCGGTGAGGACAGATAGAGAGATGCTGATTTCTCGAGTTCTGGTCGTTGATGATGATGCTGGCGGGTTCACAATTGCAGTTTGCCGGCGCGGCTCCGAGAGCGATCTGCCGATCGTGATCTCGGTAGGCGGAACGGCATCACTGGCGACGCTCACGGTGCCGGTGAAACATTAGCGAGATGACGCCGAGGGGTGGCCGGTCAGTATTCGAACTGGACCAGAAACTGGAGTTGCCGCGCGGGGAGGCTCTCGAGGCGCGCGCCGTAGCTGGACAAGGGGACGCCGGTGGGTGTGGCGAAGTAGGGGCTGGCGCGTTCGGTGTTGGGGCGATTGGTGAGGTTGAAGCTCTCGACGCCGAACTGGAGTTGGGCGCGGTCGTGGAGGACGCGAAAGGTCTTCATGACGCGAAGGTCAAGGCTGAGGCTGGCGGGGGTGAGGAAGCCATTGCGCGGCATGCCTGAGGGACGGGCGGAGAGCGGATAGGCGCCGGTGCGATCGACGTCGGTGGTGAGCAGGGCGTTCAGGGGGCGGCCGCTGCCCACGGTCCAGATGGGGGCGAAGGAGACGTATTCGAAGGCTTCCTTGAACCAGCCGGGGAGCCACCGGGCATCGTCCAAGGGGAGTTCGAAGAGGGCACTGACGGCGAGCCGGTGGAGCTGATGCTGACGCGAGAGCGCCCAATCGCGAGAGACGTGGAGGGGATCGAGCGGATGCTCGTCGAAGTCCGAGCCGTCGTCGCGCGTCCGACCCACGGTGTAGGTGACGAGGTAGGCGAGTTCGCGGCTCATGCGCCGGTTGAGGGAGACAGAAAGGCCGGTGTAGTTCGAGCGGGCGGTCTGCTCGAGTTGATACAGCGGAGGAAGCGTCCCGCGGGTGTTGCGGACGCGCGGCAGATGAACCCCGCGGAGTTGGGCGGCTTCGAGGGACAGCGTGGTGTTCTTGCCGAGCCCTTGTTCAAGCCCGAGGGAGAACTTGCGGCCGTAGGTGGACGGGAAGTCAGAAGAGGCGAGGTAGAGGGATTCCGGGCCGCCGGGAAGCGGCGCCGAAAGGCCCGCGCCATGACCGAGCCGGAAGGCACGCACGGCGTCGTCGCCGGCGGCATATTGCTCGACCGCGCGAACGCCGTCCTTCTGCAGGGCGTCGTTCAAGTAGGCGAGCGGGTAGCGGTCAAAGAAAAGGCCCACGCCGGCGCGCAGGACGAGCGGGACGTTACGAGCAGGACGCCAGGCGAGCCCGAAGCGAGGACTGAGGTTATTGGAGGACGAGGGCAGCCCGGCGGGCATGCGCTGACGATCAAACCGTAAGCCGAGTTCGACGTGAAGGCCGGGGCGGGCTTCCCAGCGGTCCTGCAGCCAGAGCCCGACGGGCAGCGTGGAGAGGCGCGTGTGCGGATCGCCGAAGGCTTGAATGAACAGATCGGGGCGGCCGGCGAGAAAGTCTTCGAGCCGGGGGAACACGTAGAGGCCAGCGAAGCGGGTACGCAGATCGGCGTTCATGGTGATCAGATGGGTGTCCGCGCCGAGACTGAGACGATGGCCGCGGAGCACGAGATGGAGATTCTCCACGACCTGGGTGTGGCGCTCGGTGCGTTCGGCATTCAGGCGATAGAACTCGCCGAGGGTGACGAGGCCGGGAATTTCGAGCATGGCGCCGTAAGTGTTGGGGAGCAGGTCCATGCGGCGCTGAGCGAGTTGAACGCGGAGGCTGTTGACGATGGTGGGCGAGGCGACGCGAAGCCAGTCGGCGACCAGGGAATGGTCGGTGGTGAGGCTGCTGCCTTGCGCGGAGCGGTCGGCAAAGTTGAAGGGGCCCTGCACTTCCTGCGAGACGCGTCCGCGCGAGAAGGCGTAGCGGACGGAGAGCGTGTCCCGCTGGTTCAGTTGGTGATTCAGCTTGAGCGAGGACTCCGTGCCGCGGGTGCTGGTGTTGTACAGACCGCGGAGAGCCGCGCGGACGGCGGTGCCGGAGAAGGCCGGGGTGGAGAGCGCGCGATTGATCGGCTCGAGGGCGGCGGCGGGCGTTTCGGACCATTCCTCGGCCGATTCGCGCTCTTGCTCGATGGCGGCGGCGATGAAGGTGCGGTCGCGGCGGAGGGGTCCGAGGAAGGATAGGCCGGGTTGGGTGCGGCGGAACTCCGGCGTGTACGGCACATTGGCGCCGGGCTTGCGGGCGTTGAAGCGCTCGTTCTGGGCGAAGAAGGTGACATCGCCGTGCCAGAGGTTGACGCCGGAGCGGGTGACCATGTTCAGCAAGCCGCCAGCGGCACCTCCCATTTCGGCACCTACAGCGGTGCCGGCGACCACGAACTCCTGCACCATTTCGAGGCCCACGGCGACGCGATTGCCGCCAGTGGTTTCATCGCGGTTGTCCATGCCATCGATCAGGATGGCGTTGTTGCGGGCGCGCATGCCGCCGAAGGTGAAGCCGCTATCGCCGAGAGGGGTGCGGACGCCGGTCATGGTGCGTTGCGCGCTGTTGCCGACCGAAGGCGAGACGCCGGGGGCGGCGAGGACGAAGTTCAGATAGTTGCGGCTGCGGGCGGGAGCTTCCTCGATGCGTTCGTAGCCGAGAGCGACGCTGGAGGTGGCAGCGGCGGGGTCGATGGCTTCGGGCTGGCCGGTGACTTCGACGCGTTCCACGAGGCCGGCGGGTTGAAGGCGGACGCGCTGCTCGACCGTCTGGCCGACGGAGACGAGGAAGGGGGCCGTGCTCGCGGTGGTGAATCCGGCGGCATCGACAGACAAGACGTAGGATCCGATGGGGAGATTGTAGAGCGAGAACTGTCCTTTCTCGTTGGTCTCGGCGGTGCGGGTGGCTCGGGTTTCCTGGTTGCGGGCGGTGACGC
This sequence comes from Bryobacteraceae bacterium, assembly GCA_044226365.1. Classification (GTDB taxonomy): domain Bacteria; phylum Acidobacteriota; class Terriglobia; order Bryobacterales; family Bryobacteraceae; genus JALHNI01. The sequence goes on from JBGAHE010000006.1 coordinate 16,491, forward strand.
GCGCGCCGGGGATGCCGGACTCGGTGCGATCGAGAACCATGCCGCGGATGGAGGCGGTGGGCGCGGCGGTCTGGGCGAGGGCCAAGGACGAGACGAGAAGGACGGCTCCGAGAAGGGTCGCAGACATGAGAGGGCGTCTTAGTTTATCGTCCCGCGATTTGGGGGGCGGGCGGAGCGGAGACTCAGTCGACGAGTTACTCGTAGCGCAGGGCGGTGACGGGGTCGATGCTGGTGGCGCGGCGAGAGGGGAGCCAGACGGCGAACAGAGCGATGGCGGTAAGGGTGACGGGGACGGCGACGAAGACGAGCGGGTCCCATGGCTCGACACCGAAGAGGAAGCTGCGGATGAGCTGGGAGAGGAAGTAGGCGCCGAGGACGCCGGCGGCGACTCCAGCTACGGCAAAGCGCATGCCCTGGCCGATCACCATACGGCGGACGTCGCTGGTTTGCGCGCCTAAGGCCATACGAATGCCAATCTCCGGGGTGCGCTGCTGGACGGTGTGGGCCATCAGGGCATAGACGCCGATGCTGGCCAGCAGGAGCGCGGCGCCGCCGAAGATCGACATGAGGAGCATGTTGAAGCGTTGGCGCGAGGTGGAGCGGGCGACGACGTCGTCCATGGTGCGAATGGGGAGGCCGGTGACCTGGCGCAACTGCTCTTGAATGGGGGCGGCGAGGGTGAGGGGATCGCCATGGGTGCGGACGATCCACTTGAGGGGCGTGAGGCGGGCGTTCAGCGCGTTCAAAGCATCTGGAACCTGGGCGTTGGGGACGTACATGGTGGGGCCGGGTTCGTTGTTCAAGCCGCCGTCGCGGACGTTGCCCACGATGCCGATCACCTGACGGGGACGCTCGAGGGCGAGTTCCGACATGACGCCTTTGCCGATCCAGAGGGTGTCGCGGAGAGGGTCGGCCTTAGGCCAGAACTGCTTGGCCATGGCTTCGTTGATGAGGACGACGGGCGGGGTGTTGGCGCCGTCGCGCTCGTCAAAAGCGCGGCCGCGGACGATGGGGATTTTGAAGGACTCGAAATAGCCGGGGGAGACGGTGAGCCAGGCGCCGCCACCGTGGAAGGGTCCGTCGGCGAGCGGACGCCCGACGACGAGGAAGGGGAGGCCGTAGCCGCCTTCAAGCGGGACGCAGCAGGCGGCGGTGGCCATTTCAACGCCGGGGATGGCGCGAAGGCGCTCGACGCCGTCGTGGACCATTTGTTCGATGCCGGCGGAGGTGGCAAAGCGGGGTCCGGTGAGCGACATGCGCATGGTGAGAACGTGGCTGGTGTCGTAGCCGGGTTTAACCGAAGCGAGGGCGAGCGAGGTGCGGATGAGGAGGGCGGCTCCGATGAGGAGGATGACGGCGAGCGCGATTTCGCTGACGACGAGGAGGGTGCGGGCGTGATGTTGGCCGAGTCCGCTACCGCCGCGGCCCGCGCTCTCCTTGAGCGCGACGATGAGGTCAGGCCGCGAGGCGCGAAGCGCGGGGATGAGGCCAAACAGGAGACTGGTGGCCAGGGTGACGGCGGCGGTGAAGGCGAGAACGCGCCAATCGACAGTGACGAGGTTGCCATCCTCGCCGATGCGGGGGAGATTGGCGGTATTGACGAGGAGGAGGGCGCGCATGGCGAGGATGCCGAGGGCGGAGCCGAGGAGGGCGCCCGCGGCGGCGAGCAGCACGCTTTCGGTGAGGAGTTGGCGGACGAGGCGTCCGCGGCCGGCGCCGACCGCGGCGCGGATGGCGATTTCGCGGGCGCGCCCGATGGCGCGGGCGAGCAGGAGATTGGCGACGTTGGCACAGGCGATGAGGAGGACGAAGCTGACGGCGCCGATGAGGATCCAGAGCGTGGTGCGGACATTGCTGGTGAGGGATTCGCGCAATCCGGAAAGTCCGAAGCTGACGTTGTTCTGGAGGACACGCGGGTATTTGCGCTTGAAGTCCTCGGTGGCGATCTTGAAGCGGGCGTTGGCTTGTTCGAGGGTGACGCCGGGCTTGAGGCGCGCGGCGGACTGGAAGTAGTGACCTTGATCGGTGGTTTGGGGGTCGAACTGGAAAGGGACCCAAATGTCGGGCGAGGGGCCGAATTCGCGGAAATCGAAGCGGTCGCCGACGATGCCAATCACTTCGTGGGGCTCGTTGCCGAGGGAGATGGCCCGGCCAATGACGAGGGGATCGCTGCCGAAGCGGCGCTTCCAGAGGCCTTCGGAGATGAGGGCGGTTTTGGGAGCTTTGGGCAGGTCTTCCTGGGGGGTGAAGGAGCGTCCGCGGACGATGGGGGCGCCGAAGAGCTTGAAGAAGTCGGCGGTGACCTGGCCGGAGCGGAGTTGCTCGGGGAAACCGACGCCGGTGAGATTGACGACGCCGGTGCGGAAGCCAGCGGCATCCTGCACGACGGAAGATTGGGCGCGCCAGTGCATGAACTTGGCGGGCGAAGAACCGGTGCCGCGGCCATTGGGGAAGATCTGCTCGAACATGACGAGGCGTTCAGGCTCGGGGAAGGGCGGCGGCTTGAGCAGGACGGCGTTGACCATCGAGAAGATCGCCGTGTTGAGACCGATGCCCAGCGCGAGCGCCGCGACGGCGGCAGCGGTGAAGCCTCGGCTTTGCCAGAACATGCGAAGCGAGTGGCGGAGATCTTGCAGGAAGGATTCCATCGTGAGTAATACGCTCGGGGGGCGGGAAAGTCTCGTGGATTTCGAGGAGGCGTTTCGGGGCGGCGTCGTCCGCCCGTGGCATACTACAGGTGCCGCACGGGAGAGAAAGAAGCTACCCGAGAATGTCCGGCGGGCCAAAGCCTCAGGTGAGGACCCCAGACTGAGGGCAGGAAGGAAACAAAGACGATGGCTGGTAGCGGAGGAACGACGTTTCAAAAACGCCAGAAGGAAATGGCCCGCAAGGAGCGGCAACAGGAGAAGTTCGCCAAGAGGCTGGAACGGAAGAAGGCGGGCAACGAGAACGTGACGAGCGACCAGCGCCCGGAAGGCGAGGACTCGGCGGAAAATTCGTCACAACTTCCTGACGACCTATCAGCGCGTGGTATCGTCGGAGTGTAGTTAGGCAGTTCGCTGACTTTCGGCATTTTTTTTCGTCTGGTTCCTCCGACCGCTCGTCAATCCTGCCTCGAATCACTGGCCTGCAAATGGAAAAGGAACCAAATGACAAATATCTTTGTTGGAAACTTGAGTTTTGACGCGACCGAGCACGGAATCCGCGGACTGTTCGAACAGTACGGAAACGTGGACCGGGTGAGCGTGGTGACGGATCGCGAAACCGGACGCGCGCGTGGTTTCGCGTTCGTCGAGATGAGCGGCAGCTCCGAAGCCGAGCAGGCGATCATGTATCTGAACGGCCAGGAACTGGACGGCCGGGCGTTGAACGTGAATGTGGCGCGTCCTCGCGACGAGCGCGGCTCAGGCAACGGCGGGCAGCGCCGGAGTAACTTCGGCGGTCAGCGCTCGAACCGTTACTAACTCGAACGATTACTTTAAAAAGAGCGGCTCCCGAGCGGGAGCCGCTCTTTTTCTTTGTAAGTAGGCTGGCCGGTTCAAGCTGCGAGGGGGTGTGATAGAGTCCCGGGCAGGTGAAGTGATGACTTACCGCTGAGAACGATTCGATCGATTCCGAGGAGCCCGCTGGTTACTGATGCTGGCGGCGACTTCGTTGTGGGGACAAGGGTCGATGTTCGAAGTGGCGGCGATCCGGCCGGTGGTGGACTGTGCGAATCGAAGCTGGGGGACGGCGAACACCCCCGGGGCGATGCGGCTGACGTGCATCACGGTGGAGCAACTGGTCCAACTGGCTTATGGGGCATTTGGCGATCCACAGGGATGGGCGCTGAAGGAGGTGAAGCTCCGCGGCGGGCCAAGCTGGATTCGGTCTGACCGGTATGAGATTCAGGCCAAGGCGGACGGGGTGCCGACGAAAGCGCAGACGCTGGGGCCGATGCTGCGGAGTCTGCTGGAGGACCGGTTCGCACTGCAGGTCCATCGTGAGGCGAGACCGGGAGTTCACTTCGCGATGACCGTGGCGAAGGGCGGGCCTCAACTGAAGCCGGCCGCCGAAGGCAGCTGCGTGCCGCTGAAGCTCGACAGCCCGCCGCGCGTGCCGAAGGCAGACGACCAGCCGCAGGAAGTCTGCGGCCCGCAAAAGATGCAGCGCGAAGGTTATCTGGTGAACTTTGGGGGCGTGGGGATGACGATGGATGAGGTGGCACATTTCCTGGCCGGCATGGCGGGAAGGCCGCTGGTGAATCGGACCGGCATCAACGGACGGTTTAACGTGAAACTCGAGTTCATGGCGGAGCAAGCGGCGATGCTGCGGCGAGACCCGACGCTGCCGACGGGACCCTCGATTTTTCAGGCCTTCGAGGAGCAGTTAGGGTTGAAGCTGGAGGCAGGGAATGGTCCGGTGGAGGTGCTGGTGATCGACCGGGTGGAGCGGCCGTCGGCGAACTGAAGTGTGGTTTGTATAGTGGGTGAGGTGGCGGAAAACACAGATGCGACGATCACCGTAGTCTCCGGCTTACCCCGGTCGGGGACATCCCTGGTGATGCAAATGCTCGCTGCGGGCGGCATGACGGTGCTAACCGATGGAAAGCGAGAGCGTGATGCGAGCAATCCGCGTGGCTATTTTGAGTTCGATCCGGTGAAGCGCACGGCCGCCGATGCGAGTTGGGTGGCGGAGGCGCGTGGAAAAGCGGTGAAGGTGATCTATCAGTTGCTGCGCTCGATGCCCGGCGGCTACACCTACCGCGTCATCCTGCTGCGGCGCGACATCGACGAAGTGGTGGCATCGCAGAAGGCGATGCTGCGGCGCCTGGGCAAACCGCCGCTGGCGATTTCCGAACAAACGTTAGCTCAAGGACTTGAAGATGGGTTGCGCGATACCGAGACGTGGCTGTCGCGGCAGTTGAACTGGATGGTGCTGCCACTGGCGCATGCGGATTTAGTGGCGGAGCCGGAAGTGGCCGCGGAGAGCTTGAGTGTGTTCTGCGGCGGCTTGAACCGTAAGGCGATGACAGCGGTGGTGGATCCGGCACTGTATCGGGAACGCGGCCAGCGGGCTTAGGAGTTGCGCGGCGCGAGTTCGTGAAGGAAGGCGGCGTGCTCGGCGGTGATGAGGCCGGCCGCGCGTTCGATCCCAGGGAGTACTTTCCAGTTGTCGCTCTCCATTTCGAACCGGAGGCGGGTGGCGCCGGCACCTTGCGATTTCTCCATCGCGTCGGCCAACAGGACCACGTTGGCCCACCCCCAGCCGCCGCGGAAGTCCGGCGCGACGGCGACGGCCTGCAGCAGCCCGCTGCCGTGGCCATCATTGCGAACGCCAATCAACATGCCGGCCCAGCGGTCGCCCACCTGAAGCAGTGAGGCGTCGAAGGAAGGACGGCTGACGATGAATTCGGCCAGTTCGGGACGTCCGCGTAAGTCCGGGACCACCAGCTCACGATAGGCGCGCAGGACCTCGGCGGCAGGCAGAGCGGTGCTGTGAAGAATCCGTGCCGTCGAGGGAATTTTGCCGGCCGCAGCCAGACGAGCATGCAACCGTCGCACCAAAGGGCCAATGGCGGCGAGTGAACCTTCGCTACGGATGAGGCGGGAGTGTACGTGGAACCCGTGGGCGGCGAGAAAGGGTTCGGCTTCAGGATGGGCACGGAGGTCGACGGTGGTGCGAATGGCGAGGTCGCCGCGGGCGAGGGCAAGGTCTCGGACGGCGCGGAGCAGTTGAGAACCCACGCCGCGGCGGCGGTACGCGCGGACGATGAAGATGCCCAGGCCGATGGTTTCACGATTGAGCCGGTGGAAGGCAGCGGCGCCGGCGAGTTGCTGCCGCTCGTCAAAGGCGAGAAAGGCGACCGGCGGGCTCCCGAGTTCAAAGCACTGCGGCAGGAGCATGCGGCACGCGGGCCACTCGGCGGGTTGCGGCGAACGGATGAGCAGGCTCACCGGCTGGGGGCGTGGAGGGCTTGGAGGGCCTGCTTGGCGGCAGCGAGTCCGGGCCGGAAGCTCAAACAGGTGCGGAAAGCCTGAATGGCGCGGGGGACGTTGCCAGTGCGGGCCAGGGCCAGGCCCAACACGTAATGCGAGGCGTAGTCTTCAAAGCGCAGGGCAACGGCATCGAGTGCCGATTGGGCGGCGCCGTGGGGATCCTGTTTTTCGAGTAGCGCGCAGCTGAGCCCGGCGTGCGCCGCGGCCTGGTCGGCATCGAGGCCGAGAACGGCGCGAAAGGCTCGTTCGGCATCGTCCCATCGCTTCAAGGACAGGTAGACGCGGCCGAGCGCGAGACGCATTTCGGGCAGGGGTCGCGAGTCGGCTTCGGCGCGTGTCAGGTGCTCGAGCCCGCGAGCGTAGTCGCCTTCGGCGATCGCCAGATTGCCGCGCAGCAGATGGGCGACCGGACGGTCGGCATCTTCCTGGAGGAGCGGATCGAGGATCGCGCGGCAATCCTCGGGCCGGCCGCTTTCCTGGTAGGCCTGAGCGAGGAGGAGGCGGCAGGGACGGTCTTCGGGACGCAGTTCGACGAGCTCTTCGAGTAGCGGGATGGCGGCGGTGAACCGGCCCGCGGCCAGATGGATGCGAGCCAGAGTGAGCTTTTGCTGGTTGCGCGCCCATTGCAACTGCTGGACGGTATCCTCGCCGCGCGGCTCCACGTAGCCAAGCGCGATCAACTGCTCCACCACGGCGGCGGCTTCCCAGGAGCCTTGGTTCCCATCTTCGGGGTGCATGCCGCATTCGCCGGGCACGCCATCCCAACTCGAAAGGCGGTCGAGAGCCGGAGGGTGATGAAACGCCTCGGCTAGTACACGGCCGGGCATGTCCTCGCCGGGGGGCAAGCCAAGGAGGGTGAGCACGGTGGGTGCGATGTCGAGCAGATTGGCGCCGAAGAGGAGATCGTCGTGACGGATGCCCGGACCGGCAAGCGTCATTACGCCGTAGGGCCGGTGCCACTCCATCGCACTTTCGACGTCCATCTCAAGACCCTGGGTGGGGCGCAGGGCTCCGCTTTCAAAGCCGTGATCCGAGACGATGAGGAAGGCAGTGTCCTCGACCGCCAGTTCGATCAGGCGGCCGAGCATGAGGTCGTGGAAGCAGTAGACACCGTCGATGACGTGGCGATAGAGTTCGAAGTCCGCTGCCGACGTGCCTGCGAGCCGCGGCGGATGGTAGGGCATGAAGAGATGCCCGGCGTGATCGATGGTGTCGTAGTAGACCGCGAGCAGGTCCCAGTCCTGGTTCTCCATCAGCCAGGTGGCGCTGGCATGGGTGCTGATGTTCTCGGCCAGGATGGTGGCGAGCGCCAGCGGCCGTCGGTCGACGTTCTGGTCGATGCGGGCGAGGTGGGGAATGAAGGGAAGGAGATCGTGGCCGGTGAGGTCGGCGGGGGTGACGCGAAGATCAGCCAGAGTTTCCTGAAGCGAAGCCGGGTGAACCGCGCCCGGGAGGACGGGCCACTCGGCGCCGGGGGGATGGGTAGCGGTGCGGAAGACATTCGACACGACGGCGCCATCGATCGGTTCGGCGGGATGGCTGGCGAACCAATTGACGACCAGCGAGCGCAGGCCCGATTGCGACAGGATGTTCCAGAGCGCTTTCGTTTTGCGGGCGGTGCTGGCGATCGGGCGCAGGGTGCCTAAAACCGGGTCCGGTTCGACGAAACCGAGCACCCCGTGTTGGTCGCCCGTTTTGCCGGTGGCGATGGACGTCCACAGGACGGGGGATAAGGGAGGGGAGAGAGTAGCCAGACGGCCGATCACTCCGCGTTGGATCAGGGACTGAAGGTTGGGGAGGAGCCCACGATCGAGGAGAGGGTGAATCACCCTCCAATCCGCGGCGTCCCACCCGACCAGGGCGACGCGGCGCGCCAGCCGCTGCGGCATGACGGACCTAGGCCGCTTTTCTCCGGCGTCGCAGCGCCACGAGGCCCGCCGCTCCGGCGGCAAACAGGGCAAGAGAGGACGGTTCCGGCACGTCGCCGGCGACGATCGACTGGCCGGCTTCGGTTTCGTAGCCGTAGCTCAAAACCGTGACCGAGGTGGGTGTGCCTTTTTGCAGCGAGAGCTCAGCCCAACCCAAATGTTGCTGGCCAGCGATGTCAAACCTCAAGCCCAGGAAGTGCGACGAACCATTGGCCACGCCACCCCAGGGGTAGCTGTAGGTAGGACCCGCCTGCGATTTCATCAAGTAGCCACCCGCGGAGGTGGCATCGGCGAGGTTGATCGGGTCGCCCGCATTGAGTGGACCCGGGGTAAAGAAGGTCGTGATCAAGGAGCGATTCAACTGGATGTAAGAAGTAAAACCCAGGCTCGAGTATCCGTCCGGAGCGACCGTCAGATTGAAGTCCGTTGATCCGTTCTGGTCGATGTCAATGAAGATGGATTGACCGGGGCCGGCCGTCTGCGAAACATTCGAGACGATGGCGAGTCCGGGTGGGTAGGGCAGCGTCGAGTAGGCCAGGGTCTCTTCCAGGGTGTCTTCGCCGAGCGGAGCCAAATCGCAACGCTCGGACCAGCCTTCGTCAGCGAAGCCCGTGAGCGTAGGATCGAGCGGGAGCAAGTTGAGCAGCTCGTTCGCCCCGGTACGGCTATCGAGCCCCGCGACGCAGTGGTGGTAAGCGCGGAAGGCATAGAGCCGGAGAGGCGCGGGCTGGTCGGGGCTCAACAGCCGCAGCAGAAAGGCTGTCTCGCGCTGAGGGCAAAGCTGCGCGTCGGCGTCGGAGAGTCCGAAGTAACGCGGCGAGCCGTTCCAGGCCAGAGGATCACCCGTCGCCGCTACCGCAGCAATGACATCGGAGGGGAGAGCGGTAATGATCGTCCCTCCGAGGGGCGCGCGTGCGAGCCGGGTAGCGAGCGCCGAGCGTAGTCCGCTCGACGGTCCTTAGCGGCCCAGTTCCTGCACCAGGAAGCGAAGGGCGAGGGGAAAAGCGCCGGGGTGTTGCGTCATGGTGGCCGGTAGGAGCGCGAAGCTCCAGGTTATGACACGGACAGTCTGTGCGCGATACTCCTGGCATCGATATGACTTTGTATGGTAAAGTACTTTCATGAGAAGCGGAAGAGTCGCGGGTTGGCTGCTCTGGATCTTCGGCGGCGTGGCGCTGGTGATCGTGGCGGTGCCCTCGTTGTGGGTGTACATGAGCCTGACGGCGGAGCCGTTGCATCGGGACGGGGGGAGCGTGCCACGGATGCGGTTCGCCGCGCCGGCGCCACAGGTGGCGAAAGCCGCTCAGCGCGGGGAGCAAGTGGCGCTGGCTCATCTGATGGAGAAGAATCTGCCGGGGCTTTCGGTGGCGGTGGGGTTGGGCGACGAGGTGGTGTGGGCGGAGGGCTTCGGGTTCGCCGATTTGCAGACCAGCACGCCCGTGACGCCGGAGCATCGGTTCCGGATCGGGACGGCGTCGACCGCCTTAACGTCGGCGGCCACCGGACTGCTGCTCGAAAGCGGCCAATGGAAGCTCGACGAGGAGGTACAGAAGCTAGTACCCGCGTTTCCTCGCCAACAGTGGCCGGTGACATGGCGGGACGTAATGGGGCATACGGGCGGTGTGATTCCGGATGACGGGGATGAGGGTCCGCTGTTTGTCCGGCATTGCGATCAACCGGCAGAGGCCCTTCGCTCCTTCTCGGAGAGTGCGCTGCTGTTTCAGCCAGGGACCGAGTATCGCTTTTCGAGCTACGACTGGATTCTGGTAAGCGCCGGCCTGGAGGCAGCGGCCCGGCAACCATTTCTGACCCTGATGCGCGAGAAGATCTTTCGACCGCTGGGCCTGCACGACACGGTGGCAGACGGAGCTCCCACGGAAGCTGATGACGACCATCCTCTCTTCAACCTGGTGCGCGAGCTGTTGGTCGATCCTCGCACCAGGCGGACAACGAGCCCGCGCGGGGTGGCGAAGGGCAGCGCTCAAGAGCAGGTGACGGCCTACTTTCCACGTTTCGCGGCGGATCCGCGGTACGGGCTGCATTTGACGCGCCCGCTTGATTATTCCTGCTATGCCGGTTCCAGCGCCTTTGTCTCCACGCCATCGGATCTGGTGCGATTCGGCCTGGCGGTCCAGAACGGGCGCCTCCTGAAACCAGAGACCGTGGCGCTGTTGCAGCAATCACAGCGACTCAAATCGGGTCGCGAAACTGGTTACGGGTTAGGCTGGGATCGCGAGACAGTGACGTTGGCGGGAAAGCCGACCCAGGTCATCGGCCATGACGGGGACTCACTGGGAGGCATGGTGGCGTCGCTGGTGATGGTGCCGGAGTATCGCCTGGTGATCGCGGTGACGTCGAACATCTCGTATGCCGACACGTTCACGCTGGCGAAGAAGTTGGCCGAGACCTTCGCGGCGAGCGAACGACATTAGAGATTAGAATGGCCGCATGCTTCTTTGCCTCAGTCTGCTGTTGGCGGTGACGAGCATGGCACAGTCCGTCCCTGGAGTGGGGAACGATGTGACCAGAGGCCGCCGGTTGAAGGTAGTGAAACCGCGGTTGTCGCCCCCCGAAACTGATGCGGCAAGAAGCAAATTCCCTGCAGAAAGAACTGCAGACGCCGGAGGCCGGGAAGCTCAATGCGGATATCTTCAAGCGACTGGACCGGATTCGCCGATCCTTGAAGAAGGTGGAATCGGCGCTGAAAGGAAGCTGACTACTTCGCGCTGGCGAGCACTTCGACGCCATCGCGGACCTTGTCATCGGGGTGGGTGATCACCATTTCGCCCGCACGCAGGCCGGAGAGGACTTCGGCACTCAAGCCATTGCGCTGACCGATTTCGACGGAGCGGCGGCGGGCGTGGCCGTCGGCCACGACGAACACCGCCCACTGGCCGCCATCGCGAAAGAGGGCGCTGGCGGGGACTTGAAGGACCTGATCGCCGGACCAGAGGACGAAGGCGGCTTCCACCCGATAGCCTTCGCCGAGGCGCTGCCATTGCTCCTCCGGCGAGACAAGATCGGCGATGACGCGAACGCGCTGCTCTTCGACGCCCAGAGCGGACAGCTTCGTGAAGCCGGTGGGCTCGACCAGGCGCACGCGGGCTTCGAGCGTCGCCTCGCCGCCCCAGCGCGTGAGACGGACGCGAGTACCGGGGCCCACTTTGACCGCGTCCGCCGAGAGCAGTTCGACTTCAATTTCGAGGGCGCGCGTGTTACCAAGTTCGAGGATGGGCTCGCCCAAAGCGACCGGGCCTTCGCTTTGCCGGACGACACGCACGACGCGACCGGTGACCGGTGACAGCACGGGAATCAGCGGAGCATTCGACGTCGGTCGCAAGCCGGGATTGGACGCGGCGGCCCGGGCGGCCTCCACGTCGGCCCGGGCGCGGCTGATCTCGGCGCGGGCGAGCGCGACGGCCTGTTGCGCGGACAGGAGCGTGGCTTCCGCGCGCTTCACTTCGGAGCGCGTGCGATCCAGACGCGAGAGTGGCAGGTCGCCGCTGCTGAGCAGCTTCTCTTCGCGGGCAGCTTGTTGCTTCCAATACTCGGCATCGGCCTCGGCAGCTTTCACCTGCTCCTGCGCGGATTGGAGCCGGGCATCGGCGCCTTCGCGCGCCGCGGACGCGGATTGGAGGCGGGCTTCGTTTTCCGAAAGACGGCGGCTATCGAGCACTTCGGCGCGAAGCGGCGCGAGATACGCCACCGGCTGGCCGGCGGGGAGCAGGTCGCCGACGTTCCATTTGTGGCGGCGGAGAACGCCGGCCACCGGAGCCGCGACGACGAAGCGGTCGCGCAGGCGCGTTTTGCCTTCTTCCTCCACGGTGATCTCAAGCGGACCCAGGCGAACGGCCGCGATCTCCACCGCCAGCGGCTGCGGACGCATGCCGAGATAGATGGCCGTGGCGAGAGCCAGACCGACGAGGGTGAAGATGGCGGCGCGCTTCCAGTTCATGCGTTATTCCCGGGTCTTGAGGACCTCCACCAGATCCATCTGATCCAGCTTGCGGCGGACGAGCAGGCCGCTGGCGATGGCGGCGATGAGAACTACCAGAGTAGCGAAGGAATAGCTCCAGGGCGTAATGACGGAGGGGACGCGGAAGAGGTCGCTTTGCATGTTGGAGGTCATGAACTCGGCGAGACGTTTGCCGAGCCAAAGGCCGAAGGGAATAGCGGCGAGCACGAGGAGGGCGAGTTCGCCGAGGAGGATGTACGAGATCTCGCCGCGCGTGTAGCCCAGCACGCGGAGGCTGGCGAGTTCGCGGCTGCGCTCACTGAAGGCGATACGGGCCGTGTTGTAGACCACGCCGATGGCGATGGTGGCGGCGAGGATGGTGTTGAAGAAGGCGAAGATCAGCATCTGGCGGGCCATCGTTTCGTAGAACGACGTAAGGATGCGGAGACGGGCGGAGGTGCCCGCGACGGCGGGCAGGTCGCGCAGGCGGCGCAGGACCAGCGGCATCCGGTCGAGGTCGACGGAGAGATAGGCGCCGGAGATGGCATGGCCTTCGCGAAGGAGACGGTTGAGCGCCTCGCGCTCCATGTAAGCGGAGACGCCCACATACTCCTGCACGACGCCGGCAAGAGGCACCTGGACGATGCTGCGCCGGCCTTCGAGCAACTCGACGGTGACGAGGTCGCCGGGCGCCACGCCGAGGAGTTTGGCGAGATGGTCGGTGAGGACGAGGCCGGAAGGGGGCAAGGTGACCAGGGCGAGTTGGCGGTCGATCAGGCGGCGGAGGTCGCCGCCGTTTTCGAGACCTTGGAGCGCCGTGCGGTACTCGCGGTGGCCGGCGCGCAAGCGGACCGAGACGGTACGGAACGGTTCGGCATGGGTGACTCCTGGCAAGGAGACGAGAGAGTAGAGAGCCTTCTCCGAGAGGCCTTCCCGAAAGGTGACGGTGAGGTCGTCGCGTTGCGCGCGCTGGAACTGGAAGGCGACCATTAAGTCCACCGCATCACCCCAGAAGCCGCCCATCACGAGAATGGCCACTGAGAAAGCGACGCCGGTGATGGAGAGGAGCGCTTTGACGGGCCGGCGCTCCAGGTTGCGGAGGATCATGCGGGTGGGTTGAGCAAGCCCGCGGCCCAGCCCAAGCCGTTCGAGAAAAGCAGCGCGATAAGAGCCGGGGGAGGCAGGCTGCATGGCGACGGCGGGAGGTTCGGAGGCGTACTTGATGACGGCGTGCACGGCGCCCGCCGCGGCAGCCGCCATGGCAATGAGCCCGGCCATGAGAGCGACGCGCGGACTGACAGTGTAATCGAGATACGGGAACCGGTAGAACTCGAGATACATGTTGCTCATGCCGCGGCCCATCCAGGCGCCGGCAAGGAGGCCCAACACGACGCCGATCAGGACAATCGCGGCGGCGAGCTTGAGGAAGTGGCTGACGATGGCGGAAGTCTCGTAGCCGAAGGCCTTCAGAATGGCGATCTGGGTGCGTTGGGTCGCCATCAGGCGGGAGATGACGACGTTCAGCAGGAAGGCGGCGACGGAGAGGAAGATGGCCGGGAACATGGTCGCCATCTGGGTGAGTTGCTTGAACTCTTCGGAGAGGTACTTGTGCGAGATTTGCTCGGCGCGAGTGTGGGCGCCGAGGCCGCCGTAGGGTTCGAGGAGACGATCCACGGCGGCAATGACGTCTTCGGCCACCGCCCCGCGATGCAGGCGGAGCGACATCTGGTTGAAGGCCTCCTTCATGTTGAAGGCGGCTTCCAGTGGCTCGCGATTCATCCAGAGGATGGCGTAGCTCTTAAAGTCCGGAACGATGGAGCCGGGCTGAAGTTGGTAGACGAACTCCGGCGAACTGGCGATGCCGACGATGTCGAGCCGTCGGCGGCGGCCGAAGATCGTGGCCGTGAAGGACTGGCCGGGTTCGATGCCATGCGCGTTCGCGAAGCCATCGGAAACGAGTACCTCCTGGTCGCGCCCGGCCTCGGGCAGGCGGCCGCCCTTGAGCCAGAGGCGATTGAGGGACGGCTGCTGACCGCCGGAGAGCGAGAGCACCTGGGCGCTGACGGGATCGGGAAACAAGGGCAGGTCCAGATTGGCGGGGGCGGCGACGCGCACTTCGACCGTATGGACGCCCGGAATCTCGGCCAGACGAGGGACCAACTGTCGCGGGGCACGTTTGCAGGCGGCGAAGATATCGGCGAAGCGGTACTCGCGATAGAGCTTGGCCTGCGTCGTTTTGAGCGTATCGAGCGAGGACGTGGAGAGGACGTAAGTAGCGGTGCCGCCGGCGATGACGGCGGCAATGGCCAGCACCTGCCCTTTCATGCCGAGCAGTTCGCGGAGCAGCTTGCGGTCGAGGACGCTCACCAGTGCAGTTCCCGGGGACTCCGGCGGTCCTGGTTGACGTCGACGCTTTGGACGGCGCCGTTGCTCATGTGGATCACCCGATCGGCCATGCGGGCGATGTCGGCGTTGTGGGTGATGATGGCAGTGGCGGTGCCGAGAGAGCGGTTGACGGTGTCGATGGCTTCGAGGACGCGGATGCCGGTCTCCGAGTCGAGTGCGCCGGTGGGCTCGTCGCAGAGCAGGACGGCGGGTCGTTTGGCGATGGCACGGGCGATAGCGACGCGCTGTTGCTGGCCGCCGGAGAGCTGCGAGGGGAAATGGTCCAGGCGGTCTTCGAGGCCGACGAGGGCGAGCGCTTCTTCCGGCGCGTAGGGATGGTCGGCAATTTCGGTGACGGCCATCACGTTCTCTCGTGCGGTGAGCGAAGGAATCAGGTTGTAGAACTGGAAGACGAAGCCGACGTGCTTGCGGCGGTATTGGGTGAGTTGCTTTTCGTTGGCGTGGGTGAGTTCGAGATCGCGGTAGTGGACGGTGCCGGCGGAGGCCCGGTCCAGCCCGCCGAGTATGTTGAGCAAGGTGGATTTGCCGGAACCGGACGGGCCAAGCAAAACGAGCATTTCGCCGGCGTAGAGGTCAAGGTCGACGCCGCGGAGAGCATGGACCTGCACTTCGCCCATGTCGTAAACCTTAGTGAGGGCGCGCGCCTGAAAAATCGATTCCGCCAACTTGCCTGCAGTGTACCGCAGGGGTGAAAATCGCGAGACTTCCCGGCGGTCGCCGCGCGGGTGCCCTTTTGATAAGATCGGCGCCAGATTAGCAGCGGGAGGGACAGCATGAGCAAGCTCACCATCAAGGTGAATGGAGCTTCGCATACGGTGGACGTGGAGCCGGCGACGCCGCTGCTCTATGTACTGCGCAATGATCTGGGCTTGCAGGGTCCGCGGTTTGGGTGCGGGCTGGGCCAGTGCGGCGCCTGCACGGTGATCATTCGGGGCGCGGCCGTCCGGTCCTGCGTGATGCCGGTGTCGGCGGTGAAGGCGGAAGTGACCACGCTCGAAGGGTTGGCGCAGAACGGCAAGCTGCATCCGCTGCAACAGGCCTGGATCGACGAGCAAGTGCCGGCCTGCGGCTTCTGCCAGAACGGGCAGATCATGACCGCCAAAGCCATGCTCGACAAGAACCCGCATCCCACCGACGAGCAGATCCGGGCGGGCATGGCCAATACGCTGTGCCGCTGCATGACGTACTACCGCATTCAGGCCGCCATCAAACGCGTGGCGAAGGTGGGCGCATGAGCATCCCGCGCCATATTGAGGAAACGCTGTCGCGTCGGGCATTGCTGCAAAGTGCCGGCTTATTGCTGGTGATGGGCCCGGCCGCCGGGGCGCAGAGTGCCGGTCCGTATCCGGACCCGAACTATCGTCAGCTCGACTCCTGGATCGTGATCCATCAGAACAACACGGCGACGTTCTATGTCGGTAAGACGGATTGCGGCCAGGGCACGGGCACGGCGTTCCGCCAAATGATGTCCGATGAACTCGACCTTCCGTATGAGCGGACGAATCTGATCATGGGCAGCACGGATACGACGGTGGATCAGGGCGGATCGGGCGGCTCCGATGCGATTCAGACCGACGGCTGGCCGATGCGGCGCGTGGCGGCGGAAGCGCGGCGCGTGCTGCTGGAGATGGCGGCCCAGCGCTGGAATGTTCCCGCGGCGACGCTCGCGGTGGCCGACGGCGTGATCACGGCGAAGGCGAATCCGGCGCAACGCATCACGTATGGCGAGTTGATCGGCGGGCGGCGGTTCAACGTCACTTTGAGTGGCAACAACGTGAATGCCACCACGGGCGCGGCCAAGGTGAAGCCGGTCCAGGAACTGAAGATGGTGGGCCAATCGCCGCAGCGCTACGATATTCCGCCCAAGGTGGACGGGTCGTTGAAGTGGGCGGTGGACGTGAAGTTGCCGGGCATGGTGCATGCGCGCAACGTGAAGCCGCCGGTGGCGGGCGCGAAGCTGATTTCGATCGACGAAGCATCGGTGCGCGAGTTGCCGGGACTGGTGAAGGTGGTGAGCCAAGGCAACTATGTCGCCGTGGTGTGCGAACGCGAGGAGCAGGCGATTCAGGCAGCCAAGAAGCTGAAGGTGAATTGGCAGAAGCCGGCGACGGCGCCCTTCCCTTCCTCCGAGAATCTGTTTCGCTACATGCGCGAAGCGAAGCCGACCTCGGCTACGCCGCCGACGGTGGTCGGCGACGTGGAGGCGGCACTGCGCAGCGCGGCCAAGCGCGTGGAAGCTGACTACGAAGTGCCGTTCCAGGGTCATACCGCTTTCGGACCCGCGCACGCCATGGCGGACCCCTCGAACGGGCAACTCAC
This sequence comes from Bryobacteraceae bacterium, assembly GCA_044226365.1. Lineage (GTDB taxonomy): Bacteria > Acidobacteriota > Terriglobia > Bryobacterales > Bryobacteraceae > JALHNI01. Next base: position 33,077 of record JBGAHE010000006.1, read on the forward strand.
GATCTACTCGAACGACATGAAGTCATACGGCATGCGTAACGGCGTGGCGGCCTTTTTGAAAATTCCGCGCGAGCAGGTGCGGGTAGTGTGGATGGAGGGCCCGCAGGGCTTTGGCCGCACGGCGGCGGACGACGCCGGCTTCGAAGCGGCGTATCTGGCCAAGCAGATCGGCCGGCCGGTGCGCGTGCAGTGGATGCGCGACGAAGAGACGGCGTGGGACACCAAGGGCCCGGCGTTCACCTTCCAGTTGCGCGGCGGTCTGGATGCGCAGGGCAGGCTGGTGGCATTCGACTACGTGTCACAAGCGGCGGACTATAACCATGTCGGCTACAACGAAGCCGACTCCGTGCTGATCGCGCAGTTGATGGGTGTACGCCGGACGCCGGCACGTGGCAGCGGCGATGAGCCGGACGAGATGTATGCCATTCCGCACCGGCGCATGGTGAGCCAGGTGGTGAGCTTACCGCTGATCTGGGAAACGCCGTTGCGGACCGGCAATCTGCGCGACCCGAACGGACCGCAGGTGACCTTTGCGGCGGAGTCCTTCATGGACGAACTCGCGGTGGCCGCCGGCGCCGATCCGGTGGAATTCCGTCTGCAGATGCTGACGGCGAGTACGGAAGAGGATAGCGGTTTTAAGCGGGCGCGTTCGATCGCCTGCGTCAAGGCGGCGGCGCAAGCGTATGGCTGGAAGCCGAGGCCGGCCGGCCAGAGCCGCCAGGCGAAGGGCGACATCCTGACGGGGCGCGGCATCGCTTACTCGTTCCGCAGCCAGACGGTGGCGGCCGAGATCGCCGAGGTCGAGGTGAACCGGCGCACGGGCCGCGTGTGGGTGAAGCGGCTGGTGTGCGCGCACGATTGCGGCCTGGTGATCAATCCGGAAGGGACGCGGCGCACGGTGGAAGCGGCCATGCTGCACTCGCTGAGCCGGGCGCTGCACGAGGAAGTAACGTTCGACACCGAGAAGGTGACGAGCGTGGATTGGGTGACGCATCCGAGCCTGACGCACGCCGATACGCCGGCGCAGATCGACGTCGTGATGGTGAATGGCGATCCGAACCCGGCGCGGCCGGATCTGCCGCATTATGGGGCGGGCGAGACGGCGTGCAAGCCGTTGCTGGCGGCCGTCGGCAACGCCATCTTCGACGCGACCGGTGTCCGGTTGCGGCGGGTGCCGTTCCGGCCGGCGCGGGTACTGGCGGCGCTGCAGGCAGCGGGCGTCTAATTTTTCTGGCGATAACACCACTCGTCAGTGTTGCCTGGGGCACAAGTCGGTCGCCTTTTGTTTTCTTGGCGATGTGAGCAATCAGGCCTCTAGAGCCTTTCGTACTAGCCCCAGCAGAATATATAACTTAGTTGATCGCAATAATAGACTATTGACGCATTCGGCTATGTATACTATTGTCGATCTATGCAGTAGATTGGTCATCCACCCCTAGCTGTCCCCATTCCGAGGAACAGCCTAAACCCAATCACTAGAGATGTTTACCGCTCCTCCGCCCCGTGCCGCGGACTCGGGAGACGTGTGCCACGACAAAGGAGTCTTATGTCCAGAATTTTACTCGCCCTGGTGGCTGTGCTGGCGCTCAACGCGCAGCAAACTGCGACCTTGAGCGGAACCGTCCACGATGCTTCGGCCGGGATCGTCGAATCCGCCAGCGTCAAGCTCATCAATGCCAAGACCGGCGAGACGTTCGCCGGCGTCACCACCAACAAGGGCCTGTACACCATTCCGCTGATCAAGCCCGGCGACTACGAGTTGGTGGCCGAAGCGCCGGGGTTCAGGCAGTACCGCCAAACGGGCATTCGCCTGGAGACCGGTTCGAGCGCCCGCATCGACTTCGCCTTTGAGGTGGGAGCGGTGGTGGACGCGGTCACCGTGGAAGCGGCCGCGCCGTTGCTTTCCACCGACAACGCCTCAGTCGGTTCGGTGGTGCGCAACAGCACCATCGCCAACATGCCGCTGATCGACCGCCGGGCGGCGCAACTTGCGCGGTTGAACGGCTTTGTGGTGCAGAACGGCAATGGCTCGAACTTCGCCATGGCCGGCGGCCGCGGCAACAACGCCATGTGGACGATCGACGGCGGCAACGCGCAGAACATTCTGCTGGGCGTGGCGACGCTGGTTTACGATCCGCCGGTGGAGGCGCTGGAAGAGTTCAACGTGGAGATCAGCAACTACAAGGCCGAGCTCGGCCGGTCGGGCGGCGGCTACGTGCAGATGACCACCAAATCCGGTACGAATCAGTTGCACGGTTCGCTGTATGAGTATCTGCGCAACGACCGGCTGGATGCGCGCAACTTCTTTGCGTCGTCGAAGCCGGTGCTGCGTTACAACCAGTACGGAGCGAGCCTCGGCGGCCCGATTCGGAAGGACCGCACGTTCTACTTCGCCAACTACGAAGGCCTGCAGATCCGCCGGCAGCAGACGATTCTGGCCAGCGTGCCGACGGTGGCCGAAACACAGGGCGACTTCTCGAGCCTCGCCACCGTCGTGCGCGACCCGGCGACCGGCACGCCCTATCCAGGCAACGTCATCCCGGTATCGCAGCAGGATCCGGTGGGCCGCGCGATCGCCTCGCTTTATCCGGCTCCGAACGTGGATGGCGCGCGCAGCCGCAACAACAACTTCCGCGCGAATCAGCCTTTGCGCACCACGACCCATGTCGCGGTGGCGCGGCTCGATCATAACTTCTCGCTCAATGATCGGGTGTACGGCCGCTTCCTGGCCAACGAAACCGATTCGTTTAACGCTCCCGTGTTCCCGGTGCCGGGCACCGACCCGTACCACACCACCAGCGACAACAGCTTTTATAGCTGGAGCGCCACCTGGCAGCACAGCTTCTCGCCGCTAACGACGATCGAGTCGCGTTATTCGTGGGATCGCCGTAAGGCGAACGCGCTCTCCGGCGGGTCCGACCTGGGCCTGGCCGCACGCTACGGCATCAAAGGCACCAACGACCGCTTCTTCCCGCAAATCAACATTCCCGGCCTGACGGGCTTCGGCACCGGCAACCACGAACGCCTGCAGGTGCCCATTCGCGGCGACCATGCCACCACCACGGTGACCAAGATCCGCGGCGCGCACACGATCAAGTTCGGCGGCGAATGGCGCCGCTCCACCAACGACGATCGCTGGAGCGGCACCGGTGGCGGCGTCTTCGGCTTCAACCAGACGGCTACCGGCGATGCGCTCGCTTCGGTGCTCACCGGCTATGCGCTGAGCGGCTCCCGAGCAGAAGCGCTGCTGCTGCGCACGCGCGCCAGTGCATTCGGCGCCTTCGTCCAAACCGACTGGAAGGTGTCGCCGAAGCTAACGCTGAACCTGGGCCTGCGCTGGGATCTCGATACGCCGCGCCGGGAACTGGTCGACAACCGCCAGAACTCGTTCGACCAGTTCGCGATCAACCCGGTAAGCAATACGCCGGGCCTCCTCACCTGGTCTGGCCGGAACGGCTTGAGTTCCTACGCGCACAACTTCGACAAGAACAACTTCGGTCCGCGCTTCGGTTTCGCTTATCGCGCCTCGGAGAAGTGGGTGATCCGCGGCGGCAGCGGCCTGCTGTATGTGGGCCAGTATGATCAGGCGACGCCGATCGTCGCCAACATCGGGTTCGGCCTGCGGACCGACGTCGTGTCGGTGGACGGCGGCCGCACGCCGGCGTTCCTGCTGCGCAATGGTCTGCCGCCGGCCGCGCAGCCTTCGAACGACCTCCTGGTGCCCGGTTACGGCGCGGTGCGCCCGGGGCAGAGCCCCACGCTGGCCGTGGAGTTCTTCGAGCCGAAGGGCCGCACGGTGCCCTACCTGATCAACTTCAATTTCAACGTGCAGCGGCAGTTGCCGGGCAATGCGGTTTTTGAAGTGGGCTATCTGAGCACGCTGGGTCACAAGCTGACGGCGCCCGGCAGCCGCTCGATCAATCAGGTGGACCCCAGCCGCATCGGACCGGGCAACTCGCAATTGCTGCGCCCGTTCCCGCAGTTCTCCGACGTGCGCGTGATTGCGCCGACGATCGGCAACTCGAACTATCACGGCTTGAATCTGCGCCTGGAGAAGCGTTTCTCGCGCGGCCTGCAGTTCAATGCGAACTACACGTGGTCCAAGGCGATTGACGACGTGGAGTCGCGCGATGAGATCGGCGGCAACGCCGGCGACAACGCCTTTGCCAACCAGTACGATCGGCGCGCGGACCGGGGCCTTTCCGGCAATCACATCGCGCATCGCTTCATCGGCAGTGCGACGTGGGATCTGCCGGTGCGGCTGGAGAACAAGGCGCTGAACTCGGTGATCGGCGGCTGGTCGACGTCGCTGATCTATGAAGCGCGCACGGGTTCGCCGTTCGGCGTGATTGAGAACAACGCGGCGGCCATCTACCCCACCGCGGCGACGGTCCGCTCGAACGCGATTGGGGCGTATCGCGAGAATCCGAACTGGCGCAGCAACGTGCTCGCGGAGAACTTCTTCGACACCAGCACGTTCGCGGCGCCGGCGCTCTACACGTTTGGCAACACGGGCCGCACGGTGGCCATCGGCCCCGGCGCGATCATCGCGGATCTGGCGATTCTGAAGAGCTTCCAGATTCGCGAACAGCACCGCCTGCAGTTCCGCGCCGAGATGATGAACTTCATCAACCACGCGAACTTCGCGCTGCCCAACCAGAACCGTGGCGTGGCCAACTTTGGCCGGATCTCGGCACTGGCGAACGGCAACCAGGCGCGCATCATCCAACTGGGCTTGCACTACAAGTTCTAAGGACCAACGCCATGAAGACTTTCGCCATCCTGCTCACTCCGTTCCTCCTCAGTGCGGCTCCCACCGCGCAGCAAATCGAGTTCTTCGAAAAGAAGGTTCGTCCGGTGCTGGTGAACAACTGCTACGCGTGCCACGCGGCGGACACCAAGCCCGCCGGGGGGCTGCGTGTGGACGATCGGAACGGGTTGCTGCGGGGTGGCGATTCCGGCGCGGCGGTGGTGCCGGGCGAAGCGGCAAAAAGCCACCTGCTGCTGCGCATCCAGCATGCGGACCCCAAACCCCGCATGCCGAAGGAAGGCTCACCGCTGACGGCTTCGCAGATCGCCGACCTCACCGCCTGGATCAATGACGGCGCGGCGTGGCCGGTGGAGCAGGTCGCCTTGGCGAAAACGCCCGTGGCCGCCTACGAGCGTCTCAAAGCCCGCCACTGGGCGCTGCAACCGGTGGCGAACCCCGCGGTGCCGGCCGTGAAAAACACGGCCTGGCCCGTGGCCGAGCTCGATCGTTTTGTGCTCGCCAAACTCGAAGAGAAGAAACTGGAGCCCGTGGCCCAAGCTTCGCGGCTGACGCTGATCCGCCGCCTGACGTATGACCTGACCGGCCTGGCGCCAACGCCGGCTGAGACTGATGCCTTCCTCACGGATCGTTCGCCTGAGGCTTACCCGAAGCTGGTGGACCGGCTCCTCGCGTCACCCCGCTTCGGTGAGCGCTGGGCACGGCATTGGCTCGATGTCGCCCGGTATGGCGAATCCACTGGCCCCTCCCGCAACATTCCCTACCCGCATGCCTGGCGCTATCGCGACTACGTGATCGACGCCGTCCAGCGCGACGTTCCGTTCAATCGTTTCCTCGAAGAGCAGATCGCCGGCGACCTGTTGCCCGCGGCCAATGACGCCGAACGGGATCGCCTGCAGATTGCCACCGGCTTTCTGGCGCTGGGACCGAAGGACGTGAATCAGCGGTTCAAAGAGCGCTTCCTGATGGACAACGTCGCCGAGCAGATCGACACCGTCACACGGTCCACGCTCGCTATGACGGTGGGGTGCGCGCGTTGCCATGACCATAAGTTCGACCCCATTCCCACCGCCGACTACTATGCGCTGGCCGGCATCTTTACCAGCACCGACGATGCGGCGGGGGTGCGTAGCAAGATGGGTGGCGCCGGGCTCGACTACTACGACCCGAAGATGCTGATCCGCCTGGCGTCTTACCGGCCGGCGGCGCCGTCTGAGAAGTTGAAGCAGCTCGAGGCCGAGGTCGCCGTGGCGAAGAAGGCCTGGGATGAGATCCGCGGCACGCCGGAGGGGCTGAAACTGGCTGCCAATGGACGGCCCACGCAACAGCCGTTTCGCTTGCGTTACGAGAAGCTGCAAGGCGAACTGCTCCTCCTCACAGATCCGGCCTCTTATGGCTTCGCCGTCCACGGCGCGCGCGAGGCGGCGCAAGTGGCCGACACCGCCATTCGCTTGCGCGGCGAGGCTGAACGACTGGGCCCGGAAGTGCCGCGCGGCTTCCTGAGCGCAGTGAACGTGCCGGGCGCCGCCCCCGTGAACCGGGCGCAGAGCGGACGCCTGCAACTGGCGCAATGGATCGCGAGCGACCGCAATCCGCTGACGGCGCGCGTCATCGTGAATCGCGTGTGGCAGCATCTGTTCGGCCAGGGCATCGTCTCCACGGTGGACAACTTCGGCCTCACCGGGGACCGGCCCACGCACCCCGAGCTGCTGGACCATCTGGCCACCTGCTTCGTCGCCGAAGGGTGGCACGTCAAGCAACTGGTGCGCAGCATCGTCCTCTCGCGCACGTATCGCCTGGGGAGCGACGCGCCCGCGCCGCATCGCGAAGCGGACCCCGCCAACCGGCTGCTGTGGCGGCATGCGCCGCGCCGGCTGGAGGCGGAAGAAATTCGCGACTCGCTACTGGCCGCAGCCGGACAGTTAAACCTGCGCCCCGCCCCGGGCTCGCCGGCGCAGGCGTTGCGCATGATCGAGATGCCGGACAACGGCGTGGAGTCACGCACGATTCATGAGCAGGCCGATGCCAGCTTGGTGCGAAGCGTCTATCTGCCGCTGCTGCGCGGCGTGACGCCGCACTCGCTCGAACCTTTCGACCCGGTGACGCAAACGTTGGTGACGGGTCAGCGCGACGCCACCACGGTGCCGACGCAGGCGCTCTTCCTGCTGAACTCGTCGTTTGTGCGACGGCAGGCACTGGCACTCGGCGAGCAGCTGCGCGCGGTAAAGAGTCCGCGCGAGCGCATTCGCCAGGCTTACCGCTTGATCCTGAATCGCGAGCCGAGCGCGGTAGAAGTCGCCCGGGCCCAGAAGTTTGTCGACGAGTTCGAGAGCGCTTACGCGGTGACGCCGCCCTTGCCCGCGAAGCCCGCGGCGATGGCCACCAAGCCGGCCGCGCCCGCCGCGCCGCTCGATCCGGACAACATCGATCGGACGGACTACATCGCCATCGACCCGCCGGTGGACCCCGCCAACGCGTCCACTGCCGCCTGGATGAGTTTGGCGCAAGCGCTCTTCTCGTCCGCCGAATTCCGTTTCGTCCGCTAACGCAAGGAGACCTGTGATGCCTTCCCGCCGTCAACTTCTGAAATCTGCCGGAGCCGGCTTCGGCCACTTGGCCCTGACCGGTCTGCTGGGCCAGGCCGCCACCACGCAGCCGCTGGCGCCCAAGGCCTCGCACTTTGCCGCGAAAGCCAAGCGCGTCATCTTCCTGTTCATGGAAGGAGCGATGTCCGGCCTGGACACGTTCGACTATAAGCCCGCCCTCGCGCAAAGCGCCGGCAAGTCCGGCCCGGGCGGAGGCGTCATCACGCCTTCGAAATTCGCCTTCCGGCAATACGGGCAGACCGGTAGTTGGTTCTCCGAACTACTGCCGAATCTGGCCCGGCACGCGGACGAGCTCTGCTGGGTGCGTGGCCTGCACACGGACACGCCGGCGCATCCGCAAGCGGTGGTGCAGTTGCACACCGGCAGTGCGAACGCGGCGCTCACTCGCCCCAGCATGGGCGCGTGGCTGCTCTATGGGCTGGGTACGGAGAATCAGGACCTGCCCGGATACGTCACCATCAATCCGCCACCCAACTTCGGAGGCGCGGTGAATTACGGTAGCGCCTTTCTCCCGGCGCATTTTCAAGGCACGCGCATCAGCGACCAGGGCTATCTGCCCAACCTCGAAGCGGCCGCGCCTGCTGCCTTGCAACGCCGGCAACTCGACCTCGTGCAGCGTTTGAATCGTGACTACGCGGCGACGCCGGGCGCGCCGGATCCGGTGGATGGCGTCATCGAGAGCTACGAACTGGCCTTCCGCATGCAAGGCAAGGTGCCTGAGCTGCTCGATCTCTCCCAAGAGCCCGCGCACGTGCTGGAAGCCTACGGGGTGAAGCCCGGCCCCGATGGATCGTTCGCCCGCCAATGCCTGATGGCGCGCCGTCTGAGCGAAGCGGGCGTGCGGTTCGTCGAGATCTGCCAAGGCGGCTGGGACCATCACACCAACCTGCATCAAGGGCTCATCCAGCGAACGCGGCAAGTGGACCAGGCGACCTCGGCGCTGCTCAAGGATCTGCGGGAGCGCGGCCTGCTGGAAGACACGCTGGTGCTGTTCGGATCCGAGTTCGGCCGGCTGCCGATGGCGCAAGGGCCCGACGGACGCGATCACAACATCACGGGCTACTCGATGTTCCTCACGGGCGCGGGCGTGAAACAGGGCTTCACTTACGGCGCTACCGATGAGTTGGGAGTGAAGGCCGTGGAGGGCCGCATGCACACCAATGACCTGCATGCCACCCTGCTCGCGCTGATGGGCATCGATCATCAGCAACTCACGTATCGCTACGCCGGGCGCGCCTTCCGCCTCACCGACGTGGCGGGCAGCGTGCGCCGCGAGATCTTTGCTTAGCGCGCGGACGACGGCAGGATAGCCGTCCGGGAGAAGCCCAAACCGCGCACGCGATCCACCAGCCGGGCGACGTCGGCATAGGGCAGTTCCGGATCGCCGTCGACAAACAAAGTGCCGTCCGCGCGGCGCGCCAAGAGGCGCTTCAGACGGGCATCGAGCTCGGCATCCGCCACGGCTTCGCCGTTCAACGCGTAGTGCCCATCGCGATCGATCTTCACCAACAGCGGGAGCTCGGGATGGGGCGGGGCATTCTGCGGAGCGGGCTGCGGCACGGCGGTCGGCAGCCCGTGGGAGGCGAGCGGCGTGATCACCATGAGGATCATCATGAGGACGAGCAGCACGTCGATCAGCGGCGTGACATTGATCAGTGAGCGGGTGTTTCCAGCAGCCATGCCACGACTGACACCGGCCAGCCGACCAGAGTTCCGCGAAATCTAGCGGCGTAGATGATTGCGTTCGAGGGCCTGCTTGGTCCAATGCTCGCCAATGGCCTGCACGAACTCGGGTCGCACCAGCTTCGCCCGGGCTCCGAGCCATTCGCCGCCATCCTGACGCAGATAGATGCCTTCGGCCGCATGCGTGGCAAACTGCGATTGCAGCGAGCCTACCATCACTTCGAGCTCGTGGAGGGTGAAGCGGCCTTGCGCCACCTGGGGAGCGGTGCAGATGCCATGTTGCGCGGCCCAGGCATTGCGGCGGGCCGAACACCAGAAGCGGCCCGCTCGAGGTTCGTAAACGTCGAAGGCGATGAAGTAGTCCGGCAGGGCGTCGTAGCGCACGCTGTGCACCGCGAAGCACCATTCGCCGAAGAGGGCCAGATGCTCGCCCAGCCCTTCGCGGAGAGCTTCACGATGGGTGGCGAGCCAGGGCCACAAGGCTTGAAACTGAGGATGGTCGCCGCGACCCAGAATCGTCCCCCGATTCTTCGCCATCGGCTCGCCGCGCTCGTCGAGAAAGATACCGACATTGGCGCCGTCGATCTTCTCCTCCACTACCACGGGCCAGCGCAGGAAGTCCTCGGCTTCGTCGGGCGAAAGCACTTTGTCGGCGCGCGGCACGCCCGGCCCCAGCCAAGCTAGATGCGGGGTATGGGGGAACTTGAACTCCATTACTGGCCTCCGCCCATTTTGCGGTCGTAGTACGGCTGCAGAAACTCTTCGTCCACCAACTCCACGGTGATGCCCGCGGCGGCCAGGCCGTCACGCCAGCCGATCCACTTGCTGTCGGTCGCCTCCAGAATCGGGGGCTTGGCCGGATGGGCGTTCGCCACGGCGATGAACTTACGGTCCGAGGGATCGATCATCGCCGCGAGTTCTTCAGACACTTGCGGGAATTCGGCGAACTCCGTGCGCGAACCTTCGGACGGCGTCAGCGTCACCTGAGTGCAATGCCGCGGGTTGTACTGTTGGCGGGCGAGCCACAGGAAGAACATATCGCCGTAACCGGAGCGGGAACGCGATGGCAGGCGGTGCCCGTACTCCTCGAGAATCAGGCCGCCCTGATCGACGCACACCACGCGCTCGTCCATGACGGACGCGAGGCGATCCGCGCACGTCGCCGCAATGGGTGCCCATTCCGGGTCCGCGCCGTTGGCCGCAATCAGCACATTGGTGTCCACCACGATCGGCTGCGGCGCCGCCTTGCGCTTGGCCATTAGCGCGCCTTCGCCCGCTCGGCCGCGGCCTTCAAGCGCAGCCGGACGTCCTCCATCTCGTCACCGAAGAAGTCCGGCGGCCAATTGGCGATGTCCCCGTATTCGTTGATTTCCAGCGGCTCGATCAGCGAACCATCGGCGCCCGCACGGCAAACATACAGCGCCACCTGCTCCGGCCGGACCGTCTGTTCGGCGATCAGGCGCTGCAGCCGGTAGATGAAGTGTTCCGAGTGACTTTCGATGAGGAACTGAATGTTCCGGTCCCGCCCATCCTCGCGACTTTGGATCGCCTCCACAAACAGATTCGCCAGATACGCCTGCACGCGCGGATGCAGATGCAACTCGGGCTGCTCCACCACAATCGTGGCGCTGGGCGGCGCATAAAAGCTTTCGACGATCACCGGCAGCACCTGCGAAACACCGAAGCCGACGTCCGGCAGGTTGGTTTGCACTTCCGCCTGGCCGGCTTCGACAAGGATCTCGTACTGGCGGGACGCCCGCGCCAGCCGCTTCGCGTCGAAGTTCTCCAGCATGCCCAGTTCCTTGAGCCAGCGCCCTACTACTTCGAGCAACGTCACCGAACGGCGATTAAAGCCCGGACTGAGACGCCGCCGGCTGGAAGCAAGCAACGCGGGAATCGTGTAGCGTCCGTCGAAGCCCACACTCTCCGGCGCCTCCCCGGACCAGCTATAGGTGCGCCGGGCGCGCTGCCGCAACGGGCCCACATACTGCAGACGCCGCAACTGCTGCTCCCACCGCAATACCAGATCACTCAGAAAGCCCGCGTTCTGAAAGTACGCCAGCACCTCTTCCGGAAAGCCGTAGAAGCGCAGCGGCTCCGGCAACGGCCACGCCCGCCCGCGATGCCGCGCCAGCTTGTACGAAGGCGAAGTGCTGAGCCCGTATTCGTGCGCCTTTTGCCGGCGCATCTCCACGGCGAGTCCGCCTGCCTCGGGGTCGCCGAGCGTGTAGCTCAAGCGCTCCACCCATTGGCGAGCCGCCTCGCGATCGGTGGCCACCGTGCCGGCGAAGCTCATCCGCTCGCCCTGGTAGTGCGCGTCGGTGAGCACGTCGGCCACCTGCATGGCTTCGGGCAGGGTCCATTGCAGTTCGAAGTCGATCCGCCGCTTCGTATCGTGTCCGTAGACGAGGTCGCGATAGGTGCCGAGGTCGACGTCCGTATTCTCATCGCCGGGATGCAGCACCTGCCGCCGGTCCCGCGATTCGGCCGATTGCCGCAACATCAGGAGGAACTGCAGCAGACTGGTTTTGCCGGCACTGTTCGAGCCAAAAAAGACAGTGAGCGGCGCCAGGCGAACCGGTCCGGTGTCGCGCCAGGCTTTGAAGTTACGAAGAGCAAGTTGCGTCAGCATGAAGCTAGTTCAGCCGCCAAATTTCGAAGTTCAGCGCGCTGGCGAAGCTCACCCATGCCAGGTACGGCACCAGCATCACTCCGGCCACGCGACTCTGCCGGAAGAAGCTCTGCATGGTGAGGAAGATGGCCAACCACAAGAGCCCGATGCAGGCGAGCGCGCCGTCCAGCGCATGCAGGCCGAAGAAGATCCAGGACCAGGCGAAGTTCAACAGGAGCTGAATCCCAAACAGTTGCAGCGCCCGCAGACGTTCTTGCGACTGCGGCCGGCACCACACCAGCCACGCCGCCACCGCCATGAGGGCGTAAAGCACGGTCCACACCGGCGCAAACACGTCGTTCGGAGGATTGAAGCTCGGCTTGACTAAGCCGGCATACCAGGTCGGAATCGCCGAGGCCGTGATGGCGCCGGAAACTCCCGCCCCGGCAAAAGTCACGGCCAGGAATCCGGCCAAAGCCAACCAACGCAAACGAGGAGAGTTGGACATGCCTCCAGTCTCGCAGAGCGTCAGCGGGACGGCTAGTTCTGCCAGCCGCCGCCCAAAGCGTTGTAGATCTGCACCAGCGCCAGCCGCTCATTCAAGCGCGCCTGCGCCAAGTCAATCTCCGAATCGAACAACGCGGTCTCGCTTTGCAGCACTTCCAGGTAACTGGTCGCGCCGCCGCGATAACGGATGCCCGAAAGCTCCGCCGCCTGCTGCGCAGCCTGCCGCAACGCCTCCTGCCGCTCGCGATACTCGCGGCGCTTGGCGACGGCCACCAACGCATCGGAGACTTCCCGGAACGCCTGTTGGATGGACTGCAGATAGCTGAAGACCATCTCTTCCTTGCGCGCTTCGGTGAGGCGGACAGTGTTGCGAATCCGGCTGTAATCGAAGATGGGCTGCGTCATGGCCGCGCCGATGTTGTAGACCTTCGAGTCGAACAAGCCGGTCAGCGAGTAGGCCTGGAAGCCGGTCGTCCCGGTGAGTGAGATCTGCGGGAAGTAGGCAGCCTTCGCCACACCGATGCGGGCATTGGCCGCGATCAGTTCGAGCTCCGCGCGCCGGATGTCCGGGCGGCGTTCGAGCAGTGCCGACGGCAAGCCGGCCGGCACCGTGGGCGGTAGCGGCTGCTCCAGCAAACTCTTGCCGCGCGTCACGCCTTCCGGATTGCGGCCCGTCAGCACGCTGATCAGATTCTCCTGCTGCTCAATCAGCCTTTCGAGGTCGGGGACCTTACGACCGGCCTGCTCCACGAGAATCTCCGCCTGGTGGACGTCCACGCGAGACACGGCGCCGCCTTCTTCAAGCGTGCGCGTCAGGTCCCGCGACTCGCGCCGGGCGGCGAGCGTCCGTCGGGCGATCTCCAGTTCGAGGTCATACTCACGCAGTTGAAAATAGGCGGTCGCGAGATTGCTCACCAACGTGGCAAGGATTGCCTTGCGGCCCCACTCGGTCGCCGCGAGCGTCGCGCGATCGGCTTCGGCCGCCTTGCGATAACGGCCCCAGAAGTCCAGTTGCCAGGCCGCGGAAAGGCCCAGTTGGCTCATATTCGCTTCAAAAGCGGGGAACACCGGATTGCTGGGATTGCGTTGACGCGCCACGCTGCCCGTGCCGTTGATCGTGGGGAACTGGTCGGCGCGCGTGATGCCCAACTGCGCCTGGGCCTGCGCAACACGCGAGGCCGCGATCTTCGCGTCGAGATTGCCGGCCAGCGCGGTGCGAATCAGCTTCTGCAGTTCTTCGTCCCCGAAGACCGTCCACCACTTCGCGTCGCCCAACGACTCCGGCGTGGCGTCCACCGCGGCCCGAAAAGCCGGAGGCGCCGGCACCGCGGGCCGCTGATACTTCGGGCCCATGGTGCAGGCACCCAGCATCAGCAGCCCCGGCCATAACCAAAGGTGCTTCCTCATGCAGGTTCTCCTTCGCCCGCCAGCGGGGCCGTTTTGCGGGAGAAGCGGGCAATCAGCCGCTCCACGATGACGAACATCACCGGGATCAGGAAGATGGCGATCAGCGTGGCGGCCAGCATGCCACCGATCACCACCGTGCCCAGGATCTGTCGCGAGACCGCTCCCGAGCCGCTAGCTCGCCACAGCGGCACGCAGCCCAGGATGAAGGCGAAGGCCGTCATCAGAATGGGCCGCAAGCGCAGACGAGCCGCACTTAAAGCCGCCTCCACCACTGTCTTCCCTCGCTCGTATTCGAGCTTGGCGAATTCGACGATTAGAATCGCGTTTTTCGCCGACATGCCGATCAGCATCACCAGGCCGATCTGCGCGTAGACGTTGTTCTCGAAGCCGCGCAGCATCAGCGCCAGATACGCGCCCAGTACCGCCACCGGCGTCACCAGCAGCACGCTGAACGGTAGAGACCAGCTTTCATACTGGGCCGCGAGAATCAGAAAGACGAACAGCAGCGAGATGCCATAGATCGCCGCGGGTGAGATGCCCTCCATCGCCTTCTTCTCCTGGAACGACATGCCCGTATAGTCGAAGGCCATGCCGGAAGGCATCGTCTCGGCGAACGTCTCTTCGAGCGCCGCCATCGCCTGCCCGGAACTGTACCCCGGCGCCGCCGCACCGAAGATCTGCGTGGCCCGGTATTCGTTGTAGCGGAAGTTGAACTCCGAGCCACTGCGCTTGGAAATGCGCGTCAGCGTGCTGAGCGGCACCATCGTCCCCGCGGAGTTCGCCACGTAGAACTGGCCGATGTCCTCGGGCTTGGTGCGATACTCGCCTTCGGCCGCCACGTAGACCTGCCATTGCCGGCCGAAGCGGTTGAAGTAGTTCACCAGATACCCGCCCATGAAAGTCTGCAGCGTGTTGTAGATGTCGCCGATGGCCACGCCTTGCCGCGCGGCTTGCTCGCGGTCCACATCGACATAGAGTTGCGGCACGTTCGGCAGGAAGGCGGAGCTCACGCCCACCAGTTCCTGGCGCTTACTGGCGGCGCCGACAAAGGTGAAGACGTTCTTCGCGAACTCTTCTTCGCTGCCACCGGAGCGGTCTTCAAGCACGAAGGTGAAGCCGCCGGTGCTGCCCACGCCGGGAATGGCGGGCGGGCTGATGGGGAAGGCAAAGGCATCGGGCACCTGCGAAATCTCGCCGGCCAGACGGCCTTGGATCACTTCAAACTGCTCCTCGGCGCTCTCCCGTTCGCTCCAGTCCTTCAGCGTCACCCAGAAGATGCCGTTGTAAGTGTTCTGCACGCCGGTGAGCAGGTCGAAGCCCACCACGGTGAACACCGACGCGACGCCGGGGATCTTGCGAACGCGCTCTTCGATCTTGCGCGCCGCCGCATTGCTGCGCTCGAGCGAGGCCGCATCGGGCAGGCGCATGGCCACCAGCAGGTAGCCCTGGTCCTCAGTGGGCAGGAACGAACTCGGCAGACGATTGCCCAGCGTCACGCCGCCAATCGTCACCAGCCCCAGGAAGATCACGCTCAACGCCGACTTGCGAATCAGCGCGCCGCTGACGCCGATGTACCCGTTGGTGGCTCGCTCAAAGGTGGCATTGAACCAGCCAAAGAAGCGCGCCAGCGGGCCTCGCGAAGGTTCCTTGCGCTTCAGCAGCAGGGCGCAGAGGGCGGGGCTGAGCGAGAGCGCGTTGAAGGCCGAGATGATCACCGAGATGGCAATCGTTACCGCGAACTGCTGATAGAGCCGTCCGGTGATACCCGGGATGAAGGCCGTGGGAATGAAGACGGCCGCCAGGATGAGCGCGATCGCGATCACCGGGCCGGACACTTCTTCCATCGCCTTGAGCGACGCTTCCTTCGGCGAAAGGCCCTTCTCGATGTGATGCTCCACGGCTTCCACCACCACAATCGCGTCGTCCACGACCAGGCCGATCGCCAGCACGAGACCGAACAGCGAAAGCGTATTCACCGAGAAGCCGAGGAGGGGGAAGATCATGAACGTGCCAATCAGCGAGACCGGCACCGCCAGCAGCGGAATCAGCGTAGCTCGCCAGCCCTGCAGGAACAGGTACACCACCAGCACCACCAGCGCGAGCGCTTCCAACAGCGTGTAGGTGATCTCCTTCATGCCCTGCGTCACCACCTTCGTGGTGTCCAGCGTCATGTCGAGCGCCAGGCCCTTCGGGAAACGCTTCTTCAACTGGTCGAGCTTGGCGTTGACGTTCTTCGCCGTCTCTACCGCGTTCGAGCCCGGCAGTTGGTAGACGGCCAGTCCCG
The DNA here is from genome assembly GCA_044226365.1 of Bryobacteraceae bacterium. GTDB lineage: Bacteria > Acidobacteriota > Terriglobia > Bryobacterales > Bryobacteraceae > JALHNI01. Next base: position 48,943 of record JBGAHE010000006.1, read on the forward strand.
CCGTCGGCTTGCCGTTGAAGCGGCTGATCATGTCGTAGGTCTGCGCGCCCATCTCAATGCGGGCCACGTCGCGCAGCCGCAGCGTGGAGCCATCCGGATTCGAGCGAATGATGATGCCGCCGAACTCTTCGGGCGACGAGAAGCGGCCTTGCGCGCGGACGGTCAGCGTGAACTCCTGCCCGGGCGGCGCCGGGCGCCCGCCCAACTTACCGGCCGGATTCACGCGATTCTGCATCTGCACGGCCTGCACCAAATCCGGCACCGTGACGTGCAGCTTGGCCAACTGATCGGGTTTCACCCAGATGCGCATCGCATACTGTCCACCGCCAAAGGCCTGCACGCGCGCCACGCCCTTCACCCGGGTGAGTTCGTCCATCAGGTTGATGTAGGCGTAGTTCGAGAGGAACACTTCGTCGCGCGAGTTGTCCGGGGAAAAGATGCTGACGAACATCAAGGGCGACATCAGAGACTTCTGGATGATCAGGCCGGACGTATTCACTTCCGCCGGCAGTTGCGAAGCGGCCTGCGCCGTGCGCAACTGCGTCAGCACCTGATCGACGTTCGGATCGGTCGCCACGTTGAACGTCACGGTGATCGTCGCCGAGCCGTTGTTCGCCGACGTCGAACTCATGTAGTCCATGTTGTCGACGCCGCTGATCTGCTGCTCGAGCGGGGTGGTGACCGATTGCTCGAGCGTGTTGGCGTCGGCGCCCGGGTACATCGCCACCACTTGAATTTCGGGAGGAATGATGTCGGGGAATTGCGCCGTGGGCAAGCCCAGCAGCGCCACAATCCCGACAATGACCATGAGGATCGAAATCACCATGGCCACAATAGGCCGATGAATAAAGAATTTGGCCATGTGCTATTGCCCCTGCTTCATCTGCGGGACCACCACGCTGCCATCCATGGCCTTGGCTAATCCCTCCACCACGACGCGCTCGCCCGCCTTCAGCCCTTCGCGCACCACGTAGCGCGACTCATGCGTGGGCCCCAGCACCACGGCGCGAATCTGCACTTTGTTGCCGGCGCCGACCACCGCCACCTGATACTTACCCTGCAACTCGGTCACCGCGCGTTGCGGTACCAGCAGCGCATCGGCGTTCTCACCCGTGAGTGCGCGAATGCGGCCGAACTGGCCGGGCCGCAGCAAGTTACCCGGGTTCGGGAACGCCGCCGCCAGACGGATCGTGCCCGTTTGCGGGTCCACACTGCGATCGGCGAAGATCACGCGGCCTTTGTGCGCGTAGGTGCTGCCGTTGGTGAGGATGAGCTCGAGCGAAGGCTGCGCCTGATGGAGCAGGTCGCCGGACGTGCCGGCCTTGCCCTTGCCGGCGAGTTCCAGGTATTCCTTCTCGCTGATCGGAAAGTAGACGCGAATCGGGTCCAACTGCGAGACGGTGGTGAGCACCGTATCGGTCTTCACGAGATTGCCGATCTGCGTCTGCGCCAGACCCGCGATGCCGTCAATCAAGGACCGCACATGGGTGAAGCCCAGGTTCAACTCGGTTTGCGCCAGATTCGCGCGCGAGGCCACCACCGCGGCTTGCGCACTCTTCACGTCCGCCTGGCTGGCCGCGACGTTCGCCTTGCTGGCTTCCACATTCGCTTCAGCCGCCGCCAGGGCCTGCGTTTCGCTATCCAACTGACTTTGCGCAATGGCGCGGGCTTTGGCGAGTGGCGTATCGCGCTTCACGTCGATCTGCGCTTTGCCCAACTGCGCTCGCGCCTGCGCCAGTTGACCTTCCGCCTGCGCCACCTTGCTTTGCGCCTGCACCACCTGACCTTCGGCCTGCGCGAGTTGGCCCCGCGCCTGATCCACCAGGGCCTGAAACGGCCGCGGATCAATCTCGAAGAGCACGTCGCCTTTGCGGACATACGAGCCTTCGGCATAGTTCTGCCGCACCAGATAGCCGCTCACTTGCGGCTGAATCTGCGCATTCACGCTGCCGTCAATCGTCGCCACCCATTCGCTGAAAATGCGGACGTTCTCTTGCGCCACCTGCGCCACTTCGACGGTGGGAGGCGGCGGCGCGCCCATGGCGGCGGAAGTATCGGCCTTCGAGCTGCATCCCCATTGGAGGAGCAAGCCTAGGCCCAAAAGGGACGCACCTAGGGTGCGTGCGGGGAAATGTCGGGTCATGCCTGTCGGTCCTTACTGCTTTTGCTTGGCTTTTTTCGTTCGCGGCACGGGGCCGCCGCCGGCCAGGGTTAGGAGATGTTTCGTCACCGCGTCGTAGTTGGCCGGCCGGGGCATGCCCGAACTCGCCGCCGACATGAGGCCTTCGGCCGCGTAGCGGGCCACGAAGGCCACCGTCGGCTCGAGTCCGTCAGCGGCCAAACGGGCGTCGCACTTCTCCGAGTAAGCGTGAAAGCGTTCCACGATGCCCGGAAAGTTCTTCGCCTCAGCCGACATCGCCGCGCAAACTTGCGAGCATTTGTCGGCACAAGCCAATGTGACGCGGATGTAGGCGCGGGTGTAAGCGCCGGGCGCCGCCGGATCCTGCTGCCGGTAGCCTTCGATGTCCTGCTCGTGCAGGGCGATCATCCGATCGGTTAAGCCGTTGACCAGTGCCGCTTTGCTCGAGAAGTGATGCAGCAGGCCGCCTTTGCTGACGGAGGCGCGCGCGGCGACTTCTTCAAGGGTCAAGGCAGGAAAGCCTTTTTCGGAGATCAGACGTTCGGCAGCTACCAGGATGGCAGCCTTGGTCCGTTGGGGGTCACCCATCGTGGTGGTGCATGATTCTTAACCTACCGTCTGGACGGTTTGTTTGTCAAGATTCATGCAGGTGCTCCGAAAGCGTCCCTCCCGGCACCACACTGCGATATATATATGGGACGTCGCGAAGGTGATGAAACAGGCCCCGATCGAATTGCCGAAAGCCACGGCGCCCACCTCGGAAGAGATTCGGGCGGCGCTGGAACTCGTCGTCGCCAGCGCCGGGTTCCGCCGCGCGGAGCGTCACGCGAAGTTCCTCCGCTTCGTCTGCGAGACGACGCTGAACGGGGAAGGCAGCAAGCTCAACGAGTATCTAATCGCGCACGACGTCTTTGGCCGCGGTGACGAGTACACGCCGAGCGAGGACTCCATCGTGCGCCGCCAGGCGCATTCGCTCCGGCAGAAGCTGCAGGAGTATTACGCCGGCGAAGGCGCCGACGCGCCCATTCGCATCGAGCTCCCGATCGGCCGTTACATTCCGCACTTCGTCCGGCACCGCACGCCGGAAGACATTCCGCCGCCCGCAGAGCCCGAGCACGCCACCGCCGCGCCCCAGACGCCGGCCAAACGTTGGGGCTGGGTCGCGGCCGTCGCGCTCGCGACTTTCGCCGCCGGCTGGGGGCTCGGTCACTTCACCAATCGCACCGCCCGCCTGTCGCCCGCGATGGAAGCGCTCTGGGCGCCCTGGATCGCGAACGGCGGCAACGCTCTCATTTGCTTCAGTAGTCCGCTCACCACCGTGGTGAAACAGTTCGACACGCCGCTCGCTCCGGATGTGCAGCCGTTGCGCATCGCCGTGGGCGGGGAGCAGGAGAAGCAACTGCGCGAGGCCTTCAACCTGCCGGCGGGTGGATACCTGTACCTGTCGCCCGCGATCTCGCAATCGAAGGTGGGGGAAGCTGTAGGCAGCATCGCCTTGATGCGGTTCCTGACCAAGGCCGGCGTGCCCGCCTTCGCCACGCAAAGCCGCCTGATGAGCTGGGAAGACTTCCGCGCCCACAACCTTATCCTGCTGGGCCACGACGAAGCCAACAAGTGGGTCGATCCGATTCTGAGCAAGTTGCCCTTGCGCCTGGGGACCAACCCCTCGGACAAGGTACGCCGGATCATCAACACCGCGCCTGAGCCCAACGCGCCCACCGAATACTACATCCAGTACCCGCTCAAGCAAGGGCACAGCACGAATGACTATGCGCTGGTGTCGATGATCGCGGGTATCGATGGAAAACACGAGCTTCTACTCGTGAACGGCGTGAACACCGAAGGCACGCAGATGGCGATGGAGTACATGAGCGACCCGGTGGCGATGGAATCGCTACTGGCCGCGTTGCAGAAAAAGGCGCCGAATCATCAAGGCCCGTGGCACTTCCAGATGGTGCTGCGCGCCGAGGTCCGGGACAAGGTGCCGACCCGGGCCGAGATGCTGGTGCTGAAGGTCCTCTAGGCGAAAGCTTCTTTCACCGCTTCGCCGGTGACGATCGTCGGCCGTTCGGACCGGCCGTTGTGCGGGAACGTCACGCGCGTATGATCCAGTCCCAACGCATGCAGGATCGTCGCATGCAGATCCGTCACATGCACCCGCTGATCGATGCCGCGCAAGCCGATCTCGTCGGTGGTGCCGATCACCTGCCCGCCCTTGATGCCGCCGCCGGCCATAAACATGGTGAAGCCCCAGGGATTGTGATCGCGGCCATCGCCCTTCTCGTTGAACGGCGTGCGGCCGAACTCGCCGCCCCACACCACTAACGTTTCATCCAGAAGGCCGCGCGCCTTCAGGTCGGTCAACAGGCCGTGAATCGGCTTGTCCGAGGACTTACACATCTTGCCGTGGTTCGCCTCGATGTTGTTATGCGCATCCCAACCGCTACCCGAACCCGAATACAACTCCACAAACCGCACCCCGCGCTCCACCAGACGCCGCGCCAGCAAACAGTTCGTGCCGAACTTCGCCGTCGCATCCTCGTCCATGCCGTAGAGCTTCTTGGTCGCTTCGCTTTCGCTCGTCAGGTCCACGGCCTCCGGGCCGGAACTCTGCATCCGGTAGGCGAGTTCGTAAGCCGCAATGCGGGCCTCAAGTTCCGTGTCCTCGGGCTTGTCAGCGCCGAAATGTTGATTCATCGACTTCAGCAGATCCAACCGTCCGCGCTGCTGCGCCTGGCCAATCGCATCGGGCGGAATCAGGTCCAGAATCGGCGCGCCCTGATTGCGCAACTGCGTGCCCTGATAGGTGGCCGGCAGAAAGCCCGAGCTCCAGTTCTTCGGACCGCCCACCACTTCGGCGGCATCGGTCAACACCACGAACGTCGGCAGATTCTGATTCGCGGAGCCCAGACCATAGGTCGTCCACGCGCCCAACGATGGACGCCCCGCCAGGATCGAGCACGTATTCATCTGGCACACCGAGCCCACATGATTGAGTCCATCGGCCCAGCAGGCGCGGAAGACGGTCATCTCGTCGACGTGCTTGGCGACTTCCGGATACCAGTCCGAAACCCAGATGCCCGCTTGCCCATGCTGCTTCCAGGTGCGCTTGGTGGGCATGATGGTGTTGTTCGAAGTGCCCATCGCCGTAACGACTTTGCCGAACGACGCCGGCATCGGCTGGCCGGCCAGCTTCTCGAGCATCGGCTTGGGATCGAACAGATCCAGGTGACTGGGACCGCCCTCCATGAACAGGAAGATCACGGACTTCGCAGTCGCCGGGAAGTGTGGTTTCTTGGGCGCCAGCGGATCGGCGTTCACTGCCGCCTGGGCCGGCAGCATCGAAGCCAGAGCCAGCGCTCCCAATCCACTGCCTGAGTGAGTCAGGAAGTCGCGGCGTGACGTGGGACGGCGTTTAAAAGACATGGCTAGTTCCGGTACACGAATTCGTTGGAGTTCAGAAGCATCTGGCAGAAGTCCACCAGCGCGGCGGCCTGCGCCTGATCGAAGTTGGCCGGCAGATAGGTGGGCAGCGCGATCTTCTCGTTCTTGGCCACCCGCTCGGCCACCGTCCGCTTCTGCGTTTCAAAGAAGGTCAGCACGGTGTCGCGCTCGGCGCTATCGGGCGTACGGCCATACGCCAGTTGATAGGCCGTATCCACCTGGGCCTTCGCTTCGGTCCCGGCTTCTTTCAACAGGCGGCCCGCTAGAGCTTGCGCCCACTCCAGACTCACCTTGCTGTTCAGCAGCGCCATCGCCTGCGGAGCGTTGATCGTATGATTCCGCCGGCCACAGGACTCGTGCGTGTCCGGCATATCGAACGCCTCCAGCATCGGATACCGGGCATTGCGCCGCACAAAGATATAGACGCTTCGCCGGTTCCTTTCTTCACCCGCGGACGTCTTCCAGCCACCGCGCGGTTTGCCCGCGCCCTCCGGCAGCTCCGGGAAGACGCTCGGGCCACCCACCTTCGTGTTCAGCAAGCCGCTCACCGAAAGCGCGGCGTCCCGAATCACTTCGCCTTCCAGCCGTTCGCGATCGTAGCGCCACAGGTACTTGTTGGCCGAATCCTCCTTGGCCGACAGTTCGTTGTTCGCTGATGATCGCCGGTAGGTGTTCGACATCAGAATCAGCTTGTGCAGTCGCTTCATATCCCAGCCGTGGGACGTAAAGTCATTCGCCAGATAATCGAGCAGTTCCGGATGCGACGGACGCGAGCCCATCATGCCGAAGTCACTGGGCGACTTCACTAAGCCCTGGCCGAAGTGATAGTGCCAGATGCGGTTCACCATCACGCGCGCCGTGAGCGGATTCGCCGGGCTCGCGATCCAGTTGGCCAGCGCCGTCCGGCGGCCGGTGGAAGTCGGTGTGGGCACAATGCCCGGTTCGGACGGATCCAGAATCTGCAGGAACCCGGGCTTTACTTCTTCGAGCGGCGCATCCCACGCGCCGACGTTCAGCCGATGGGTGGGGGGCGCCGTCGCACTGATGTCGCGCATGCCGATCCCCGTCGGAGCCTCACCCGGATCAATCGCCGCAAACTGGTCCAATTCCTTGAGCAACGCCGCATACTGCGCCTTGCCCGCCTTATCCAGCACCTTCGACGCCGCCTCATCGTCGATCGTCAAATACGGCTTCGCCTTGGCGTACATCATCCATTCGAACGGCGAGCGTTCGGCCGGCTTCTTCGTCAGCACCGCCTGGATCTCCGGCGGATACTTGTCGACAAACTCCTTCAGAATCTGCGCCTTCTTCGGCGCCAGCAGCGCCTCGATCCGGTCGCGCACGGGCTTCGACTTTTCCTCCCAAACCACGCGCTTCGCCTGCCATTGTGCGTAAGCATCGGGCGAAAGCATCGAGATCTGGTCGTCGGCCGAGGTGTTCGCAAAGAACGATTGCAGCTTGTAGTAGTCCGTGTGCAGGATCGGGTCGAACTTGTGGTCGTGGCAGCGGGCACAACCGTAGGTCATCGCCAGGAAGGTGGAGCCCACCGTGTCGGTGATGTCATCCAGAATTTCCTGGCGGCGCTGGGCCAGCACGCGGGCGTTGCTTTCGTCCGGATAGTGCCGGTTGAACGCCGTCGCGACGCGCGCCCAAGGATCATTCGGATACAGCTCGTCGCCGGCCAACTGCTCCTTCACGAACCGGTCATAGGGCTTGTTTTCGTTAAACGCCCGAATGACGTAGTCGCGGTAGCGCCAGGCGTTCGGACGGGTCTCGTCAGCCTTGAAGCCTTCGCTCTCGGCGTAGCGCGCCAGATCCAGCCAGTGCCGGGCCCACCGCTCCCCGTAGTGCGGTGAGGCCAGCAGCCGATCCACCACCTTCTCGTAGGCGTTGGGCGAGTCGTCCTTCACGAACGCCTCCACTTCGGCCGGCGTCGGGGGCAGGCCAATCAGGTCGAAGCTCACGCGGCGAAGCAGCGTCACGCGATCCGCCTGCGGATTCGGCGTGAGCCCGCGGTCCTCAAGTTTCTTGCCTACGAAAGCGTCAATCGGGTTTGCTACCCACTGCGGATGCGCCAGCGCCGGCGGCGCCGTCACCTTCACGGGTTGAAACGCCCAATAGCGCCGCTGCGCCGCGGAAAACCGGTCTTTCGCCGTTTCTGCCGCAAAGACGCCCACGATCGTCAACAGGGATCCGAACAAAACAAAGCGCCGCATAAAGCTAGTTTCCGTCCTCATCACGCGCGAGGGTAGGTGGCGAACTGTACGGGAACAGTTCGCCGGCCTACCCAAGCACTTGAAATTAAAAGCTGAACTTCAAACTGAACTCGTAGAGCCGAGGTTGATTGCGCGTGCCGGTCACCGTACCGCCAGTAGCCAGATTCCAACTGCCGCCCGGATTCGAGAAGCTCGGCGTATTGGTGACATTGAACACCTGCGCCCGGAAGTCGAAGTACTTGGACTCGGTCACCCGGAACTGCTTGATCAACGACATGTCCATCTGGATCAGCTTGTCGCCTCGCAGGATGTTCCGGCCGGCGTTGCCGTAGGTGAAGTTCGCCGGTAGGGCGAACGTGTCGGCCTGATTCGGGAACATAGCTCGGCAGGTGGAGTTGGCGGACGTGTAGTACCAGCAGCCGAGCTCGCGCGGCACAAACGGCGCGGCGATCGCGTCCGGTCGTTGCGACGTCCCGGTGTTGGCCCGGTCCACACTGATGGAGACCGAGTAGGGCACGCCGGCCTGCAGCGTGTTGATGCCCTGCCACTGCCAGCCGCCCACCACGAAATCCAGCGCCTTGGGCGCGTTCCCCAGGAACTTCCGCCCCCGGCCGAACGGCAACTCCCAGATATAGCTGGTGACGAAGTTGTGCGGCACGTCAAAGTCGCAGCGGCCGCGGTTCAGATTGTCCATGTACCAAACCGGCGACCCACCTTCTTCGCTCCCCGGACCGTCCAGGCACTTCGACCACGCATACGACCCCAGGAACGAGAATCCATTGTTGAAGCGCTTCTCGAGCTTCGCCTGCAGGCTCTGATAACTCGACGACCCGCCCCAGATCTTGTAGTCCAGCACGCCCCACTGCGGATACGGGCGGCGCGCCTGCACATTCCCCGCGCCGGGAAACGGAATGTTGTACTGCGACGAGTGCTGCGTCCGCGTGCCTTTGTTCGCCACATAGCCCACTTCCATGGCCACGTTGTGCGCGAACTGGTGCTGAAGGTTCAGGTTCCAGGTCTGCGTATAGGTGGAACGGTAGTTCGTGCCGCCGGTGGAAATGCCGGGCGTCGCGTTGGCGTCCACCAGCGGCTGTCCCAGGAAGTAGTTCGACAGGTTGCGCGACGGCACCGGCGTCGCCCGCGTGGGCACGTCGTTTTGGATCGTCTGCAGAACCACGAACGGCGGCGTCCGCACCAGGCCCAGTGTGATGTTGGTGTCCGGATAGACGTAGAAGATGCCGTACGCCGAACGTACCACCCAGCGATCGCTGTTGCCAGGCCGCCAGGCGAAGCCGAACCGCGGCGCCACCGCCCGATTGTCCGGATAGCGGATGGACCACGGCAGCCCCTTGTCCTCGCTCAGCTCGATCTGATTCCGGAACACCTGGTAGATCTGCGCCGATCCCGGCTGCGCCGTCAGGTCCGGAGACCCGCCCTTGCTCGGGATGATCACCTTGCCCGTGGCAAAGTTGAACGCATTCGTCTGGCCGCGGATGCCGTTCAGCATCGAGTTGAGCTCCCAGCGCAGGCCGACATTCAGCGTCAGCGAGCGCGACACGCGCCAGTTGTCCTGCCCGTAGAAGCTCCAGAAGTTGCCCGTGTTGCCAAAAATCTGAATCGGCGTGGAGCGCTGCACACTGAAGGGATAGCCCAGCAGGAAGTCGCCCCAGGCGTCGCCGGTAGCGCCCGCGTTCAGCGGGTTGTTCGTATAGCGTCCGTCGAAGTTAAACGTCCCCTGCGAAGCGTTGCCGTTCAGGAAGGCGTGCGCCTGATGCGAAAGCTGCGCGCCGAACTTCATGTCGTGGTCGCCATGGTTCCAGGCCACCGACGTCCGGTACTGATAGGTGCGGATTCGATTCGCTTTCGGGCGATTGTCCGTGCTGCCCTGCCAGGCCGCATACCCCGAAAGATTCAAGAGCGGTGCCGCCGGCTGCAAGTCGCTGACGCCCTCGAAGCCGGGAATTCCGGCCAAACCTACCACATTCTTCCCATTGAACTCGCTCGCATTCAGGAAGTAAAAGAAGCAGCGGTAATAGTTGAAGGCGCTTTCCGTCGTGATGTTCGGGCTGAAGATATGCATGTAACTGAGCCCGGCGTTCTGCGCCCGGCTGCGCAGCGGATAGGACCCCAGGCTCGGATACGCCGCCGGATCGCTCTCCGTATTGTTGGCAAACGAATACCGGCTCACCAGACTGTCCTTTTGCGTCAGCCGCGGCGATACCTTGATGTCGAACTTGTCGGTATCGAGCGACAGCGCCGGCGCATAGATATAGCGGGAGTTCGGGCTGTTCGGCGCCGGGAAGTACGGCTTGAAGAAAGCCGCCTGCTTGGAGAGCATGCTGGCCGGAATCACGTTATTGGGGAACGGGTCGCGCAGAAACTGGCCCGCCACCGCCGGATTCTCTCTTGTCGTCAGCGGATTGAAGATCGCCCGCCCTCCGGTGAAGTCGCCATTCAGCGCCGCCGCCGAAGGCACCGCCGAGTTAAACGTCGTGCCCTGACGCGTCCGGCCGCCTTCGTAGTCCACGAAGAAGAAGATGTCGTCCCGGTTGATCGGCCCGCCGAAGGTGGCGCCAAACTGGTTCCGCTTCAGAGGATTCACCGTCGGCGAAAAGAAGTTGCGTGCCTGCACTTTGTCATTGCGCAGGTACTCGTACATCGACCCATGGAACTGATTGGTGCCGCTCTTGAGCGCCGCGTTGATCACCGAGGGCAGCGCATACTCGGCGCTCATGCCGCCAGCCAGCACCTTGAATTCCTGCAGGGCGTCGGTCGAGGGCGTGATCGACGTCGCCCCAAGTTCGTACTCCGTAATGTCGAAGCCGTCCAGGAACCAGCCGCCTGCCAGGCGCGAGCTACCGCTGATGCGTAAGCCCACCCGCGTCGCCCGAATTCCCTGCCCGCCGGAACTGATGTCGGACCCGCCGGGGGTGAATACCACGCCCGGAGTCAGCTGCGCCAATTGCCAAAAGGCGCGCCCGTTGAGCGGCATGTTGACGATCGCCTTATTCTCAATCACCTGCCCCACCGACGAAGTATCGGTCACCAGCAGCGGCGCGCTGGCGTCGACAGTCACTGTATCGGTCGTCGAGCCGACCGCCAGCGAAATATCGAACCGCGCATCCTGATCCACCTGCAGCACGATGCCGCGCATGGACTTCGACGAGAACCCCGCCGCTTCCACCATCATCGTGTACTCGCCGATGGGCAGTTGCTGCAGCAGATACTCCCCGCTGGCCCCGCTTTGCACCGACTTGCTTTGGGAAGTCGCCCCGTTCGTCACGGTGATCTTGGCCCCGGCGATAAAGGAGCCTGTAGGGTCCGTCACCACCCCCGAAACTCTGGCCGTCGGCTGCTGCGCGGCCAGCGGCAGCAGGAAGAGCGGAACACACAACAAGGTGAAGATTCTCATATTGATCCTGAATCGCAAAACGATTGGGCTGGATCTTATCACCGCGTTCTGACGATTGGTCCTACCAACAGGCCGGAACCCGCGGCGAACATGTTCTACCCCTGTTCTCGCCCTGTTTGGACTACGTTAGACCCTCGCGCAAACCCTTCAAAACAAATCGGATCTATGCCTGAACGCGACGCACCGTCCCACAGGCCCCACCCCCGCGTGTAACGATGCCCAACCGAGCTCTTAACCCATGTCCCAGCCGGCCCCCGAACAGGATGATAATGAAGCCTGCTGCGCGGATGAAATCCTTCTTGCTTCTTTTCGTCGGCCTGGGCGTGCTCGCGTCTGGCGCCGAACGGCTGGGATCCGGCCTGGAACTGCAGTTGCCCACCGGCTGGAAGCTCACACCCACCGGACCGGGCGCGATGCTCTCGCCCCCCTCGCACGACACCGAAAGCGAGATGTACATCGCCGGCGGCGATCCGGAGGCCAAAAACCTCGACGACCCCCAGTTGCTCGCGCAGTTGATGTCGCGCTATTTCCCCGGCGTCTCCGCCACACCCGTCGGCGCGCCAACTCCCTTTAAGGCCGTCGGTGGCCGCGGCATGGCCTACGTCTACAGTGCGCGCAGCGGCAACGAACCCGCTCGCATCAGTCTTTATCTGGTGGGGTTAGATGGCGGGATTGGCGTACTGGCGGCGATCGGCCGGCCCGACCCCATCACCCGGCGCGGCGCGGACCTGCTCGCCATCGCCACCACCTTCCGCGGCCAACTCGTGGGGCCCAAGCCCGGCACCGCCCTCAGCAGCAACTGGACCCAGCGCCTCAGCGACAAGAAGCTCGTCCAATTCAGCGGCTACTCGAGCGGCGGCAATTCGGGCGGAATGAACAGTCAGAAGACGCTCTATCTCTCCGCCACGGAAACTACGCCTTCCGCTCGCAGAGCTCCGTCTCGATGACGGTTCCGGGAGCCAGTGGCAGTTCCTCCGGCCAAAACGCGGATCAAGGCAATTGGCGGGTGGTGGAGCAGGCCGGCCAAGCTTTCCTCGAGATGACCTCGAGCAAAGGTGCGACCGAACGCATTGCACTCTCGCTAAACGGAACACAAACTCTACTGAACGGCAAACGCTGGTTTGTCGTCGGCATCAACGAATAAGCCCACTCCCCCGCCGGCCCAGGTCCATCCTCCGCGACCGGGGCCGGGACGCCATCGCTATGAGCCGCTAGCCCTCTCGAACGTTTCAGCCTGACCATCGACGAGAGGCGGTCGCCCCCGAGGGCGCCAAAATACCCTCTCGACAGGAGTATCGCCCGCCACTCCACGCACGCCTAATCGACCAAGAGGATTCAACATGACGATGCAGCTGAAGTGGATCGCGATGACAGCGGCGGGGGCAGTGACCGCCGCCGTCATCGGACTCTGGAACCGCCCGCCCCGCCTGGTGGCCGAGTTCGCCGAGCCGGCGCTGGTGCTTTCAGGGACCATCGTCCCGGCCGCCACCGCCGTGCTCCCCGGCCACCCGCAAACGCTGGCCGTGCCTTTGAACAGTTGGGTGCAGCGCGGTACGGTCTTGGCCAGCCGGGACGCCGAGTTATCGCAACCCGGTCAGGAGCCTGTGGCGCGCTTGCGTTCGGACGCCGCCCCCAGCGGACCTTCGCTGATTGAACTCGAACAGCACGAGTCACAGGCCGAAGCCGTGGATGAAGATCGCGGCCGCGAACTCCGGCGCCGGCAGATGCTCTACCGCGCCGCGATGCTGCCCGAGCTCGACTACGACGCCGCCGTCACCGCCCAGCATGCTGCCGACGTCTCGGTGGAGGGGGCCCGTAGCGCGGTGGCCAACGCCGCCGTCGAGCAGGACCTCGCCACCTTAGCGAGCCAGGAGGCGCAGCTCGAACAGCACCCGCCAGTTCCCACGCGGCTGAAGCGTGCGCGCACTGGCCTCATCGTCGCGCCGACGGATGGCATCGTCGTGGCCACCGGCGAAGGCTCCGCGGCGCAACTCGGCATCGCCGCCGACCCGCGCCGCCTGCAGGCCTTCGCTCTGGTCGCTCAGACGGACCTGATGTCGATCCGCCTGGGCGAGCATGCCGCCCTGACGCTCGATGCCACGCCGCAAGTGCACTTCGGCGCCACCGTCAGCGCCATTTCGCCCGAGCCCATTGATGGCGAAGGCAAGTTTTATCAGGTCACCTTTGCCGTGGACAATCCGCAGGGCGCCGCACTCTCCGGCGCGCCCATGCACGCCCAGTTGACACGCTAGGCGAGTTCCGGGCAAAGGTACTCCGCCCCGCCGGCCGCCACGCGGATCGCCGTGGCCAACACCGGCGGGGCGCTTCGCTTCAGCACGTAGCCGCGCACGCCCAGCGAGCGGGCCTCTTCCACAAACGCGCGATCTTCGTGCACCGTGAAGAACACCACCGGCGGATTGCCGCGCCGCAACAGTTGGGCCGCCACTTCGAACCCATCCATCAGCGGCATGGAAACATCCGTCACCACCACATCGGGCTGCAATGCGTCGTAAGCGGCCAGTAGAGCCTCGCCATCGGAAAACATGCCCACGATCTCGAACTCGCCCGCCAGGTTGCGCCACACTTCCGCCTGCAAGCCGGGATGATCGTCAGCCAACGCCACGCGGATCTTCATGGGCCGATTCCTCTGCTTCCCATCAGACACGATCGCCCGCGCCGAATGAACTGGGAGAAGTCCCAGCGTTCGCGCTACGCCGTAATAATGCCGTGGCGAAGGGCGTACTGCACCAGCTCCGCATTACTTTTCACCCCCAGCGTCTCGATGATCGCGTATTTGTGATACTCGGCCGTCTTCACGGACACGTTGAGGATAGCCGCCACCTCCTTATGCGACTTGCCCTCCGCCAGCAGTTGCAGCACCTCGCGTTGACGCGGCGTCAACTTGGCCCACGCGTCCTCGCGCTTCGAATTCGCGCGGCCCACCACGTCCAATAAGTCGCGCGTCACCGCGGGCGAAAGGAACGTGCGCCCCAGCAGCACTTCGCGGATAGCCGTGCGCAATTCGGCCGCGGGCGAGCTCTTCAGGATGTAGCCCGAAGCCCCGGCGTCCAGCGCCTCGCGCGCCAGCGTCGCATCCGCATGCATGGTGAGCATCAGAATCTTCGCCACGCATCCCGCCTCGCGCAATTGCCGCGCGCAATCCACGCCATTGAGCGAGGGAATCGAGACGTCCAGGATCACCAGGTCCGGCTGCAGCCGCTCCACCTCCGCCCTCACCGATCGACCATCCGCCACGTCGCCCACCACGTCGTATTCGTGTTCCAGCAGCCGCCGCAAGCCGTCCACCACCAGGTGATGATCGTCCGCAATCAGGATAGTCGGTAAGCTCACGAGGACCCCTTCATTCGAAGCTTCAGCTTAGTTCAGCCAACGGAACCCGCGCCACCACTTCCGTGCCTGCACCCGGCGTCGAGCGGATGGCGAGCCCGCCGTCGAGCGCCCGCAGACGTTCGCGCATACTCATCAGGCCCATGCCGCCCGAGGCTGTATGCGGGTGAAAGCCCACGCCAAAGTCCTCCACGCGCAGCACCAGCTCGCCTTCGGCTACCCGCAGCGTCACGTCCAGCCGTGCCGTTTGCGCGTGCTTCAGGCTGTTCTGCATGCACTCCTGAAACACGCGATACAGCGCGAGCCCCAATGCTTCCGGCACCTTGCGCGGCACATGCTCCGCGCTGAACCGCACGTCGAGCGATGTCCGCTGGCGCAGCGTTTCGCATTCCGCGCGCACGGCCGCCACCAAACCAATCTTCTCGAGCACCGCCGAATGCAGATTGCGTGACATGAGTTGCAGGTCGCGCGCCACCTCCCCCAATCGCTCGCTGCTCGCCGTCAACGTCTGCCGGACCTCGGGCGAGACATCCGCCCTCTCCGCCGCGCCGGCAAGCTCATAGAGCAAGCCCGCCAATCGTTGCCCCACGTCATCATGCAGATCACGCGCAATGCGCCGGCGCTCCTCGTCCCGCGAATGCAGCAGCCGCATCGAAAGGCCCTCCAACTCGGCGCGCGCCTTCACCACCGCCTCATGCTCCACTTCCGCCGCCCGCTCCAGTGCCCAGAAATGCCGAAAGGCGAGCACCACCACCAGCACCGCCGCCAACCCAGCCAGCAGCACGCCGATCCACAAGCGCTGCTCCACGCGCTGTGCGATCTCTTCGGCTTCGCCGGCGGCCGCTAGGGACCGGCGACGGTCCTCAAAGCCGGTCCGCACCAGCGCCTCGAGCAGGCCGCGATGGGCCGCCGGCGTGGTCGGAGCGGCGAGATAGGCAGTCAGCGCCGCATCGAACTCGGCTCCCGAAACCGGCGCGCCCCGGCGATAGCTGCGAATCGCTTCGGCCACCCGCTGCGGCTCAGAGCTCTCGGCCGTCTGTCCGCTCAACAAGGTGAACGCCCGCTCCAGCAACTCCGTGCGCAGAAGGAACTGACGCAAGTCCGCGCTGTCGCGCCGGCCCAGCTCATCGAGCGACGTGTTGGCGTAAAGGCCGAAGCCCACAATGCAGAGCAGCAACCCGCCCAGGCACGCCAGCAGCAAGGTGCGAATCCTCTGCCGGAGAAAATGATGCGCGTCCGGAGGGGACATGCCCTGTATTATCCCTGGGACTTCCGGGGTCACCAACTAGGAATACTGCTAGTGGGATCCGCGTCCCGCAACACGTACGCTGCGATTAGTTGGCCGCCACGCCAACCAGAAGGAACGTCACATGTTCAGTAAAACTCCCCTCGCCTCCGGCCTGCTCCTTTCCGCCCTCGCTTGCTTGTCTTACGGCGAAACCTTGCACGGGGTGATCCGGAAGCTTGACACCACCGCCAAAACCGTCGTGGTGAAGACCGGTGAGGGCACCGAGAAAACGCTTCACTACACCGAAAAGACTGTGGTGCACGGTGCGGAGGCCACCGAACGCGGGTCCTGGAAAGGCTTGAAGGAAGGCACCGAAGTCGTGGCCCGCTCCACCGCCAAAGGCACCGAGGAGACCGCCGTCGAAATGGGCCGCGTGGGCCATGGCGGCTTCAAGGTCGTGGAAGGCACCGTCGTCCGTGTCGATCACGCGGGCAAGATCATCGTGGTGAAGGGCGCCGATGGCACCGAGCACACGATCCATGCCACCGGACACGCCTTCGCTGCCTTCGGCAAAGAGACAGCTAAGGGCACCGAGAAAACGGCCAAAGTCACCGTCTATTACACGGAGTCCGCCGGAAAGAAGATCGGCCACTTCATCCATGGTTAAAAGCTTGCCGCCAGTCACTCCGATCGACGCTGGCTTCAGGGCGCGGCCCACTCCGTTTGCCGCGCCCCTTTTTTGCTTTCTACGAACCACTTGGACTCGCCGGCGACGGCGTCAGCGGCAGATCCGGCCGCAGCTTCAACGTCTTGCCGGCCACCACAAAAACTCGCTGGTCATAGGGCTCGCGCCCGATGGCGCGGACTTCGATCTCATAAGTGCCCGGCCGCAGGTTCATCGACTTCAACTGACCCACCGAACCGGCGTAGGTGCCGTTAATAAACACGTCCGCATCCTTCAGCTTCGTGTCCAGCCGCACCACGCCCATGTTCGGCGGCAGCCCCATCGCCCCGCCGTAAGGCGCGCCCCAGTAACCGTAGTAGGGGCCGAAGCCGCCCCAGTAGCCATAGCCGAACGAAGGTCCCACAAGCACACCCACGCGGCCGCGGGCCATCGCCGACATCGGCAGCAACGCGGCCATCGCCGCGCCAGCCAGGAATAGCTTTTTCATCATGCACCTCCGAAACCGTTTCTCTCTCGGTTTCCATTGGAGTAGACGCAATGGACGCCATCCTGATTCCTACCCTCCGCGGGGGAGTTTTCTTCCGCCGGACCACTAGGAGTTTTCACAGTAGGATCCCGGCGCGCGTCCGCCTACGCTCGACTTAGGAGCCATCGATGAAACGTACCCTCGCTGCACTTTTCGTTGCAGCCACGCTTGCGGCGCAGGGGCCGCTGAATCCCCCCCAGTTACAAGACCTCGTCTCGCGGATTGCCCTCTATCCCGATCCCTTACTGGCCCAAGTGCTCACCGCCTCCACTTACTCGAACCAACTCGCCGACGCCGCCAACTGGGCTGACCAGCACGCTTACCTCACCGGCCAGGACCTCGCCCGCGCCATCAGCCAGGACAACCTGCCCTGGGACCCCAGCGTCATCGCCCTGCTGCCCTTCCCTAGCGTCCTCGACCAACTGGCCGCCAATCCCGCCTGGGCCCGCCAACTCGGCGACGCCGTCCTGAGCCAACGTGCCGACGTGATGGATGCCGTGCAGGCCATGCGCCAAAAGGCCGCTAACTTCGGCTATCTGCAGAATTGGCCGCAATACCGCATCGTCAACGACGTACCCGGCTACATTCAAATCCTGCCCCTGGATCCGGCTTATTACTATGTGCCCGTCTATGACCCGCTCATCGTTTTCCGGCGCCCGCGCGCCAGCGTCTCCGTCGGCATCAATTTTGGCCCGCGCATCTTTCTCGGCGTCATCTTCAATCAATGGGGTTGGGGGCACTCCGGCATTGGCTGGTCGAATCACACGGTGATCCTCGACGGCCGTCCTTGGTTGCGCTCGCGCGACAATTACCGCATTTACCGCCATCCCTACAGCGCGCCTTACCGCCCGCCGGGTCCGCGGGGCGAACATCATGAGCTGCGCCCGCCGACCGGACGGCATGAGCCTCCGCACCGGGAACCCGGGCGCGGAGAACGCAAGTAACTCATGGCCGGCGAGAGCGCGGCGCCCGAAGCCGCTCCCTTTCGCGTGCGGATGACGGCGACCATCGTTGGCTTCGCCGGCCTGCTGGCCATCATGGGCTTTCTCGCCTGGGACGCCAGCCGGCAGATCCGCCACGTGAAGCAAAGCAGTGCCACGCTTCGCCGCGAATACCAGGAGCGTGACGCTTTGCTCGATGGTCTGCGCACCGCGATCTATCATGCGAGCACCGTCGTGCAGGACAATCTGCTACTCGCCACCTCCGGCGAGCGCCTGAACGAGCTCGACGAGATTCGCCGCCGCGCCAATCGCCTGCTCGACACCTATGAGCACTGGCTTCTGCCCGAGGAGCGCGACAGCTTCAACGCCTTGCGCCAGCGGACTCAGACTTACTTCGAGAGCCTGGCGCAAGGGCTGCGCCAGAACGCTACTCCCTGGACCCAGCCGGCCCAGCGGGACCGCTTCCTGCACGATGCCCTATTACCGTTGCGTAGCCGCCTCATCGGCTTGGTGGCGCAAGTGAACGCGCTCGATCAGCACGACATCGACTCCGGCGAAGAGCGCATCGAAGCCCTGCAGACCGAGTTCCAGACGCGCGTTCGCGTGCTGTCATTGATCGCCCTGCTCGCCGCGCTGAGCCTGGCGCTCGCCGTCCTGTGGCGCCGCTGGCGCTTGGAGCAGGAAACCGCCACCCGCTACAACCAGGTGGTCGCCGCGCGCAAGGACCTGCGCAAGCTCTCCACCCGCCTCGTTCAAGCGCAGGAAGAAGAACGCCGAAACCTCTCGCGCGAGTTGCACGACGACATCGGTCAATCGATGACCGCCATCCTGATGGACCTGGGCCGTCTCGAATCGCGCGCCTCAGCCATCCCCGGCTGCGCGCCGATTCTGGCCTCGATCCGCCAAACCGCCGAGCACGCCGTCGCGCGCGTCCGCGACCTCTCGCTCGTGCTGCGTCCGTCCATGCTCGATGAACTCGGCCTGGTCCCCGCCCTGCATTGGCAGGCCCGCGAGACCGAACGCCGCTATGGCTTGCCCGTCCGCCTCACCGCCACCGACCTCGACGACGACCAACTGCCCGACGCCGTTCGCACCTGCGTCTTCCGCATCGTCCAGGAGGCACTCCACAATGTCGTGAAGTACGCCCGCGCCACCGAAGCGCGCCTCACCCTCGAACATGAACCCGCCGAGTTGCGGGTCACCATCGCGGACAACGGCCGCGGCTTCGATCCCACGCGCGACAAGGGGCTCGGCCTGCTCGGCATCGAAGAGCGGGCCAGCGCTGCGGGCGGCAAAGTCACCATCGCATCGCAGCCCGGCGCCACGCTCATTGCCGTGCGGCTGCCCCTCAACGAGGAGAAACTCTCATGATCCGCATTGTTCTCTGCGACGACCACGCCGTCATGCGGCGCGGTTTGCGCCTGGTGCTCGAAGAGCAAAGCGACTTCACCGTCGTCGGCGAGGGTGGCGATGGCCGCGAAGCCGTCGCGCTGGCGGAGGCGCTGAGGCCGGACGTCGCCGTGCTCGACATCACCATGCCGAACCTGAACGGCATTGAAGCCGCGCGGCAAATAGCCGCCAAGGCACCCGAGACGGCCGTCATCGTCCTCAGCATGCACGCCGACGAGTCCTTTGTGTTGCGCGCCCTCAAGAGCGGCGCCAAAGGCTACATCCTGAAAGAGTCGCGCGAAGCCGACCTGATCAACGCCGTGCGGCTGGTCTCGGAAGGCAAGTCCTTCTTCAGCCCCGCCGTCAGTCGTCTGCTGGTGGAAGATTATGTCCGCCAGTTACAAGCCAACGGTATGGAAGATAGCTATGAGTTACTCACCACGCGGGAGCGCGAGTTACTGCAACTCATTGCCGAGGGCAAAAGTAATAAAGACATCGCCAACCTGTTGAATCTGAGCGTGTACACCGTGGAGACCCACCGCGGCAATATTCTGGCGAAGCTGAATCTGCACACCGTCCCGGAGTTGATTCTCTATGCGGTCCGCAAGGGCCTGATTCAGTAATACCGTCCGGAGGGCGTTTGTTATGCCCTCCCGACGGTAGCACCCCACGGCGCAGACTGCGCGTCTACTTAGGCGAGTCCGACAAGAGATGCCGAGCTCAAGAATTGAAGGAGAACCGTCATGACTCGTACTTTGCTTTCCCTCGCCACGGTGATGTTGAGCACCGTTTCCTTTTCCCAGGCCCGCTCGGTGGACGGCCGCACCTTAGTGATTCAGGACGCCCGCGCCACGCTGAGTAACATTGAGGCCACCGCCGCCTCAGTGGCTCGTCAGGCCGACGAGTTGTCGCAACCGGGCGCCCCCACGAAGATCGGCTGGCAAGTGCAGGCGATGTCTCTCAATCGCATGCGCGATGACCTGAACGACATCGGCCGCCATCTGCGCGCGCTCGAAGCCGAACAGGGCACGCTCGCTACCTGGGAACAGCGCGCGCTGGTGGAAACGGCCCCGATCTTTAAGGATGCCGCCGACCATCTGGCCGCCGCCATTCATCAGTTGAATGAGAATCAGCTGGCGCCCTGGCACAGCGACATCAGCTCGCTGACCGCGCAAGTGGAACGCGATAGCCAGAAGGCGGAGCGGACCCTCCATGCCTTCCTCAAGCTCGATAAGACTCGTCGCGTCGAGGAGCGTACGCAGCACGAGTTGAATAGCGGTCTGTAATCCATCCTTCCTACAGCCGCCAGGACGGGCTCTCTTCCCGGAGAGCCCGTCCTTTTCTACGTCAAAGGAGGTCGTGGGCAGTGAGATCGGCCGCCCTTTCGCGCGAGGCTCGGGCGGCAATGCGCCGCTGCACGTCGGCCGGTTCGCAGATGAAGGGCTCCTGCCGCGAGGGCACCTGGACGTCGACCCGGGGAACCGTCACCGCCCGCCGCGGCTTACGGACCTCGGCCACCGGACCTTCCGGATCCGGCTCCCGTTCCGCCTGCAGGTCGCGCAGTTCCTGCAAGCAGCGCTGGTAATGCCGATGCAACTGCTGGTCATAGCGCTGGTACACGCGCAGCACGTCCCAGCAATCGGAGATGCCATTCGCCAGGTGTGCCGCCGCATCGGCATGCGGCAGCGACCGTTGCAGCTGGTCTTCTGTCTCCGCCATGGAAATCTCGATCTGCGCCGTCTCCGCCAGCCAAAGCCGCTGTTGCCGCCACTTGGCGAACACGGCCTCGGTGAGTAAGTCATACTCGTCACGATGCTGCGGCTGATATACGGCGACGTACTCGCTCAGCAGCAATTGGAACGCCTCCTCATCTTCCGTATGCAGAAGATGCGAACGGCTCAACGGATTCAGGACAGCAGAAGGCGGCAGGGCCTGGACAGGCTTGCGGCGATTTGCGGCCAACGGCCGCCCGGGGACTTGGTTCTTGCGGGGCATGTGGGAAGCTCCTGGTGAGTTGGCGGGGGTGACGCCCCGGTTTCGGCGGCTCAACGGCCGATGGAGGACAGACGTCGGTAGCATCACTGGGCGGCGACCTCAGCGCTCAGGCTTGTAGCGGTCGGAGTCCAGCACTGCCGGCCAGCGCTCGAGCTCTTTGGAAGAGGTATCGGATTCGGGGGATGGATCGGCAGGATGACGCCGCCGTTGCGAGTAGGCGGAGTTCGCGAGTCCAGGCAGGAGGTGATAACGGGAGTGGGGCTGATAAGTCATGGAAGTGGCCTCTCGATTTCAGCGTAGCGGGCGCCCGCAAGCCACCGAACCCATCGAAAGCCGTAAACTTCCCTAAATCAGTTACTTACAAATTTCCAATTCAGTGTGAACGCGCCGCAGGCATTCCTGAATTCCGAGGCGAAGACTCGTCGGCCGCCTTCGCCTCAGATCGCCGTGGACAGCCTAGCAGTGGTTTAACAGGAACCAAACGAAGATCAAACTTCCGGGCACGCCCAACATCCAAGCGAAAGCGTATTTCATGTTTCTCTTCTCCTTTTGCCTTATCAGTTAAAGCTGTTTTGATCAAAGCAATTGGCCTGCCAAACGGTTTCTTCCCGCTTTTGCACGCCCCGGAAGCCATCCCCCGGCAAAGATTGCGGACCCGCCTGAGCGTCCCCGGAAGGAACTGCAGCGTCCGCCCCATATCCATTTATTCCTAACCGCCGCTGACGTATGATGTCGTGATCGCGGCGGATCATCCTCCCCGCGCTCACTCGAACTCCCAAGGGGCTTGATCGATGAACAGCACACCTTCCGTCTTCACTCGCTTCCGTAAACTCACACCGATTCTTCTGGCCTTCGCCTTGTTTGCGGCAGCCTCCCCGCGTGCCTGGGCACAACGCGCGACCGCTTCGGTGGCGGGCACCATCACCGACACTTCGGACGCCGCCGTGCCGGCCGCCACCGTGCTCCTACGCAGCGTCGACACCGGCACCGAACGCTCGGTCACCACCAATGAACTTGGCTACTACGTTGTGCCGGCCTTACCCGCCGGCTCCTACACCATCACGGTGACCAAAGAAGGCTTCCAGAAACTCAGCGTGTCGAAGTTCACCCTCGCCGTCGACCAGACGGCCACCGTGAACCTTGCCCTCAAAGTCGGCGTAGTCGCCGACACCGTCGAAGTAGTCGGCGATGCCGCCGCTGTCGACACCCGCACCGCCTCGCTCAACACCGTCATCAACCAGAAGCAAATTGCGGACCTGCCCCTCAACGGCCGCAACGTCCTGCAACTGATGCAGCTCACGCCGGGTACCCTCGGCGGCGCCGGCGGCTTTAACCAATCCGCCACCCGCCCGGAAACGCTCCAGGTCTCCGCCAGCGGCGGCCGTGGCAACTCCACCACCTTCGTGCTCGACGGTGGCTTGCATGAGGACCCGTACACCCAGGTCGCCAACGTCACCCCCAACCCGGACGCCATGCAGGAGTTCAGCTTCCAGACCAACAACTACTCGGCAAAGTTCGGCGGCCGCGGTGGCGGCGTCGTCAACATGGTCACCAAATCCGGCACCAACCAACTCCACGGCTCGCTCTATGAGTACGTCCGTAACGCCGGCATCAACGGCAAGAACTTCTTCGCCTCCACCGACGACGGCCTGAAGCGCAACCAGTACGGCGTTTCCGTCGGCGGCCCCATCGTCAGGAACAAGACGTTCTTCTTCTTCGCCTGGCAAGGCACGCAGGTCCGGCAGCGGCCTCCCACGTCCAACACCCTGGTGCCCACCGCCGAGCAGCGCGCTGGCAACTTCTCCGCCTTGCTGCCGGGCACCCAACTGGTGGACCCCACCACTAAGCAGCCCATTCCCGGTAACGTCATTCCCGCTTCGCAATTGGATCCGATCGCCCAGCGCGTGCTCCAGACCATTCCGCTGCCCAATCAGCCTAACGGCCTCTTGTTCTACACCGTGGCCTCATCCACCAGCGACAACCAGTACGTCGGCCGTGTCGATCACCAACTCACCAACAACCACCGCATCTCCGGCCGCTATTTTTTTGACGGCCTCAACAATCCGGCCATCATCGACTTCAAGAATCGCCTCACCAACGCTCCCGACCGCTACTGGGCCAGTCACAACGTCAACTTCACTGACACCATCACCGTCCGGCCCAACCTGCTCACCAACACCACCCTCAGCTACAGCCGCACCTACAATCTGCAAACCGGCCAGAACTTCGCCGGCAACAAAGAACTCGGCATCAACGTGCCGATCATGTCCAAAGGCGATACCTTCCGCTTCAGCATCACCAACTATTTCGGGAACGCCGTCAACGCCCTCTATCGCGTGGCCCGCAACCAGTACAACCTGCAGCACTCCTGGACGTGGATCAAAGGCCGCCATCAACTCGACTTCGGCCTCGACGCCACGCGCGACCAAAGTATCCTCGACCAGGACTTCAACTCCGACGGCACCTGGACCTGGGCCGGACGTTTCTCCAACAACAACCTCTCGGACTTCCTGTACGGCAAAGCCAGCGCCTTCGCCCAGATCTCGCCGCTCTACAACAACCTCGTTCGCGACCAGTACGGCGCCTTCGTACAGGACAACTTCAAAGTCAGCCGCCGGCTCACCTTGAACCTCGGCCTGCGCTGGAGCCCGTTCATTCAGTTCAAGGACAAGCCGGCGCGACAGATCTCGCAGTTTGACCAGGCGGCTTACGCGGCCGGTGTGAAGTCGCAGCGCTTTCCCAACTTGCCGCCCGGCGTGCTCGCCGGTGGCGACCCCGGCGTGCCGGACACCGTAGTGCCCTCGAACTATCACATCTTCGATCCGCGGATCGGCTTGGCCTTCGACCTGTTCGGCAACGGCAAGAGCAGCCTGCGTGCGGGCTACGGACGCTTCCACGACGCGCCCATGGCCCTTACCTACAACCGTCAGCTGACCTCGCCGCCGAACTCTGTCCGCGTCGACATCAACCCTCCCGCCAGCTTTGCGAATCCTTACTCGGGCACGGTAAATCCCTTCCCCGTCTCGCGTCCCATCGCGCCCTCGCAGCGCTTTGTGTTCCCGTTCCTGCTGGTGGCCTTCGACCCGAAGTTCAGCTATCCCACGATTCACCAGTGGAACTTTACCTTCGAGCAGAGCCTGCCCAAGAGCCTGGTGGCCCGCGTCGCCTATCAGGGCTCCTCGGGCCGTAATCTGTTCCACGCTTCAGAAACCAACGCCGCGGTCCCCGGCCCCGGAGCGACCATTGCGAACACCGACTCCCGCCGGCCACGGCGAGAGTTCACGCAGCTCACCTTCGCCGGAACGTTCGGCGTCTCCGACTATCACGCCCTCGTGATGAGCGTCGAGAAGCGCTTCTCCGGTGGCCTCACGTTCCTCGGCGGCCTCAGCTGGCAGAAGTCCACGGACCTCGCCTCCTACACCGCGTTTGAGTCGAACCTCGGCCAGTTCCCCTACGGCAGCCAAATGGGCGACCACGCCGTTTCGGACTTCCACCGCACGCTTCGCTTCACCGGTTCGTTCAACTACCAGTTACCCGGACCCAAGCGCGGCCCCGCCCAATACCTGCTGGGCGGCTGGCAACTGAACGGCATCGTCGTCCTGCAGACCGGCGCCCCGCTCAACGTCACCGATGGCTTCGATAACTCGCTCACCGGCATCGGCGGAGACCGTCCCAACATTGTCGGCGACCCCTACCTCGACAGCAGCCGTCCGCGTGGCGACCGCATTCTGCGCTGGTTCAACACCGGAGCCTACCAGGCCAGCACGCCCGGCACCTTCGGCAACTTGGGTCGGAACATGCAACTTGGCCCGGCCTTCGCCAACACGGACCTCTCACTGTTCAAAGCCTTCGTGATGCCCTATTCGGAGCGCCACAAGCTCGAGTTCCGCGCCGAGTTCTTTAACGCGCTGAACCGCGTCAACCTGGGCAATCCGAACACGAATCTCACCAACAGCCTGTTCGGCCGCATAACAACCGCCAGTGATCCGCGCATTCTGCAGTTCGGCTTGCGCTATTCGTTCTAACGCGCCGTCAGCAGGTCCGCGGCGTCACCGCGCCGCGGACCTGCCTCCTGCCTTACGGCGCCACGCACAGCGACACATTCTCCGTGCCCTGCGACGTCGCTACCTTCAGAATCACATTCGACTTCGTTGGTCCTCCGCACGCCACCGGCACCTCCAGCGAAGCCGGCACCTGCACGTGAATCTGATACAGACCCACTTGCCCTTCCGTCACGCCCGCAAAAGTCACCGCATTCGGCGTCCCCGGCACCTCGTTCTCCACATAGCGCGGCAACGATCCCGGGGCATTCAGCAGCACCGCGAAGCTCGCCCGCAGTTGCCGCACCACGCCCTCGAGCAAGGCCACTCCCGCCGGCGCGGCCGTACCCGCCGGCACTCGCGGCGTCGTCGGCCCCAGGCCGTGCGCATAGAGCACCAGCGTCTCGCCCCGCTTCGCCGGTGCGGACTCCTCCACCAGCTTGCCGTTTGCATGAAAGATCAGCCGATTGCATGCCGTAGCCGGGTTCGTATCCCACCCCGCGTCGCACGTCGTCAGCACATGCGCGTTATCGCGAATTGGCCGCAGCAGAAACGTGCGGCTGGCTTCGCCATCCACGGTCAGCGTCAGCTTGGAGACCGTCGGAGTCAGCTCGCTCGGAATCTGTAGACGCACTGCCGTCAAAAGACAAATCGGGCGGAACGACACTTCTTCGCACTCATTCTGCTGGCGGACGGCCAGTAACGGCACGCGGTAAGGCGTCGTCTGCGGGCTTTGGAAGATCGAAACCGAAAGGCCGGCCAGGCTGTCGGGCAGCGGCACCGAACCGGCCTGCGCCGACCGCAACACGCCGTTCGCCGCCGGCGATACGCCTCGAAAGAAGAGGGTCACCACTTGTCCTGGCGACACCTCCACCATCTCCGGCGCCTGGTAACTTGCCGAAAACAAAGCTGCGTCATTGGCCGCAAACAGCGGGCACAAAGCGAGCGTGAAGACTGAGAGTTTGTTCGTCATGGAATTCCTGTCTCACCTGATCACGCGTAGAGCGAAGCCCAAAGCGATCAGGCCGGACAGAAAAAGCATCCACGAGAACCACGCGCGCGCCTAAAGCGTCGAGGGCTGCGAACTGAAACTGGCGAGACTCACCACGCCGCTCGCATCCACCTGCACCGTCGCCACCGCCGTCCCGGACCGGTACAACACCACCGCGGACTCGCCCGCCTGCGAAAGGCTCAGCACGCCCCCGCCCTGCCGCAGCACAAACGACTGCGCCTGCGTCAGATACTGCTGCATCCGCTGTTGCACCGCCTCCGGAGTCGTCAGTTGGAGCGCTCCGGCTTCCGCCAACTGCCACACCGCGCTCGACACTCGGGCGAACCCCAGCGCGTTGCCCGTCGCACTCCAGTTCGCAATCGTCCCGTGCACCAGCGCCGGGTTGGTCATGTCCGCCGCCCCCAACGTCGGACCATTCAACGCCCCCCAAACCGCTGGAAGCAGCAACGAGAGCGCCGCTTGCGCCGTCCTCGCCCGCGTCGCCGGCGTGCTGCCCGTCGCAGTCGCCAAACCGTAAAAGCGAAAGTAGTCGACGAACTCCGGCACCGTTTGCGCCTGCTGAACCGCGAACTGCGCCGCCTCGTTCGCATTCGGCACCGATCCCGCGCGCGCCAGATTGGTGAGAGCAATCTGATCACTCAGCGAAAGCGACTGAAACACCGCCGCGCCGCTCACCCCCAACTGCATCAGAAACTCTCCGGCGATGCCGAGATCCTGCTGCGTCAACAGGCCTTGCTGCGTCAGCACCGGCTCGGCGGCGCCGCTTTGCAAAGCCGCTAGTTGCTCGGTGTTCAGCGCCATCAGCCGGTCCGGATGCACGCGCAAGCCCAAGGTCGGGATCAGCATCAGCGGGTCGCCGTGCAAGCCGCGCTGCACACCCACCACCAGGTCGCGTTCCGATTCGAACGAGAGTTCCACGCGGGTGTTGATCGCCCAGAAGAGCCACTCCATGCCGCCGTTCGTCATTTCGAGCACGGCTTGCGTCGTACTCGCGAGGCCACGCGGTTGGGTCAACACCCGTCCGCCAATCGTCACCGAACGCTGAACCACCGCCCGCTCTGGCACCCGGCTCGCCGACGCCCACCGCGGCCGCCATGCACCCCGCGCAAAGCGCCGCCCGTACTCTTCCGCCTCCTGCTCGAGCGCGGGATCGTCATTCACCGGATGCCCGGCCACCCAATGCGTCGGCTGCACCCGTCCGGCCCGCTGCTGCTCCACATGCGCCAACTCATGGCCCACCAGTTCGAGCCATTCTTCCGGCGTCGCGCGCAGATCGTCCGCGAGATAAATCCGGTTCCCCACCGTGTACGCCGCCGCGCCCATTCGCCGCGCCTCGCCGCCCCAGTGCAACTCCACCGGCGCCATCGCGCTTGCCGTAGCCATCATCCCGCACGCCATCAAGCCAATCGAAAAGATCCGCATTGACCCACATATCGGCCGCACGGCGCAAAACTCCTGTCTCCGCCCGCCGAACCGTTGCTTTCGCCTTGTTATCTTTTGAGTAGTGGCCTGATGTCCCCGCCGTCCTCTCCCCCCGCCTGGTCCCCCCATCTAGCGACCCAGGGGTTCGCGATCGTCCCCCACGTTCTTACGCCCACCGACATCACAACGCTGCTGGCCGCTATCCACCACACAACGCCCGGGCAACTCCCCGCTGGACGGGGCGGTTGGCGCAACTTGCTTGATCGGGTCCCCGCCGTGCGCCACCTCGCCAACGCTCCCCGCATCCGCCGGTTGGTCGAGCACGTGGCCACCTCGCCCCAACACCGGCGCGTGATCCACCTCGAGTTCGCCACCGGTCACCTGCCCGGCGGCCTGCGTTGGGAAGCAGCCACCAGACCGCCGGCTTACTGGTAGCGGATCGCCACCAACGGATCCACCCGCGACGCGCGATACGCCGGCAGCCCGGCCGCCAGCAACGCCACCCCGCCCAGCAGCGCCATCGCCCAGGCCAACGCCACCGGATCGCCCGGCGCGAGCCCATACAATTGGCTCTCCATCCACCGCAGCGTCCCCGATGAGATCGCCGCCCCCGCCAGCAAACCCGCCAGCAACAACCACCCCGTCTCACGCAGAATCATCGTCACCACCGTGCCCGCCTGCGCGCCCAATGCCTTGCGAATGCCGATCTCGCTCGTCCGCCGCGCCACGCCATAGGAGAGCACTCCATAAAGCCCGATCGCCGCCAGTAGCAGCGCTACCGCGCCGAACACCAGCGACAGCCGCGCGAGCAGACGATCCTGCACCAACCGATTGCTCACCAGCCTCTCCACCGGGGACGCCACCATGATGGGCAATCGCGGATCCTCCTGAAGCACGGCCCGACGCAGCGCCGGAATCATTCGAGTCGGATCGCCGCTGGTCCGAATCGCGTAAGCCATCGTGTGCGGCACATCGATCGGCTGCGACACGGGCACAAAGTAACGCTCTTCAATTTCGCCCCGCAACCCCCGCTGCCGGAAGTCCGCCACCACGCCCACCACTTCGAAAGTATTCTTCTGCGGACCATAAATCTGCGTCACGTGCCGGCCGAGCGGATTGCGTCCTTGGAAAAAAGTCTTGGCGAAGGCTTCGTTGATCACGCACACCTTCCGCCCGCCCGCTCGATCGCTCGCCGTGATCTCGCGTCCCAGCCGCAGCGGCACACCCAGGGTCGAGAAATATTGCGGCCCCACATGCTCGTATCGCGAACTGACTTCGCGCGCCGCGCCGGTCGCCGTGTAGCCTTCCACCTCCACCGTGTCGCCGCTGTCGCCGCCCAGCAGCAAGCCGTTCTTGCCATAAGAAACCGCCCGCACGCCCGGCGTCCCGGCGAGGCGCGCGTGCAAGCGCTCGAACAACGCCTGCCGGCGCGATTCCTCATATCCCGCCGTCCGCACATCCACTCGCAGCATCAGCAGCCCTTCGGGCGAATAGCCCAGATCCACCTGCTGCAGATTGCGTAACGACTGCACCAGCAACCCCGCCCCCATCAACAGCGGCAACGACAACGCCACCTGACCCGCCACCACCATCTGTCCCGCCCGCAACCACGCCGCCGACGCCGACGCGCCGCGCGCCTGTTCCCGCAAGCCCCCGTTCGCCTCAACGCCCAACAAGCGCAACGCCGGCAATAACCCCAACAACAAACCCGCCAACAAAGTCAGCCCAAACGTATAGGCCAACACCAGGCTGTCCGGCGTCGCCGGCAAGTCCACCGTGTCCGAAACCAGCGACAACAAGCCCGTCCGCATCAACACCGCCGCACCCACCCCCGCCACCCCGCCGCCCAATGCCAGCAGCAGACTCTCCGCCAGCGTCTGCCGGATCAGGTCGCCGCGGCCCGCGCCCAACGCCAGGCGTACCTGCACATCGCGCAGCCGCGCCGTCGCGCGCGCCAGCAGCAGGTTCCCTAGATTCGCGCACGCGATCAGCAGAATCAGCACCGCCCCGGCCAGCAGCAACAGCAACGGCCGGCTGAACTCCTCGCGCAACTCCGACGCCCCGGTCGCCGCGCGCCGCAATCTCAGCCGCTGATTCAGAAAGCCGCGCCGCATCTCGGCCGTGGGCGACGACGCATAGAACGAAGACAGCCCCTGCTGAAACACCACGTTCGCCGCGGCCTGCGCCCGCTCCAGCGGCACCCCCGCCGGCAGCCGTCCAAAGACGTGCAGCCACATCGGCTTCTCGAGCGTCGCGGTGTGATCGTGCAACCAATCGCGCCCCGGCAAAATCGACGGCTGCAGCCCCATCGGTAACCACACGTCCGGCCGTTCCCCCACGGTTTCGCCAAAGAACGAGGGCGGCATCACGCCGATCACGGTGAAGGTCTGCTCGCGCAGTGTCATCCGCGTACCCAGCGCTTCGCGGCGTCCGCCGAACCGACGCTGCCAGTAGTCGTAGCTGATCACCGCCAGCGGCTGCCGGGGATCTTCGCTGGCGCTCCACGCCCGGCCCACCAGCGCCGGCACTCCCAGCGTGTCGAAGTATTCGGTCGACACCATGCGCGAGCGCGTCTCTTCGGGCTCGCCGCCGCCCACGCGCATCGGCAAACGATCGATCGTACTCTGCGACGCCATCAGCGCCGTGAACTCGCGCACCCCCGCCCGCAATTGCGAAAACTCCTCGTAACTCAGCAGCGAGCGTTCGCCCGTCTGCGCTCCCAGCCCCGTGCCCTGCTGCGCCGGATCAGTCAGCATCACCAGTTCCTGCGGCTCCCGCACGGGCAGAAACCGCAACAGCAAGCTATTCACCAAGCCGAACAACGCGACGTTCGCCCCGATCCCCAGCGCCAGCGACAGCATGGCCACCACCGTGAACACCGGCTGCGACCGCAACGAACGGAACGCGTAGCGCAGGTCCTGCTGCAGCACGTGCCAGTGCTCGCGCGGCGCCACCACCATCAGATCGCCCACCGCCTCGCGCCACAACGCGGCCTTCTCGCTCCACGTTCGCGCGCCCTGCCACTGCTCGGCAAACACCTTCGTCATCTGGGCGCCGTACTCTTTACGAAATGGCCCCGGATAGCCCCACAACAACCAGCGGAACAAGTGCAGCGACCGCATGGTTACAGCTTCCGCGGGATCAGGCCCGTGGCGCGCGCCTGCGTCAGCATCTCGGTCAACCGGCGCGCTTCTTCGAGCGCCGACTCGCGTCCCGCCGACGTGAGCCGGTAGTAACGGCGGCGTTCGTCCTGGCTCTCCGGATCCGGGCTCTCGCGCAGTTCCTCCACCAGCCCCTGCTCCAACATCCGCCGGATGGAGCTATACAGCGTTCCCGCGCTCAAACGGACCTTGCCTTCGGTCCGCGCCTCCACATCCTGCATGATCGAGTAACCGTGGCGGTCGCGGTCAGCCAGTGCCACCAGGATGTGGAACACCGCCGTAGACATAGGTTCTTGGGGCATCTCTACCGCCTCCAACTATACTCATGAGCGATATAGTTGTCAACGCTAGAGCTGACCCCGCCCTAGAAGCGCCACTCGAAGCCGGCCAACGGAAAGACACCCAATTGCTCGTTCGTCAGCACGTCCTGCGTCCGCCGATTCCACGAATACCCCGCGACATTCTTGCGGCCCGTCAGATTCTGCACGCCCAGAAACAGCAGGAACACCCGCTCGCGAATCAGGAACGTGCGGTCCAGCCGTGCATCCAGCCGGAAGTAATTCGGCAGCCGCAGCGCGTTCACTTGTGTCAGGTCGAAGATGCCGCGCCGCTGCGCCGTCGACAGCGTTGCGTCGAACGGCGTATAAGGACGTCCCCCCAGCGAAGTCACCCGCATGCCCAGTTCCCACTTCGGATTGAAGCGATAGCCCCCCAGCAGGTTAAACACCCACGGATAGTCGTAGGAGCCCGGCCGCCGCACCCCATCGAGCGCCGCATGCCGCGTGCGGAAGCGGCCCAGGTTCGCTTGGCCATACCAACGCTCGCCCGTCTTCTCCACCGTGAACTCCACGCCCTCGCTGCGGCCCCGCCCGGCGCTCACGATTGGAAACAGAATCTGCCGCACGTTGAACGTATCGCCCAAGTTCGCCAACGACAGCGCCGGCAGGTCGCGCGCCACCGGATAGTCCTTGTAGTCTTTCCGATAAACTTCCACGCCCATCTTCCAACCCGGCCGCGGCGTATAGCGGAGGCCCGTCACATAGTGATCCGCCCGAAACGGCAACGTCCGCCGGTTCTCGTCGAACGCCGCCAGGAAAAGGAAGAACGGCTGCTGAAAGTACTGCCCATAGCTGGCCGACCAGACCAATCGATCGGTCAATCGAAAGCTCACGCCCACTCGCGGACTCAAGCGCGTCTTTCCCAAATACGCATAGCGATCCGCCCGCACGCCGGCCGTCAGGTTCCAGCGCCACCACTGCCGCGTCGCCTGCACGTAACCCGCACCCTGCTGCACATTCAGCGTCCGGTTCAGCGAAAAGGGATCCAGGCCCTGCGTCACCGAGTACGGTGAATCACTGCCGAACGGCGACGCCGCGTCATAGCGGATGCGAAACACCTTGAAGTTGCCGCCCGTCTGCACCCGGCCGCCGGGCATTTCCACCGTCAAGTCATACTTCGCCGTCGACTCGCCCTCGCTCGAATCCTCGCGAAACACCAGCGCGCCATTGTTGATCACCGTATCGATCGGCACCGTCGGCGGCGGCACCCCATCGCGCACCAGGTCGCGCACCGTCGAGCGCACCCCGCCATAGGAATGGGTCAAGCCCAGCAAGCCCACGCTGCGCGCCCCGAACACATGCTGCCAATTGAAGCCCGTCGCGCTGCGCTGCCCGCGATAGCGAATATCGAAGTTGTTGATCTCGGTGTCGGTATCGTCCCGGTTGCCTTCGCTCAAGCCCAGCCGGATGCGGTCAAAGCCCGTCAGGTTCACCAGCCACACCCGATCACGCGGCGTCAGATCGTAAGAGACCTTCGCATTCAGCGTGTACAGTACCGGCACCCCGCCGATTCCCGTGTCGTTGGTGAACGCATCCAGAAAGCTCCGCCGCGCTGAAACGATCCAACTGCCCTTACCCTTGGCCAGCGGACCCTCCAGCAGCCCGCCTCCACCGGCAAACAACAAATTCGCCCGGCCCCGAATCCGGTCCCGATCGCCTTCGCGTTGCGTGATCTGCAGCACGCTCGACGTCCGATTGCCGTAAGGCGCCGGATAGCCGCCGCTCAGGAACGTCACATCGCGAATCAGGTTCGGATCGAGAATGCTCACCGTGCCGCCCGCCGACGCGAAGTTCGCGAACGTGTTGATGTTCGGCACCTCCACGTTATCCACGATGAACAGGTTCTCCAGCGGACTGCCCCCGCGCACAATCAGATCGTTCCGAAAGTCGTCCGACCCGATCGCCACGCCGGGCAGCGCCTGGATATAGCGCGCCACATCCTGCAGCGTCCCCGGCCCGCGAAAAATATCCGAACCCTTCACCAGGTAGGACGAATTCTTGATCTCCTCCGCCGCCACCGTCTCGGTCGCCGTCACCGTCACCGCCGTCCGCTCCAGCGGTAACAGCAGCGCGATACGGCTCTCGAGTCCGGCGCGCACTTCGGCTTCTTCCGCCACCGCCCGCTCGGCCACCGTTACCCGGTAGCGTCCCGCCCGCAGGCCGTCAAAACGCGCCACTCCGTCGGCGCCCGAGTCCAGGCAGCGCTCGCCGGCACAGACCCGCACCCCCGCCACCGGCTGTCCTCCCTGATCCAGCACCGTGCCCACCAGAGCACCCGTTCCCGTCGTATCCTGTGCCGCTAACCCGGCGGCAATGATGAAAAACCAAACCCACACTCTTCGAGAGATTCCCTCTCCCGATCGCCAGCGTTACTTTTTTTCATCTTTCTCACCCCTCTGGGGGAGCCGCTGCCTAGGGTGAAACCCTCAGGTCGAGTTGGGGTGTTTCTCAGGTGTTCTCAGCAGAAGCCCGTGTAGGTTTTTTCATGCAGGCTGCCGTTAGTCACAAGTGGCCTCTCCGGCGAGCCGCTCGTCACGGCTGTTCGTCGCATCCGCAAATGGAGAGGGTTCCACTTCAGGAGATCGATGCGAATGAATGGTGTTGTCTGCCGCTGGGGTCTGGGCTTTGCCCTCACAGCCGTCGCCTGCTGGGCCGCCCCGCAACCGAAAAGCTTTGCTAACCTGCCTCTCTCGTTTGAGCCGAATCGAGGCCAGGGGGATCGCCGCGCGGACTTCTTCGCCCGAGGCGCCGGCTACGGCATTGCCTTGCGGCCCGGCACCGTCAGCTTGAGCCTCGCCGGCCCCTCGGGCAACGCGCCTCGCCGTTACGACCTCCACTTCCAGGGCGCCTCCCGCACGGCGAAACCGAAGCCCGTCGCTGAGCTGCCCGGCAAGATCAACTACCTCTACGGCGCGGACCGCGGCGGTTGGCACACCGGCATTCCCACCTACGCTCGCGTCGAATATCCGTCGGCCTATCCCGGCATCGACCTGATCTTCTACGGCCAGCAGCAGCAACTCGAATTCGACTTCCGCGTCCACCCCGGCGCCAACCCCGCCGCCATCCGCCTGACGATCTCCGGCGACGCCAAGCCTGTCATCACCCCCTCCGGCGATCTGGAGCTCGGCGACTTGCGCCAGTTGAAGCCGGTGGCTTATCAGCAGAATGACCGGCAGGAGCGCACCCCCGTCGCCTGCCGCTACCGACTCACGGGCGGTGCCGTGACCCTCGAACTCGGCGACTACGACCGGACCCGCGAGCTGATCATCGATCCCGTGCTCACCTACGCCACCTACCTGGGCGGCACCGGCAACGAGATGATCACCGCCGCCAAGGTCGACGCTGCCGGTAACCTCTATGTCGCCGGCTCCACCACCTCGAACGCCTTCCTCACCAACAGCAGCCAGCAGGCGGCCTATGGCGGTGCGAACTCGCCCCTGGCCCAGGCCCGCTTCGGCGACGCCTTCATCGCCAAGCTCAATCCCACGGGCACCGCGCTCGTCTATGCCACCTACCTGGGCGGCGCCGGTGACGACCTCGCCACCGCCCTCGCCATCGATGCCGCCGGCAACGCCTACGTCGCCGGGGCCACCCAATCCGCCAACTTCCCCGTCAGTTCCGGCGCCTATCAGCGCACCTATCGCGGCTTCAGCGGCGACAACTTTGTCTACAACACCGGAGATGGCTTCGTCGCCAAGCTCAATCCCGCCGGCAACGCCCTGCTCTATTCCACCTTCCTCGGCGGCGCCTTGAACGACCTGCCGCTCGGCCTCGCCGTCGATCCCTCCGGCAACGCCGTCGTCGTGGGCGGCACCCAATCGCAGGACTTTCCCACCACCACCAACGCTCTTTCGCAAGTCTTCCGCGGCAACGCCAACATGGGCCCCTCGGTCGCGGGCGATGGCTTCATCACCATCCTCAACGCGGCCGGCACCTCGCTGGTCTATTCCACTTTCTTCGGCGGCCGCAGCAAGGACGCGATTGCCGGCGTCGCGCTCGACGCGCAGAACAACATCTACGTCTGCGGCCTCACCTTCTCCGGCGACTTCCCGGTGACGCCCGGCGCCTACCAGACCACCTTCCGCGGTCTGGAGACCACCTCGAACTACTCGGCCGCCGCCGGCGACGCCTTCGTCGCCAAGCTCACCGCCCAGGGCACGCTCGTCTACAACACCTTCCTTGGCGGCAGTTTCCGCGAAGGCGCCACCGCCATCGCCATCGATAGCACCGGCGCCGCTTACGTCACGGGCAACACGGCCTCCACCAACTTCCCGGCCACCACGGGCGCCATTCAAACCACTTATGGCGGCAAGCAGGGCGCCGGCACCACCGGCGAAACCTATTACGGTGACGCCTTCGCCGCGAAACTCAACCCCGCCGGCAGCCAACTCGTCTACGCCACCTACCTCGGCGGCCGGGGCGACGAAGGCGGCCTGGGGCTGGCCGTCGATGCCGCCGGCAGCGCCTACATCACCGGTTTCTCCACCTCTCCTGACTTCCCCACCTCCGCCGACGCCTTGCAAAAAACCAACGCCGGCCTCGGTGGCCAGGGTCTCGATGCCCTCGCCGCCTTCGACGTCCCGGAACGGCCCCGCAATACCGGCGACGCCTTCCTCGTCAAACTCTCGCCCACCGGCGCGCTCACGTACTCGAGCTTCTTCGGCGGCGCCCGCGACGATGCCGGCATTGGCCTTGCGGCAGATGCCTCGGGCAACGTCTTCGTCGTCGGCAACACGCTTTCCACTTCGGCGATCGCCACCAGCGGCGTTGCCCAATCCGGCTACGGCGGCACGCTCAGCACCTTCCCCCGCGGCGACGGCTTCGTCGCGAAGTTCGCCTTCGGCACCGTCGCTCCCGCGCCCGTCCCGGCCCGCGTCAATGTTGTCGCCGGCTTCACGGCCACCGGCAACACCGGCGCGATCCTCAGCACCCCTTACACGGTCGAAGTGGTCGATGCCCAGGGCGCCCCGGTCAGCGGCGTGCGCGTCGCCTTCACCGCCACCGCCGCCACGGTGAACCCGGCCACGGCCATCACCGGCGCCAACGGCCGCGCCTCCACCACGGTCACGCTCGGCAGCACCGCGGGCGCCGGTTCGGTCACCGCCACGGTCACCGGACTCACCCCGGTCACCACCGCGCTCACCATCAACGCCGTCGTCAATCCCGCTCCCGGCCCCGTCGTCCGCGCTTTTGTCAACGGCGCCACGTTCCAGTCCGCCATGGCTCCGGGCTCCTGGGTCTCCGCCTTCATTGATCAGACGGCCGCCGCCACCGCCTCAGCCTCCTCGGTCCCGCTGCCCACTTCGCTCGGCGGCATCCGCGTCCTGGTGAACGGCACGCCCATTCCCCTCTCCGTCGTCGTTCCCACCTCGCCCGGCACGCAGATCAACGCCCAGTTGCCTTATGAAACGGCGCTCGGCGCGGCGCAAGTCGTCGTCGAACGCAATGGCCTCGCTTCGGCTCCCTTCGCCATCAACGTTCAAGCCGCCGCGCCCGGCGTCTTCGCCTTCGGTGAGAACCGCGCCGTCGTGCAGAACGTCCGCGCCGATGGCACGCTCACGGTCAACACGGCCGACAATCCCATCGCCGCCGGCGGTTTGGTGATCGCTTACTTCACCGGTCAGGGTGCTCTCGATAACCCCGTCGCGACGGGCGGCATCGCCCCCGGCTCCCCGCTCTCCGCTCCGCGGCTCCCGGCCACGGTCCGCGTCGGCGATACCCCGGCGGAAGTCCTGTTCCTCGGCATGACACCCGGACAGATTGCGCTCGGCCAGGCGAATCTCAAGATCCCCGCGACGCTCGCCCCCGGCACCTACCCCTTGGTGATCACCATCGGTGGCGTCGCCAGCAACGGCCCCGTCATCACCGTCGCCGCCCCCTAGTCCATGACGACCAAGCTCTGCGCAATGGTGGCCCTGATGGCCACCCTGGTTGCCAGCACCCGGACGCCCTCCGCTCCGGCGGGGACGTCCGTGTCCGTCTTCGTCGAGCCGGTCACCCTGGTCCTCGCCGCCGGGATGAACGGCACCGTCGAGCGCGTCCTCGCCTCCGCGGGCTCGCGCGTCTCCCCTGGCGAACGGCTCATCGAACTCCGCGCCCCGGAACTCGACGCCGCCGAAGCCGCGCGCCGGCTCGAACACTTGGCGGCGGACTTGCCGCCCGCCGCGCGCCAAGCCTGGATCGAAGCCCACCGCCAGACTGCCACCGCGGAAGCCGCCTACGTCCAAGCCCTCACGGACCTCGACCATCATCCGCAGGACAACGCCCTCCGCCGTCGTGTCCAGACCGCCGGACAAGAGCGCCAAGCCGTCCGCGCGCGCCTCGCCCATCTGCTCGACCAGGCCACCAGCGCCGACCTCGCGCCGCTCGTTCGTCAACTGCGCGACCGCGCCACGCTCAAAGCGCCGGACTCTGACGCCACCGTCGAACTCCTCGAAGTGCGCCCCGGCCAGCGTGTCCATGCCGGCCAGCCCCTCGCCATTCTCACGCTCGAGCACGAATACACCGCCGAACTCGTTCTGCCCGCCTCCCTCCGCGCGCCCTCGCAACTCCGTCTCCATTTCGCCGGCCGCACGATCTCCGCCACCGTTGGCTCGGTTGCCCAGCGCGATATTCCCTTCGGCTTCCGCAAGGACCGTCGCGTCGCCTCCGAACGCGTCGCCCGCCTGCGCTTCCACTCGTCCCTCATGATCGCCCCCGGCACCCCGGCCCTGGTGGAATGGCCATGAAACCCGTCGTCCAGGTTCGCGCCCTCACCAAGCGTTACGGCGAGCGCACCATTCTCGATCAAGTCGAACTCGACCTCGAGCCCGGCGAGATCCGCGGCATCATCGGCTCCAATGGCTGCGGCAAAACCACCCTGCTCCGGATTCTGGCCGGCGCCATCCGCCCCACCTCCGGCACTGTCGCCGTCCGCGGCGCCCTCGGCTATGTCGCCCAGCGTTTCGGCCTCTACGAAGACCTCACCGTCGAAGAGAACCTCCGCTTCGCCGCCCGCTGCCAGGGCCTGCCCTCCCGCGCCGTCGATTCCGCCTTCGAGCGCTTCGAACTCGAACGCTATCGCCGCACCCGCACCGGACATCTCTCGCACGGCTGGAAGCAGCGCCTCGCCTTCGCCGCCGCCCTCTGCCATGACCCGGCCGTCCTGATCCTCGACGAAGCCACCGCCGGCATCGACCTCTTCGCGCGCACCCAGCTCTGGGACTTCCTCGCCGAACGCGTCAGCCCCGGCCTCGCCATTCTTCTCAGCACCCACGACCGCGACGAAGCCGCCCGCTGCCACCGCGTCGATTCGCTCGCCTCCGGTCAACTCCAGCCCGTCGCCGAAAGCCTCGCCCTCCGATGAACAACGCCCTCGCCATCGCCGCCAAAGAGTTCCGCCACATGGCGCACGACCGTTTCACGCTCGTACTCACCCTCTTCGTCCCCCTCTTCCAACTCGTCATCTACGGCTACGCGCTCGAACTTCGCTTCCGGAATCTGCCCGCCGCCCTCGTGAACCTTGACCCTCACCCCGGCGGACGCTCGCTCGCCCAACGCCTCCTCAACTCGCCCCTGCTCGCCGTCGACCCCTCCATCAAAACCGAAGCCGACATCGAAACCGCCCTCCGCCGCGGCGCCATCCGCACCGCCATCCTCATTCCCCCGGGCTTCACGGCCAGCCTCCTCCGTCAGCAGGAAATGCCGCTCCGCGTTTGGGTCGATGGCAGCGACGTCGCTACCTCGAATTACGTCCTCGCCGCCCTCGATGCCCTGGGCCGCCAGGCCACGCTCGAACGTCTCCGCCCCGCCTCGCAGATTCACGTCGAAGAGCGCATTCTCTTTAACCCCGATGGCCGCAGCGCCGCCTTCCTGCTCCCCGGTCTGGTCGCGATCCTCGTCCAGACCATCACCATGCTGCTGATGTCGATCTCCATCGCGGGCGAACGCGAACGCGGCACGCTCGAACTGCTCCTGGTCACCCGCATGCGCCCCTTCGACATCATCGCCGGCAAAGCGCTCGCCGTCTCCCTGGTCGGTCTCGGCGAATGCGCCGTTCTCGTCTTCGTCATGACGGGCCTGTTCCACGTCCCCATCGCCGCGGGCTTCCTGCTCTTCCTCGCCATCCTGCCCCTGCTGGTGATCGCCCCGCTCGGCCTGGGCCTGCTGATTGCGGCACGCGCCCGTTCCCAAACACATGCCCTGCAGATGTGCCAGCTCATCCTGCTCCCATCGGTCCTGCTCTCCGGCTTCCTGATGCCCCGCGAGTTCCTCAACCCGCCGCTCGCCTGGCTCAGCCACGTGCTGCCCACCACCTACCTGGTCAGCTTGGTCCGCGGCGTCGTCCTCCGCGGCGCTTCGGTCACCGAACTCGCCCCCGCGCTCGTCCCCGTTCTCGCCTTCGCCGCCGTCGCCGGAGTCGCCGGCTACCTCCGCCTCCACCGCTCCATCGCCGATACCTGACCGGCTCTAGCGCCCCACCGCCGCTGCCTCCGCCCGCAACGCTGTAGCCCGTGCCGCGTCCCCGCACGTCGCCGCCAGCATCTCCAGGTCCTGAGCCAGCAACTGCCGATAACGCACCGTCCGTCGATCGTCACGCACCAGTTGGCGATGCAACAGCACCGCTTCCTCCAACTCGCGCCTGGCCGCCTCGGGCTTCTCCGCCTTGTGATAAGCAATTGCCAGGTAGTGACGGTCGAGCGCCAGGTCAGCCCGCGCCACCGCATTATTGGGCGCCGCCCGGCTCGCGGCTTCGTCCATCTTCTCCGCCGTCTCAAACTCCTTCAACGCCTCCGCCAGGCGCGGCGTGTGCTGAAACAAGGTCGCCCCGTAACGCTTGTGGGCCAACGCCACCCACCGCTTCGCTGGCGCCGCAAACTTCGCCGCACCCTCCACAATCTCGATCGTCGTCTGCCGCTCGCGGATCGCCTCGGGAATCCGGTTCGCCCGCTCGTAATTCTCCGCCAGCCCGAAGTGCGCCTTCGCCAACGCGATCTTCACCGGCGGAATCGGCAAGGAAATCGCACCCGCAATCTCGAGCGCCTTCTGCAAATGCCGAACCGCATTCGCCACCTCGCGCGCGCCCGAATACGACGTCGCCAATCGAATGTGCGCATCCGCCAGATCCAGCTTGCGCATCGGGTTCAGCGGGCTGCTGGCCACATTCGCCTCCAGCAGCGCTAACCCCTTCTGATAGTTCCGCCGCGCCTCTTCCTTCTGTCCCAGATTCGCTTCGAAGTAGAGCCCCTCCACGTCCCCCAGCTTCAGATAACTCTCCGCCAGATCGCGCCGCAAACCCGCATCCCCACCCGACTCCTGCGCCAGCCGGTCCAGATACTCGCCCGCCCTCCTCAACACCAGCGCCTGCGCCGGCGCCGATCCCGGCAACGTCTGGATCGCGTCATGAAACTCGAAGATCAGCGAGTTCGTCAACGCCCGGACCTGCTGGAAACGCCGTTGCGCCACCCTCGCCTGCTGCAGCGCAATCACCGACCCCACCAACAGACCCAGCCCCGCCACCGTCGCCCCCGCGAACAACAACCGGTTCCGCCGCGCGTATTGCTGCGTGCGATACAGCCAGGTCGGCCGCCGCGCCGCAATCGGCTCCTTGCGCAAGTACCGCCGCACATCGTCGGCCAACTCATCCACCGAGCGATACCGCTCCGCCGCGTCCTTCGCCAACGCCTTGCTCAGGATCAAATCGACATCCTTGGCCATCCCCGCCGGCGGCGGAATCGCCGTCGTCACCACTTGCGCGATCTGCTGCTGCGACGTCAACCCCGACGTGTCATATGGCCGCCGTCCCGTCAAATACTCATACAGCACCACGCCCAACGCATAGACATCGGACGCCACCGACACCACTCCGCCATTGATCTGCTCCGGACTCGCATAGGCCGGCGTCAGCACCCGCAAAAAGGCGGACGTCTGCTCGCCCGCGCTGGCTCCCGTCTCCGGATCCACCAGCTTCGAGACTCCGAAGTCCAACAGCTTCGGCGTGCCATCGGCCTTGATCAGAATATTGGCCGGCTTCAGATCCAGATGCACCACCAACTGTCGATGCGCAAACCCCACCGCCTCGGCGATCTTCAGGAAGCGCTCCAACCGCTGCCGCGTGGTCAGCCCATCGCGCGCCGAAAGCGGTTCACCCTCCACCCACTCCATCACCAGATACGGCTGCTGCGCCGGCGTGCGTCCCGCATCGATCAGCCGCGCAATGGACGGGTGCTCCAGCCGCGCCAAGATGCGGTGTTCCCCCGTCCCGCGAGCCCCCTCCAGCAGCTTGATCGCCACCAGCTGGTCATACTCGCCATCGTCGCGGCGGGCCTGATAAACCACGCCCATCCCGCCGCGCCCCACCTCGCGAATCACGCGCCACGGCCCGACGGACTCCGGCCCGCCGCTCCTCTCCGCCAACAACTCAAACACCGTGCCCGACGGCGTCTCGTGCTCCAGCAGCGATTCCACCTCGCTCCTCAGCCCTGGCTCGACATCCGCCAAATACGCTGCCCGCGCGGCGGGCTCGGTTCGCTCCAGCGCGCCATCCAGGATCTCCTTGACGGCGCGCCAACGGTCGGCATTCATGCAGTACTCAGTTTACGGCTCGCGATAGAGCACCACGCCCGGCGCCGGCCCGCCCTCGGCTTGCGACCGGTTCTGGAACGCCACATAGAGCTTGCCGTTCTCCATCGCCAGCACCGACGGATACCCGATTTGCATCGCCAGCGGCGCCGGCACCACCCCGCACACCGACCAGTTCTTCAGATCGCTCGAGCGCAGCAACTTCGGCGTCGAACACTGCACGTTCGCCCCCGTCCCACCATTGGACTCGAGCACCACCGCCGCCGCGCCCGTCGGCCCGAACGCCAGGCCCAACGTCGGATCGAGACTCGTCTCACCATCCGCCGGCAGATTCACCGGCGCCGCCCAACTCGCTCCCTCATCCTCGGACGCCGCCAACCACATGCTGTGGTCGTACTTCGAAAAATACTGATCGTCGCGCCGCCAACGCGCCAGTAAACGAGGCTGTCCGCCCGCGTAAGCCACCACCACCGCCGGATCATCGATCTGAAAATTCTGCGTGTCCATCACCTTCACCGGCGTCTTGCCCGGCCGCCAGACGGAGATCTGCCGGTTGTAGTCGCTCGCCACATCATCCTGCACCAGCGCCACCAGCGGCACGCCCTTTGGATCCACCACGAGATGCGACACTCCGCTCGCCGTCCTCGCATTTGCCAGCAACGGAATCAGCGTCGTTGCCGGCGTCGCGCCCTGGTCCTGCAACTCGCCCGTCGCATAACGGAAGCCATCGT
Source organism: Bryobacteraceae bacterium (assembly GCA_044226365.1). GTDB lineage: Bacteria > Acidobacteriota > Terriglobia > Bryobacterales > Bryobacteraceae > JALHNI01. Next base: position 91,531 of record JBGAHE010000006.1, read on the forward strand.
TGCCGCTCAGCCAAATGACATGCGCCTTGCCGTTCGCCAATCCGATCGAAGGCGCCGACGGCGGGTGCGGCCCCTCCGGCGTCACCTCCGACGCGAAGGTCTGCATCAACCACGTAGCCCCGTCATCGTTTGAAAAATGCACGTCCACGCGTACCCGGTCCGCCGTCGTCGTCTCGTGCGCCATCGCCCACTGATTCGTGCTCGCATCGCGCGCGAACGAAATCGGCAGTTGGCTATGGTCGTCGCGCAGCGCGCCCACCGTCGCCACCGTCACCACGTCGTTCCAGCGGTACCGCGTCCGGTTCCAGGAGAGAAAATAGAGCTTCGTCGCGGTCCGCTCGCTGGCGCTCGGCTCCTCGTCTTTCAGATACGCGAATGCCGGGTCGCCGTTGGCGTCATACGCCATACGAAGCGCCGCCCCGAGCCACTTTGCCTCGGGATAATCGGCCAACGGCGCTGGCACGCTGAACCCCTTCGGCGGCGGCCCTACGGTCACCACATTGCTCGCCTCGGATCGTTCCTGGTTATGCAGCGCCACCACCCGGTACGAGTAAGTCTCATAGGGATCGATCTGCGTGTCGGTGGCCCGCGTCACCACCTCGGCCGGCGGCACAATCTCAAGCACCAGCGAGAATTCCCCGCCCGCCGCCTTGCGTTCCACTCGATACCCGGTGGCCTCCGAAGCAGCTTTCCATTCCAAACGAACAGAAGAGCGGGTCGCCAGCACCGGCGCCAAATCGGTTGGCGCGGACTGGGCAGAAAGAAGCGTGGCCTCCAGCATCAACAGGAGGCTGATAATTTTCATGTGAGTTTACGCAGGATCTGCCGGCCAGGCGGCTCACGCGGGATAAACTTTTTGAAGATGAGGGAAGTCGACCGCCACCTGCCGTTGATTTACGACGAGTTGCGCCGTCTTGCCCGTGGCTATCTCAGCCGCGAACGCGCGAATCACACGCTCCAGCCCACCGCGCTCGTCCACGAAGCCTACCTCCGCCTCCGCGAACAGTATGCGGTCGACTTCGCCAATCGCGGACAATTCCTCGCCTTGGCCGCCACCATGATGCGTCGCGTGCTCGTCAACTACGCCGAAGCCAAAGGAGCGGCGAAACGAGTCGCCATTGAAGAAACTGGCTTCGGCGAAACCGACCTGCTCGAAGTGCTTTCGCTCGACCGTGCGCTCACCCGCCTCGGCGAACTCGATCCCCGTCAGATGCGCGTCGTCGAGCTCCGGTGTTTTGCCGGCTTGGGCGTCGAAGAAACGGCCGAAGCCCTCGCCATTTCACCGGCGACGGTGAAGCGCGAATGGGCCTCGGCTCAACTCTTTATCCGTCGCGAACTCACCGGTAGTCCGCGTTCGGACTAAACGCAAAATTTGCCGTTACCGCCAGCGGCCTTCGCGCCAATAGTAACGATTGCCGCGCAGTTCCCAGCGCCCTTCCTGCCACCGGTGCCGGCCACGCGGAGCCCGATCCCAACGGCCCGGCCGCCACACGTAGCCACCCGAACCATACATGTAATTGCCCGGCACCCAATAATATCCGGGGCCCGGGGCGATGCCTCGCGGTTCCATTCGGATCGGCGGCGGAGCGGTCGTCGCATACATCCCCACGCGCGAAGACCCGCAGCCTTCCAGCAACAATCCCGCGGCCAGCAACGGCAGTGACAACCAAAATTTCATCGCTAGAGCTTCCTTTCTGTCTCTGCCCTGACAGAAAGCAAGCTGATTGCCAAACCTAAGGCGCCGGCCGCGTTAGCAGAATCCGCCCCGCCCGCTCGCCTTCCCGAACCGTCACCGCCTCCGAATATCCCTCCTGCCCACGCAGCCATTCCGGGTCCGGCTCGGTCTCCAAACTCTCCACCGCCAGCAGCCGATAGTCCCCCGGCGCCAGGCCCGTCAAGCGCCAATCGCCCTTGCCATCGGTCAGCACCATGCGCGGCTGCGTCGACCCCACCTTCCACACCAGCACCTGCGTCGCGGCCATCCGCTTCCCCAACCGGTCCACCGTCACGCCTTCGATCGACGCCGCCGGCTCGCCCACCTCCACCTCGATCATGGCGCGGCTCCCCGGATTCACCGTCGCCGTCGTCGCCTCCACTCCACCCACCCGCACGCTCTTCACATAGCGATCCCGCGGCAAACCCGTGAACCGCAACGCATACTCGCCCGCCGGCACATTCTCCGCCTGCGCCGTGCTCAGATGATCCACCGCCGCAAACGGCGACGACTTCAACCCCTGCCCCGGCAGCGGCCGCAAATCCAACCGCAAATTCGGCGAGCTTCCGGACTCCGGCCACGTCACCGCCACCTGCACCCCGCCCAACCGCGCCATCGGCACCACAAAATTATCCAAATCGCCCCGCACCCGCAGCCGGCTCCGGTGCTCGGTCGCAAAATTGCCCGCTTGCCCCAGCGCCACCACCGTATACGGCCCCGCCGGCAGCTTCACCATGAACCGCCCCTCGCGATCGGCCACCACGCCCTGCCGATAGGGATTCTGTCCCTTGCCGAACCACGCCGAAACGAACTCCACCGTCGCCGCGCCCTGCGGGTTCACCCGTCCGCGAATCTCGAACACCGGCACGCGCTGCAAACGAATCTCGATCCCGCCCACCAGCTTGCCCGCTCCCACCTCCAACACTGTCGCGCCCTGCGGATCCGGCGTCTGCGGAAAATACGTGCTCACCAACTGCGACGCCGCATCGCTCCCCACGGCATTGCCCGCCGTCAGCGCCTCGCGATACGCCGATCCTTCCGCGCGCACCATGTACTTGCCCGGCGGCAGAAACGCCAGCCGGTACTCCCCCAAATCGTTCGTAATTCCCACGCTCACCGTCTCGCACACCGGATCGTAGGTCGTCATCGTACAGCGCACCGCATGCACTGGAGCAAACGCCACCGGGTCATCCGCATCATCGGTCACCTTGCCCGCAATCACCGCATGCGGCGCCAGCCGAATCAGGAAGTCCCGCACGTTCTGATCCTTCTCGAGAAAGATCCGCCGCTCGGTACCCATGCTCGACGTCGAAGAAATCGTCGCGCTATAGCCGTTGCGCTCCGCGCTCGCCAGATACAGCCCCGGCTGCAATCCTTCGAACGCAAAGTCGCCCGTCTCGTTCGTCCGCATCCAACTCGCTTGCCCGGTGTTGTTGTCGAGTTGCTTCAGCGTCACGGTCGCGCGCGGAATCCCCAGCCCCGTGTTCGTATCCAGCACCCGCCCCGCAATCGCCGTCTTCGGCTCCGGCACCGGCGGGGGTGGCGCCAGCGTCTGGGCCAGCGTAAGTACGAGCAAAGTCCAGGCGTACATCTCTTCTCAGGGTAGACGCTGACGCTGCCATAAGTGTGCAGCCACCACCAATCGCGCGCGGGGGTGGTGGATTACCACCACCTGTGCTGACTTTCCATCAGCCTCCGGCACCTCCCGCCAAGCTAACTCATTGAAAAAACAGCGCCAAACATTTGGCCGCTCGCGTGCACTACGAAAGCGCGAAGTAGAATCCTTTTGTCTATCTCCTCGACTGCAAGTTTCTGCTGCTGACCAGTAAGTTCGTCGTCCGGTGCTGAATTCGCTCCTCGGCCCGTACATCAGGTGAACTCAGCAGCAGATACTTGCAGTTTTTCTTTGGCCTACTCCGGCAGCGCAAACACCATCAGCTTGTCATCCAACGGCCCGAACTTCGGATCGTGCCCACCCGCCGCAATCGCCACATACTGCCGCCCCCGATGCGTATAAATCATCGGCGTCGCCCGCGCACTCGCCGGCAGCTTGGTCTCCCATAACAACTCGCCCGTCGCCGTGCGGAACGCCCGAAAATACCCGTCGAGTGTCGCGCCAATCAACGTCACGCCGCTTTCAAGCGCCAGCGGACCGCCCAAATTCACCGTCCCCGCCACCGGCCCCAGCTTACCCAACGGCACCTGCCATTTCACCTTGCCCGTACTCGCGTCCACGCCCGTCAACATTCCCCACGGCGGCGCATTGCACGGCATCCCCGCCGGCGACAGCAACAACCGCCGTGCCATGCCGTAAGGCGTCCCATGCTGCGGCGCAAACTCCATGTCGAATTTGTCCGTCTTCTGCGCGTCGCGAAACTCCGCCCGCGGAATCAGCCGCACGATCGCCGGCAGATTGTTCACCGGCGTCACGATCACGCCTTGCTTGGCATCGAACGTCATCCCGCCCCAATGCACCCCGCCGATATTGCCCGGATACACCAACGTCCCGCGCACCGACGGCGGCGTAAACATCCCCTCATAACGCAGCTTCCCCACCGTCTCCTCGCACCAGCTCTTCATCTCCGGCGTCGCGCCCCACACGGCAAACTTCTCCGGCACCAGATGAATCGAGACCGGCTGCGTCTTGGCGGCCTCCTCGCCGGCCACATCGCTCGCTGGCACCGCCCGCTCTTCCACCGGCACCAACGGCTGCCCCGTTTCCCGGTCCAGCAGAAACAGGTTCCCGCTCTTGGACCCCACCCCCACCGCGTCCTTCCCCTTCACCTTCAGCAACAACGGCGGCGCCGCCACATCGTAGTCCCACAAATCGTGATGCACCGTCTGGAACGCCCACCGCAACTTCCCGGTCTTCGCCTCCAGGGCCACCACCGAGTTCCCATGATTCTGCGCCTTGCGCTCTCCGCCGTAATAGTCCGGACTCGGCGATCCTGTCGGGACAAACACCAACCCCCTCTCCGCATCGCCCACAATCCGCGACCACGCATTCGCCCCGCCCGTCTTCGTCCCCGGAATCGGATCCCACGTCCACACCCGCTTGCCCGTCCGCACATCGTAACCCCGCACCTCCCCCGACGCGTTATCCGTGAAGCCGTTGTCCGCCACTGCCGATCCCACCACCACCATGTCCCCCATCACGCACGGCGGCGACGTCTCCTCATACTCCGAAAACTCGTGCGGCGCATTCCGCAGACCTTCGCGTAAATTCACCACCCATTTCTGCTTCCCCGTTTTCGCGTCGAGCCCAAACATCCGCGCATCCACCGACACCGCAATCACTAACCCGCCCCGCCAAACACTCACCCCCGATTCGTAAAATCGCCATACCCCGCGTCTTTGTTGATCTGCGGATCGAAGCTCCATAACTCCCGCCCCGTCGCCGGATCGAGCGCAAACACCCGCCCCACCGCCGACGTCCCATACAGCATTCCGTTCGCATACACCGGCGTCGTCTCAAACGCCGACGGCCTTCCCCGCTTCGGCTGATGCAAGCCCCCGGTCGCGTAGCTCCAGGCCACTTTCAACTGCCCCACATTCTCCGGACCAATTTCCGCAGCCATCAAAAGCATTGCCATCCACATCTTCCCTAGCATCCCTGATTTGGGGATAAGATGCGTGTCATGCTTGCCACCGCGCTCTTGCTCCTCGTCGCCGCCGACCCGCTGGTGCTGCCCCTCCCCGCCGACCCCGGCGTCCCCGATCAGGAAAAATCCGTCATCGGACCCAACGACACCGAGCGCCGCCTCAGCAACGTCACCCACCCCACCCTCACCGCCCACCTCGCCCCGCGCCCCAACGGCATTAGCGTCATCATCGCTCCCGGCGGCGGCTTCCGCCACCTCGCCATCGATAAAGAAGGCCACGACGTCGCCAAGTTCCTCAACACCCTCGGCGTCACCGCCTTCGTCCTCAAATACCGCGCCGGCAGCGACCCCAACCGCGACGTCGTCCTGCAGCGCTCCATGGACGACTACGCGGCCGCCTTCAAACTCGTCAAAACTCGTGCCTCGGAATGGGGCCTCGATCCCGCCAAAATCGGCCTCATGGGCTTCTCCGCTGGCGGCGCCATCGCCCTCAAAGCCGCCACCGGACCCGCCGACCTCCGCCCCGCCTTCGTCGCTCCCATCTACGCCGGCGGTATGAACGGCATCAACGTCCCCCCCGATGCCCCGCCCGCCTTCTTCGCCGCCGCCGACGATGATCCCCTCACCCCCAACGGCACCATCCCCGCTTATCTAGGCTGGAACAAAGTCAAACGCCCGGCCACCGTGCACATCTTCGCCCGCGGCGGACACGGCTTCGGCATTCGCAAAATCAATCAGCCCTCGGACCTCTGGCCCGAGCGCTTCCGCGAGTGGCTGCTCCCCGCCTCTACTGCAACACGGTAAGCGGCGAACTGCCCCGCTTCGGCATCGCCAACTCCGGCATCGGCTTCGCCACAAAGAGCATCCGCACCGGCTTCACCAGCAGCCGCGCCCAACGGTTCGCCGTCTTGCGCCGCGCACTATCGGTCGAAATGCCGGTATTGGCATACATCTGCCGATACAGCTTCGAAATCAGCACAAACGCCAGCCGCGACTTCATCGACTTCACGCAATGCGCCCGCTTCCAGATCGCCTCCAGGCTGTAGAACGAATCCCACACGCCCTGCGTCCGCTCGCGGATCTCGTCCGAGGCCATCGTCGGATGCGGCGTAAACATCTTCGGCCGCCGCTCGGCTGGAATCAACCAGTACCGCGTAATCGGCACGCCGTCCACCCGCTCCACGTCCTCGCCCAGTTTCTTCTCCCAGCGCTCGAAGTCCACCGTGCCGGGAAACGGCGTCATCATCACGAATTGCGCAAAGGTAATATCGGCTTCTTTCGCCATCGCTGCCGTCGCCGCAAAGCTGTCCGGCCGATCCGTCGGCAATCCGAAAATAAAGGACCCCAGCACATGCACCCCGTGCTGCTTGAACGTCTGCAAACGCGTCGATAAGCTCGCGCCGCTTTCGTTGAAGTCCTTGAAAACCGCCTTCAGCCCTTCGGCTGTCACGCTCTCCACACCCACCAGCGCGCCCTTGATCCGGGCCTCGCGCATCGCATCGAGGAACTGCGGATCTTCCGCCGCCTCCATCGTGATCTGCGTAAAGAACACCATATCGCCCGGCAATTCCGCCAGCGCCGCCATCAGTTCGAACCGCTCCGCGCGCAAGCCTTTCAGTTCCGCCACGCGCGGCGCGTTCCCCTGACGTTCCGCCAGTTCGATATCCGTCAACGTCACCGGATAGAAGTTGTCATCCGCCAGCGCGATAAAGCGATAGCCCGAACGCCGCAATTCGACGATCTCGGAAACTACCTTTTCCACGCTGCGCTGCCGCGGTTTCTGCCCGTCGGTCCGCCACACCGAGCAGAACGAACAATGCTTCGGGCACCCCCGCACCGTCTGCACCGACGCCCACATGTAGCTTTTCTTCGGCAGCAGATCCCACCGCGCCGGCACAAAGTTCTCGCCACTCACCCGTCCGCCGTCGTAGTTTGCCTGTGGCGTCCCCGCCACACAATCAGCCAGCGCCTTCGCCCACACCACATCGCCGTCGCCGCTCACCACCGCGTGCGCTTGGCCCAACTCGCGTGCCTCTTCCGGATACAGTGTCGCGTGAATGCCCCCGTACACGACCCACGCCCCCCGCTCGCGGGCGATCTTGCCTAACGCAAATCCGCGCAGCGCATTGCCCGTATGTACGCCAATGCCCACCACGTCGCCGGGCTGAATCGTCGAGGGATCCAACTGCTCCAGCGTCTCATCGACGATTACCGGATCCCCGTACACCCGGGGCGTCGCCGCTGCCAGAACAAACAACCAGCGGGGCGTGATCACCCCGATCCCAAACGACACGTCACTCGGGTTCACCAGATGGACACGCATCACACTCTCCTTCGAATCAGGCCGCCCGGCCGCAGAAGGCAGAGGTCGCTAGTTCCATCCGAGTATACAGTGTGTAGACCTGTTAATCCTCCTCAGAATCAAACCCTTTCTCACACTAGTACGTACCTATCTTTAGGACCCTTCTAATTTCGGGATCCCTTCCCGAAACCCGGAATGACGAATCGGGTTCCGTGTGATAATAGACGCATCAAGTGAAGCCAGAGAAGTGTAGGCCAAGTCAGTAAACAGTAAATCGTCTGACACAACAATGGCTTTGCAACCCTGACCGCCCCTGAGGCGTCAGTTGGATTAGGACGGTACACGAATGCCTGGCATTGCGAACATGCACGACACTGACCCGTCCGCCAGCGCCAACCAGCGCTCGGCGGCCCCTGAAGACGCGCTCGCTTCAGCCCTCGGTGGCAAAGAGCAAGAGCCTTGGCTCACGGCGTTCATCCGCAACATCAAGGAAACGATCAGTCCGCCTGAGCTTCCGCCGCTCGAAGTTACCTCCAAGCCCATTGCCGTCAAAGACATTTGGAGCGGTGCTGAAAACGTCGGCCGTTCGCGCTTAGTTTCCGTCGGCCTGCACATCCTCGTCATCGGTACGCTCGTCATCCTCGGCACCAGCCCCGTCGTTCAGAAAATGGCCAAGGACTCGGTGGCCCTCATCGCCCCGGATCTCGCCCCCTACAAGCCCGCGCCTCCCAAGAAGAGCGCCATGGGCGGTGGCGGCGGCGGTGGCGACCGGTCCCCCACGCCCCCCAGCCAAGGCAAACTCCCCAAGATTGCTCCCAAGCAGTTCACCCCTCCCATGGCGGTGGTGAACAATCCCAAGCCCAAGCTCGTCATGGAGCCCACTCTCGTCATCCAGCCTGACGCCCAGTTGCCCAACGTCAACATGCCCGTCATCGGCGACCCGCTCTCCGGCGTCAAGATGGCTTCGAACGGCCCTGGTTCCGGTGGCGGCATTGGTTCCGGCCCTGGCGGCGGCATCGGTTCCGGCGGTGGTCCCGGCTTTGGCGCCGGCACCGGCGGCAACACCGGCGGCGGCGCTTACAAGATCGGTGGCGGCGTGTCCGCCCCGGCCGTCATTCTGAAGGTCGAACCCGAATATTCGGAAGAAGCCCGCAAGGCCAAGTTCCAGGGCACCGTGCTCCTCTCCGTTGTTGTCGACGAAAAGGGCAACCCGCGCGACCTCCGCGTCGTCCGTCCCCTCGGTCTAGGCCTCGACGAAAAGGCCATCGAAGCCGTCATGAAGTGGCGCTTCCGCCCCGGCTTGAAGGACGGCCGCGCCGTCCCGGTCTCGGCCTACGTCGAAGTCAATTTCCGTCTGCTGTAGGCGGCTGCTGCATGGCTGCCGCCATGCTCGACACCCAGCCCCGCAGCCAGTCGATATAGGCTCGGCTCTTCGGCCGCTGATTGTTGTACATCAGCTCTTCGCGCTGCAGAAACGCTAGTACGCGCACCACATCCTGATCCGTAAATGCCTCGCCTTCGGCCGAGGCTTTTTCTCTGAACTCCGCAAATCGCGCCTCGAATTCCCGCTGCACCTCACCGGGCTCACCCACCGGCTTCCCGCGCCGTCCGTCCATCATCGCTCCTAACGCTTCCCGCACGTCCAGGTCCCGCGCCTTCGCCTTCACCGCGGAGAAGAACAGCATCCCCACCATCGTCAGCAACAGCGGCTCGTGCGCCCGCAAGAACCGCTCGCTCGTATCGAGATCCGCATTCGGATACTCCGCCGGCAGGTCAAACATCGGCTCCCGCTCCCTCGCCTGCAGCAGATATTCGCAGTTGAACGGACAGTCGATCGTCCGCTCCCGCTCCTCGCCACAGCACGGCGCACAGATGTCTTTCTCCAGCGCCGGACAATGCCGTCGCGGCGGTCGCGTCTCGCAAATCGCACAACTCATCTCTCTTACTCAACCACGATCGTGACGCCCGCCGGCGACTCTGCTCCGCCCGCAGCCACCCGCACCCGCACCACCCCGCGCACTCCCGCCGGCACCGCTACCTCCATTACGTAAAGCCCGTTCCCCACTGGCCCCGCCGTCCGCACCTCCGCCTTCGCACCTCCCATCGTCACTGTCACCTCGCCCACGATGCCCGTCCCGTACAGCTTCACGACACTCCCCACCGCCGCCGGATGCTCCGCCCCATTCACGTACCCGTCCGCGTTGAACACCGCCGCCTGCCCCCGTCCCGTTCCATCCGCCGTGAACAACCCCGGCGACGACGAAGCCACCGCCAGGACCGTCTCCGCCACGTCATTCACCCGCATCACGACCGACCGTTTTCCCGCCACGCTCGCCGGCACCGCGACATTCACCTGCGACCACGACTCATACGTCACCACCCCGGGCACCCCGTCGAAACGCACCTCCCGCCTCACCCCTGGCCCATAAATCGTCATCAGACTTCCCGGCGCCACCGGCCCAGGACCATTCGTCGCCGCATGCGTCACCAGCCCGACTGCCGTCGGCGCCTTCGCCGCCTCAAACGGCGGCAACGACATCCGGAACGGCAGATACACACCCCGCGTCCCCGCCTTCGCCATCAAAGTTCCGACACAGAAGCCCGCCCCGCTCGCCTCCACCCGAAACCGTGCCGGCGACCACGCCGTCGGCGAAATCAAGCTCACCCCCGCCCTGCACTCGGGCGTCGACTCGTCTACCCAAACATTCACCGGCAGCGAATCACCGGCGATTTCCGCCTCCAGTTCGAATGCGCCGCTGAACTCATTCGCCGGCGGCGTCACTCGCACCGTCAATTCTCCCGTCTCTCCACGCCACACCTTCACTCGCACCGTCAAGGTCGCACTACGCGTTCCGTCGGTCACCACGATGCGGCCTCGATAATCTCCTGCCGTCAAGCGTTGCGGATCCACGGTGACCTGAAGCGACAGGAACTGGTTGAGAGCTTCCCCTGCCGTTAGCCATCCTTCTCCCTCCACCACGCGCACGGAGAAGCCTGGACCAATCCGCGACGACATCTGGACCGAAACCGTCTCCGGGCGGGCATTTCCCTCCTCGAACACGGATTCCAGCGCCGACCGGGAGAGGATGAACGGAGGCCCGTACTCGGTCACCGTCAACCGCACCACCGTCGTCTGCGAATTCGCCGCCCCCGTCGCCGTCACCTTGGCCACGTAAACGCCCGGAGTCAAACCCGTCGCATCCACCGCCAACCCAACGCCATCTCCCGAAGGGTCATTGGGCGCAATCGCCGTCAACCATCGCAGTCCCCCCTCGATTTCCGTTCGCATCGTCAGGGGTGCGGGGCTCGCCGGTGCGCGCCGGTAAGGCACCGCGCTGCCACCCTGGGGTCGATCCACCGAAGCAAACACCGCCACCTCCGGCGCCAACTCGAAATACGACCCCGGCTGGACTCGCAGCGTCACCGGAATCACCCTCGACGTCACGCTCGCCCCACTCGCGATCAGGCGCACATTTCCTCGGTACTCACCCACCGCCAAACCAGCCGCTGGTCGTACCTTCACCATCGTCCGAGACGAATCGCTGCTCTGCGTCAACAGCAGCCACGGCACATCAGCCTCCGCCCGATACGTCAACGGCGCCAGCGAGCGGACCGTTGTGACCCCCAGTTCGCCTTCATCCGCCTTCCCGCCCAACGTGACCTGCATGTCCAAGGCCGCCGCCGACACCGTCACCTCCGGCTCGGCAACCGCCTGGTACGGACTCGGCTCCGCCAGAAAGATCTCCGGCAAGCCCAGATCCCTTCGCGAAGTCACCACGCGTACGGGCCGCGAGAAAGTCAAACCCACCACCGACCGAAAGGGAACTTCAAACCCGAACCCAAACTCCGAATCGAACCGTCCTCGCGCCGGTAACATCTGGGTCCGCCGCTGCACCAGCCCCGCCGCGGCATCCAGCATGTCGATCGTCATCTCCACCGGCGCCGCATGCGGGTTCACCACCGTCAGTCCGTAGCGCCAACGCGCCGGAGGCAGCGAGAGCCCCAAGTCCGCCGACACCTGACCGCGCAGCGGTGCCAGCAACCGCATCGGCACCGCGCCCGCCGGCGGTGTCGTCGGCTGCCAGACCGTCTCCAGCGCGTAAACCCACTCCACCCCTTCCACCCGCAGCACCCGCCCCGTCAGTTCCACCGGACCCGCCACCGCAAACTCCACTTCCGTCGCCGACCGCCACGTCACGGTCGTCACCGGCACCCCCGCCGCCTCGACCTTCGTCTCAGCCGTAAACCCGGTTCCCGTCACCCGATACGTCGTATCGCTCACCGGCACAACGCTCGACACCGTCACCGTTCCCAGTTCCCCCATCGGCTCGATCGCCACCTGCGGCATCCAAGGCTCGGCCGTCGTCGCCGGCTTCCATTCCTCGGTAATGGTCACCTTCGCCCAAGCCCGCTCCTGCCGTGTCTTGAGCGGCGCCAGCACTGTCGCCACCGGCATCCCGTTGACTCGTCCCACGCTCGCCGAACTGGACCGGAACCATACCTCCGCCCGATTCCCTCCCAGCGACACCGTCCCCATCGCGTCACCAACCGGCGAGAACACTTGCACGTCCTCAATCGCCCCGAATACCTCCGCCGGCAACTCGATTCGAAAACGCCCTGTCGCCAACGGCACTGGCCGCTCCAAATCCAAACGAATCTGCGCCATTGACCCCACTGGCCCCGCCTGCACCGACACCTTCAGCGTCGACACCTTCAGCGACTGCCCCGCCAACCAAGAGCAGCTGACCAGCCAAAGCCCCATCACCTCATTCCACCGCCCCCGGCACCAGCACCCGCGCAGCACCCGGCCGATCCAGTTGCAGTCGAATTTGCGCGCGCGCCCCCGCGGGCGCGCGGCTCCCCGAAACCAGTAAAGTCTGCCCGGGTAGGAGGGAACACCAAATGAGTCCGAAGGCTACAGAGCCGGCAACGGGCCACCTTTGTTTTGAGGCGCCTAACATCCTGCGCCCGGATCAAAGCAGTTAGCGTGCCACTAAGTGGCGCTCATGCCGATCGCCGCGCTCACCGGTGCCGACCCCACCGGCACCAAATGAAATAACGGCGCCGAACGGTCCCGCCGAATCACCTTCGTGAACCGGCTCGTACTCAGCACCGCCATATCGCCCGACGACCGGTTCAGCACCAGCGCAAACTGATCATCCGGCGTCACAATAATGTGGCTTGGCTCCTGCCCCACCGGCACCGCCCCCACAATCCGCTGCGTCGGCACATCGATCACCGTCACCGCATTCGAGGTCGGATTCGCCACAAACAGATAAGCCGGATTCCGGCTCGCCGCCATCGCCCCGGGCTGATGCCCCGCCAGCAGCGTCGCCGCCACCTGACTCTGGAACGGATACACGATCGCCACCGCATCCGCCCCCTCGCCCGTCACAAACAATTGCCCCAAGTCGCCGCTGAAGCAAAAGCGGTCCGGCCGAATCGCCAGCGGCAAATCCACCACCGGCTTGCCCGTCGCCGTATCCGTAATCGTGATCAGCCGTTCATTCGGCAGACCCGTCAGAATCCACTGCCCGTTCTTCAAGAACCGCAGCGTCCCCGGCGCCGAACTCATCTTCACCTTGCGCGACACCTGCCGCGCCCCCAGATCGATGATCACGATCTCGCCCGACGGGCCCAGGCTGCACACCGCATGCGGCGTCTCGGGCGACACATCGAAGTCCGTCGCGGGCATCGGCAACGGCACCCGCGCCGCAATCGTCATCGTCTGCCGGTCCACCAGCACCACCTGCTGTTTCGACGTCAGGCAAAGCAGCCGCTGATCGGACGACAGCTGCAGCGCTCGCGCTCCCGCGCCCACCTGCACGCGCCGCGCGATCTGCCGGTTCGCCACATTCACTTCGTGCAGCACCCCGTCCGCCGCCGACAGCGCGTAAACCCGCCGTCGCGACGCGCTTCCGTCCGGATCCGCCTCGAGCGGAATGCGCCCCGCCAGCGTGAACACCGCCAGGTCGATCACCGCGATCGCGCGGCCTTCGCTATTGGCGACAAAGCAATAGCTGTTCGCCCCCGGCTCTGATCGCCGGCACGTAGTCAGGCCCGCGGCCCCCATCGCTATCCAATCGCGTCGTCTCATGCCAGCATCGTCCGCGCCGTCTCGCGCGCCAGTTGAATACAATCCGGAATCCCGATGCCGCGGTAAGCATTGCCGATCAGGTGCAGGCCCGCGTACTGCTTCGCCCGCTCCTGCACTTCCCGAATCCGCGCGCCGTGCCCCACCGTGTACTGCGCCATCGACCGCGGCCACACCGAAATGCTCCCAAACACCGGCTCCGCCGTCAACCCCAGCAGCCGCTTCAAATCCGCCCGCGCCGCCGCATAGATCGCCTCATCGGAGTTGTTCGAGCACCGCCGCCCGCCCCGCTCCCGCGCTAAAGCACCGCAGCAGCGAAGTGCCCTCCGGCGTCCGATGCGGAAACTTGCGCCCACGCAGGTACCACGCCCACCAGCGACTCGCGCTCCTTCGCGGGCACCGAAGCCAAAGCCTGTCAGCGGCTGTTTCAAATCGGCCTCCCGATAGCCCAGCGCCGTCATCGACGA
>JBGAHE010000158.1:0-10994 GCA_044226365.1 Bryobacteraceae bacterium
GAGGCTGGACCGTAAGATCGACATAACCCATCATGCTTAACCTCCAGGTCCAGGTTCGTTGGCTTACGCTTTTCTGGTTGGCGATGACCCCTGCGGCCGCCCAGGTGATCACCTTCGAAACCAACGGCCTCAACTATCAAACGCTCACCAAGGGCGGCTTGACGATCATGTTCGCCCAGCTGCCCATGCACACCAAGGATTACGCGGTGCTGCAGGTGGCCATCTCGAACGGTTCGAAGACGAGTTGGATCGTCAAGCCGGAAGACTTCCTCTTCAAGCCGAATGAGGGCGAAGGTCTGAAACCGGAGCAGCCACGGGTGGTGGTGAATCGGTTTATTGACCGGGGCGGCCGCGACGACGCCATTCGCCTGATGACCACCTACGAGGCCAGCCTGTACGGCCTCAGCCGCATCAAGAGCACCAGCGGCTACGAGCAGCGGCGTCAGCAGATGCTGGCCGAACTCACCAGCGCCAAGATCAAAGCCGCCGCCGCCGCCAGCGCCATCGCCTTTGTGGCGAGCAAGCTCAAGCCCGGTGACTCCACCGATGGCGCCATCTTCTTCGGCACCGGCGGCAAGCCGCTCGGCGCCGGCAAGCTCACCGTGAATGCGGCTGGCGAATTCTTCGAGTTCCTGCCGCTCGAGCCCGTCTCGCCCGAGCATCAGAAGCGCTAACGAACGTTCAGCGGACGCGGCGCATCGTGGTCGGCCACCTGCGCGGCCAGATTCGCCAGTTCGTCTCGCAGCGTATCGGCAATCCGATGCGCCCAATGCTCCACTTCGGCTTGGTTCTCGCCTTCCACCATCACGCGCGCCAAAGCTTCGGTACCGGAGAAACGCACCAGCACCCGGCCGCGATCGCCAAAGGCCGCTTCCGCGGCCGCAATCTCCGCCTGGACGTCGATCAGTTCCTGCAGCGGGCGCTTGGCTCGCACCTTCACATTCACCAGCAATTGCGGGTAGATCGCCAGATCCGCCGTCAGTTCGTCGAGCGACTTGCCCGATGCCTGCACCGCCGCCAGCACTTCGAGCGCGGTCAGCATCCCGTCGCCCGTCGTGGCGAACTCGCGGAAGATCACGTGCCCGGACTGCTCGCCGCCGATCAGCGCGTCGCGCCGGATCATTTCTTCGAGCACGTACTTATCACCCACCGGTGTCCGCGGCATCTCGAAGCCCTCCTGCCGCAGCAGGCGCTCAAGACCCAGATTCGACATCACCGTCGAGACGACGATGCCGTTCGTCAGATGGCCTTCGGCGCGCAGGTGCCGCGCGCAGATCAGCAGTACATGGTCGCCGTCGATGATCTTGCCCGTCGGCGAGACGATCATCACCCGGTCGGCGTCGCCGTCAAAAGCAATCCCGGCGTCGAATCCGCCCGCCACCACGCGTTCGCGCAACCCTTCGACATGCAGCGCCCCCACGCCGGCGTTGATGTTCCTGCCGTTGGGCTCATCCGCAATGGCCGTGACGTCGGCGCCCAGCCACCGGAAGAGTTCCGGAGCCAGCGGCGTCGCTGCGCCGTGGGCGCAATCGAGTAGGATTCGCTTGCCGGAAAGCGGAGTTTGTGCCACCTTCACCAGGTAGTCCAGGTAGGCGTGTGCCAAGGCCGATTCCGGCGTCAGCGTCTCGCGCCGCACCGGCGGATTCGTCTCCGCCAGCCGCAGCAGATCCTCTTCAAGCCAATGCTCCTGATCGTCCGGCAGTTTCAGGCCGCTGTGGTCGAATACCTTGAGGCCGTTGTCCTCGAACGGGTTGTGCGACGCCGAGATCATCACGCCCGCAATCACCGGCATCGTCCGGGTGAGAAATGCGACGCCGGGCGTCGTGATCACGCCCGCAAAACGAACCTTCACTCCTTGCGCCGCCAAACCGCCCGCCACACATTCGGCGATCCAAGGACCGGACTCGCGCGTGTCCATCCCGATAATGACTTCGGCTCCCGGCCCATGCTCCCGTGCCCATTCCCCGAGTGCCAGCCCAAAACAGAAGACCGTTTGGGGATCGAGCGGATAATCACCCGCCTTGCCGCGGATGCCATCGGTGCCGAAGAGTTGTTTTGCCATGCTTTAATCGATTCTTTCGAGCTGGATGCGCGCGCGGATTTGCGACGGCGAGGCCAGGCTCACCAAAGGATCGGACACAAAAGCGTTTAACATTACCTCCGTCGGCCGCACGAGGTCCGAGCGGAGATGGGAAAAGTCGAGGGCGTCCGTCTCGATCGAGTCGATCAGCTTGACGCGGCGCTCCGGTCCGACCACCGAGATCCGTTCCGGAATCAACTCCGTCCAGCGCACCCGGTAGCCGGCCGGCGGCGGACTCGCAAACCGCAACGTCACCGGCACGTCCTTCCGCAGCCGCCGCTCCAGCACCACGCGGATCTGTGACGGGACGGCGCGCACCAGTTCAATCCCCTGCGGCAGATTCAAATGCACTTCCTGCACCGTAAACGTCTTCTCGCCGGGGCGATTCTGGCCGCTCAAATCGAGCACGACGGCCGACCGCGGCCCCGTCGCGAGCGAGACCCGGCTCCGCGGCCCGCGCAGTTGCAGCACGATCCGGTCCGGCACTTCGGACCCCAAATCCAAACCCGAAGCCAAGTTGCGGAACTCCACTGGCGCGGTCACGTTGGTGGTCAGTTCCGGCTCGTCCACCACCGCGATCCACAGCATCAGGGCGGCCGCCAAGGACAAGAGCTTCCACAGGAAATGATCGGTGACCAGGCGGATCGCCTTGGGCATCGTCATCGAGCGGCCTCGCTCTCTTCCCGATTGCGTGCGGGCCGCGCCACGGCTGCCGACGCCGCGCGCATGGTCCGCGTCATAGCGCCTGGCGCCAAGTCACCCGACAGCCGGCGTTCCAGCTCTGCAATCGTCACGTCGCGATCGATCTTGTTATGAGCTGCCACGGAGACCTTCCCGGTCTCCTCGCTCACCACGATGGCGAGACAATCGCTTTCTTCTGTCACGCCGATGGCCGCGCGATGACGCGTCCCCATCTCCGAAGCAATGCCGCTACTGGTGGCCAGGGGAAGAAAGCAGGCCGCCGCGGCAATGCGGTCGCCTTGGATGATTACCGCACCGTCGTGCATCGCCGCGCCGGGATGAAAGATGGCCAGCAACAAGTCGCGTGAGATGAGCGCATCGAGGTTCACACCACTCTCGATAAACGTCCGCAGTCCAATATCGCGCTCCACCACGATCAGCGCGCCCACCCGTCCGCGCGCCATCTGTTCCACGGCCAACAGAATTTCGTCGATGCTCTCCCGGCGTTCCGCTCGGCTACCGAAGCCCATCCACCACCGCCGCCCGATGCGCGCCAGCAGCCGGCGAATTTCCGACTGGAACATCACGATCAGGGCGAAGGCGGTATACGGAGCCAACGTCTGTAAAACGGAGCGCAGGAGTTCGAGGCCCGCGTAAGTCGCGCCCAGATACACTCCGAGGAGCACCATCAGGCCCGTCAGTATCTGGGCCGCGCGCCGTCCTCGAATAATCGAGACGAACTGGTAGATCAGAAATCCAACGGCAAGAATATCCACCACCGCCCGAAAATCGAGCTTGCGCAGGGCCTCGAGGATCGGTGCGAGGATGGCTTGCATTCTAAATCGTTATATACCTGTACCCTACAGTTTATTGCAGCCGCTTCGTGGATGGGCGAAAGCCGCTGGGTTTATTCCGGATCCACTCCACAAACCGCGCCACACCCGGATGCTGGGCGAGGCTTTCGACCGTATGGAAGTCCCGTTCTAACTCTTTCTCGGTCAATAAAGCATGCACCTGACTATGACAAGGACGGCAGAACATCGCCACGCGATGGCGCTCTTCCCGCGAGAAGGTCCGCTTGGCCCGCTCATTGGCATGTCGGGTCTTCGGAATCAGGTGATGACGAGTCAATGCCACGCCGGAGCGGCCACAGAGTTCGCACGCCATCATGCTTCATTGAGTCTACAATCAGGCAGGAGGCTTCCATGAAAGCTGCATTTTTGGCCCTCATCGCCGCCACCCTGCTTTCCGCCAAAGGCACGACCGTCCGCATCGACTTCGTTGCCGACGTTACGCAACCGCCTGTGCAGATGATGACCGACGAGGTCGGCGCGTTTCACATTTGGTCGGGGCCTGGTGTCTTTGTGAATCGCGTCGAGCAAACCGAAGGCTTTATCATCGACTGGGCGAAGCGCGTCAGCGAGCCTGCTGGTGACTGGCCCCGGATCACGGTGCGCTTCTACACCGAGTGCGGGCGAACGTCCCCCTGTCAACCGGCCTTGTCCTACGTCGTGCGCTACGCCGTTGACCCGTCCACCGGCACCGGCTACGTCTATCTGCCCGGCCGCGATGATCCTGAGTTCGCCGCGAACGCCGCCATGCTGCACGGCCATGGCCACGAAGGCAACTGGTTCCGTGCGACGAGCGCCTGGGAGCAGTTCGCCCGCCGCGCCTTACGCAAGCGTTAGTCGGCGATCGTCATCGTGGGACCCTTTACCGCCGACACCTCATCGATGCGATCGGTGACCTTCCGCGCGAGTTGATAGAACGGTGCGGCGCGTTCATCCTTCTCGCCATAGACCGTGATCGGCCGACCGGTGTCGCCGCCCACGCGTACGTCCGGAAGCAGGGCAAGTTCGCCCAAGAACGGCACGTTCATCTGCTCGGCCGTTTTCGCACCGCCACCGGTGCCAAAGACATCGACCTTCTGGCCCGTGCCCGGAACCACGAAATAGCTCATGTTTTCGACGAGGCCCAGAACCGGCACGCGGACTTGCTCAAACATATTGATAGCCTTTCGCGCGTCTTCGAGCGACACGTCCGAAGGGGTCGTGACGACGACGGCGCCGGTCAGCGGGGCGGTCTGGATAAGCGACAGTGCGACGTCGCCGGTGCCGGGCGGCAGGTCGATGACGAGGTAATCGAGCGTGCCCCAGTCCACTTGGCGCAGGAACTGCTGGATCACGTTGTGCAGCATCGGGCCGCGCCAAACGAGCGGCTTGTCGCCGGGATTGAGGAAGCCCATCGACATGACCACGACGCCGTAGTTCTGCAGCGGCTGGATGCGGTCGGAGACCGAATGCGGCTGGTCGTGGATGTTCATCATGCGCGGAACGTTGGGTCCGTAGACGTCGGTATCGAGCAGTCCGACGTTGTAGCCGAGTCCGGCGAGCGCAATGGCGAGGTTCACCGAGACGGTCGTCTTGCCGACGCCGCCTTTGCCGGATCCGACGGCGATCAGGTGCTGGACACCTTTGATGGGCAGCTTGGGCAGGTCAGCAGGACTGGGAGGCTTGGTCATCTCCCCCCATTTTACCCCTCCCCCTCCGCCGCCGTGTCCGACTCATTCATAAAGCCCCCAGAATCAGTTGATTGCCGCCAGGTTGTCGTTCCGTGAGGCTTGCCACGTCGCCGTGTTCTTTGTCTAAGTTATAGATAAAAAAAGACTTGTGCCCCGGCTAGCTCTGATTCGCCATCGCGCCAGACGGCTTACATCCCGCCAACCCCCTCATGCCAAACGACTTAGAGCCGAGTCGGACACTGCCCCGAAGTATCGCTCACCGGACCACCGCCACGCTCCCCAAAAAATTTATGAGAATAATCCCCCCGCCAACCCACTATCTAACGTGCGATCGACCTCTCCTCGCATCCGCCACTGGAAGTGCCGTCAAGTCTTCCACGTCTACCAACGCGGCTCCCGCCGGCAACCGACCTTCCTCCGCCCCTCCGACTACATCCTCTACCTCGACCGCCTCGACGTCCTCGCCCGCCGCTACAAAGTGCGCATCCATGCCTTTTGCCTCATGCCCAACCACGTGCACTTCCTGCTCGAGCCACTCCGCCGCGGCGCCATCTCCCGCCTCATGCAGCACCTCCAAAGCCAGCACGCCCGCTACATGCACCGCCTCTCGCACACCGCCGGCCACCTCTGGCACCACCACTTCCGCGCCAAACTGATCACGTCCACGACGCACTACTGCGACACCCTCCTCTACATCGAGCGCAACCCCACCGCGGACCGTCCCCAACGCCACGCCCACCTCTACCCCTACTCAAGCGCCGCTGCGCATCACTCCAACCAACCCCACGCCACCGTCACCGGCAAGCGCCATCGCGCCACCGTCCAGCTCTACCTCGACCGTTGGCGACAGGAGTTCGGCTTCACCCCCGATGAAGACACCCACTGGTCCGCCTGGCTCGTCAGCGTTCGCGTCGCCACCCACGCCCGCGACCTCGCCACGCCCACCCGGCTCGTTCGCGCCCCCGCATCGCCCAGGCCCGTCCGCGCCCGCGGCAGCTAAAACTCGATCGCCCCCAAAATCTCCGATGGCTTTTTGCCAAACGCCCGCGCGATCGCAATCAGCGATTCCATCGACGGCAAGTGCGCCCCGCGTTCGATCGACGAAATCTGAGAAACGCTTAAGCGCGTCATTGTCGCAATCTGCTTCAGCGACCAATCGCGTTCCACGCGCATCAGCTTCAGCCGATGACCGAGACGCTCGCGCAAACGGTCCTGCAGCGCGCGCCCGAAGCCGAACGTCTCGATCGCGTTGCGCAGCGTTTGCCGCAGATGCGCGATCGAAAACGGCTTCGCCAAATAGTCGAACACCTTCAGCTTGAACGTCGCGCGCATGTCCTCGAGCGACGGATAGCCCGTGATCACCACCACGCACAGCCCCGGCCAGCGAGCGAACAGCTGCTCGATCACCTGATCGCCGGACGCTTCGCCCATCTTCATATCGAGCAGGATGATGTCCGGCAGCCGCGTATCGCAGGCTTCGTAAAGGGCCTCGGGCGTCGCGCACGTCCGCACTGCAAACCCGCCTTCTTCACGCAGGAAGTCGTCCAGATATTGGCGAAAATCGCTGTCGTCATCAAGCACAACGATGTCGACCAGAGAAGCATCGATCGGTTGGAGCGCGTCAGTACTCATGGGTTAAGCAGCCGGCAGTTTCACCTCGAGGCAAGCTCCGCCGGAAGCACGATTGGATGCTGAGATTGTACCGCCATGCTGGCTGATAATGCCTTCCGCAATCGTCAATCCCAATCCCGTCCCGCGCGAATCAAGCCGCGTACTCACGAATGCATCGAAAATGGCGGGCAGCACATCCGCCGGAATCCCCGGACCATCGTCTTCCACATTCAAGTGCAGCCAGCGGCGCCCGCCGTCGATCGTCAGAAAACTTCGCACCTCAATGTGCCCGCCGGGTTTGATCGCGTTCAGCGCATTCCGTAGTAGATTCACAAACACCTGCACCAGTCGGTCGGCGCTGCCCATGGCCGTATCCACCAACCCCACTGAGTTCTTGAAGCGCACCGACGCCGCCTTTTCGTCGATGCCCACCAGATCCCACGCCTCTTCGATCAAAGGCTGCAACCGCACCGGCTCGAACACGTCGCGCCGCACGCGCGCAAAGTCGATCAGGCTTTCGCTGATCTTCTTGATGCGCTGCGCCACGCGCAACATCCGGTCCAGCCGTTGCCGCGATGGCGCGTCGCAAGGCTGCTCCGCCATCTGCTCGAGCGACCCCAGCAGCACCGCCAGTGGCGTGTTCAACTCGTGCGCCACCGACGCCGATAGCAAGCCCAGTGACGCCAGCCGATCCTGAGCTTCCAGCGACTCGAGCGCCTTCGCCAACTCGTCTTCATGCTGCCGCAGCGCCATCACCGTCACGTTGCGGGAATGCATGATCTGCCCGATCTCATCGTCCAGAATCCGGTCCGGATCGATGATTTCCTCTTCGCGCCGGTTCTCGCGCACGGCCCGGTCCGCATCCAGCATCATCCGGATCCGCGAATAGACGTAGCGCGGCATGATTAGCAACTCAAGCCCGAGCACGGAGAGCAGATAAATCACCCCCAACACGAAAAACAGCGTCAGGCGCACGCGTCGGGTAAATGAGTCGTAGACTTCCGACGGAAACTCCACCCGCTCGTAACGCCCCGCCTCGGGCAGGCGCCGGAAAAGAAACTCCCGCGCTTCCTGATGGTGCCGATAGGCCGCCAACGGGTAGTCCACCAGGAACCCCTGCGCCTCGGCCGGCATCTGCAACTCCTGTGCCGTTCCCCCCATCAGCGGGTATTCCGCCGGCACCCGGCCTTGCATGAACGCCCGGATCAGGATGGCCTCCTCGCGCCCCCGCGCCGCATTGATCCTCTGCTCGATGAACGGTACCAACGAAAAGTAGATGGTCCCGGTCAGCAGCACGAAGAACAGGTTGTGCAGCACCATGAACTTCGGCCGCACTTTGAGATTCCCGAACAGCCCGGCGAGCGACGGGAATCGCCAAATCGGCGACGGCGCTGCCGAAGAAAGCAACGCCTGCGTCCGCCGCCGCAAGCGGGGGCGGGGAAGCAAATCCGAGAATCGTTGACCAAACCGTTCGGCCACGGGTTCAGTTTATCCCGCTCTGCCGCTCGAAATAGGATTAAGTCTCGTTAATGTAGAGGAAGTCCGCGCCCGGACGCTCTCGCCTGTGAGAAAAGTGAGAAAAACTGAGGTTTTCGCAGTTTTTGCCCCTTGAAGAGCCCATGCTTGGGATGCTCGCGGGGAGAAAGCGATAAACCGCGTTTTTTGCGCGGCTTGCAGGCACCGCCCTGTGCTTGGGACGAGGTTTTTCGGCCCCTCTCACCGAAAGTCCCATTTTGGAAATCTTTTCTAAGTGCATTCCAATCATATGGATACGAGTGGATCGCTTTCCCAGGAGAATCCTGTTGACTTCCCCCGGCCAAGGTCTTACACTTCGATCAACCGAAGATTTTAGCGGTCGCAAATCCGTTGAAATCGATTCTCCCATTGAACATCACCTGGCAATCCCAGGGTTCGACAAACGCCCATCCGTCAAAAGATGGGCGTTTTTCTTTTCTCCTGGACCTTGACACGCCGCCCCGCCTCCCCGTATCCTGCGGTTTCGCACATGTCCCGCTACTTTAGCTACGTCGGTTACCGCTTCTGGTTTAGCAACCAGAGCGTCCGAGTGGCTTGCGGTGCGATTCGCTAAAAACGAAAAACACAAAGAAAACGCAAAATCGGCCCACTCGGCGCAAGCCAAGTGGGCCGATTTGCTTTTGGATCCGGAAGGAAGGGTAAAACCATGATCGTTTCACTGAAGAAAAATGCAACGCCGGCTCAGGTCGAGGAGGTTTGCGACCGGATCCGCGGATTCGGCTACAAAATTCATGCCAGCTCCGGCGAAGAGCGGTCCGTCATCGGCGCGGTCGGCGTCGGCGGCGACCTCACCGCCTGCCTGGAGTCGCTCCGCGCCATGCCCCAGGTCGAAAAGGCTGTTCGCATCTCGGCGCCCTACAAGTTCGTCAGCCGCGAGTTCCGCGACGAGCGCACCATTGTCCGCATCCCGTCGCCCGCCGGCGACATCGAAGTCGGCGGCGACACGCCCATCGTCATGGCCGGCCCCTGCTCGGTCGAGTCCGAGGCCCAGATCATGGAAACGGCCGAACGCGTCGCCGCGGCCGGTGCCCGGGTCCTTCGCGGCGGCGCCTTCAAGCCTCGCACCTCGCCCTACGAGTTCCAGGGCCTCGCCGAGGATGGCCTCGCCCTACTCGCCCGGGCCCGCGAACGCACCGGCCTCGCGATCGTCACCGAAGTCATGACGGACTCTGACGTCGCTCTCGTCGAGCAATACACGGACCTCTTCCAGGTCGGCTCCCGCAACATGCAGAACTTCGCCCTCCTCAAGGCCCTCGGACGCTCCTCGCGCCCCGTCCTGCTCAAGCGCGGCCTCAGTTCCACCATCAAGGAGTGGCTGATGGCGGCCGAATACATCGTCGGCCACGGCAACCCCAACGTCATCTTCTGCGAACGCGGCATCCGCACCTTCGAAACCGCCACGCGCAATACCTGCGACCTCGCCGCCGTCGCCGTGCTGAATGAACTCACCCACCTGCCCGTGATCGTCGACCCCAGCCATGCCACCGGCAAGCGTTCGCTGGTTGCTCCGGTCGCCCGGGCCGCCATCGCCATCGGCGCCGATGGCCTCATCGTCGAAGCTCATCCGCACCCGGAAAATTCCTGGAGCGACGGCGCCCAGTCCCTGAGCCTCGACGAGTTCGACGACATGATGCAGATGCTCAAGCCCTACGTCGACCTGTGGCGCGCCTCCCGGCCCGCCCTTGCCTTCGCCTAAGTCATTGAAATTCCAGCGATGGGGACGCTACCCCAGTGTCCCCCGCTACGCCTGCGGCTTCGCGAACGCCTGATAGACCTGGCAATTCGCCGCCGGCCCGGACCGCCTGGACTTCGCCACCAGCCCCCTCAACTCGTCGCGCAACTCCACCAGCGATTCGATGCGCGCCTCGATCTCGCGGACCTTCTCGTCCACCAGCGCGCACATCTCCTTGCACGACTTCGCATCGGTCGCCACCATCGTGTACAGCTCATCGATCTCGCGCAAGCTGAACCCAAAATCCTGCGCTCGCTTGATGGACCGGATCCGCTCGATCGTCGCTTCCGGATAGTGCCGGTAAGCCCCGCGGGCGGCGGGGCGGGGAATCAAGCCGAGTCGTTCGTAATAACGAACCGTCTCCACATGCACCCCCGCCTCGCGCGCCGCTTGGGCAATCGTTTTAGGCTTCGCAGCAGGGGCAACCGCATCCGCAGTTGCAGCCGCACCTCTTAGTCCGGTCGCAGGTGCAGTTCGGCCCCTTGCATTCTTCGCAAGTGCACTTGTCGCAGCATTTCTTGGGAGCATTGTTGGCTTGGGTCATGTGACCCTCCTTTCACCTTAACTCTAAACTCCGTACCACGGTACGGAGTCAAGGCCCCATTCATCGCCTCACGTTAAAATTAATCTACGTGTTGGGGCTCCTCACCCTCGTCCTGCTGGCTGAAACCCGGCTCACCCATCCGGCGGACCAGCGCGCCTTCCGACTTTGGTTCACCTTCCTCGCCGAATCCCAGTACCACCTGCCGCCCGCCCAGCGCGCCCGCGACGTCACCGATTGCGCCGCGCTGCTCCGCTTCGCCTACCGTGAAACACTCCGCCGGCACGACGCG
>JBGAHE010000007.1:0-101514 GCA_044226365.1 Bryobacteraceae bacterium
CAGCACAATCGGCGTCCGCAGCCGCAACCCGAACCCCGCCCCCGTCCTCAGATCGCTCAGCGTAAACTCCGACGGCCTCGCCCACACATTCCCCACATCGATGAACGGCACCCCTTCCACGGGCCCCCAAAGCGGCAGGCGCACCTCGTTGTTCAACACGAACGTCGCGCGTCCGCCCGCCGGACTCCCATCCTCCAGCACCGGCCCCACCGTGTTCTGACCATAGCCCCTCACACTCGTCCCGCCGCCCGCATAAAACCGATCCGTCGGCAACAGATCGTTCGCCCCCAACGTATTCGAAAGCCCCACCCGCACATTCGCCGCATACACCACCCGCGAACGCCGCGTGCCCACATTCTCAAACGGGATCGTCTGTGGCTTCGTCAACCCGAAATACCGCGATGCCTGCCAGTAGCCTTTGTAATAACCCAACGTCCCGCCCAACTGACGCGGCCCGTACTCCGCCGCCGTCGACAGGAACATGCCCCGCGTCGCGTCCAGCACCGCGTCGCGCGAATCATACGTCAGCGTCGAGATCGCCGTCGAAACCCGCTCGCTAATCGAAATCCGCAGATCCCGCAGCTCCGCCTTCACCGTCGCCAACTCCAATTGATAGCCGTAAGTCAGATTCCAGCGCGGCTTGAAGCGCCAACTCTGCTGAAGCGACATGCCGGTAATATCCGTCTCCAACAACCCCCGATCCTCGAACGTCCGGAACGCGGTTGCCGTCGTCAGCAAACGCTCCCGGCCCCAAAACGGCTGCGTGAAATAGAGCCGATAGTCCTGCTTCTGTTTATCCAGCGTTGTGCGGAAGCCCAGCGTCCTTGCTTCCCGAAACAAATTCGTCGCCGACACATCGAGCAGCGTTCCCACGCCCCGCTCCGTGTCGTAAGTCCCGCCCACATCCGCCCGATAAGGCTTCGGCTCCCGCACCGTCACCACCACATTGCGCACTTCATCGCCGCCCGGCGTCGACGCCGGCCCGGGCTCGTCCGTAATGTCGATGCGATTGTAAGCCGTCGAATCCAGCAGATTCTTTCGTGACCGGCTGATCCGCTCCGCACTCAACGGATCCCCCGGCGCCAGTGCCAGCCTCTTCCGCACAAACGCTTCGCTCGTGGCACTCTCGCCTCCCACCCGAATCGCCCCCGTGATCACCCGCCGCCCCTCCACCACCCGCAACCGCAGATTCGCTTTTCCCTTCGGCCGATCCAGCACCTCCTCCGCCGTCACGCGCGCCTCGCGATACCCTTCGTTCCAATAGGCCCGCTCCAGATTCTGCGCCATCGTAAAGCGCGCATCGTTCAGATACCGGTCGCCGGGCACCAAACCAGCCGCCGCCCGCAAGCGCTCCACCGGCAACGACGTCGCCCCCTCGAACGTCAACGATCCGAGCGTAAACAACGGCCCCAACTCCACCGGAATCGCGATCGCCACTCCGCCCAACTCCCGCCGCCCTCGACTGCGCGGCGACTGCACCTGCGCCGCCAGATAGCCCAACTGCCGCAGATGCTCGCTCACCGCACTCACCACCGCCGTCGGATTCGCCCGCGCCTGCCGATCCAGCCGCGTCCGCAACACCAGAAACTGTAAGTCCAGCGCCAAAGCGGCCGGCACCCCGGGAAAGCTGATCCGTGGCCTTCCATCATTCACGCCTTGCTCAATGTCGAACACCACCGTGCGCCCCGCCTCCGTCTCGCGAATCGCCGCCTCCACCTTCGCCCTCGCAAAACCCTGCCCCACCAGATGCCCCTGGATCTCCCGCGACACCGACCCCAATCGCTGCGGATCCACAATGCCTTCCAGCCACAGTTGCCCCACGCGCCGTTTCACCCGCTCCGGCAAGCCCGCGCCCTCATAAATGAAATGCACCGGCCGCGACGCCTCGATGTGGTACGTCAGATCGACGCCCCCATCCGCCTCCCCCCGATTGCTCCGCTCCTGAAAAATCCGCGCCTGCCAATAGCCTTTATTGCCATAAAACGTCCGCAAGCGACCCAACGCCTTTTGCGACTGCAGGAAGTCATAGCTCTGGCCTGGCTTCAGCTTCAGTTCCTTCGCCAACGTCTCTTCGTCGAAACCGGTCGTCCCCACAAACTCGATGCGCCGAATGCGAAAACGTTGCCGCGGGCGCCGCGTCGTCGCATCGCCCGTCTTATCGCCGCCTCCGAACCGCAGCTTGTAGCGCAGCTCGAACCGATTGCTCTGATTCGTCTCGCGGAAGAAGCGCCCCAGGAACCGGCGTCGCCAGTCGTATTCCGCCGTCCAGATCTGATCCTGCGCGTTGGTCAGGTTCGTCGAGTAAGCCAGCCGCAGTTCCGGTGTCAGATTCTGCCCGATCGTCAAACGCGCCGTCGGATCCTTATCCGCCGAGATCAGGCTGGGGTCAATCCGAAACTCGCTCAGGCCCAGCTTGTTGCGCAACAAAGTCGCCAGTCCGCCGGCCATGCCGCTCCCGAACAGCGACAGCGCCTGCGTCTGCGCCAACGCCCCGTAGTTCCCCGTCGCCTCCGGATTGCCCGTGAACAGCAACATCCGTACCTGATCGTCGGAAAGCGCGGGCTCCGACGTCAGCGTCGTTTCCGTCCGGCCCGTATCCCCGGAGAGCTTCAGCGTCACCCGATAGCTGCTCACCGTGGACTCCGCCTCCAGATTGAACCGCGGCGTCAGCCTCGTCTCATCCGTAAAATCCACAATGCCCTGGTTCACCTGAAACGTCCGCCCAGCAAAGTAAACCCGGCTGCCCTCTTCGATCTCCAGCCGCCCCGTCAACGACGGACTCGCCACCGGCCCCACCAACCGCAACTCCGCATCCGCCGTTAGCCACCCCAAATTGTTATCGACGATCAACGGCTGCTGCGTATCGATGCGCACGTTATAGCGAAGCCGGTTCCCCCATCCGCCCTCCCCCGTACTCGGCCGCGAAGCGAGCCATGACGCCGCCAGCGACGCCAGGTTTATCCCTTCGCGATAAGCCCCATCCAGCACCAGCACCCGCCCACCCACCGACACCGGACCCGTCGCTCCGCCCTGCAGCCGCAAGTCGAAATCGCTCGCCGACTGGAACCCCTTCGGATACTCCACAAACAACCCCCGCCCCGCCAACCGCAGATCCACCGCGGCGATCGATCGCCCCCCCCAACGTCAGCGACCCGCTCCCCTTCACCGGACTGACCCCTGCACCGTCCCCGACGGCAACGCCGCCGAGAACCTGTCCATCGTCACGCGATCCCCCGCCACCTCCACCTGCGTCGCAATTGCCCGGATCGGCCCCGCCCGCAACATCTCCGGCGCGCGCAACTCGGCCTCCGCCACCTGCACCGAAAGCCGCGGCTCCGGCTTCTCCGCGGTCCCGGCGACTCCCCCCTTCACCGACGCTCGTCCCTTCCACTGCAGCCCCGGCCAATGCCGCTCCGTCAACGACAACGGCACCTCGCCGCGCACCTTGAGCGTCTGCGACCCATCGGCCTCCCGCCACGGCAGCGAACCTTCCACCGTCAACTGCGCGCCCTCGGACTCGAGCGTCACCGGCTCCACCAGACTCACCCTCGCTCCATCCACCGCCACCCGAATCGGCCCCGCGGCCCGCACCTCATGACCGCCGACCGCACCTCCAGGTCAGCCACCGTCACCGAAGCCGCCGACTCCTCGGGTGCCGCCCACCGCAGCCGTCCTCGCGCCTCCGGACGCCCTTCCACCGTCAGTCCCGGCCGCGGCTCCAGCTTCACCACCTTTGGCGCTGTCGCTTCGTAATCCATCCCCTCCCGATCCAAACGCGCCGACCCCCGCCCCATCTCCGCCACCCGCGCTTCCAGCGTCGCCCGCGGATCATCCAATGACCCTTCCCCTTCCAGCGTCGCCTTCAGCTCTCCCCGCCACTCCGGCAGCCAGCGTCGCCCCCGCGCGCTCTCTTCCAGCCGCAACCCCTGCGTCTCCGCCCGCACTTGAAAGGTCCGCGCGCCCAGGTCCACCCACCCTCGCGACTCAATACGGCCCGCGCCCTTCTCCACCTCCCCGCGGCCCCATTCCCAACGGCTCCCCTGCCCCGCAAACTCGCCTCGCCACACGCCGAACTCCTCACCGTACACCGAGAGTTCGCGGCCTTCCATCGTGCCTTCGGTCAACGGCTTCGCCAACGTCCCTTTCACCGTCGCGCGCACCGCCATGCTCCCCGACACGCGAGGATTCTGCAGCACCCGCGATACGTCCACCTCGGGCGCCGTCACCGCCAGGTTCAATGCCGCATCGTTGCGCTCCGTCAGGCGCACCTCGCCGGCCACCTGCACCCGTTGCCCATTCCAGCCCAGCGTCGCCTGCGGAATCGACACGAGCGGATACCGATACAGCACCTGCCCGCTTAGGTTGACGTTGTGTAGAGCCCCCGCTCCCAACGAAGACGAAGTCACCGTCGCCTGCACCCTCGGTTCTCGCACGGACCCGCCCAATCGCGCCCGCAACGCCCCCGCACCCTCGATCCCCGGCACCGCCCGGAACGTACCCGTCCAGTCCCCACTCAACGCCAGCGACGGAAACGCCACCGCCACCTTCCCCTGCGCACGCCCCCACGCATGTGTCAGTTCCCACAGTTGCAGCCGCAAGCCGTCCTGGTCGAAGGTCATCCCGCCAATGCCCCGCACGTCGCGTCGCTCCACCTGGACCTTCCCAAACCCTTCGAACGCCTCCCACCGCACGTCGGCCCAAGATACATAGCCCTCGGCCTTCAGCCCTTGTCCCTCCGCCTGTAACTTCATCGACGAAGTCTGCCCCGCGCGAAGCGCGACGACTCCCCCACCGTTCAGAGTTCCTAACGCCGACCGGACGCTCAAGCCAGCCACCCTCAGCCGGTCCCGGTAGCAAGTAAAGCCCGCCGACACATCCACCGGCGGCGCTTGCCACCGTTCTGGGACTGGCAAATTCCGCACATCCACCTGGAACGTCGCCCCCGAGTCTTCCCACGGCCAACTCCCAATCGCCATCAGCCGCTCGACCTTGCCCCCGTTCAACTCGCCCGGCGACCCCAGCCTCGCCTCCCAGAATTGGTCGTGTCCCTTCACCGTCACGTCCGGCAGCACCAAACGATTGCCCGCCGCATCCGAGTAAGTGATTCGCATCCGGCGCAACAACGTCTTGAGAGGTAAGCCCGGATCGCTGTCCGCGCTGCTCGGCGGCGTCGGCAGGTTCCAATGCCCCTTCGCATCCTGCTGCAGATCGACGTGCAGCCCATCCACCTCCACGTCCCGCACCAGTTGTAAATTCCAGCCTTTTTCAGGGCTGTAAAAATAATGGCCGAAAATTCGCTGTGCCTGTAAAAAAGGTACGCTCGCGCCCTTTACTTGCAAGGTCAATTGGCGAACTTCGAAAGACTGTTCCCAGAGGTCATAGGTGAAGCCGCCCACCCGGACCTCGACGCCGGACCTCGCCGCATAACTCACGGCCTGCGCCAATATCCATCGGCTCACCGCCTCGGTCTGCGCCATCCACCATCCCAGCGGAACCACCGCCGCCAGCGCGATCCCCAGCCACCTCGAGACGCGCAAAACTTTGCCCAATAACTGGCGCATTCCCAATCATCCGAGTATACGATTCGCCATCCACCCTGGGTTATCCTTCATTCAACTTCTATGGTTTGTTCCCGCTTCCTTTCGCTCCTCCTCGTCTTGCTGACCTCGGCCACCTCCCCCGCCTTCGCCCGCAAGAAAGTCGGCATCGCCCTGGCGGGCGGCGGCGCCAAAGGACTCGCCCACCTCGGCGTCCTCCAATGGCTCGAAGAACATCACATCCCCATCGATGCCATCGCCGGCACTAGCATGGGCGGCTTGGTCGGAGGAGCTTACGCCGTCGGCCGCGACACCGCCGCCATCCGCGAGTTCGTCGGCACCATCGCCTGGGACATCGTCTTGAATGGCAACTCCTCCGGCTATCCTGACTTAAGCTTCCGCCGCAAAGAAGACCAGCGCGCCTACCCCGCCGCCCTCGAATTCGGCCTGCGTGACGGCAAACCTTCATTACCCGCCGGCATGAATCCCGGCCATCAGGTCGAGTTAGTCCTCGAACGCATCGGCTTCGAGTACTCCCAGATGAAATCCTTCGACGACTTACCCACGCCTTTCCGCTGCGTCGCCACCGACCTGCTCACCGGCGACAAAGTCGTCTTCTCCGAAGGCTCCCTCTCTCTCGCCCTCCGCGCCACCATGTCCCTGCCCGCCATCTTCGCCCCCGTCGCCTATCAGAACCGCCTCTTCGTCGACGGCGGCTTAGTCGACAACTTACCCGCCGACGTCGTCAAAGAACAACTTCACGTCGACACCGTCATCGCCGTCGACTTAGGCTTTGAGACCCTTCCTTCCGACCATCGCGTCTCCTTACTCGGCGTCGCCAACCGTTCCATCGACATCATGATTCGCCGCAACGTCCTCGCGTCTCTCAAGTCCGCCGACCTCGTCGTCCGCCCGGACTTACACGGCGTCACCACCCTCGGCTTCGATGACATCGACGGCGTCGTCAAGCGCGGTTATGTTGCCGCCCAGGCCGCCGCCGATTCTCTGCTGCCTTACGCCGTCAGCGACCAGGAATGGGAAGCCTACCGCGCCGCGCGCCAAAGGCGTACCAGGAAACCGGACTTTACTCCCGCCTTCGTCGAACTTACTGGCCTCCTCGAACGCGATAGCGCCACTCGCTCCAAGTCCGACCTTGCCGCGCTCGCCAACCAACCCCTCGACCGCCAGAAACTCGAGAACGCCCTCACCCGCATCACCGGCCAAGGACCCTACGCCGCCGCCCGCTACGCGCCCCTCCAACGTCAGGATGGCGTCGAAGGCTTAGCCGTCGCTCTGCGCTCCAAGCAATACGGCCCGCCCTTCATCCGCCCGCTCTTCGTTCTCGATTCCGGTCAGGCCGGCAACACCTCCTTCACCATTGCCGCTCGCCTCGCGGCCTTCAATGTCCTTTCACGTAATTCCGAATGGCGCACCGACCTCAGCTACGGCCGCGTCAACTCCGCCGCCACCGAGTATTACCAGTTCATCGGCGGCGCCGAACTCTTCGTCGCCCCTCGCCTCTTCGCTTCGAAGGAGGAACAACTCCTCACCTCCAGCGGCAAACACATCGCCGACTACCGTGTCCGCCGCATGGGCGGCGGCTTCGACCTCGGTTATAACTTCGGCCGTTACAGCGAACTGCGCACCGGCTTGGAAGCCGCGCATTTAGAAGCCGACGTACAGATCGGCTTACCCTTACTCCCTCGCGTGGAAGGCGCCGAACGCTTGTGGAGCACCCGCTATCGCTTCAACGGCCTCAACAGCGGCACCGTCCCCACCAACGGCTTCCTCATCGACTCTGAACTCGATTGGATCTTCCGTTCGCCCACCGTCTATTTCCTCGGTCAAGGAGGCGCCCGGCCCCAACCTTACGGACAAGCCTGGTCGCAGTTCGCCATCGCCCGGCCCTTCGCGCCAAAATGGTCCATGCTCGTACGCGCCCTCGGCGGCGGCACGTTTCGTGGCGAAGCCCAACCCTTCTCTGAATTCCGCCTCGGCGGACCCATGCGCTTGGGCGCCCTCGAAGTCGGCGAACTCCGCGGTGCCTACGTTGCCTACGGCTCTGCCGCCGTGCTGCGGCGCATCTATCAGGCTCAAACTGCTTCCTTCGGCAAGATCTATGCCATCGGCGGCTACGAAACCGGCGACGCCTTCGATTCCCGCTTGAAGCTCTATCATTCGGGCACCGCTGGCCGCATGGCAGAAACGGCGCTCGGCGTAGTCACCGTCGGCTTTAGTTACGGCGAATCCGGCCGCCGGGGAGTCTTCTTCTCCATCGGCCGCATCTTCGATACCAGCGGACGCAACTCCTTCCAGGTGCGATAAGGAACCCCAGGCATGACCCTTCTACTTCGCCATCTCGGACGGCTCCTGACTCTTGGCACGCTGTTGCTGCCGTTGGGGGCCCAGAATGCCGCCTCGGTCGACATCGATGGCCGCACCTTATGGTTCGTCAAGACCGGCAATCATGGCTTCAGCCCCGATGCCCGTGCCAACGACATCCAGGAAGCCATCCTTCACCTCGCCCGCGATACCCGCCGCAGCTTGGACGACCTCCGCGAAGTCAACGTCGGCATCGAAACCATTCTCATCGTCTCGCGCGTCCATGTCTTCTCCGTCACCGACGAAGACGCCCGCCTGGAGAACACCACGCGCGCCGGTCTGATGGCCGCCCGCCGCCAGATCGTCATCGAAGCCATCCGCCGTTACCGCGCCGAACATTCGCTCAGCATCTTCTTACGCTCCTCACTCGCCAGCCTCGGCGCCATCTTCGCCGCTTTCCTCATCCTGGTTCTGCTGCGCTTCGCCTATCGGCGCGTCTCCCGCTGGGGCACCCGGGAAATGCCCGCCCGCCTCGGCGCCACCGATGCCAAACTCGCCTCCGTCCTGCGCATCTTCGAGCAGCCGCTCCGCCTGGCCGCGCGCCTCGTCACGCAGTTGGTCTTCCTTGGTCTCGCGCTCCTCACCCTCCTCACCGCGCTCTCGTTCTCCCTCGCCCAATTCCCGCAGACGGCGTCGGTGGCCCACCTCGCCAGCGATGGCCTGCTCCAGGTCCTCCGCGCCTCCGTCACCAGCCTCCTCGCCTACCTCCCGAACTTACTCGTCATCCTGATCGTCGCCGCCCATGCCTATGTCCTCATCCGCATCTCCCACGCCTTGGCCAGCGCCATCGAACGGGGCGACCTCCAGTTCTCCGGCTTCCATCCCGAGTGGGCCATGCCCACTTACGTCCTCCTCAAAATCCTCTTCGTCCTCTTCGCCCTCGTCGTCGCCTTCCCCTACTTCCCCGGCGGCGACTCGCCCGCGCTCCGCGGCGTCTCTATCTTCCTCGGCGTCCTTGTCTCGCTCGGTTCCGGCTCCGCCATGGGCAATGTCATCGCCGGCGTCATCATCACTTACATGCGACCCTTCCGCGTCGGCGACCGCGTTCGCATCGCGGGTACCATGGGCGACGTCGTCGAGCGCTCGCTCTTAGTCACCCGCATTCGCAGCATCAAGAACGTCGAAGTCATCATCCCCAACAGCGAAGTGCTCGGCGCTCACATCGAGAACTATTGCGCCCACCTCGATGGGCCCGGCCTCATCCTCCACACCACTGTCACCATCGGTTACGATGCGCCCTGGGAAACCGTCCACAAGCTATTGATCCTCGCCGCCCTGCGCACCGAAAGCATCCTGCCCGATCCCCCGCCTTTCGTCCTGCAGACCAGCCTGAACGACTTTCACATCAGTTACGAACTCAACGCTTATACCCGTGACGCCAACCGCATGGCCGAAATCTACTCCGAACTCCATCGCCACATTCAGGACGAATTCAACCGCGCCGCCGTTGAGATCATGTCGCCCACTTACTTGGCCGTGCGCGATGGCAACACCGTCACCACGCCCGAACCCGATCGTCCACCCGGCTACCAGCCGCCTGGCTTTCGCCTCTTCAACCCGAAGTGACAGGTTATACTTTGGTCAAGTTTCCCTCATGCGTTTTGCTTTCACCCGTAGTGTGTCCTTACTCCTCTTCGCGTCTTTGGCCCTCGCACAGAATCCGCCCGCGGCCGTCCTTCCCGCCGGCACGATCCTCCAACTCCGCCTTCTGCAACCCCTCTCCTCTTACACCAGTAAGCCCGGCGAACCGATTCGCGCCGAAGTGATCGCCCCCGTCGAAGTCGATGGACGTGTCATCCTTCCTCGCCTCACCGCCTTGAGCGGCACCCTCACCAACGTCCACAAAATCGGCCTCGGCTTCTCGCGCGAAACCGCGATGCTTCACCTCCAGTTCAACCAACTCCAGTACCCGGGCCAGCCCCCGCTCCCCCTCGCCGGCCGCCTCTCCCACCTCGATGACGCCCGCGAACGCGTCGATGATCGGGGCCGCATTCGCGGCATCCGCGCCACCGACACCTTCGGCAACACTCTCGCCGGCTTCGCCATCGGCGTCGCTTCCTTCGACCCCATGTCGATGATCTTCGCCCTCTCCTCCACCACCGCCATCTTCCGCGTGCCGGACTCCTCGATCATCCTGCCCGCCGGCACCGAGTTCAAATTCCGCGTCGAAACCGCTCTGCCCATCCCCGCGCCCGCCCTCGCTTCTCTTCGCCCCGATCCCTCCGCCTTCCCCGACCCCGCCACCCTCGCGCGTCTCCAACCCCTCGTCCGCGACCTCCCCTTCCGCACCGAAACCCAAACTGACCGCCAACCCTCGGACCTCATAGCCTCGCCTACCTCGGCACTCAGGAAGCCCTCGAGCGCGCCTTCACCGCCGCCGGTTGGGTCCGTTCCGACCGCCTCGACGCCAAATCCACCTACGGCGTCATGCGCTCCATCGTCGAAAACCAGGGCTATCGCGCCGCCCCCATGTCCACCCTCCTCCTGAATGGTCAGGAGCCCGTCCTCACCTACGCCAAAACGCTCAACACCTTCTTCTCCCGCCACCACCTCCGCATCTACGCCCAGCCCACCCCGTTCGAAGGCCGCGCTCTCTTCACCTCCACCGCTACCTATGACTCCGGCATCGGCTTTGCCACCGCCGCCAAAACCTTCATCCACGTCATCAACGAGAACATCGACGAAGAGCGCTCCAAGGTCATCAACGACCTGCTCATCACCGGCTGCGTCGAAGGCGTCAGCTACCTCGACCGTCCCTGGGTTCCGCGCGACGCCAAAAACGCCACCGGCGATTCACTCCGCACCGACGGGCGCCTCGCCGTCATCTCTCTCAACGATTGCCAATCCCCGCGCTCCGTTGAGTCAGCCGCCCGCGAATCCGCCGGCAAGTTGCAGCAAGCCGCCGCTCTCCGCCCCGTGCGCTCCACCGTCCTCACCCTCCGCAACGACCTCTTGCGAGGCAATGTCTTCTATCAAAGCTATGCCGGCGTCCGCCTGGCCCATCACTACTTCCAAAGCCGCAACCCCGCCCAGAACCAGGGCCAACCCCGTACCTTCACCTACGCCGGCCAGCGCTTCCTGATCGTCGAAGGCGCCGCCAAAACGAAGCCCGACCCCTCGCTCCCCACCGACGCGGGCCTCGAGTTACACACCGCCTCCGAAGCGCATAGCACTCGCCCCAAGTCCTACGCCCATCGCCTCCTCTTCAGCCTGAGCGGCGGCCTTTCCGGCTATGGCAACCCCCGCTTCTCCACTCAGCCCCTGGACTTCTCCTCCGTCAATGACCCCTCGCGCGTCCTCATCCGCTTCGACATCAACACCCACCTCCGCCGCGGCTGGACCATCGCGCCCCACGCCACCATCCATCAGAACCGCTACGTCTCCCACGAGTTCGGCTACAGCCGCACCAGCACCAACTTCCAGGTCGAGGGCCGCGAGAGCCTCTCCGGCGCCACCCTCGATAGCCGCTCCAAAGCCACCATCCGCCGCTTCAACTACAACACCCTCGTTCATCTGCGCCCCAACGGCAGCCGCTTCCGCCCCTATCTCGCCCTCGGACCCGCGCTCCAACTCCTCCACCTCGCCGACGCCGCCGCTCAAGAGAACCGCTTGCTCCGCTTGGCCGCCCGCGACGTCGCCTTCGTCATCAGCGCCTATAACTTCGGCTCCAAACCGCCCCTCCAGGGAGGTGGCATCTTCCAGGTCGGCCTCCAGTATGGCGGCGGCGCCCGCTTCCACCTCACCCACCGTGTCTTCCTCCGCGCCGACTTCCGCGAAACCCTCTCCCGCCAGCCCAATTTCTTCAAAGGCGCCGAAACTGCCCTCTCCGACAGCGGGTCCCCCGACGTCCTGCTCAAGCTCGCCCCGATCGAACGTCACGGACTCCTGCGTCATCAAACGGCGACAATGGGAATCGGAGTTGCTTTTTAGCTTCGTGAAGTTCCTCACCCAGTTTCGTCTCTCCGGCTGGCTGCTCCTCACCGCTCTCGCCTCACCCGGTCAAACGCCGACCCCGGCCCCCATCCCCGCCCCGCAGATCGCCGAGCGCTACACCCAAACCTCCGCCATCCTCCGCGCCGCCACCGCCCGCACCGGCGTCGACGCCGCCCTCAACACCATCCGCAAGGATCTGCCCGGCCTGATCATCGGTATCCAGGACCTCTCCTCGTTCACCCACTCCAGCCTCGCTCTCCCCACCACCAGCGACAGCACGGACTCCTTACGTGCCAACTGGCAGCCCGTGAACACCCAGCTTCAACTCTGGTCCAGTCAACTGCGCGCCCTCGCCGACCAGCTCGATGCCGACCACCGCGCCATCGTCCGCGAAGAAGCCCTCTGGAACGCCACGCTAAACTCCGCCGACTCCGCCCAGCTCCCCGACCCAGTCAAGCTCGTCGTCACCCAAACCTCAAACGCCCTTCGCGCCGCTTCCCCGCCCCTCGCCGATCGCCGCGCTCAAGTCATCGTTCTCCAATCCGAACTCGCTGAACAGTCCATCCGCCTTCAGTCCTCCCTCGACGAAATCGACCGTGCCGAGCGCCTCCAGCGCCGCGAACTCTTCTCCTTCGACAGCGTCCCCATCTGGCGCTTCCTCGAAGAAGCCGCCTCCCGCAGCGCTGCCCAAGGCAATGCCCGCGGCTTCTTCGAATACTCCGCCCAGTCCCCCCAACTGCGCCATCTCGCCGCGCTCCAGATCCGCACCTACGTCGCGGCCTTCGTCGCCTCCATCGTCATCGCCTGGATCCTCCTGCGCCTCCTCCGGAAGCGCAACGCCGGCGCCTAGGAAACCAGTACGGACCCCAGCCTTCAGGCCCTCGCGCTCGCGCTCCGCCGCCCCGTTTCCTGCGCCGTCTTCCTCGCCGCCGCGCTCAACGCCGCCGTCCTCTCGGACCCGCCCTCCTGGGCCGTCGCCCTCGCCGGCCTCTCCCTCCTCGTCCCCTCGCTCCGACTCTTGCCCGGCCTCATTGCCAACTCCCTCGAGCACGCCGTCTACCTCCTGGTCGTCGCCTTCGTCTCCGGCCAGATGCTCGGCATGATTCCCAATTCCTCGGCCTGGTACCGGCCTTCGTGGCTCGCCCTCCAGGTCGCCACCTCCATCCTGCTCTGGTGGCTGCGCGGCGTTCTCCAGGCCCGCCCCAACGGCCACGGCCTTTGGCTCCCCTTCCTCCGCGTCCTCACCTTCGTCGGATTAGGCGCTTCGCTCGCCAGCGTCCTCTGCAACGTCTTCGGACTCGTTCAACTGGGCCAGTGGCTCATCCAAAGCGTTCTCGCCAGCTACTACACCGCCGGCATCGTCCGCGGCATTGTCGTCCTGCTCACCGGCCTCCTCGCCGCCGGCCTTCGCGCTGACTCCGTTCAGAACATCCCCGCCCTCGCCACCCGCAGCGCCGCCATCGAAGCCCGCGTCATGAACACCCTGCGCGTCGTCGCCGCCCTTTCGTTCGTCGCCGTACTGCTCTACGTCGTCGGACTCTGGAACCCCTTCCAAACCCGCCTCGATGAAGTGCTCGATGCCTCCTTCGCCTTGGGAGCCATCTCCATCAGCCTTCGCCGCCTGTTGGCCTTCGCCTTCGCCATCGTCCTCGCCTTTTTGATCTCGGCTTCGCTGCGCGTCCTGATGGAAACCACCGTTTATCCTCACACCCACTACCAGCCCGGCGAACGCGACGCCTTCTCCAAGATCATTCACTATGGCGTGCTCGTCATTGGCTTCCTGTTCGCCTTTGCCGCCGCCGGCGTCCAGCTTTCGAACATCGCCATCCTCGCCGGCGGCCTCAGCGTCGGCATCGGCCTCGGCCTTCAGCAACTGGTGAACAACTTCGTCTCCGGCGTGATTCTTTTATTTGAACGCCCACTCCAGGTCGGTGACCTGATCGCCATTGGCCCCACCACTGGCATCGTGCGCAACATCGGCATGCGCGCTTCGGTGATCCGTACCTTCGACGGCGCCGACGTCACCGTCCCCAACGGCGACCTGCTCTCCGGCGGCGTCTCCAACTGGTCCCGCGACGATGCCCGCCGCCGTTCCGAAGTCAAAGTCCGTACCTCGCAGGACGCCAACCCCGAGGAAGTCATCCGCATTTTGCTGAGCTTGGCCAAAGCTCATCCCGGCATCGCGCAGGATGCCGACATCACCGCTGTCTTCGACGGCTTCGGCGACAACTCCCAGGACTTTACCCTGCGCTTCTGGACCGAAAAGCCCGTCGCCCTCGCCATCGCCAGCGACATCCGCAGCCAGATCGTGGAAGCGTTTCGCACCGCTCAAATCGAGTTGGCCAAGCCCGCTTCCCCGCCCTCCGGACCCCGCCCCGCCTAACGCTGCCTAACGGCGCCGCCGCTTCACCCAGCCCAATGCCGCCAGCGCCGCGCAGGTCATCCCCACCGTCCCGGGCTCGGGCACCGCCGTGCTGTCATTCCGCAGCACAAAGTAGACGTTGTCCACGTCCGACAAAGTCGATGTCTCCGTAAAGCCCGTTCCGTCATGGGTCATGAAGAACGCGTTCGACGAACTCCCCACGCCGGGCGGGTCGAAGAAGTTCACTCCGATGTCTCCCCCATTGCTCACGTTCGACACCGACAGCATCACGATCACGTTCCCCGGCAGCGCCAGGCCACCCAGATTCGCGAACGTCACCGTCTGCGAAGCCTCACTTCCGATGGAGATGCCCGTGACGGTAAAATCGCTGCCGATCTGATTGCCCACCGGCAAACCGATCTCGAAGAAGCGCAACGTGGCATCGAACGTCGCCGTCAGCCCGCCCGCGTTGTAAAACTGCGTATCCAGGCTGGTCACCGGGGTGGCTCCGCTCAACCGCAGCCGATCTCCAATCTGCGTAAAGCCCCCTGCCGAGTAGAAGGCCGAATAGAACGTGTCGAGCGACGAGTTGTCATAAACCACCGCCGCCGGGCTCAGCCCAACCGATAGCGTCAAGAGCAAGAATGTCTTTTTCATGTTCTTCCCTCCGCAATCCGCGCCGTCTTAGCGGCTTTGGCTCACCACCACCCGCGTGATGTAGCCGAACTGCAATTGCGTGATCCGGGTGAACTGCAGCGTCACCGTCGTCGACTGCCCCGGCAACAGCTTCCCAATCGTCTTGTAAGGGCTCCCCGTCGGCGGCAGTTCGTTCGTCACTCCGTCCCCGTTCTGCAGCTTCCATCCCGGCGTCAACGAGTCCAGCACCAGCGCCACGTCATCCCACGTATCCGACTGCGTCGTGTTCGTAATCCGCACCGTTTGCTGCCAATACCCGGTAGACCGGTTCAGCACCGGCGCCCCGCTCGTGCTCGTGATCATCCCCGTCACGAACGCGCAGGTCGAAATCGCCCGCACCGAACCCTTGCACTTCTCCAGGCACAACGGGTCGTTGTAGCACTGGTCATAGCAGTTCTGCATGTTGTTGTTGGCCCCGGTCGCGCAGCCGATGATGCACTCCTGAAAGTTGTTGGGGTCGTTGCAACCGTCAAAGCAGGCAATCACGGCGTTGTCGATACAAGTCTGGTACTGGGCCGCCACCGGCAGCACCGATCCCAGCAGCAGCGTCATGGCAAGAAGAGAGCAGCCCGAACGGGTCATTTCGCGAAACCTCCGAGAAATCATGTCCACAAAACGAGAGCCGTTCCGGGTCACTGGGGGAGGCGGAAAGCGTCGAGAATTCCCATCATCCCACCGGAGTTTTTTTGCCCCGCCCGCCGGACCATACTCGAACTAATGGAATTGCCGCTCCTGCTTCGCCGCCCCGCCATCGAAGAAGCCCTCGCCGAGGGCCGCGGTCAACAGAAGGTGATCGTCACCTCGTTCTACCCGCGGGAAGTCCCCCTCACCACCCCCGTCTGGCAAGGCCAAAACGATGCCGGCCAACGCCCGGTCCTCCTCGCCCAGAACCTCGAACTCGCCGTCTTCAACGAGCGCGCCCCCCAGGACCGTCACTTCCACCGCCACGCCACCGAGTGCTACACCGTCCTCGCCGGGTCCCTCACCATCGAAGCCGCCGGCGAGCACTACCCCCTCTCCGCCGGCGACACCCTCGTCCTGCCCCCCGGCATCCCCCACGAAGTCCTTCGCACCACGCCCTTCCTCGCCCAGGTCATCATCGCCAACTGCTCCGGCCCTACCGACAAATTCCTCGCCCCCCACCCAGAGCCGCCCAGCCCGCGCCGGTAGCCGCGGGGTACTTACGCCGTCGCGCGCCCATCCACTCTCAGCTCACCCACGCTCGGCCCAGGAAGGAATGCCGCGGCCAGATACTACAGGCCCTCAGACAGTCGCCACCTGCTACTCCCACGGATTAATCAGCGCAATCCCGCAAGCCGCAAAGTCACGGACGTTCCTCGTCACCAGCGTCCCGCCGTGGCTGGCCACGATGGCTGCGATCATGGCATCGAAGGTCTGTATCGCGCGCCCCGATGCTCGAGACCGAGTCATCAAGTCAGCATAGTAATGCGTGGCGCTGACATCAAAAGGCAGTATGCGCGTCGCAAATTGCCTGCCAAGCAGATGTTCCACCCCCTCCGTCAACGCGTTGCGACGTCCCCCCATCGGCAGGATCGCGCATCCGAAACGGAGTTCCGCAGCCGTGATCGCCGTCAACCAGGGACGTCCCACCGGCTTTTGGCGGAGGAAGTCAACAACTGCCGGCGCGGGCTTGGGCTTGAAAATCTCCGAGATGACATTGGTGTCGAGGACGATCATTCGTCATCGCCGAATGGCGGCTTACGTTCATCGATCTGGCGGCTGGGCAGCACGAGATCTTCCGCATAGCCAATCTTCGCAAACGTATCACGCACCTGATCGACCCAATGCTGCTCGCCCCCCTCGCTTGCCACTGCTGCCTGGAGAATCTCTCGAACCTCCTGCTCCATCGACCAGCCATGCTCCGCCGCCCGCAAGCGCAAACGCTTCTTGGTTTCGTCATCAAGCTGCCGGATGGTCAACGTCGCCATGTTAGGATGATAGCATTGCTGTCATTGCTAGCAATGCCTCCTTCGCCCTCCAGCTACCGTTCACCCACCAGCGAAAGTCAATTAACTCCCATCCCATCAAATACTTAACCACAGACTGCCACCACCCCGGCTTGCCCGCCCATGCTACCCTTAGTCTGTGTGAGCCGCCGCGCCCGGACCCACTCTCCAAAAACCTAAGTCCCATCGAATCAACAACTCCCGGGTTCGTTTCGTCAATTCGCTCGTTAGGCCCCCCCCAAAACCCCATTCACAACGTTTTCGAAATCCGTAACCCACTGAAAAAGAAGTCACTTCCCCGCCGCGTCCGCCCGGGACCCGCACCCTCGCCCTCTATACTCAGGGCGTGAGAAAAAAAGAGATTGTGCGCCGACTTGCCCACGAGGCGCACCTCACCCCGGCCGTCGCCGCCGACCAAATCGACTCGCTCGTCACCCAACTCCTCAAAAAACTCAAAGACGGCCAACCCGCCACCATCCCCGGCATCGGCACCCTGCTCCCCGGCGATGCCATCACCTTCCGTCCCGAGGAGGCCCCCAAGAAGTGACCGCCCAATTGTTCGGCGACATCGTCCGCCGTTTTCTCCACTCCGGCTCCCGCGTCGAAATCGACGGCCTCGGCGCCTTTCGTCTGGACCAGCATGGCGACATCCGCTTCACCGCCGCCGGCAAGCCGCGCGTTTTCATCGCGTACGTCCACGAAGACGCCGCCCACGCCCTGCGCCTCTACCGCGAGCTCGAAGCCGCCGGCTATGCCCCCTGGATGGATACCCAGAAACTGCTGCCGGGCCAGAATTGGCCGCGCGCCATCGAAGAAGCCATCTCCGTCTCGGACTTCTTCATCGCCTGCCTCTCCACGCATTCGGTGCTGAAGCGCAGCCAGTTCCAGGCCGAACTCCGCTACGCGCTCGATTGCGCCGCCCGCATGCCTCTCGACCGCACGTTTCTCATCCCCGTCCGCTTCGACGATTGCCGCGTCCCCTCGCGCCTCCACCGCGAGTATCAGTATCTGAACCTGTTTCCGGACTGGGACGCCGGCTTCGCCCGT
Organism: Bryobacteraceae bacterium; assembly: GCA_044226365.1. Classification (GTDB taxonomy): domain Bacteria; phylum Acidobacteriota; class Terriglobia; order Bryobacterales; family Bryobacteraceae; genus JALHNI01. The sequence continues at coordinate 17,925 of JBGAHE010000007.1, forward strand.
CTCCTCGAAGCCCTCGACTACTCCGGCAAACTGTCGCGGTAGCGCTTCCAGTTGCGGACCAGCTCATGCACCACCACGCTGCCCACCTTGTGCGCAGCCTCCAGCGACGGCACAAACGCCGCATAGCTGCCGATCTTGGTCTCCGCCAGGCTCTCAGCCGCCGTAATGCCGTCGCGCTGCTGGTCGAAATTGCTGGCCGTGCGCAACACCAGCACCCGCCGTTTGTCCACGCGCCCCGTCGGCGCCAACAGCGTCAGCGATTGCAGCGTCCCGGTGTCTTCCATCGCCGTCGTCACGTAGTTGCCCTTGCCGTCGGTGAAGTAACCCACCCAGTCGTTGGCCCATTGGTTCAGCAACTTGCCGTGCCAGAACGTCATCGACGACATGGTGTCGCCCTTCATCACGAACGGCGGCCTCTGAGCGTTCACGCCGCTGAAGCGCAAGCGCTGCCGCCGCATGGACTCGGTATCTTCCAGCTTCACGTCCTTCGTCAGCCGGTACGCCCAGTCCACCAGCTTCGGCTCCAACCGGAATACTTCGCCTTCATCCGGCACGCGCCGTGGCTGCTCGTACGGCACCGACTTCCGCAGCGGGATGAACCCCGTCTTCCATTCCTTCGGAATCTCCCGGCCGTCGATCTCGTGGCCCAGATCTCCGTCCACCACCCATTCGGCCCACGCCGCCGACCCCAGCGAACCATCCGCCGGATCGATGCCTGCAATCCCGGCCACCACCCAATACGCCTTCGAAACGTCGAAACGCGGATCCATGCCCAGCGCCATCACCGCCGCAGCCGCCTTGGCTGTCCCCACGCCCGTGCACAGCGCCAGCACCCCCGAGTCATTGCCCCGCAGATCGCGGTGGCCCTGCGGGAACGGGTACACGCGATCCAGCTTCTCGCGCTCCACCCAGAACTGCATCTCCCCCGGATCGTCCCCGGTCGGTTGGCCGCGTTCGAACATCGTCACGACCACTACCTTCACCGGAATCGGCTTCTTCGCCGACACGAAGGGCACAGCAAGCAGGAGCAACGCCAGCAAGCGAATCATGACTAACTATTATGCAGGTTGTCTTAGGCGGCGCCGGAAGCCGCTGCCGGCTGCTCACGTTCGCGCGGTCGTTCCGTGCCCTGGCCCCGCTCGTCGTAGCGCCCGAAGATCATCTTGCCGGCCGTCGTCTGCAACACGCTGGTCACCACGATGTCGATTGTCTTCGAGATCTGCTTGCGCGCGTTGTCCACCACCACCATCGTGCCGTCATCCAGATACGCCACGCCCTGGTTGTACTCTTTGCCCTCTTTGAGGATAAAGACACGCATGCCTTCGCCCGGCAGCACCACCGGCTTCAGCGCGTTGGCCAGCTCGTTGATGTTCAGCACTTCCACGCCATGCAGTTGCGCCACTTTGTTCAGGTTGAAGTCGTTGGTGACGATCGTGCAGGCGTAGAGCTTCGCCAGTTCGATCAGCTTCAGGTCCACCTCGCGCAGGTTCGGGAAGTCGTCTTCCACGATGCGCACGGTAAGGTCGGGGTTCTTCTGGATCTTCTGCAGGATGTCCAGCCCGCGGCGGCCACGGTTGCGCTTGAGGGCATCGGCCGAATCGGCCACCTGCTGCAACTCGCGCAGCACGAACTGCGGAATCACCAGCACGCCGTCCAGAAAGCGCGTGGTAACGATGTCGGCGACGCGGCCATCGATGATCACGCTCGTATCGAGGATTTTGAAAGAGTTCTTGTTGGCGGCTTCGGTGCCGAACAGCCCGCCCAACGCGGCCAGGTTCAGCATCTCACCCTTGGTCCAGCCGACGGCTAAGCCGCCATAGGCCATCACCAACAGGACGCCGATCTGCAGGAAGGAGGAAGAGGAGGGCTCGCGAAAGGCTTGTCCGATCACCAGCGAAACCAGATAGGCGCCGAAGATGCCCACTACCGAGCCCACGGCCGCGCCGATAATGCGCTTCAGGCTCAATTGACGAACCTTCATCTCGAGAGCCACGGCGACTAAGCCGAGACCGAGACCGAACAAAGCACTGGCAGAGGGATGGAGGTGAAACGGAGTGAGGAAGTAGCCGGACGCGGCAAGCAGGAAGACAAAGACCGCGCGTACAATCAGCAGGTCGTGCATCAAGCCTCCTACGCCCGAGAAATGAGGGCTGGAAGCTTGATCGACGGCAGCTTTCAGGCCCTTGAGGAGTATATCACTCCTTTACAGAGCCTGAAACGCTAGAATATGAGGGAAATCGCCTAGAACTACAGAGCTTTGGCGAGCTCTTCGGCGAAGGCGCTGGGCGATCCGTCGTTGCGGCCACCCGAACGCGGACGGCGGGCGCCGGCAGCGCTGTCGCGATTGTTATCGCGCACGGGAGGACGATTGCCCGCAAAACGGCGGCGATCGTCACCCATGGGAGCACCGGCCTGCTGGCCCTGGCCCATCATCGGGCGTGCACCGGTTCCGCGGCCCTTGGGAGGCTGCGCCGGGTTGGCACGCAACATGCGATCTTCGAGCGGCGCATGGTTGAAGCGACGGATGATCGTATCCATCTCTTCCTGGTTGGGAGCTTCGATAAACGCGAAACCCTTGGACTCCTGCGTCTCGGGGTTGCGAATGACTTTGATTGAATCGGCGACTAGATTGTCTGCGGCCAGCCATGAACCAATGTCATCGGCCGTAACCCATACCGGCAAATTCCCAAGGAAAACCGTATAACTCATCGTGCGGGTGATGTGACTCCAAGAAGGGTTGTTTCCGAAAAGTAGGCAGACTTCACGGGAACATCCATAGGCTACCACACTTATGTAAAGTCTTTCGATTAATTTTTCATGGATTTGGCCTACCCGCTTTCGCGCAAAAGCCACCCTCCTAGTACTTGCCCACTTCGGCGGGGATGTAAACACGCGAGCCGCGTGTGATATTCTCTGGCAAATCTTGACTTGATCGTTCGGAGGATCCGTCATGCTCAGAAAAATCGGCGCGCCTTCTCTCTGGAAAACGGCGCGGGTAGAAATGGTTTCGCTGGCGGTTTTGCTGGTGGGATGGAGCGTCGCCAACGCTCTGGGGTTGGCCCCGCGCGTCACTAGCTCGCTCGCGGTTCTCGGGGTTTACGCGGCTTGGCTTGGCGTCTGTGTCGTCTTCTACCGGTATTTCTACCGGCTCGACACCTGAGACCGCGCCGCGGGCTTAACCGGCACTTCGCCCGCGCCCAGCTTGGCGTTCTCCAGATGCTTGGTCTGCTGGAAGGTGTACATCATGCGGTGCACCACTGTCAGATTGCCCAACACGGCGATCACCCACAATACCGGCGCCATGCGGTCGAACAGCGCGCCGATAATCAGCAGCACTACGCGTTCCGGGCGCTCCAGAAAGCCCACTTTACACGTGGGAATTTCGTTCTCGGCGCGAGCGCGGGTGTAAGAAATCATCACCGAAGCGGTCATCACAATGGCCGTCAGAACGACATAAGGCGGCCGGTTGATATTGCCGTAATAGACCAAAAGTCCCATCAAAAGGGCCAAATCCGAATAACGATCCAGCACGGAGTCGAAAAAGCCGCCGAAGCGCGTCACCTGATTGGTTTCCCGGGCGACCCGTCCGTCCACCATGTCAAAGATGCCGGCCCCGATGATCACGTAGCCGGCCGCGCGGAAAGAGCCCTGCGCCAACAGATACGCCGCCCAGACGTTGATCAGCAAGCCGATGAATGTGAGAACGTTGGGATGAATTCGGGACAGGGCGAGGGCGCGTACGATCGCACGGATGATCGTGTTACAGCCGGCGCCAATCGCACTGGTAATGGTCATAGTTCGTCGGCTTCGTGGATCGTAATCAGGCTGATCACTTCGAACTGCTTGAGTCCGCCGGGGATCGTGATCTTCACTTCGTCGCCCACCTGCTTGCCGAGCAAACCGCGGCCAATCGGTGAAGCCGTAGAAATGCGGCCGGCCGCGACGTCAGAGTCTTCGCTCGGCACCAGCTTATAGGTGATCTGCTCTTCTTTGACGATATCGAGGACGACCACCGTCGAGCCGAGCCCGACTCGGTCGTTCGGGATCTTGGTGAGATCCACCATGGAGAGTTCCGCGAGGCGCACCCGAAGCTGGGCCAACCGCGCGTCGACGAACCGCTGACGCTCTTTGGCCGCATGGAACTCAGCGTTTTCCTTGAGGTCCCCGTGCGCGCGCGCCTTCAGGATTTCCTTCGGAAGTTCGTTCCGCAGCTCGTGATCGAGCAGGGCGATCTCGTCCTGCAACTTCTTCTTGATATCCATCGCGAAATCCCATTATAGGCCGCGAGGCGTCCGGAGGCCAGATTTCCGCGTTAACGGCCGGCAACTGTGGTTCGGAGGGTGGCGACGATCACGTCGGCGGCGGAGGATTGCAGCTTGACGAGTTGGCCCGGCAGCAGCCCGCCGGCGACCAGGAAGACGACCACCGCGCCGAGCGCCCAGCGCTCCCGGGGCAGGGCATCGAGCGAGGGCGGCCCGCTCAGCATCGGGCGACCCATGAACAGGCGGGCAAACAGCCGGAAGATGCTGAGCGCGTTCAGCGCGGTGGCGAGCGGCATGGCCAGACCGATCCAGGGGTGCGTGGCCAGCGTCCCGTGCAGCAGCAAGTCTTCCGCGGCAAAGCCCAGCGTCCCCGGCAGGCCGACCAGCGCCAGGCCGCAGACGAGGAAGAAGACACTGAGACGCGGCGCGAGGCGGCCCAAGCCGAGGAAGCCCGGCCGCGAATTCAACTGGTCCACCCGGCCCTCGAGCGCCTGGTAGGCGCCGGCCAGCCCCGTAGTCGCCACGGCCACCACCATCAAATGCACCAGCGCGCCGGTGACGCCTTCAGCCGTCAGGCTTTCAAGACCCGCCAGCACCAACGACGCCTGGCTCACCATCACCAGACCCAGCAGCCGGCGCGGAGACTTTTCGGCCAACGCGGCGAGCGCGGCCAACGCCGCGGTGAGCAGAGCGAGATCCGAGAGGAGCGGGAACGATTCGCGCGTGATCGATGGGAACAGCGGCAGTCCCACGCGAGCCAAGAGGAAAGCGCCCAGATGGCCGTTCGCCATCAGCACGGTGGGCAACAATGGCCCTCGCTCAAACGCGCCAGCCGGCCAGGAGTGCAGCGGAAAGATGCCTTTGCGCAGAAAGATGGCCAAGGCGACGAGGCCGAAACCCAGCATCCCGCCGGGCGACGAAGGCGCGGGCCGAAGTTTGCTCAGATCGAAAGTGCCAGACGTCGAGCCGATCAAGCCGACCGCCGCGGCCAGGACGACGACGCTGGCCAGGACAACCGCGCGCGGAAAGCGCGCCTTTTCGCGATCGAGCAGCAGCGGCAGCGAGGCCACCAGCCAGGCGCCCCACAGGACGATCAGGTTTTGGGCGGCGTAGGCGGTGAGAGTGCCCGCCAACATCACGAGCACCTCCGACACCAAACGCGGCGTGAGGGCGCGGCGCGGCACCAGGGCCAGCGTCACCGCGGCCAAGGACGCAAAGATCACCATCGGCAGGGCACTGATGGCGTCAGACGTGAGTAACGAAAACGAAGCGCGGCCGGACTTCATCACTTCGAGAAGGCTCGCGATGGCGGCGAGGGCGCTGAGCAGAGCGCTGGCGAGGCCGACGGCGCGCGCCCGATCCGCCCAGGTCCGGGCGGCGATCGCTCCGGCGAGCGGGATGGCCACCATGGCGGCGAGCATTAGTCCAAGCCTCCGGCGACCTTGGTGGCGTGCGGCAAGCTCGGCGTCCGGCGATTCGAGAAGCGGCCCCGGCCGGGGTCGCCGAGCCAGGCGGAAAGCGCGTGGAGCGGCTCGGCAAACAGGCGGTCGATCAGGCTATCGAGATGACCGCGGTCGAGGGCAAAGCGATAGAGCCAGTGCTGCACCGGTAGAGGCACCCAGTTTTCCAGGTGCTCGCCCGTCTTCGGCAGCGGCCCCCCGGACGCCGCGTGCAGCAGGTGAAAGTCATGCAGCAGCGACGGGGCTCGCAGGAATTGGAGCGTCCTGACCGCCGCGTGGCTAAGGATGTGGAACAGCGCGAGCGTCGTCCAACCGAAGCCGATCTCGACAAAGATCAAGCCGAGTTGCGAGAGCGCGGCAAAGGCCAGGCCGGTTTTGGCGTCGCTACAGGCGCGGCCGACGATGGTGCCGTAGAGGGCGGAGAGGCCACCCACGATGACCACGCCCGCCGCAGCGGCGGGGGAGGCAGCCAGCATGGGCTGGGCACGCAATAAAAGATAGGCGCCGAGATGAACGGAGATCGCGCCATAAAAAATCGCACTCGAAGGCGTGGGGCCTTCCATCGCCCGGGCCAGCCAACCGGAGAACGGGAGTTGCGCGGACTTACCGGCGGCCGCCATCAGCAGCAGCAACCCAATGAGGGTGCCCTGGCCACCCGTCAGATGCGTGCCGGCAGCCAGGTCCGCGTAATTGGCGGTCGCTGCCCAGTGATGCAGAAGAAACACGCCCAACAGCAAGCCGAGGTCGGCCGTGCGGTAGGTGGCGAAAACGCGGATCGCATTGCGTACCGGGCCAGTGCGCTCCTCGAAGAAGGCAATCAGGAGAACCGAAGAGATGCCGACCAGTTCCCAGCCGCCGATCAGCAAGTCGAAGGAGCCGGCCGTGAGGACCAGCAAAGCGCCGGTGGCAAAGAGGTTCAACTGCAGGTAGAAACGCAGAAAGCCCGGCTCACGGTGCATGTAGGTGGCCGAGAACACCGCAATCAGCGCGGTGAGCAGGATCGTCAGGCCGGCCAGAGGCCAACTGAACGAGTCCAGCAACAGCACCAGCGGAAAGCTGTACTCATGCACACTGAACCAGTTGCCCAAGGGAACCGTGACGCTGAACCCTTGGCCGCGCACAGCCAGCCAGGTGAGCGCGGCGAGCGCCGCGCCGCTCACGCCCAACGCGCACCTGGTGACGCGGATGATGGAGCGTTCGCCGGGCGTCGCACCCAACAGCCAGACCAGCGAGAGCCCTAAAAAAGCAGCGGCCGGCGCGCCCACCACGGAGCAGAGCAGGATTTGCGCGGCATCCATTAGCGGCTCACCGCTTCCGGACGATGGGCCGGAAGGATTCTGGCCACGGGGAGATGGTCCATCTTGCCGCCGTACCAATTCAGGGAGGAGGCCGCGACGGGGGTCGCAATTTGCTCGGGGACAAAGGGTTCCCAGCCACTGGCGCGGCGCACGTGGATCTCTCCGGTGCCCGGATCGAGGGTCGCCAGACGAATCCACTGGTGGCGCGTGAGCGTCATGTTGAAGTCGTTCGAGGCGAGCGCCGCTTCCAGCCGTTGCGGCGTCGTCTCCACGATGAAGAGCGGTCGCATGGGTTCATGGATCTCGACCATTTGCCAGGTGAGGCCGGTGCGCAGGTCGCTGGATTGGCCGTTCATCACGCCCAGCAGGCCCGTGATGTTGTGGGGCAGCTTGGTGCCGCAGCCATAACCTTCATTGTCTACCGTCGAGAAGTAGTACTCAAGACCGATGCCGCTGCAGACGAGCACGACGGCTCCCAACTGACGTTTGAGGTAAGTGTCGTCGGGATCGAGCGCGGCATCGTAGGAGACCAGAAAGGAGCGGCGATCGAAGAACAGTCCTTTGACGGACTGACGGCGGCCGAGGAACGTGAAGGCGTTGCTGCTGTGGCCGTACTCAGGCCGCGGTTGGGCCAGATGCTCGGCGCGCTCCTCGACGTGCATCAGGGCGCGGGCCGGATCGAGCGAGTTTTCGAAGTGTTCGAAGCGGCGGCTGCGCTCATGGGCGTTCCGGGCGCGAGCGGTATCCAACTGCTGCTGCAGCCTGGCGAGGTCGGCGGCGTGAGTTGGGGGGACGGCGTCCAACTCGTAGAGTTCGATGCGATCGCTGCAGGTGTCGTGCTCGCCGCCGATGAACCAGGTGTCATCAGGAATCTCGAGGCCTTGGGCACGCAAGCCCGCGCGAACGCCGGGCCGGTTGGCCATGGCGGCGAAGAGGCGGGCGTTGGGTCCGCCGTGGCGGCCGCCGCAGGCGCCGCAGTTGTAAGCGGATTCGTGTGGGTTATTGAGCGACTCCGAACCGTGGCCGAGGATGACGACCAGACGGGCGAAGTTGTTCACGAGGCCCGCGCCGCGCAGCAGGTGCCCGACGCGCTCGGTCTTCTCGGCCACGGTGAAGCCGAGGTCGAGTTCAAAGCGCTCCTGACCGGCGACGTGGTCCTGACGCTTAAAGGCGAGCGCGGTGCGCGGTTCGGGAAAGAAGGCTTCGTTCAGGCGCTGGCGCAGGCGGCCGGCGGTGCGCGGTGAGAGGATGCGCGTGATCAGCGGGGCGAGCGAGATCAGCCCCAGGAGGCCGGTGCTGACCCAGCCGCGGACCAGCGAGCGCGAGGAGATGTAGCTGTTGTAGACCAGGCGAGACCACAGCTTCCGGCGCTCTTTGCGGCTGCCGTAGAGGTGTTCGTCCTCCGGGTGCGGCTGCTCACCGACGAGGTGGGCAGGTTTGACGACGACGGGACAGAAGGCGGCCCCGAGGGAATCGTCGATCCCGGCGAAGTGCATGGCGACGCCAAAGAATCCGGCGGCGCCCAGAGTCTCCACCGTGGGGGCAGATTCTTCGAGATGCCGCCGCAGGGATTCTTCGCGCTCATCAATGCAGAAGAAAACCTGGGCGGAGGGGCGGGCGGGTTCAGGAGGCGCGGCGAGCAACTGTTCGCGGCGGAACTGGCCGAGGGGCGAGAGGATTTGGAGCTCGTGCCGGCGTTCGTAGGCGAGGTGGAACAAGCGGCGGCGTTCGAGCTGGTCGCAGGCGAGGACTTCTTTCTCAAACAGCGCGAAGTGCGCCGCGTCGAAGCGATGCAGGCGTTCGGAAGTGAGGTTGAGGGCCGAGCAGACATCGAACAAGGTGGCCGCGCGCACCAGGCGCAAGGCTTCGAGCCGCGGCCGCTGAGGCGGAGCAGGGAGGCGCGGAGCGTGAGCGGTGGCGGCGGCAACCAGGGTGAGGCGGACAGCCAGATAGTCCATCAAACGGACGGGCAGGGGCAAGTACGGGGCGAGTTCGGGCTCTTTTTCGAGGACATGGAACATGCCGGCCCAGCCGGGCAAGGCGAGCAGTTCATGGCGCACGAAGTGTTCGGGCTGGTCGACTGCGAGCAGTTCGAGGTTGGCCATCACGACTTCGGTGGCGTCCAGAGAGACTTGCCGGCGGAATAAAGCAGAGACGCCTGGCAGGCCGGCGGGCTCGAAGAACAGCGGCATCGCCACCAGCCGGCGGACAGCGGCGAGGAAGCCGAGTTCGCGAGCCGGCATGGGCCAATAGGCGGCGCCCTGATCGAGGAAGTTGGCCGAAAGACGGATCAGGAAGGGATGAACGACGTTGTCGATGGGCCGGCCGGCATCGGCGGCGGCGGTGGGCGGCGGATCGGAGGCGCGCAAGAGGCAGGCTTCGAAGAGACGCTGAGCCGCAGGCTCGCGAACGGACGAGGCGAGGTCGCCTTCGGACAGCCGCCACTCGACGGTTTCGGGGCTAAACTCGCGCACGCCCGGCGTCAGCATGGCTTGGCGTAAGGAACGGCGATCGACGCCGTCGGCCAGGGGCTGGTTGGGTTCGGAGGCGAGGACGGCGACGAGGTCGCGCACCTGAATCCGGCCGTTGGCGAGCGCCTGCCGGTAACGGTCCTCGGACAGGTAGGGCTGGGTGCCGAACAGGCGGGACGCCGCCAGGACGGCCTCTTCGAACGGGAGGTGTTCGAAGGCATGGAGCGTGTTGTGATGGACGAAAACGCCGATCGGGCCTTGACTGGGGAGATAGTGGGCGAGATGCTCGACGGCCTGTTCCACTCGGGCGCGGGGATCGTGTTTCATGGCGGTTAGGCCCCCGTGGGGGCCATCCGCGATTTGCGGCGGGTGGCCTGCAGATGGTGGGACAGGGGGATGTGTTCATCGAGGCCGGTGAGGATGAGCTCGCGATCGGTCCAGGTGCGGTCGATGGTCTGCATCTTCGCGAGGACGGTGTGATCGACGACCCAGCAGTTTCTAAAGTCGACGATGACGGTTTTGAGGGAAGGGTCCAGGGTGGAGAGGCGCTTCTTGAGGCCGAGGTAGTTCGAGAAGATGGCGGCTTCGTGCACGATGAGGGTGAGAGTTTCGCCTTCGCGGCTTTCCTGCACGATCACCTTGAAGAGGCTGCGCAGGGTGGCGCCGTTCTTCAGATTGAGCAGGATCTTGAGCACCAGACCGGTGACGACCCCAATCAGCAGACCCATGGCGAGGGTGACGATCATGGTGGTGAGGAGCAGGAAAAGCTGCTCTTTTCCAATGTAGTAGAAGTGCGCGAATTCCTTGGGCGAAGCGAGGCGGAAGCCCGTGTAAATGAGCATGGCGGCCAGGGCGGCGAGCGGGATCTGCTGGAGCACGGACGGGATAAGGGCAATGGAGAGAAGCAGGAAGGCGCCGTGAAAGAAGTTCGACCAGATGGACTGGGCGCCATTGTCGATGTTGGCTTTGCTGCGGACGATTTCCGAGATCATGGGCAGGCCACCGAGAGCGGCGGCGATGGTGTTGCCGATGCCGAGAGCGAGCAGGTCCTGGTTGAGGTCGCTGGTGCGGCGTTGCGGGTCAAGCGAGTCGACGGCGCTCACGCTGAGCAGGCTTTCGATCATGCCGACGACGCTGAACATAACGACGTATTTGATGGAGCCGGCACTGGTGATGACGGAGAAGTCCGGGAAGGCGATGGCGCTCAACAGGGACGCGGGCAGGCGGATGAGGAAGTTAGGACCGAGGTGGTAGGTGTGGTTGGCGAGTAGGTAGTTGTGCTCATGCGAGAGGTCAAGGTACAGACCCATGGGGATGGCGAAAGCGAGCACCAGCATGGGGCCCGGTATTCTGCGCATCCAGCCGCTTTTGAGCATCGGCAGACCGAAGAGGATCAGCAGCGAGACGGCGCCAATGAAGAAGACGTCGGGGTTCATGTTCAGCAGGCTGTGAGGGATCTCGGCCAGCAGTTGGAGGGGGTCCTTGGCTTTGGGCACGACGCCGAGCGCGGTGTGCGTTTGCTTCGAAATGATGATGACGCCGATGGCGGCGAGCATGCCGTGCACAACCGAGGAGGGCATCGTATCGCCGATGACACCGGCTTTGGTGAGCGCGAGGGCAATCTGAACGAGGCCGGCCACGAGGCCGACCGCGAGCAAGCGGTGGTAGCCCAGGAGGTTGTCGCCCTGGCCGAGCTCGGTCACGCAGCCGATGGCGATCACGATCAGGCCGGCGGCGGGTCCTTTAATTGTTAACCGGGCGCTGCCCAGGAAGGAGACCAACATACCGCCGATGATGGCGGTGATGAGGCCGGACGTGGGAGGAACACCGCTGGCCATGGAGATGCCCAGGCAAAGGGGAAGCGCGATCAGGAAAACCAGAAAGCCCGAGATCATGTCGGACTTCAGGGTCCTGGGCAGGAATGAAGCTCCTTGCTGATCCAACGGTTGGGTCACCTTTTCATCATGAAGGGGAAGAAGCAAGACATATATCCCTTGGGGAGGGGGCGAAACGGTCTGAACTTCAAGGGGGTTGGTCGGCGAAAAACGGCGTTTCGTCGGAAAGTGATGGCGTCCCGGCGGGGCGGCATGGGAAACTTCGGAAGATGGCTACCCCTCTCATCTCTGTGAAAGGACTGGAGAAATCCTACGGCACCTTTCAGGCGGTACGCGGAATCGACTTTGAGGTTTACCCCGGCGAGGTGTTTGGGCTGTTAGGGCCGAACGGCGCCGGCAAGACCAGCACGGTGGAGATCCTGGAGGGGCTGCGTCCCCGGACGGCGGGGGAGGTAACGGTGCTGGGCCTGGATCCGGCGGCCGACACGAACGCGCTTAAGGACCGGATCGGTGTTTGCCTGCAATCGACGAATCTGCCGGACAAGATGATGGTGATTGAGGCGCTTGAGTTGTTCGCCTCGTTTTACACGCGGACGACCGATCCGCTTTTGTTGCTGAAACGCTTACAGCTGGAAGACAAGGCGCGGAGCTTTTACGGCACGCTTTCGGGCGGGCAGAAGCAGCGGCTGGCGATTGCGCTGGCGCTGTTGAATGATCCGTCGGTGGTGTTTTTCGACGAACCGACGACGGGGCTGGACCCGCAGGTGCGGCTGGAGATTCATGCGCTGATTCAGCAGTTGCGGGGCGATGCGCGGTCGATCATTCTGACGACGCACTACATCGAGGAGGCCGAGCGGCTGTGCGACCGGGTGGCGATTGTGGACGAGGGGCGGATTGTGGCGCACGGGACGCCGCGCGAGATTCAGGCGCGGACGCTGGGGCTCTCGCGCATTGAGATTGTGACGGGGGAGCCGTTGCCGGGTCTGCCGGAGGCGGGCGCGTTTGCGGCGGAGAAGCTGGCGCCGGGGTCGGATGGGAAGTCGTTGACGGTGCTGGCGGCGAAACCGGCCAAGGCGCTGGTGGAGTTGGTGAAGTGGATCGACGGGCAGGGGCTCGAACTGGTGGACGTGCAGTTGAAGCGGCCGACGCTCGAGGATGCCTTTATCGAATTGACGGGAAAGAGCTTACGCGACTAATATGGCACCCTATCTAGCGTATATCCGGATGCATTTGCGGCTGACGTTCCGCGAGAAGTCCGTGCTGTTTTTCAATTACGTCTTTCCGCTGATCTTCTTTTTCATTTTCGCCATTACGTTCCGGGCGGACCGGGGCGGGCTGATCAACATGGTGTTTGCCATGATCCTGGTGATCGGCATTCTGGGGAACGGGTTGTTCGGCGGCGGGATCCGCATGGTGATCGAGCGGGACCAGAACATCCTGAGGCGTTTCAAGGTGGCGCCGATTTCGCCGGCGCCGATTCTGGTGGCTTCGCTAGCGGTGGGGCTGGTGAGCTACATCCCGAGCGTGTTGCTGACGTTTCTGATCTCGAAGTTCTTCTATGGGATGCAGACGCCGGAACATTGGCTATCGCTCTCGCTGTTCGTGGTGATTGCGATTGTGGCGTTCCGCTCGATTGGGCTGATTATTGCTTCGGTGGCGAACTCGATGGGCGAGAGCCAGATTCTGACGCAGTCGCTGTATTTCCCGATGATGTTTTTGAGCGGGGCGACGTTCCCGACGACGTCGTTTCCGAATTGGCTGCAGGTGGTGTCGCAGTTCATTCCGGCGACGCATGTGCATACGGGGGTGCAGGGGATTCTGGTCCGGAACGAGTCGTTCAAGGACAATCTGGGGGCGGCGGGGGCGCTGCTGCTGACGATGTTCGTGGCGTTGTTTGTCTGCATGAAGCTGTTTCGCTGGGAGAAGGAAGAGAAGCTCAAGAACTCGGCGAAGCTGTGGGTGGGCGCGGCGCTGCTGCCGTTTGTGCTGATCGGGGTGTATCAAAGCTACGCGAAGACGAACGTGGAGCGGCAGAAACAGATTGACCGGCAGTTGTCGCAGTCACGGACGCGGCTGATTCGGGATGCGCGGCTGATTCTGGGAGATGGGCGGGTGATCGAGCGGGGGTCCGTGTTGATTCGCGGCGGCAAGATCGCGGAGATCTATCCGGGAGAGGCGCCGGAGGCGGAGAAGCTGCGGGCGGACGTGGTGGAGGGCGCGGGCAAGACGCTGCTGCCGGGGCTGATCGACGCGCATATTCACATCGGGGCGCCGGGCGGCATCTACGATAATCCGCAGGACTATACGAAGGCGCAGAACACGCAGCGGGCGTTGGCGGCATATCTGTACTCGGGAGTGACGGCGACGCGCAGTGTGGGCGATTGGCTGGACAACGCGCTGGCGTTACGCAAGACGATCACGGACCTGCAGTATACGGGCGCGGATTATCTGACCTGCGGGCCCATCTTTACGACCGAAGGCGGCCATCCGACGGAGATGCTGGACCGGATGCCAGCGGCCTTCAGGGCGACCGGCCAGGCGCAGTTCGTGCGGCTGCCGAAGACGCCGGACGAAGCGCGGCGGATGGTGCGCGAGTTGAAGCAGGCGGGCGTGGATTGCGTGAAGGGGGTGCTGGATGCCGGGCAGCCGGGCTATGCGTTCAAGCGGGCGGACCCGGCGATCCTGAAGGCGATGGCCGAGGAGGCGCATGCGAATGGGCTGCCAGTGGCGATGCACACGGGCAGCGCGCAGGATGTGGCCGATGCGATTGCGCTGGGCGCGAACAGCATCGAGCACGGGTCGATGTCGGAGAAGATTCCGGATGAGCTGTTTCAGCAGATGGCCCGGGCGGACATTTTCTATGACCCGACGTTGAGCGTGCGCGAAGGGATGATGGGCTTCGCCGCCGGCAAGACGGAGTTGTTGGAGTTGTCGCTGGTGCAGCAGGCGGTGCCGCGGGCGTTACTGGCGTCGACACGGAAGTATCTGCAGTCCGAGGAAGCGGCGAAGATGCGAAAGAGCTTCGGCAGCTACCGGATGGATGCCGACATCGCAGCCGACAATCTACGGCGGGCGCATGCGGCTGGGGTGAGGCTGGTGACTGGAACAGATGCGGGCAATCCGCTGGTGTTCCATGGACCGGCGGTGCATCGGGAGATGCAGTTGTGGGTGGCGGCGGGCATTCCGGCGGGCGCGGCGTTGCAGGCGGCGACCGGCAACGGGGCGCGTCTGTTGGGCATTGCGGGGCGGACGGGGACGATCGCCGTGGGCAAGGAAGCGACGCTGATCCTGGTAGACGGCAATCCGCTGACCGACATCACAGCGACCGAACGGCTGAACCTGATCTTACTGAAGGGCGAACGGCTGGTTCGCCCCGAGTTGCTGACGCAGGATTAGCGGGGAACGGCCAGGAAGAAGGTGCCGCCCTGGCGGTTCACTTCGAGGAGGACCGTTTTGGTGTCGCCTGCGGCCTTCTCGAAGCTGGAGACATCGAGGATGGCGTGGCGGTTGGCGAAGACGATGACGTCGCCGGCTTTAAGACCGGCTTCGGCGCTGTCGCCGTCGGGGTCGACGGCGAGGACGAGCAGGCCGTTGACGTCCGGGGCGAGGCCGAGTTCCTGACGGCTGGGGGCAGTGAGTTCGGAAAGAACGGCCCCGGAGAGCAGCTCGCCGGACTTCTGGGGCGTGGCCTCAGCGGGTGAGGAAGGTTTGCTGGCGAGCGTCGCCTGAAGGGTCTGTTCCTGGCCGTCGCGATTGACGAGCAAGCTGATGGTGGCGCCGGGGCGGGCTTCAGCGATGTAGAGACGCAGGCGATCGAAGTCGCGGATCGGGCGGCCATTCATGCCGAGGACGACGTCGCCTTTCTTGACGCCGGCCTGGGCGGCGGGGCTTTCGGGGGCGACGTCGGTGATGATGGCGCCGCCGGGGCGCGTGAGGTGCAGGACTTCGCTGAGGCCGGGGGACATCGGCTGGAGGCCGACGCCCAGGAAGCCGCGGGTGACGTGACCCTGGTCGATGAGCTCTTTCATCACGCGGCGGGCAACGTTCGAGGGCAGAGCGAAGCCGATGCCGCTGCTGCCACCGGAGGGGGAAATGATGGCGGTGTTGATGCCGACCAATTGGCCGGAGAGGTTGAGGAGCGGTCCGCCGGAGTTGCCGGGATTGATGGCGGCGTCGGTTTGGATGTAGTCTTCGTCGCCGGCAGCATTGGTGCGGGGCGAGCCCATGGCGCTGACGATGCCGGAGGTGACGGTGGTGCCGACGCCGAAGGGGTTGCCGATGGCGACGACGGACTCGCCGACGCGAAGCTTGGCGCTGTCGCCAAAGTTGATGGCGGCGAGGTTTTTGGCGTCGATTTTGAGGACGGCGAGGTCGGTGGCGGCGTCCGAGGCGATGACCTGGGCGGGGAAGGCGCGGTCGTCGTTGAGCTCGACAGTGATCTTGACCGCGTTGTCGATGACGTGGTGGTTGGTGAGGAGGTAGCCGTCAGGGGAGACGATGACGCCGGAGCCTTCACCGGAAACGGTCTTGGTGCGGGGGCCTCGCTGGGGGGCGGCCTGGGAGTCCGCATGGATGAGGCCGTTGGCCCAGGGGGCGTCGACTTTGACGGCGAGGATGCGGACGACGCTGGGGACGGTGCGTTCGACGAGGTCGGCGAGGTCATGGGCGGGGAGGCCAACGGTGGGGAGCGAGGTGCCGAACAGAGGGGCGTGCAGCACTGCCAAAAGGAGGGGGGCAACCGTTTTCCTGGTCATACCTGATAGAGGTACCAGCGGCAGTTCTGGTTCGTTAAGTTTGGCAAAAGACAAGGTTAAGAGTATTAAGGCCGCGGCGATCCCCGGAGAAAGGGGGAGGGCATCCCCGCATGGGATTCCTTGTAGGTCCGCATGGGGAAGTGCTTATATAAACAGCACAGAGCCATGTCACTGAGCGTCATGGCTTTGCGCCGTAAGCCCTTTGGTACGGCTTTCGAATGACTACCAACTGCGAGGCCGGCCATTGCGCCGGCCATTTTTTTTTGGAGGGACTCCTCTTGACATCCCACAAGAGTCCTGGCAGACTCCTCTATACAACACACAGGAGCCGTATGGCCGAACCGAAATCCGACATTCTGCAAGGCACGCTCGACCTGATGGTGCTGAAAACGCTGGAGGCGATGGGGCCTTTGCATGGCTACGGCATCGCCAAGCGGATTGAGCAGATCAGCGAAGAGGCGCTGGCCGTGAACCAGGGCACGATCTATCTGTGCCTGGTGCGGCTGATGGAACGGGATTGGATTGCCGCGGAGTGGGGAACCTCCGAGAACAATCGCAAGGCCAAGTTCTACTCGATTACCACGGCGGGCCGGGAACAGTTAGCCGCGGAGACGCGGAACTGGGAGCGGGTGGCGGGCGTGATTGGACGGCTGCTGCAAATGGAAGCTCCGACAAATGGAGGGTAAGGCGGGATGACCCGACGGTTCGCGATCTTCCGGCGACGCTTCTCTGCCTGGCGCCGCACTGAGGAACTGGATCGCGACTTCGAGATGGAGCTTGAAAGCCATCTCGCGATGTTAATTGAGGATTACCAGGATCGCGGGCTGTCCGCGGACGAAGCACGCCGGCAGGCGAAGCTGCGCCTGGGAGGATTCACCCAGACCCGGGAGAGTCACCGGGAGGCAAGAGGTTTACCCATGATGGAAGTGTTTCTGCAAGACCTGCGCTATACGCTGCGCACGCTGCGGCGGGACCTGGGATTTACGGTGTTCGCCATTCTGATTGCGGGGCTGGGCATTGGAGCGAGCGTGACGGTGTTCAGCGTGGTGAACGCGCTGATGCTGCGGCCGCTGCCGTTCCGGAGCCCGGAGCAACTGGTGTGGGTGGCCAATAGCGGGCCGGATGGATTGTCGGGCGCAACGGTGCCGGTGCGGCACTTTACGGAGTTCCGCAACCGGACGCAAGCGTTCAGCGATGTGGCGGCGTACTTTGCGTTCTACGGCGTGGGCGACAGCCGGCTGACGGTGAATGGCGTGTCGCAACGGTTGAGCGGCGTGCCGATCTCGCATAACTTTCTGCCGCTGCTGGGCGTGCAGCCGCTGCTGGGGCGGAGCTTTACGGTGGAAGAGTGCAACGTGCCATGGAACCGGCGGGCGCAGGTGTTGTTGAGCCATGCCTTGTGGGTGCGATTGTTCCAGAAGGATCCGGGTGTGGTGGGGCGGCGGATTCAGTTGAATAACGATCCGTTCACGGTGGTGGGCGTCCTGCCGGAGTCCTTCGATTTCGGGACGACGTTTGCGCCGGGAAGCCGTATTGATCTTTACTTTCCGCTGCCGTTAACGCAGCAGGTGGGGCGGTGGGGCAATACGCTGGCGATGGTGGGGCGTTTGAAGCCCGGCATGACGGTGGCGCAGGCGCGGGCGGAGGCGCCGGTGATTGAGCCACAGATCCGGCAGGTGGAGCCGGGACGCAGCTTCAAGCTTTCGTATGCGACGTTGACCGAGCACATCAGCGGTGGGCTGCGGCCGGCGCTGATGGTGCTGGCGTGGGCGGTGGCGGTGGTGATGCTGCTGGTGTGCGCGAATTTGTCGAACTTGTTACTGGGACGGTCCGCCGCAAGGCAGAAGGAGATGGCGATTCGGGCGGCGCTGGGCGCGGGCCGGGGAAGGCTGATGCGGCAATTGCTGACGGAGAGTGTGCTGCTGGCGAGCGCGGGGGGGGTGTTGGGTTTGGCGCTTTCGGTGTTCGGCACGACGGTGTTGTCGCAACTGGTGGCGATGAAGATTCCGCTGCTGGACCGGGTGACGATCGACGGGCCGGCGCTGGCGTTCACGGTGGTGGTGACGCTGGCGACGGGTGTGCTGTTCGGCCTAATGCCGGCGCTGCAAACGCCGCTCTCGAACGAGGCGTTGAAGGATCGCGTGGGCGGGGGCGGCCGGGCGCGGGCGACGGTGCGCAAGGCGCTGGTGGTGGCGGAAGTGGCGTTCGCGTGTGTGTTGCTGGTGGGCGCCGGCTTACTGTTCCGCAGCTTCCTGCAGGTGCTGGAAGTGGATATGGGGTTTGAGCCGTCGCGGGCGGCGTCCTTGCGCGTGGATCCGACCCGGGACTTTCAATCGCGGGCGCAGCGCAACGCTTACTATGACGAGACCTTGCGGCGCGTGCGTGAGACGACCGGAATTGAGGCGGCGGGGTTGAGCGATGCGCTGCCGCTGGGCCGGAATCGGAGTTGGGGCATCGGGGCGAAGGGCCGGGCTTATTCGCGCGAGAATCCGCCAGCGGACGGGTTCGTGCGAATTGTGAGCGATGGTTATCTGCGAGCGATGGGCATTCCGCTGCGGGCGGGGCGCGACATTGCCGAGAGCGACAACGCGACGTCGCAGCCGGTGATTCTGATCAACGAGACGCTGGCGAAACAGCTGTGGCCGGGCGAGAGCGCGTTGGGCAAGACAGTGGTCTATGTGGATCGCGAGCGCGTGGTGGCGGGCGTGGTGGCCGATGTGCGGCATCTGAGTTTGGAGCAGGAGGCGGGAGCCGAGTTCTACATTCCGATGCGGCAGATTGACGATTACGGATCGGTGGATTTGGTGGTGCGGACGGCGCTGGAGCCTTCGCGTTTGGCGAGGTCCGTGCGCGAAGCATTGCGGCCGCTCGATCCGGACTTGCCGGTGAGCGAGTTCCGGACCTTGCAGGCGCGGGTGGATCAGGCGGTTTCGCCGCGCAAGTTTATTGCGGTGCTGATTGGCGGCTTCTCGGTGTTTGCGCTGGTGCTGGCGTCGCTGGGGATTTATGCGGTGATCTCGTATTCGGTGAGCCAGCGAAAGCAGGAGTTCGGCATTCGGCTGGCCCTGGGCGCGCCGGCGGGCAGACTACGGGTAGGGATCTTGAACGAGTCATTGGCGCTGGCCGGCGTGGGGTTGGTGATCGGCGTGGCGGCGTCCTGGTGGCTGGCGCGCGCCATCAGCGGCTTGCTGTTCGGGGTGACGGCGAGCGATCCCTGGACGTTCGCAGGAATGGCGTGCACGCTGCTCGCCGTGGCGGCGCTCGCGGGCTATCTGCCGGCGCGGCGGGCGGCGCTGGTGGATCCGATTACCGCTTTGCGCGTCGATTGAGCTTGGCGTAGATCGGGCATTCTTCATCGTGGGCGCCGGGCAGGTAGCCGGTGCTCACGAGGAACTCGCGCACGATCTCGCCGCCGGTGAAGACGAAGTGGCGTTTGAACTCTTTACGCCATTCTTCGAGCGTGAGGCCCCGACGTTGGTTGAGCCAGGGCTGAAAGCCGCCCATGGCTTCGATGCGGCGGGCGTTCTCGATGGCGGCGTTCACCTTGAGCTTGTTGCGGATGATGCCGGCGTCGGCGAGGAGGCGTTCGCGATCCTCGTCGGTGTAGGCCGCGACACGGGCGATGTCGAAGGCGTGATACGCGCGGGTGAAGTGTTCGCGCTTCTTGAGGATGGTGAGCCAGGAGAGGCCGGCTTGATTGATCTCGAGCATCAGGCGCTCGAAGAGTTCCTGATCGCTCGAAAGCGGGAAGCCATATTCGGTGTCGTGATAGTGCCGGTTCCACTCGTCGATGCCGCGGCGGACGGCCGCGCAATAGGTAAGACCCATGGCGCTATTTTCGCAGGTGATAGTCTGTGAAGCGCCATGAAGCTGACTTTGTTTTTTGCCGCGACGTTGCTGGCGGCGCAGGTGCATCCGTTGCAAGAGGTGGTGGAGGCGGCGCGCACGGATTCGCCGCGGTTGAAGGACTTACTTGCGTCCGGATTGCCGGGACTGAAGGGGCGCGACGGCGTGGCGGTTTGGGGGCAGGACTTTTTGTTCGCGGTGGAAAGCGAACGGCCGGCGACGGTGTCGATCGATCAGCAACCGGCCATGCCGATGAAGAATGTGGCCGGGACGAAGCTTTGGTATCTGGTGCGGACGCTGCGATTGGGGACGACGCATCATTACGAATATTTCGGCGACGGAAAGCCGTTGGGGAGTTATGACGTGGCGGGCTACAACCCGGACTCGTATCCGCAGCCGGGCGTGACACGGGGGAGGCTTTCCGAGAAGAAGACGCATACGAGCAGGGTGTATCCGGGCATGTCCGCCAACTACTGGGTGTATGTGAATGCGGGCGCGGATCTGGAGCGTGGGGCGCCGCTGATGGTGTGGCAGGACGGCGAGACAATCGTCGGCAATGCAGATTTGCTGCGCCTGCGGCTGCAGATCGTCTCCGACAATCTGGTGGCGAAGAAGCTGATTCCGCCGATGGTGCATGTGCTGATCTCGCCCGGCAGCGGCGGCGAGGCAACGGGTAACCGGATGCGGAGCGTTCAGTACGATACGGTGTCTGACCGGTATGGGCGGTATCTGCGCGAGGAGATTCTGCCGGAGGTGGAGAAGACGTACAAGGTGCGGCAGGATGCCTATTCGCGGGCGATTGCGGGTGCTTCTTCCGGGGCGATCTGCGCGTTCAACGTGGCCTGGTATTTCCCGGGTGATTACTCGCGCGTGTTGTCACACATTGGGAGTTATTCAGCGCTGCAATGGCATCCGGAGAAAGGGGTGGAGGGCGGCTATATCGTGGCGCATCGGGTGCGGCGCGAGGCGCGCAAGAACCTGCGGGTTTGGCTCTCCGATGGGGCAGAGGATATCGAGAACTTTGCGGGGAGTTGGCCCCTGAACAATATTCAACTGGCGAATTCGCTGAAGATGAAGGGCTATGACTTCCACTTCCGCTTTGGCGAAAGCGCGCACGCGATTGCGCAAGGGGCGATGGACTTACCCGAGTCGCTGGCGTGGTTGTGGCGGGAGTATGATCCGGCGAAGACGGAGCAGACTTACACGATGGAAGAAACCGAGCGGGTGAAGCCGCTGTTCCGCGTTAAGATTGCGAACCGGGAAGCATACTGAAGCCGGAGTGGATCCGGGAGCCGGGCGGCTGTTCGGCGATGATGCGGGCTTCGGCCTGGCGCATTTGCTCCCAGCGGACGTCGACATCGTACTTCGAGGCCATCTTATAGGCGAGCTTGAGGAAGACTTTGTAGTGGCCCATTTCCGAAGCGAACAGCGCCTGGTAGAACTTGGCGAGTTCGGCGTCCTCGGTGGTGGCGGCGAGGACGGCGAAGCGTTCGCAGGAGCGGGCTTCGATGAGGGCGGAAACACAAAGACGGTCCAATGTTTCGCCGTGGCGGCCGCTGCGGACGAGGGCGCGCAGAGCGCTGGCGTAGGTGCTTTTGTGGCCGCGCTCGAGTCGGCCGCCACGGCGGATGAGGAGCCGGGAGACTTGGGAGAGATGAGCGGTTTCGTCGCGGGCGACACTGGTCATGGTTTCGACCCAGCCGGGGGTCCAGTCGTTGGGCCAGCGGGTCATCATTTCCATGGCATTTTGGGCGGCCTTCATTTCGAGGAAGGCATGGTCAATCAGCAAGGCGATGGGATCGGCCAAGGCTTGCGCGCCCCATTCCAAGGGCGTGCGGGAGAGTAAAGGCAGCGTGGCGGCTTTGTCGAGCACTGCTTTCAGGTTAACGCGCAGGCGGGCAAACTTGAGACAATCTGGAACATGAATCGCCGTGCGTTTACCGCCACGAGCATGGCCAGCCTGGCCGCGGGAGCCGCTTCCATGAAGCCCAATATCAAGTTCGGCGTGGATCTGTTCAGCATCCGGAACTCGAACTTCAGCGCTTTCGAGTATCTGGACCATTGCCAGAAACTCGGCGCCGAAGTGGTGCATTTTTCGGAGTTGCGCTTTCTGGGCGGCTTGGAGCCCGAGCATCTGAAGAAGGTGCGCGCGCATGCGGAGAAGTTGGGGATTGCGCTGGAAATCGGGATGCTCTCGATTTGCGAAACGTCGAAGCGGTTTGACCGGGCACAGGGCACGGCGGTGGAGCAACTCTCGCGGGTGATCGACGGCGCGCAGGTGGCCGGATCGAAGCTGGTGCGGTGCGTGCTCGGTTCGATGGACGATCGCCGCACGGAGACGCCGCTCGAGCAGCACATCGAGAATTGCGTGAAGACGCTGAAGGCGGTGCGCAGCCGCGCGCAGAATGCGGGCTTGAAGATCGCCGTGGAGAATCACGCGGGCGATCTGCAGGCGCGGGAACTGAAGATGCTGATCGAAGAGGCGGGCAAAGATACGGTGGGCGCGTGCCTGGATTCGGGCAACCCGGTGTGGGCGCTGGAGGATCCGC
The DNA here is from genome assembly GCA_044226365.1 of Bryobacteraceae bacterium. Lineage (GTDB taxonomy): Bacteria > Acidobacteriota > Terriglobia > Bryobacterales > Bryobacteraceae > JALHNI01. Next base: position 40,400 of record JBGAHE010000007.1, read on the forward strand.
ACCTGACGCTGGCGACGCTGGCGCCCTACGTGCTCACCAGCCATGTGCGCGACAGCTATCTGTGGCGCACCGACGAAGGCCTGGCCGTGCAGTGGATGCGGATGGGCGAAGGCAACATCAACATCGGGGCGTGGGTTAAGAAGTATGTGGAGCTGTGCCCGGGCAAGGCGCTCTCGATGGAGATCATCTGCTTTGGGCCGCGGATCTTCAAGGTGCATGAGCCGCAGTTCTGGGAAGCGTACCGGCGGATGCCGGCATGGGAATACTCGCGCTTCCTGAACTATGCCGATAGCGCGAAGCCGCTGCCGCCGTACGTGAATCCGGCGAAAGACGCGGTGGCCGCGGCACAGCAGGATGATTTGGCGCGCAGCGCGGCATATACGAAGCAGGTGCTGGGACTGTGAACTTAGCCGGACAGACCGCGATCGTGACGGGCGCCAGCCGGGGGATCGGGGAGGCGATCGCGTCGACGCTGATGCGCGAAGGCGCCACCGTGTTTATCTGTGGACGGAAGGCCGAGACGATCGATGCGGCGGCCGCGCGGCTGAATGAGCGGAGACATGCGGGCCTGGCAATCGGCGTGGCGGCGCATGTGGGCAAGGCGGAAGACTTGAAGACGTTGGTGGACGCGGCGCAAGCGGCCACGGGCCGCATCGACATCCTGGTGAACAACGCGGCAACCAACATCGCGCAGGGCGATTGCCTGGGCTTTAGCGAAGTGCAGTTCGACAAGATGGTGGAGACGAATCTGAAGAGCGCCTGGCGCTTGACGCAGGCGGTGGCGCCGGCGATGGTGGCGCAGGGCTCCGGCGCCATCGTCAACATTGCTTCGGTGGCCGGGCTGCGTCCGCAACTTCACAGCTTGCTGTATTCGATGACGAAGGCGGCGCTGATCATGATGACGCAATCCTATGCGCTGGAGTTAGGGCCCAAGGGTGTGCGCGTAAATGCGATTGCGCCGGGGCTGATCCAGACGCAGCTCAGTGAATATTATTGGAAAGACGAAGAACGGCGCGGCGACTTTATCGGATCGCAGCCGATTCGGCATTTAGGCCAGCCGTCCGAGATTGCGGAGATGGCGCTGATGCTGGTGAGCGGCCGCTCGTCTTACTTGACCGGCCAGACGGTGGTCGTCGATGGAGGTTACTTACTCACATGAAACTACTGGTGCTGTGGCTGACGGCTTGCTCGCTGCAGGCGGCAATTGTGGCGGACGTGAAGGCGCTGGCGCAGGCCGGCGATCTGACGGGCGCGGAGAAACTGACTTCGGCTTACCGGGCGCATCAGGGTGTGAATGGCGAGTATGTCGAAGCTTATTCCTGGTTAGGCCGCGGCGCGCTGGCGGCGAAGAAATACGATACGGCGCTGGACTACGCGGCGAAGACGCGTGAGTTGGCGCTGGGCTTATTGAAGACGCGCGCGGTGGATGCAGACAAGAACCTGCCGATTGGGTTGGGCGCTTCCATTGAAGTGCAGGGGCAGGCATTGGCGGCGAAGGGGCAGCGGTCCGAGGCGGTGGCTTTCCTGAAGCAGGAGGCAGCGCGCTGGAAAGCGACTTCGATGCGGGCGCGCATTTACAAGAATCTGAACTTACTCAGCCTGGCGGGGCAGCCGGCGCCAGCGTTGTCGCTGAGGGAGTATGTGGGAGTAAAGCCGCAGCCGCTGACCGCTTATCAGGGCAAGCCGAAGGTCCTGTTCTTTTGGGCGCATTGGTGCCCGGACTGCAAGGCGCAAGGACCGGTTCTGGCGCGCTTGCGCAACGAGTTTCAGGCGCAGGGCCTGACAGTGATCATGCCGACGCAGCGCTACGGCTATGGCGCGGCGGGTGCGGACTTATCGCCGGCGGCCGAGCTGAAGTATATCGACGAAGTGCGGCGGCAGTTCTATCCGGAGTTGGCGGATGCGCCGTCGCCGGTGAGCGAGGACACGTTCCAGCAATATGGCTGCAGCACGACGCCGACCCTGGTGCTGGTGGATGCGGCGGGTCTGGTGCGGCTGTATCATCCGGGCAAGATGACTTACGAAGAGTTACTACCGGAGATCCGGAAGCTGACCGGGCGGAGCTAATGAGCTTTTAGGTAGGCGATGAGGGCGGCGGGGTCGTCGCTGATGATGGCGTCAACTTTGGCCGCGACGAGGGGCGCCCATTCGGCCGGGGTATTGGCGGTCCAGGGGACGACTTGGAGGCCGGCAGCGTGGGCTTCGCGGACTTTTTCAGGCGTGACGAGCTTGAGTTGGGGTGAGACGATGAGGGCGCCGGCTTCGTGCGCGCTCTGGACGAAGTCCTGAAGGGGGAAGCTGAGCAAGGCGGAGAGGCGAATCTCGGGGGCGAGGCGCTTCATGGCTTGAAGCGTGCGGAAGTCGAAGGACTGGACGATGACGCGGCGTTCGAGGTGATGTTTGCGGATGGCGGCCAGGAGGAGTTGGGCGAAGCGTTCGGGGTCCGGCGTAGCACTGGGGCGGTGGGGGAAGATCTTGGTTTCGACGTTGAACTCGAACTTGCCGCGGGGGGCCAGGGCGAAGACGCTATCGAGGGTGGGGACGCGGGTGCCGGGTACGGCTTTCTGCTTCGGAAACTGCGGGTTGGCTTTGGCGCCGCAATCCCAGGCCTGGAGTTCGGCGAAGGTGAGGTCGCGGATGAGGACTTTGGTGGCCGAGGGTCCGACGCAATGGTCGGGGTTGAGTTCGGGATCGTGCGAGACGACAAGGACGTCATCCTTGGTGACGGCGACATCCAGTTCGAGCACGTCGACGCCGAGGCCGATGGCGTATTCGAAAGCGGGGAGCGAATTCTCGGGGAGCACGGCGCGCGCGCCGCGGTGGCCATGGACTTGAATTTTCGGTGCCGCCATCAAGCTGCAGGTTAGCAGCAACATCGCCAAGTGTCGGGTCATTCATTCCTGAGCATAGCGAACGGGCCCAGGAATTTTCCTGACGCGCGGGTGAGCCTTTTCTCAACGCAGGTTCGCGTGATCGGTGTATGCAATTTTTCCTCATCCTCGCCCTGGCGATGGCGCTGGGCGCGCAAACCCCAAAAGATGACCCGCGGCTGGTTTTCTCCACCTTCCACGGCGGCGACCGTTACGATGACGCAAATGCCGTGGCCGTCGATGCCCACGGCAATATCTATGTGACGGGCGAGACCGAATCGCGCGATTTGAACGCGACGCCCGTGGGCGGCAAGCCGTTGACGGCGGCCGTGTTCAAGGGCTATCTGACGAAGTATTCGCCGGGCGGCCAGAAGATGGTGTGGCGCCTGATGATTGGCGGCAGTTCGAATACGGTGCCGCGCGCGATCGCGCTCGATGGGGACGGCAATATCTATGTGGCGGGCACCACCGGCGCGCGCGATCTGCCGCTGGTGAAGCCGGTGCAGGATCAGCAAACGGGCTTAAACATTGCCTTTCTGATGAAGTTCGACCCGGAAGGCAAGCTGCTGTTCTCCACCTATTTCGGCGGCGAGCGGAATGAAGAAGGCTTGGCGCTGGCGATCGATTCGATGGGCAGCATTTATCTCGCCGGGCGGGCGACCTCAACGAAGCTGCCGGTGAAGAATGCGCTGCAACCGGCGCTGGCGGGCGGGGGTCAGGATGCGTTCATTGCGAAGTACACGAAGGACTATCAACTCGCCTATGCCACTTATCTGGGAGGCACGGGCGGGACGGACAACGTGTCGGCGATTGCCGTGGGGCCAGACGATTCGCTTTACGTGACGGGTGACACGATGTCGCCGGGGCTGGCGACGGAGAACGCCTACATCAGGCAGCCGGTGAGCTATTCGGGCTATCTGGCGAAGCTTTCGCCGAATGGCGACCAGTTGAGCTACTTCACCTACGTGGGGTGGAAGGCCGGCTATACGGAGACCCAGTCGTTGACGGTGGATGCCGCCGGCCGGGCCTATATCGGCGGGAACACGACGTCGAAGCAGTTGCCGACAACGGCGAACGCGATTCAGAAGGATTATGCGGGTGGCATGCGCGATGCGTTCCTGCTGCGCCTGAATGCGGACGGCTCGGCGGTGGACTATCTCACCTACCTGGGCGGCACCTTCAGCGGTCCCACCGATCCGGATGAGACGGCGACCAGCCTGAAGCTGGATGCGCATGGGCACGTCTACGTCACCGGGCAGACGAATTCGAAGGATTTTCCGGGTCAGCGTCCGCTGCAGCCGGATTACGCGGGCAGCGTCGACGCCTATCTGCTGCGGCTGGACCTGGACGGGCAGCGCATCATCTACTCGACGTTCTGGGGCGGGACCAAGAAGGACGTGTCGCTGGGCGTGGCGCTGGGACCGGGCGAGAACGCGACGGTGGTGGGCCAGAGCGACTCGGGCGATCTGCCGCTGTCGGCCACGCCGCTGCAGGCGAAGCCGGGCAGCGCGAATGACGCTTTTGTGGCGCAGATCTGCGATCCATGGCCTTACGCGACGATCGGGGGCACGGTGGCGCTGAGCTATGTGCGGGGCGGGACGGTGCCGGAGGTGAGTTTGGAGGCACGGTCGGGATGCAGCGTGAAGTTCGAAGCGACGAGTCCGGAGACGGAGGTCGCTTGGCTGATGGTGGCGTCGGACGGGTTGAGCTTGCCGATGAAAATGAAGCTGGTGGTGAACCCGGAAGGGCTCGAACCGGGGGAATATGCAACGAAGGTCCGGATCACCGTACCGGCCTCGTTTGTAAAACTGCTGGAGATTCCGGTGGTGCTGACGGTCTCCGATCCGCCGCCCACCGCGGACTCCGGCGGACAGTAGCGTCAACCTCAACGCAACTGAAAACAAAAGGCTTCGAGCGACCGGCTCGAGGCCTTTGGCCGTTATGGGAGGATGCCGGGAGGCCGGTGCCGCCCCGGCAGAGCCCGATATTTTAGGCCTTTCGTCCTAAGTTTCCCCCTTACGTAATCCCAACCCTTCGCCGATAAATTAACAGCTATTCTCGGGCGGACTCTCACCCAGTTCACTCCGAAGTATCGGTTCGGCTCATGCAAAAAGAAGATATTGCGGCGATTTCGAGTTTGACCGGGGTGGACCTCGGATCTTACAAGTCGTTTGACATCGCGCCCGTCGAGGCCTCCCCCGTGGAACATCCGGAAATTGCCGAGGCGGCCTTGCCCGCGGCGCCCCCGCTGCACCCTCCGGTTTTGCCGCGGTTGCGCCCGGCATCGTTCTTTGAAGCGATCGAGCGGCGCGGCTCGCTGCCGCTCGCCTGGAATCGCCATTTACCGGTGGCGAGTTTCACGTTCCGGTCACTGACCGGAGGCGCCGGCGTCACGACGCTGCAAGCGTCGATGGCGCGGGCCCTGGCGGGGCGGGCGATGCGGACGCTGGCGGTCGACAGCGATCCCTATCAGTTGCTTTCTCAATATTTTGCGGGCAGGCAAGCCAGTCTTTCGCTGCTGGCGCACGGGGAGGGCATGCCGGAGCCAGCGCTGTGGCGCGCCATTCAACGGCATCGTCCGGATGTCGATTGGGCGCTGCTCGAGGAGTGGCGGGGCGTGAGCGAGCAGGCGCGGACCATCCTGGCGCAGGAGACGACGCGGCTGACGGTGCTGGTACCCGATCCGCAAACAGCAATGAAGCTGCGGGCGCAGGATCCGGCGGCCGAGGCGGAGACGTTTTATGTGCTCAACAAGTTCGATGGATCGGTGAGTCTGCATCGGGAGATGCAGGACTGGCTGCATCGGCGGGTGGGCGAGCGGTTGGTGGGGACGGTACGGCGGTGCGATGACTTTGCGACTGCGCTGGCGGAGGGCGGTACGGTCTTCGACTTGGCCTCGCCGCCGGCGGTGTTACAGGATCTCGCGAAGTTGACGGGATGGATGGAACGCCAGGCGGAGATGAGGTCGAGCGATGCAGGACGTTAAGACGCCGGTCTCGAAACAGAGGCATCTGCTGCGGGTGCTCGCGACGCTGGCGCTGGTGACGGCGCTGGGCGTGCTCGCCACGGTACCGCTCGAGTGGAAGAGCCAGGCGGTGCTGGGTGTCGGGCTGCTGGTGGTGGCGCTGGTGATGAACCGGCAGGCGACGGGTCAGCGGGGGACGGTGTTTCTGATGGTGCTTTCCATCTTCTCCACGTCCCGCTATCTGTACTGGCGGCTGGCCGCAACGCTGAACTACCTGGCGGTGAATGGCTCGCAGACGCCGTGGGTAGAGATCTTCTTCGTCTCGCTGCTGCTGGGGGCGGAGTTGTATGCGTTCGTGATTCTGGTGCTGGGGTATTTCCAGAACGTGCGTCCGCTGGGCCGGAAACCGGTGCCCTTGCCGGCGAACCCGGCGGAGTGGCCGGCGGTGGACGTGCTGATCCCGACTTACAACGAGCCGCTGGAGGTGATCCGCACGACGGTGCTGGCGGCACGGTCCATGGACTGGCCGGCCGACCGGCTGAACGTCTTCATTCTGGACGACGGCAAGCGAACCGAAGTTCACGATCTGGCGGCCGAGTGCGGGGTGGGATATCTGGCGCGGCTGGACAACCACGGGGCGAAGGCCGGCAACATCAACTACGCGCTGCAGCGCACGAGCGCTCCGTATGTCGCCGTGTTCGACTCCGACCACGTACCGACCCGCTCTTTTCTGCAGATCACGATGGGGCTGATGGTGGCCAATTCGCGGCTGGCGATGGTGCAAACGCCACATCACTTCTATTCGCCCGATCCCTTTGAACGGAACCTGAACACGTTCCGCCATGTGCCGAACGAGAACGAGCTGTTCTACGGCGTGGTGCAGGATGGCAACGATTTTTGGAACGCGGCGTTCTTCTGCGGATCCTGCGCGGTGCTGCGGCGTAAGTCACTCGATGAGGTGGGCGGCGTCGCGACCGAGACGGTGACCGAGGACTCGCACACGGCGTTGCGGCTGCAGAAGCTCGGCTGGCACACGGCGTATCTGAAGCTGCCGCAGGCGGCCGGCTTAGCGACCGCCAACATCTCCGACCACATCACCCAGCGGATTCGCTGGGCGCGCGGCATGGTGCAGGTGCTGCGGATCGAGAACCCGCTGTTCTCCCGTCAACTGACGATGGCGCAGCGGCTCTGCTATTTCAACAGCGGCTTGCACTTCCTGCACGCGCTGCCGCGGCTGATCTTTTTGACGGCCCCGCTGGTGTATCTGCTGCTGGGGAAATCCAACCTATATGGGTATGTATGGGCGATTCTCGCCTACGTATTTCCTCACCTGATTATGGCGGCGGTGACCAACTCGCGCATCCACGGACGATATCGGCACTCCTTCTGGAACGAAGTTTTCGAGACGGTGCTGGCGCCGTACATTCTGCTTCCGACGCTGCTGGCGCTGGTGAATCCGCGGTGGGGCAAGTTTAACGTGACGCCGAAACGAAGCGTGGTGGAGAAGGCGTACTTCGATCTGCCGATCGCGATTCCGTTCCTGATCCTGCTGGCGGTGAACGCCCTGGGGCTGGGGGTGGCGATCACCCGGTTCAACACCGGCTTTACGGAGCCGGGCACGCTGATCGTCAACATGCTCTGGACGACGGTGAATATTCTGATCCTGGGCGCCTCAATCGCGGTGCTGTGGGAGAAGCGGCAGTTGCGGGCGGCGCAGCGCGTGACGGCGAATTACCCCGCGCTGATCCTGCTTTCTGACGGCACTCAGGTGCGCGGCGTGACACTGGATATGTCGCTTTCGGGCGCGTCGGTCCAGATGGAGCGGCCCATTGAGCTGCGGGTGGGCGACCGGGCCGTGCTGCGGGTGACCTCGATGGGCGACACGTATGAGTTGCCGGTGGAAGTTCGCCGGGACCATGGTCTGCGGCTGGGAGTACGGTTCCGCTTCAACGAAGTGGCCCATCACCTGGCGGTGACGCGGTTGCTGTTCGGACGGGCGGATACGTGGATCACGTGGAACGAAGGGCGCCAGGAAGATCGGCCCCTGCGGAGTCTGAGCCGTTTGGTGGTGATCTCTCTGGGCGCGATCGTGCGCATTCCGCAGGCACTGTTCTCCGGGCCGGGAGCCAAGGTGCCGCGCGAGCGCAAGCAGCGGCAAGCGGTGACCCCGGCGCTGCTGGCCGTAGCACTGGCCGGATGGTGCGGGCAGAGCTGGGCGGCAGAACCGTTTTTGGACCAGCGCAACCTGACGTCACTGGGGATCAACCAAGCTCCGATCTTCCGCGGCGGCACGGGCCAGGCGACGATTTCCTTCGGCATTCCGGTAACCAAGGTGGTGACCGGCGCGGGGCTGACGCTGCGCTATCGCGCGACGAGCGGCTACCGGGGCGAGAGTCGGGTGCAGGTGACGCTCAACGGCGTGGCGGTGGCCACGCCGTTGTTCGCTAATGCGACGGCGACCGACGAGGTGCGGCAGTTGCAGGTGGATCTGCCGGCCGATCTGATCGTTGCCGAAAACACAATTTCGCTGCAGTTTACGGGCAACTGTCTGGGGGGCTGCCGGGAGTCGATCGATTCGGTGCGGCTCGACCCTTCGACGGGGATCCGGCTCACCGGCAATCTGCTGCCGATTGCGAATAACCTGAGCCTGCTGCCCGCGCCGTTTGTCGATACGACGACGCGCGGGCAGTTGCGCGTGCAGTTCGTCTTTGCGGCGCCACCGGAGCGTTTTCAGCTACAAGCCGCGGGAGTCATTTCCTCCTGGTTCGGTGTGATGGCCGATGACCGGGGAGCGGACTTCCCGGCGCGGGTGGGCGAGGTGCCGTCCGGGCATGCGATCGTCTTCGCCCTGGCCGGGGCACCGATCCTGGGACGGTTGGGGCTTGAGAGCATCAAGGGACCGACGCTCGCCTTACGCGACAATCCCTCCGATCCGTACGGCAAGCTGCTGGTGGTGACGGGTACGTCGCCGGCCGACTTACTCAACGCCGCGCAGGCGTTGGTCACCCATCGGTACTCGAAAGAGGGAGACCTGGCGCTGGTGGCCGCCGGGGCGATGTCGCGGCCGGCGCAGCCGTTTGACGCGCCGCGCTGGATGAATCCCGATCGCGGGGACAGTCTGGTGCGGGGAATGAGCACGGAGCAACTGCGGGTGTTTGGCACCGGCTCGGTGAACCTCTATTTCCGCCTGCCGCCGGATCTTTCTTATGGGCAGCGCTCGACGGTCCCGCTGCGCTTGCAGTTCCGGACGAACGGTACGAGGGGGAAGTTGCCGGGCGAGGTGAGGGTGCAGTTGAATGGCGTCGGAGTGGGGCTGAGGCGCTTTGAGACGGCGGAGTCCTTTAGCGTGATTCGCCAGACGCTCGAGCTACCGGTGTCGGCGCTCTATCCGAATAATACGCTCACCATTGAATTCTCCTACCCCGCGGGCACCAGCCCGACGCCGGTGGACGTTTTTCCCGAGGCGGTGATTCTTCCCGCCACGACGATCGATCTGCGCGGCGTGCCGCGTTTCGTGCAACTGCCGCGCCTGGATCTTTTTGCGCAGATGGGTTTTCCGTTCACGCGCCTGTCGGATCTGGCGGAGACGGCGGTGGTGCTGCCGGAAGCCCCGACGGGCGATGAGATCTCGCTCTACCTGACACTTCTGGGACGCTTCGGCGCGCAGACCGGAGCGCCGGCGTTGCGGGTGACGGTAACCAGCCCGAGCCAGGTACGTCAGGTGACGGGCAAGGACATGCTGGTGCTCGGCCTGCCGTCGGACCAGCCCTTACTGTCGCGCTGGGCGCAGACGTCGCCGGTGCAATTGACCAGTGAGGGGGGCGTGCGGCGCACGGAGATCGGCGGCTGGCCGGGTCTGCTGCAGCGGATTCCTTTCACCTCCTCTTATGAAGAAGTCCGGCGGCTGAACGATCTGGCGGGGGAGCGCGTGGATGGCTTGCTGCAGGGACACCCGTTGCCGCAGGACACCAGCCGGAACGCGGTGATCGTGACGACGCCGGATCCGCAGATGCTGCCGCAGTTGATTCTCGCGCTGGGGAGAGGCTCGGCGACCAATGGCATCAAGGGGTCGGTGAGTTTGTTGCGGGACGGCTCATTCCAGTCGTTTGCGCTCGAGACGGACGTGAATTATCTGGGCCGGCTGAGTTGGCTGGAAAACTTCTACAACTGGATGGCGGAGCGGTTCTGGCTGATCGGCCTGCTGACCATTCTTTGCATTCTGCCGCTGGCGCGTTGGTTCACCCGTTGGGCCGACGAACATGCCGAGTTAAGGATGGAAGGGATTCGATGAGGGTGATGGCGTGGGGAATGCTGCTCCTGCTTCCCGTTTCGGCGGCGGAAGGCTGGCCGCTGTGGGAGAGCTATGCCCAGATGTTTCTCGATGCGCAAGGACGCATTGTGGAGCACGACGAGAAGTCGAAGACGACGTCGGAGGCGCAGGCTTACGCGCTGTTCTTCGCTCTGGTGGCGAACGACCAGCCGCGTTTCGACAAGCTGCTGCAATGGACGCGCGACAATCTGGCGCAGGGCGATTTGGGCGCGCGGCTGCCGTCCTGGCTCTGGGGCCAGGCGGAGAACGGCAAGTGGGGCGTCCTCGATCCGAATCCGGCCTCGGACGCCGACTTGTGGATCGCCTACACGCTGTTGGAAGCCGGCCGCGCTTGGAGCCGGCCGGAGTTGAGTGCGCTCGGAGAGCGGGTAGCGGCGATGATTGCCGAACGCGAGGTCGTCGAGATGCCGAAATTCGGGCCGATGTTGTTGCCCGGGCCGATGGGCTTTCGTCCGGACCCGGAGACCTTCATTTTGAACCCGAGCTATTTGCCCATTCCGGTGTTGACGGGATTGGGACGCCATTTGCCGGGCGGGCCATGGAGTGCGATTGCCCAGCGCGTGCCGAAATTGGTGGCGAGCACCTCGCCACGCGGATTGGCGCTCGACTGGGTGACGTATTCGAGCCGGGGCGGCTTCCGGCCCAAAGGCCGCGAAGGCGAAGACGGCCGCGGCAGCTACGACGCGATTCGCGTGTACCTGTGGGCGGGCCTGATGGATCCGGAAAGCGCGGGCCGGCGCGAATTGCTGGCCGCTTTGCCGGGGATGGCGCGCATTCTGGAACGCAGCGTCCTGCCGCCGTCGGAGGTATCGAGTGACGGCAAGGTACTGAACCGCCAGGCCGGGGTGGGCTTTTCGGCCGCCCTGATTCCGTACTGCCTGGCCGCGGGACATGCGCCGTTGGCAAATGAACAGCGCAGCCGCCTGGCGGCGCATCGCAACCCGGCGACCGGTCTTTATGGTCAGCCGCCGAAGTATTACGACCAGAATCTGGCGCTCTTCGCCGTTGGCTTCAGTGAGCTGCGGTTCCGCTTCGACGCAGCCGGCAGTTTGATTTTGAGATGGAGACAGAACCGTGAATAAAGGCATCGTTTTCTTTCTGGGCCTGCCCCTGGCGCTGAGCGTGGTGGAGGTCCGGAGGGCCGCCGCTCAAACGCCGGCCGCCCAGGCCCCGGCTGCCCAAACTTCGGCGGCGCCAGCGGCTCCGGCGACAGCGGAAGCGGTCGCCGCCAAAGCCCGCGCCCTCGATGGCCGGGGCCGGCCCGATCTGGCGATGCAGGCTTGGCGGCAGGTGTTGCTGGTGGATCCGAATCATCAGGAGGCGCTGGCATCGCTGGCCCGGTTTGCCAAACAGAGCGGAAAGACTGACGAGTCCAACGCGTATCTGGCGCGGCTGCAGAAGCTGAATCCGAATCATCCGGCCCTGACGCAGGTGCAGAGCATGCGCGTGCTGACGCAGCAGCAGGCGCGACTGCGGGAGGCTGAGCGGTTGGCGGGTCTGCAACAGTTCGATCGGGCGCTCCAGGTGTATCGCGAGGTGTATGGCGACGATCCCCCGGAAGGCGGACAGGCGATTGCGTTCTACGAGACGCAGGCGGCGGTGCCGGGCGGGTGGGAAAGCGCCACCAACGCGCTCAAAGCGCTGAGCGAAAAGTATCCCCAGTCCGAGGAGTATAAGCTGTCGCTGGGACGCTTGCTGACGTATCGGCCGAATACGCGCCTGAACGGATTACGGCTGCTGGAATCGATCCGCAACAATAGCGATCTGACCAACAAGGCGCGCATGGCCTGGCGGCAGGCGCTGGTGTGGGAAGGCGGCAATCCGCAGGTGGCGGCTTCGTTGCGTGCTTACGTGGCGCGTTACCCGGATCCGGAGCTCATGAAGATCACGCCGGCGACGCCGGGTTCGCCTGCGGCGCCGGCCGCGCCGCAGCGGACGGGTTTGGCGCGGACACCGACCGAGAACGCGGGCTTTGTGGCCTTATCTGCGAATCGCCTGCCCGAGGCGGAAGCGCAGTTCGAAAAGGCGCTCAAAGAGAATCCCGGCAGCCCGGGGGCGCTGGCTGGATTCGGATATATCCGGATGAAGCAGGAGGACTTTGCGGCGGCCATCGAATATTTCGAGAAGGCCGGCAAGGACGAGCCGGTGGTGGAAGAGTCACTCGAAGCGTCGCGGTATTTCCTGGCGATGAAACAGGCGACCACCGCGTTTAAGGCCAACGATCTCGATCAGGCGGCCGCCAGCTATCAGAAGGCGCTCGAGCTGCGGAATAACGCGCCCGAAGCTCTCCAGGGCTTGGCGGGCGCGTTGGCGAAGGCGGGCAAGTGGCCCGATGCGATGCCGGTTTACGAGCGTCTCACCCAGACGCAGCCGCAACAGGAAAGCGCCTGGATGGGCTGGCTGATTGCGCGCTACCGCACGGCGGGCGGCGATTCGCTGCTGTCGGCGGTGCGGCAGTTGCCCGAGAATACGCGGCTGACGCTGGCACGGACGAGCGTCGAGTATCTGGCGATGGTGGCTTCGGCGACCAGCGACACGGGCCGCGCGGCTGAGGCCAAAGGCTACCTGCAGCAGGCGGTGGATCTGGCCAATGCCAAGGCCACGCCGTTATCTCCAGAGACCGAGATGCAATTCGCGGGATTGTTCCTGCGGTTGGGCTATCCGAACGAAGCGGCGACCGTCTTCGAGCGGGCGACGCTGACGCGGCCCGAGGCCGTGGAGGGCTGGGAAGGACTGGCCGCCGCCCTGGTGCAATCGCACCAGGAGGCGCGCGCGTTCCGGCTGCTGGAGAAGATGCCGCGGGCCGTTTCCCGCCAGGCGCTGAATCGCGCGCCGTTCCTGCGTTCGCTGGCCGCCATTCAAATTTCGATGGGCGGGCTGGATCTGGCGCGGGACTTTCTGAAGCGCTCCATTGAAGTGGATGGTTCGCGCTTCACGGCGGAGAACGTCTCGGCGCAATTGCAATTGGCCGATCTCCTGGTGCGGCAAGGCGACAAGGCACAGGCGGAAGCCTCGCTGCGGCAGATGGCGCGGACGTATCCGGAGAACCCGGAAGTGTGGAAAGGGTTGGTGTCGGTACTGCATTTGAGCGGGCAAGATGAACAGGCGTTGGACGAAAGCCGGCGCGTACCCGCCGGGGTCGCCCTGGCGCTGCAGGAAGATGCGGACTACGTGATTCTGTTGGCGTCGCTGCAGGATGTGCTGCAGCAGTCCGATGCGGCGTTGACGCTGGCGCGCCGGGCCGCCGACCTGCTGACGCGGGCTCGCCGTCCGTTGCCCGCCGATCTGAAGATTCAACTGGCTTGGCTGATCCTCAAAACCGATGGCGACGAACGCGAGCTCTACACGACCTTGCAGGCGCTGAGCACGCAGTCGGACCTGAGCGCGGAGCAGAGCCAGAACGTCAGCCGACTGTGGTCCAGTTGGAGCCTCAAGCGCTCGAATGTGGCGCTGGCGGCGGGTGACTTTGCGCGCGCGACGGCGATCCTGCAGGCGGCGATCAAGATCGTGCCCAAGGATCCCGCGCTGCGCTCGACGCTGGCGGGCGTCTATCTGAAGGCGAATCAGCCGGCCAACGCGTTGAAGACGTATCGGGACTGGGGACTGGTGGGCGGCGCGGCCACCGACTACGCGGGTGCGATCGGCGCGGCGGTGGCCGCCGGGGAGAAGACCTACGCAGCCGATTGGCTGGCCAAGGGATTGAATCAGTGGCCGGCGGATCCGACGATTCTGAAGCTGGCCGGTCAGCAGGCGGCGGCCGCGGGAGATCTGCGGAAGGCCGAGCGCTATTGGCGCGCGGCGTTGCTCTCGATTCCCGAGAGTGCGGTCCTTGAGCCGCAGCAGGCTGTGCGGACGATCTCGCCGGCCCAAGTCGACCCCAAGAAGGCGATTGGCGATTTGCTTTTGGGGAATGAAGCGGCGCGCGGCGGCAGTCCGACCGGGCCGACGGTGCTGCCTTCGATTTCGGCGCCGGCACCAGCGAACCGTAATCAGCCGAACCAGGACCGCTTGGTCCTCCCCACGCCACCCGGCCCGCGGAATCCACTGCAGCCGATGGCGGATACCTTGCCCGGAGCGCTGCGCCGCGCGAATCTGCTGCTGGTGGCGCAAGAGACCCCAGTGCCGCTGACGCAAGCTCCCGGGGCAACGCTCGCTCCAGAACGAGCCACGCCGCCGGTGGTGGCGATGGCGGCGCCGCCCACGCCGGTCGCGGGAGGTCCGCTGATGCCGGACTTCAACGAGCCGATCGCTCCGACGCCGAATCTGCGGGACGAATTACAGGATCGGATCGAGGCCATTGCGGCGCGCAACACGCCGTACATGGGGTTTGGCGGCGGTGTGCGCGCGCGCAGCGGCGATGCCGGCTTTGAACGGTTGATCGTGCAGGAGGCCAATCTCGAGGCGAGCCTGGTGGCGCGCAATACGCTGCGCATTCTGGCTATCGCGCGACCGACGTATCTGGATGGCGGCACGCCCGATGGACAGAGCTTGAAGCGCTTCGGCTTGCTGCCGGTGGGCTCGGCGTTTGACTCGCAATCAGTGGGCGGGGTAGGCGGCGAGTTGCAACTGTCGACGCAGACCTTTGGTTTGCGAGCTGGTGCGACGCCGCAGAACTTCCTGGCGCCGAACTTCGTGGGCGGGGTGCGCTTCCGTCCGGGCAATGGGCCGATTACGCTGCTCGCCGAACGCGAGGTGGTGCGTGATTCGTTGCTTTCCTACGCGGGCGTGCGCGACCCGATCAGCAATCGGGTTTGGGGCGGCGTGGTCTCCACGGGCGCCTCGGCGCAAGGACGCTTCGGCGGCGAGCAATCGGGCTTCTACGGCAGCGTCGGGTTCCAGCGACTCACAGGTAAGGAGGTGCTGGACAATCAGCGCCTGGACGGGAACATCGGCGCCTACTGGAAGCTGTTCGGCAATCAGGATGGCTCGCTCACGGGCGGCTTCAACCTCTTCGCCATGCACTACGAGAAGAACCTGCGGTTCTACACGCTGGGCCATGGCGGCTACTTCAGTCCGCAGCGTTATTTGCTGATGAGCTTCCCGCTCGAGTGGCGGGGACTGTATCGGCGGAAGGTGCAGTATGCGGTGCACGGCAGCCTGGGCTCGCAACACTTCGAAGAAGAGAGTGCGCCTTACTTCCCAACGCTGACGGCGTTGCAGGGCAAAAACGGACCGGTGTATCCGCGCCGCTCGGCGACGGGCGCGAACTACGATATGGATGCGCGGGTGGCTTATCAGGTGACGCCGAACTGGCATCTGGGGGTTTATTCGAACTTCAACAACTCGCGCGACTACAGTTCACAAGCGGTCGGCATCTACTTGCGCTTCTCGACTCGTCCGCGTTCGGTGATGCAGGAATTCGGCTTGCCTTCGGTGCCGGATTGGAAAGGCTTGCGGCCCTTCGGCCTCTAAGACTCCCTATGCTGAATCGAAACGCGCTGTGGGCGGCCGTCTGTCTGACGTCCGCCGCCTGCAGCCTTTCCGCCCAATCGCTCACCTGCCGTCGAGTCGACGTACCGGCAGCCGGTTTGCGCGCCGAAGGCCTGGCCGAACTACTCTCTGATGTGGTGCTCGATTGCACGGGCGGCACGCCGACCGCCGCGGGAGCGCCCCTGCCGCAGTTCGAGGTCATCGTCGTTTCCAGCACCACGCTGGCCAATCGCGTGGTGCCGCCGCCCAAGGCGCCGACGACGCTGATTCTCGAGGGTCCGCTGGCGCCGGTGATCCTGTGGAACGATACGCTGCTGCTGGTGGACGATCCGGCGCCCGCGCGCCAGGCAGTGTGCCTGCCCGAGGAGGGCGCCGAGGGTTGTCCGGCGAAGGCCGGCACTGCGGGGCCGAACGTCTTCCAGGGCAAGCAACTGCAGAACAATGCGGTGATCTTTCGCCGCGTGCCGATTGACCCGCCGGGTGCGGGCAAGACGCGCCGGCTGCGCATCACCAATCTGCGCGCCAACGCCACTAAGATTCCGCTGACGCCGGCGCCGCGCAACCTCACGCTGAACACGCAAGTGTTCGATTCGGGCGGGCGGTTGTTGCCGATCGATCAGGCGGAGGTGGTGGCGGGCGTGGCCGCGCCGGGCGTGAAGGCGGCGATCCGTACCGCTGACGACACGGCGGTCGCACCGACGGCGGCGGCACTGCTGGTGACGCCGGCCATGATCCCGCAGAACAATCCGGGCCGCGGGCTTGGCTTCAACATCAAGTTCACCGAAGGCTTTGCCAGTGCCTTTCGCCGGCGCAGCCTGGCCACCAGCGGCGCCGACCCAACCTTCCTGGCGAGCCAGGCCGAAGCGGGCGCGCGGCTGAACACCGAGAGCGGTTTCTTCAATGGCCGGTTCCCCGATAAGAACAATTTGAACCTGGCGGGCCTGGCCGATTCCGGCACGCGCTTGAAGCTCGTGCTCAGTGACATTCCGGACAACGTCTTCTTCCTGGTGAGCGTGCGCGACGTGGCGCCCGGCACCACCAACTACTCGACGGCGCCGCGCGCGATTCTCTCCTACACGGACGAGAACGGCTACGGGCCGTTCCTCGAGACGTTCGCGTCGAACGATGGCTTTACGATCATCCGGCCCGCCAATGGCGTGGTGACGCTGGCGTGGGAAGTGGTCTCGAGCGATCCCGACAAGGTCGAAGAGATCAGTTTCAATATTCGGCTGTTTGCGCCGAACGGCGTGGCTCAGTTGGGCACGGCGACTTATCTGGCGACCCTGGCGCCAATTCATCCGGGTGTGGAGGTGCAGCATCCGCCGACGATCGCGCCGGTCCCGGCGTTTATGGACGATCCGCTGGCCGAGCCTCAGGTGGCCTTTCGCGTGGTTCCGACGCTCTCCACTGGAGACCTGATCAGCGTGTCGGCCGCCACGTATAGCTCCAACACCGTGGCGCCGGAGTCTCTGGTGAGCGGCTTTGCGCGCGGCCTCGCGCCGGTGACGGAGGTCTCGGGCGGATCGCCCGCGGTGAGCCTGGCGGGTTCGAGCGTCAACATCGTTGACTTTGCCGGGGTGCGCCGCACGGCTCCGCTACTGCTGGCGGCGCCCAATCAGGTGAACTATGTGGTGAACGCGGGCACGGCGATGGGCGATGCAGTGGTCAGCATCAGCAACAGCGGGCAGAATGTGGCGATCGGCTATCTGAAGGTGGTCCCGGTGGCGCCGGGCCTGTTCTCGGCGAATGGTTCGGGACAGGGTCTGGCGTTGGGCGAAGCGGTCTTGAACGGACGTAGCACGCCGTTGAGCGAGCCGGTCGACGTCGGCGCCGATGTCGCCAACACCTTCGTAACGCTTTACGGCACGGGCTTTCGCGGACGCACCAGCCTGACTGGGGTGCGGCTGCAGATCGGCGGCGTCGCCGTCCCGGTGAGCTTCGCCGGGCCGCATGCGCAGTTGCCTGGAGTCGATCAGGTGAGTGCGGGGCCGCTGCCGCTTTCACTGCGGGGACGCGGCGAGGTGCCGGTGGAACTGGTGGTGGACGGCAAAGCCGCCAATGCGCTCAGCCTGGTGGTGAAGTAGCTCGGCGGCTTAAGGCTCGATGCCCCAAACCAGCACGCGGTCCCGATAGAGCGTCACGCGATCCCATTCGGTGAGCGTACGCTTGGCCGCATCGAAGGAGTAGTCGTTGGTCTGATCAAAGTCCGACCAATCTTCTTTCGAGACGCGCAGTTGGATCTCACCGCTATCGCCTGCCGCGGGCACCGGACGGGCGGCCGTGTCGAAGCTCACTTCGAGATAAGTGACGCCACCGCCCACGTCGACAAAGCGCATCTTGATGTTGGCGCAATCGATCGCGGCCCAGTCGCACCAGGCGTTCAAGGGCTTGGGGGCATCAGGGGTGAAGTAATAGCGCAGGGTCAGTTGGGAGTGCGGCACCGGGCTATCGCCGGCATTGACGATCTTGAAGTGCGGCCCCAACTGATTGCCTCGTTCGGCGGCGAAGTTCGCGCGATAGAAAGCGCGCAGTTGCGACACCACGGGAGCCGCGGCATCGACAATGAGTTCGAAGCTGCCCGTGACGCGCACGCCAGTCTGGTCGGTCACTTCGAGGTCAAATTGCGTGGTGCCGATGTTGGCCGCCTTACCGGAGATGACGCCTTCGGAAAGCGTCAGCCCCGCGGGCAGCGAACCATTCACCACGGCCCAGGTATACGGTCCAATGCCACCGTTGGCTTCGAGGCGCACCGTATAGCTGCCGCCCACATGCGCCACGGCGAGCGCGCGCGTGCTGATTTCAAGCGCCGCGGGCGGGGCTACCGTCAGGCGCAATTCTTTGGTAGCGACGACGCCCAACTGGTCGGTGACATTCACCGGGAGCGTCAAATCCACTGACGCAGTCGCCAGACCGCTGAGGACGCCGGTGGCGGCATCGAGGACGAGGCCTTCGGGCAAGCCGCCTTCGAGGCTCCAGCGATAAGGCGGCACGCCGCCGGTGGCGGCGAGCGAGGCGCGATAGGTCTTGCCGGCGGTGGCGCCAGGCAGTTCGGGCGTCAGGATGCTGAGTTCGGCGGGTTTGCCGCGCGCGGGCTCCTGCCCCCACACCAGCAGGCTGTTCTCATAGAGCGCGATGCGCGTCGTCTTCAGCAGGCCGGGCGCGGGGTAGGCGAGGCCGGTGGCGGACCAGTCGTTCGAAGAATCCCAAGCGGCGCGGCTGGTGAGGCGGAACTGCACCTGCTTGCGGTAGGCGCTTTGCCCGGCCGGGGCGAGATCGGCACACGTGATGTCGACGTAAGCCACCAGGTCGGACCAGCGCGCCGGCGTGCTGATCGCGCCGCACTGGTTGAAGCCGGTGCTCGCCGTGAGATCGCCCAGGTCATTCGAATCAGGCGTGAAGAAGTAGCGCAAGGTGAGCGCCTTGGTGCGGCGCGCCGGCCAGGCCGACTGGTTATTCACGTAAGCGGCGATCTCGGTGTAGTTCGCCCCCTGCGCATTGATCGACGCTTCGACAAAGAGCTCATCGCGATTGCGAACTTCGGTCGGCGGGAAAGTCGCGAGCGGCGTGCCGCCGTAGCGGCGATACATGCGCGCCAAGGCACCAACGAAGGCGGCGTTATAGTCGAGCGCCACTTCGTTTTTCACATAGTCCGTGCGGGAGTCCGCGTAGCCGTCGGAGGCATCGGGGCCGCCGACCAGCGCGCCGTAGAGCACATGCACCGACTCGGTCGGCGAGTTGATGTTATCGGCATAAGAACCGTGCGCCGTCCGGTGATGCGGGTTGCGTGGCGCGTTCGGCCCGAAGCCCACCACGTAGCTGCTTTGGCGCGGATTGTCGCCCAGCATGTAATTCATCTGCCGCTCGGCGAAGTTCACATACCGCGCGGCGCGCACCGAGTCCTGACTGCCGCTTTGCAGCCAATCGCTATAGATGAAGGCCAGCAACGCGGTATTGGCGGCGTAGCGGAGTGAGCCCCACTGGTCGAGCCAGGCCAAGCCGCCGGGCGTGTAGCGCACGCGCTCGCCGTTGAAGCCACTGGTCCAGTAGTCGAGCCAGCGCTCGGCGTCAGCGCGATATTCCTGCTGCCCGGTAAGCTGAGCCATCAGCACGTAAGTGCCGTAAGTCTTATCGTCCCAACCGTGGGTCCACTTATAGACACGGTGCGGCGTGCCGTTTTCGCGGCCCAGATTGTTGTAAGCCTGGGTGGCTTTGGTGAGGTAGTCGGCTTTCTTGGTGGCGCGATACAGCCACGCCGCGCCCCAAGCTAACTCGTCTTCGTAGCCGGACCAGGAGTTATAAAAGGAAGCCGCATTCTTGATGCAATCGGTATAACGGCCGCGATAACGGTCCGCAAACCGATAAAGCGACTCGGCGCGCGCCAGCAAGGTGGTGGCGTAGCTCTCGTCGCCGTTGGCTTGGAAGACCATGGCCGAGGCGGCGAGCGCGGCGGCAGTTTCAGCGGCTAAGTCCGAACCCGGGCAGGCGGCGGAAATCTTGAACGACGGGCGCGCCATGGGCAACACTTCGGCGGCGCCCCAAAACGCATGGTCGGCTTCGCCGTTGCCGACTTGGCCCCATAGTTCATCCGGCGTAGTACTCGCACGGAGAAAGTAATCCGTGGCCCAACGCAGGTTGGCGAGTAAGTGCGGCATCTGCTTCGAGTCGCGATAGGCACCGGGATACTCGATCGCGCCCCAGGCCATCAGCGTGACGGACGACGCCATGGGGAAGCCGAATTTAACGTGGTCGCCGGCGTCATAGAAGCCGCCCGTTAAGTCGACTTTGTTATCGGCGCCATCGGTGAGGGCAGAGTCGCCACGCCAGGGCACACGATTCGACGCACCTAAAGCGCCGGAGCGCTGCGCGTCATAGAAATAAAGGGTTTTCTGTAAGGCTTCGCCGTAATTTCGCTGCGAAACTTCCTGCGCAGAGCCAACGGCCGCGGAGGCGATGAGGAATGCCAAAATGCCGCAACTCCGCATTGTCTAATAATACTACGCTTCCGTGTTTTTGGATTTAGAATTCTTGCGGACGCCGGCGCGTGTTAAAACGGTAGCGATCCCATGAAAGCGCTACTTCTCGAACAGTACATGCAACTCGGCTATCAGGATGTGCCTGAGCCGACCATCGGCCCCGACGAGGTGCTGATCCGTGTGAAAGCCTGCGGCATCTGCGGCTCGGACGTGCATGGGCTGGATGGTTCCACCGGCCGCCGCATCCCTCCGATCGTGATGGGACATGAGGCGGCGGGGGTGATCGAAGAGGTCGGGGGAAATGTGAAGGGCTGGGCGAAGGGCGACCGCGTCACCTTCGACTCCACCGTCTCCTGCGGCCAGTGCTACTTCTGTTCGCGTGGCGAAATCAACCTGTGCGACAACCGGCAGGTGCTGGGCGTCTCCTGCGGCGAGTTCCGCCGTCACGGCGCGTTCGCTGAACTGGTCTCGGTGCCGGCCCGCATTCTCTACAAGCTTCCCGACACGCTGGACTTCGCGCGCGCCGCGATGATCGAAGCTGTCTCCATCGCCGTGCACGCCGTCAACATCACGCCCAAGAGCCTGGGCGATACGGCCGTGGTGGTGGGCAGCGGCATGATCGGCCTGTTGACGATTCAGGCCGCCAAGGCCGCCGGCTTTGCGCGGGTCTTCGCCGTGGATCTGGACGACAACAAGCTCGAAGCCGCCAAGCGCCTGGGCGCCGAAGTGGGCCTGAACCCGAAGAATGTCGATGTGCCCAAGGCGATCCAGGAGCTCACCGGCGGGCGGGGCGCCGATGTGGCCCTCGAAGCCGTGGGCGCGGCCGCCCCCATCAAGACGGCCATCCTGAGCGTGAAGAAGGGCGGCACGGTCACCCTGATCGGCAACCTGTCGCCGAACATCGAACTGCCGCTGCAGGCGGTGGTCACGCGCCAGATTCGTCTGCAGGGCTCCTGTGCTTCGAACGGCGAATACCCGGCCTGCATTGAGTTACTGGCCAATGGCACCATCAATGTCGACGAGATGATCAGCGCGCGCGCGCCGCTCGCCGAAGGCGCCGACTGGTTCAAGCGTCTCTACTCGCACGAGCCCAACCTGATGAAGGTGATTCTCGAGCCCTAGTCGCGGCGCAGCGTTTCCAGAGGATCGAGGCGCACGGCCCGCCAACTCGGGCCCAGCGCCGCCACCGCGCTTACCAACAGCAGAATCAACCCGGCAGCCAACAGGCTCGCCGGGTCTGCTGGTTTCAGTTCGAAAAGAAAGCTCTTCATCCACTGCGTGGTCCAATAAGCCCCCGCCAGACCCAACCCCAGACCCACCCCCGTAAGCGCCAATGCATGGCGCGCCACCAGACCCGCCACCTGCACTCCCCGCGCGCCCAACGCCATGCGAATGCCGATCTCCCGCCGCCGCGCAAGCACCGCGTATTCGAGCGTGCCGTAGAGGCCGCTGGCCGCCATCATCAGGGTGAGCGCGGCGAAGGCGCCGAGCAGCGTCATCAGGAAGCGCTCCTGCCGAATCGTCGCACCCACCACTTCGTCCATCGGGCGGAACTCCTGAAAGGGCTGCGCGGCATCGAGCGCGCCGGCCACCGCCGTCACTTCGCGCAATGCCCCGTTGGACGAGCCAGGCGCGAGCCGCACAATCCACTTCGCCGGCACGAAGGAGTGAACCACAGTCAACGCGCGCTGCGGCAGTTGCTCAGCCAACATATAGACGACAGGCGGGGCAGGGCGCTTGAGGCCCACTTCGCGGACATCGTTGACGACACCGACGATGGTCCAGGGCTCGGTGCCGCCCAGGCGCCGCAGGCCGAGCCGATTGCCCAGCTTGGCGCGCATCTGCCGCACAAAGGATTCGTTCACCACGGCGACGGGTGGCGTGCCGAGCCGATCCGCGGGGGTGAAGCCGCGCCCTTGGCGGAGCTGCATGCCGAGAACGGCGAAGGCATCGTGCGTTTGTGCACGAAACTGCAGGCCGCGCGAGAGTTGCGGCTGGGAAGAGTCCAGCAGTTCGAGCGGCAGATTGAATTGACCTTCCACCGGCAGTTGCGTGACGACGGCGGCCTGCTGCACGCCGCGCACTTGGCGAATGCGCGTCAGGGCTTCGTCGTAATAACGCATCAGGGCCGGCTTGTCTTGCTTGCGTGCCTCATTGAGGGCCATGGCGGCGGTGAAGACTTGGCGCGGCTCGAAGCCCAGGTCGACGGCGCGCAGGTTCATGACGGTGCGCACGAGAAGGCCCGCGCCGGCGAGCAGCATCATGGAGAGCGCC
This sequence comes from Bryobacteraceae bacterium, assembly GCA_044226365.1. Taxonomy (GTDB): domain Bacteria; phylum Acidobacteriota; class Terriglobia; order Bryobacterales; family Bryobacteraceae; genus JALHNI01. The sequence goes on from JBGAHE010000007.1 coordinate 63,242, forward strand.
ACTTGCGCGATCACCAGGCCTTGACGGCCCAGGAGGTTGGCGCCCGCTTTGGCCGTGCCAATCTTGAGCGTCTCCACCAGATCGAGCCGCAGCGCGTGCCCGGCGGGGGCGAGGCCGAACAGGAGTCCGACGGCGAGCGAGAGTCCGAGGGTGAACAGCAACGTGCGTTCGTCGAGGCGAACATCGCGCAGGGGACCTTCGGGCGCTTGCGCCGCCAACACGCGGACCAAGGCAGTGCCCAACAACAATCCCGCAGTTCCACCCAGCGCCGAGAGCAGGACGCTTTCGGTGAGCATCTGCCGCAAGAGCCGAGCGCGGCCGGCGCCTAGCGAAGCGCGCACCGCGACTTCTTTCGCTCGGGCCGCGGCGCGCGAGAGCAAAAGGTTGCCGACGTTCAGCGCGGCCACCAGCAGCACAATGCACACGCCCAGATAGAGCAGCAGCACCGGCTGACGGAACTCCGCGGCTTCTGATTCGGCCAACGGACTCACCCCGGCCAAGGGCGCCGGTTGCTGCGGGTGCTCGCGCTGCCAGAGTGCTTCGAGTTCGCTCCGCGCTTGCGTCGCGCTAACGCCGGGCCTGAGCCGCGCCACCATCGTGTAGTTCTCGTCGTTGCCCAGCGGCGCCAGTTGCAGCGGGGTCCAGAAGCGGCCGCGCTCGCGGCGCGTGACCCACTCGGGCAGCACGCCCACCACGGTGTGCGGTTCACCTCCCACGCGAACGGTGCGGCCGATCGCCGCCGGATCACCGCCGAAGAGGCTGCGCCACAAGTCCTCGCTGAGCAGCACGACTTTCGGCCCTTGCGGCACATCTTCCTGGGCGGTGAACAGGCGCCCCAGCGAGGGGTTGACGCCCAAGGTGCGAAAGTAGCCTTCGCTCACTTTGGTGCCCGGCAAGTGGCGCGCCTGGCCGCCAGCTTCGAGATTCTCCCCGCGGGTGAGAAAGGCGACGCCGGTAGCGGCGAAGCTCTGCGCATGGTCGCGCGCGGCGACATAGTCACGCGGACCCAGCGCGCCCAGCTGCGTACGATTCCAGATCCGCCCCACGCGCACCAGGCTGCCGGGGTCGCGATAGGGAAGCGGCTTCAGCAGCAGCTCGTCGAGGAAGCTGAAGATGGCCGTGTTGGCGCCAATGCCCAACCCGAGCGTCAGCACAATCAGCAAGGTGAGTCCGGGAGTGCGGCGAAAGGCGCGCCAGCCATAGTGGAGGTCGCGCAGGATCTCGTCGAACCAGGGCCAGACAGCCTGTTCACGGAAGGTTTCCTGCATCGCCGCAACGCCGCCAAACTCGCGGCGGGCGCGCTCACGGGCGGCGCGAACCTCGAGTCCCTCGCGGCGATACCGCTCTTCCAGCATCGCCAGATGGAACTCGGTCTCCTCGTCAATCCGTCGTTGCGTCCCGGCCCGGGCAAACCACGCCCGGGTGCGCGCCCAAAACTCGCTCGGCCTCATGCTTCGGCCTCCAGCAAACGCCGCATGATGGACACGGTACGCTGCCAGCCGGCAATCTCCGTCTTGAGGCGCTTGCGACCGGCGGCGGTGAGTTCGTAGAAGCGCGCGCGGCGGTTGTTTTCCGAAAGTCCATAGTCACTGCGAATGAAGCCGCGCTGCTCCATGCGCAACAGCGCGGGATAAAGCGAGCCCTGGTTGAGGTCGAGGACGCCGTCGGAAATCTGCAGGATGCGTTGGGCGATGCCATACCCGTGCATCGCCCCCAGCGTGTCCAGTGTTTTGAGCACCATCAGTTCCAATGTCCCGGGCAGGACTTCGCTTGAATCCGCCATCGCGCGCTCCTTTAGTTAAACTACAGGACTATACGCTCAAGGCGGCCAATGGTTCGCAAAAGTTGGAAGTTTTTTAGAACAATAGCTTCAACCCCAGTTGGACAATGCGGGCATCGCGGGCCGCGGTCACCACGCCGAAGTTCGGATTGGCGTTGCGGCCTTGCGCGTCCGGGGTGAACGTCGTGTTCGGCAAGCGGTAGTTGGCGTGGTTGGCGACGTTGAAGGCTTCGGCGCGGAACTGCAAGCGGAAGCGTTCGTTGACGCGCGTGTTCTTGATCAGCGAGAGGTCGATGTTCGCCGTCCCCGGACCGCGCACGTCGGGGAGCGTGCGTCCGACGTTGCCAAAGGTGAAAGGCGCAGGATTGGTGAAGACGTCCGTGCGGAACCACTGCTTCACCGTGCGCTGATCGGCCGGCAACTCGGCGCTGACGCCAGTGGAGTTCGGGCGGTTGGCGAGATTGTTGTTTGCACCGCGAATCACCAGCGGAAAGCCCGATTGCAGCACCAGCACACCATTCACCTGCCAGCCCTCGATGAGGCGATTGACGAAGCCCATCGAGCTATTGAAGGGCTTGCCGGGGCCGAACGGCAGTTCGTAGACGCCGCTGGTGACGAAGCGCGAGGCAGAGTCGGTCGGATCGATGGCACGCTCCACGGCGCGGTTGAACTTGCCGGCCTGGAAATCGGTGACGTTCACTTGCTCGGCGGTGCCGGCCTTCGCGGTAACTCCGTCCGAGATCGACTTGCCGAATGTATAAGACGCCAGGAAGACAAAGCCCTTCGAGAAGCGCTTCTCGAGGTTCAGCAGGAACGAGTGATAGATGGAACTCGCGTCGTGCGGATTGGTGATGCTGACGTTGCCATAGTAAGGCAGCGGCCGCAGCAACTGGCGGCGTTGAATCGTGGCGCTGCCGAAGGCGCCCGACACCACACCCGCGTAGGGGTTCGGCACGTTGTCGAGCAGTGAAGAACCGAGCGAGGTGAACTGCGGATCCATCTGGTTATAGTCGTAGCTGGCGCCCGCCAACTTCGTTCCCTTATTGCCGGAGTAACTCGCCTCAAGCAGATACCCACCCTTCAACTGGCGCTGCAGCGACAACGTGAACTGCTGGGAGTACGGCGTGCGATCGTTGCGTTGCATGGCGGAGACGCTTTGGCTTTGGAAAGCGCTGGGGCCGACGGCGGACCCCAACGGCGCCACCGGCGGCGTCGGCAAACCGCCGCGGAATTGGAAGGCGGGCAGGTCCACGTTATTGCCGGGCGGATTGTAGTTGGTGAAATTATTCGTGAAGCCGGGCGACGGATAGCCGTTGCCGCCCGCGGTGATCGGGAAGATGAACGGGTAATAGACGCCATAGCCGCCGCGCAGCACCGTGCTGCCGTTGCCGAGCACATCCCAGGCGAAGCCGACGCGGGGGCCGAAGTCATTGCGATCGTTGTTGATCGGGCCGCCCTGGAAGTCCTTGCCCGCGAACTCGAGTTTGCCAGGTAGGCGGTTCTCCGGATTGATAGCCGTGGCGTTGAAGATCGAGATGCCGTTGTTGCGCTCATAGGGAATCTGCTGGAAGTCATAACGCAGGCCAAGGTTGAGGGTGAAGTTACGCGTCACCTTGAAGTCATCCTGAATGAAGTAAGCCTGCGAGTAACTCGGATAGGAGACGCCGATGTTCGAGTCGATCGTGGCGGTGGCAACCTGGCCGAGGGCGAAGCTCGCCAGGCCGGAGCCCGTGCCGGCCAGCGCTTGCGGGTTGGCAGTGAGGCGGCTATTGAAGTTGTACTGTCCGGAGATCGCCGCTGTCAGATAGATGGCATAGAGGTTGCGCCGGATGTCGCCGCCGATCTTGATCGAGTGCCGGCCCTTGATCCAGTTGACCGTGTTCTGCAATTGCAGCGTGTACATGCCGATTGAGCCGGGCGACGAGAACGCCGTGCGCGGAAAGGGTTGAATCTCGGGCGAATCGGCAATCACCACGATGGGCGCCACCACGTCCGGCACGTTGTTCGGCAAGCCGAACTTCGTCACCGGATTCGTGCCGCTGGTGCCGGGGGCAAACAGGAAGTTCTGCCGCGAGATCGCTGCGCGGAACGTGTTCAGCACACGCGGCGTGAAGGTATGTGTGTCGTCGACGACGATGTTGAAGTTCTTATAGTCGTCATTGCGCGTGCGGTATTCGCGGTCGAAGTAGGGAGTGCTGTTCGCCGCCTGATCGTCCAGATGCTGCCACCACGTATAGCGAAGGCCCATGCGGTTCGAGGGCGAGAAGTGCTGATCGAGCTTGCCCGTCGCTTGGCGCGCCTGCGAGCGCGCATCGAAGTTGCCGGTGAAGTTATTGGCGTTGGTGAAGGCGTTGGTCGGAGTGACGTTCGGCTGCGGATAGACTTTGAAGATGTTCTGCGCCACCGGGTCCAGCCGATTGGCGGGAATCACGTTGCCGGGAAATGGCGTGCGCAGGAAGCCGCCGCCCGACGGATTCACGGTGTTGGTCGACGGGTCGAAGATGGGAATCAGCGCGCCCTGGTTGTTGCGGTATTGCGAGAAGTCGCCGGAACGTAGCGCATTGGTGGGCGTGGTGGCGGTGACGGTGTAGTAGTTACGCAGAATCCAACCTTCGTAATTCGCAAAGAAGAAGGTTTTGTCGCGGCGGATCGGCCCGCCGATGGCACCGCCGAACTGGTTGTAACGCAGGGGCGGCTTGCGCGTGGCGAAGGTGTTGCGCGCATCGAAGGCGTCGTTGCGCAGAAACTCATAGAGCGAGCCGTGGAAGACATTGGTGCCGGACTTCGTCACCAGGCTCACTACGCCGCCCAGCGTATAGCCGTTCTCCGCCGACATCACGCCGCTTTCCACCTTGAACTCCTCCACCGCATCGACGGCCGGATTGACGTTCGAATCATAGTTGCGGGCGTTATTGTTACTCGCGCCGTCGAGCGTGAGGTTGTTATAAGACATCGGGCCACCGTTGACACTGAACGACGAGACGTTCGCGCCGCGATCGGCAAAACCTTGGGCAGAGACGTTCGATGAACGCACGTTCGGCGTCAGCACCACCATCGAAAGCGCACTGCGGCCATTGAGCGGCAAGTCCACCAGGCGGCGGCTTTCCACAACCTTGTTGATGGTGGCGCTTGATGAATCCACCAGCACGGCTTGGCCGGTCACTTCCACGGTCTCACTCACTGCGCCGACGCTCATCTGAAAGTCGACGCGCACGTTGTCCGAGACCCGCAGTAAGATGCCGCCGCGGGTTTCGCGCTTGAAGCCGGCGGCTTCCACGGTGAGCCGATACGGGCCCACCGGCAGCGCCGGGATCGTAAAGACGCCGGATTCGGTGGTGGTGCTTCGATACTCGACGTTGGTCGTTTCGTGCATCGCCACGATCACGGCTCCCGGCAGGACCGCTCCTTGCGAATCAGTGACGGTGCCGTTCAGCGCGGCGGAGCCCGACTGGGCCATGAGCGGCAGGCTCAGGCAGCAAAGCATGCCGAGCACAGTGACAGGGGATAGCATCCTCATAGAGTTCCTCGTGGAATGGTTGGTGTAACTACGCGGTGTAACAGACTAAGTGAATAATTCGGCCACTTCCGTGCTGCCGAGATACGTGGTGCCGGACATCGGCTCGACATATTCGAAGACCCGGCCCGAGGGCGCGCCTTCGATCTTCTTGGTCCAATCGATGCCTAAGACGGAGTAAATGGTCGCCGTGACGTCTTCCGGATAAATCGGACGCTTCAGCTTCCAGTCGAACTTGGTGATCTTGCCGGCCAGATCGTCGGTTTGGCCGATGACGCGACCGCCCTGGACGCCCCCGCCGAAGAACAGGCCGGCGCGTACGTCGAGCCAGTGGTCGCGACCTTTAACGTCATTGAGTTCGCCCGGCGTGCGGCCGAACTCGCCTAAGGCCACCACCAGGGTGCGGTCCAGGAAAGACGTCTGGCCGTCGGCCGTCTTCAGGCGCGCGAGGTCTTCCACCAGAGCCGCAAGGCCGCGGTCGAGCTCGTAGCAGTTCTTATACAGGCCGCCGCGGGCCATCGGATTCTCGCCGATCGACTGTTGCCCGTAGAGCTTGCCGTGATGGTCCCAGCCATCCTGATTCAGCAGCACGTAGCGGACGCCCGCCGAAGCCGTCACCATGTTGCGCGTGATCAGGCAGGAGTCGCCAAAGGGCGTGCCGCCATAACGCGCGCGCTCGGTCTCCGAAAGCGTAAAGACCTCCTCCACCTTCGGCGTCCGCATCATCTTGAGCGCGCCATCGGTGAGCGACTTCCACTCGCTCAGGCGTTTCGAGACGCCTGGCCCGGTAAGCCGACGGCTTTCGTCGATCGCTTCGAGTAACTGCACACGGCTTTCAAAGCGCTGCTTCTCGGCGGGCTTCAGCACGAACGGCACGTTCAGCGTCCGGGTAAGGTCGATCGCCAACGGTGACGTGCTGCTATCGAGATAACCTTCGCGGATCAGCGCGCCGTTGACGTTCGAAGCGGGGAAGCTCATCGAGACGAACGGCGGCAGGTAGTCCGATTCCTTCGCCTTGCCCAGCGTTTCGTAAGCGATCACCGAACCGATGGACGGCATCTCCTTGGCGCGGGCCGCATTAAACTGATGCCCCACCTGTTGGTAGAACTGCCCGAGCGTGTGCAACGTCTCCCACGCCGCCATCGACCTCACGACGGCCGCATGCCGCAGCACGCCCGGCAGCTTGGGCATCAGCCCGTGCGGCCACCGATAGCCGAACGGCGTGGTGCGAATGTCCAGGTCTGGCGGCGTCCACTTCGCTTCCTTCACGTCGAAGGTGTCCATCTGAGAAGGGCTGCCGCAAAGGTTCACGAAAATGACGCAATCGGCCGAGCCGCGCGGGGTGATCTTCTCGCCGGCCCAGGCGCGCAGAGGTTTCGCCAGGCCATTCAGGAAGCCGCCGGTGATGGAGAGCGAGCCTAGCCGCAGCAGTTCCTGGCGCGTCAACGTGGGCAAAGAAGTGAGATTCATGGATGCCTCAAAAATTGAAGATGAAGTCGAGCCGGTTGAAGAGCGTCCAAAGCAGGTCCTCGGCGCCGACCTGCCGGTCCTTCTCGAATGCCTTGGTCGCCACCGCGAGTTCTTTCGGCGACGGATAGCGGCTGAGAGCGGCCAGGAACAGTTCGTCGATCACTTCACGATTGCTTTTGCCGCTCGCCAGCAAAGTTTCGAGACGGCTGCCTTTCACGGCCTTGGCCTTCGCCGCGATCAACTCGTTGTTCAGCAGATTGCCGGACTGGATCATGCTGGAGCGCTCGGTGGCCGGGTCCTCACGCACGGTTTGGCCGAAGTCCTTCATCATGCGGTAGAGGTCCGGGTGGCTCTGTTCGTAGTCGTGGCAGAAGCGCGCCTGCATCGTGTACTTGAACTTGTCGTCGTCGTAACGCACCTGGAAGTTCTCGAAGAGGCCGCTGGTTTGGCTGATGGCGTCCCAGAGTTGCTCAGCGCTCAGGCGGCGCACCATGCGGCGCGCGAAGTAGTCCTCGTGGCGTTCCTTCCACGTGGCCGGCGCGACGGAGGAAAGCTGATAGGCGCTGCTTTTGACGATCAGCTTCATCAGCCAGCGCAGGTCGTGGTGATGCTCGCGGAAGCCCGCGGCCAAGGCTTCGAGCAACTCCGGATGCGTGGGCTGCAACGTCCAGCCCTCGGGTAACTTGGCGGCCGGGTCCTGCCGGTCGAGGTCAAAGCCGAAGGGCGGGTCGACGATGCCATGCCCCATCAGTTCCGCCCAGAAGAGATTGACCGCCGCGCGGGCGAATTGCGGATGCGAGGTGAGTTGGCGGGCGAAGGCCTGGCGCTCGCTCTCGCCCGGCTGCGGCGCGATCTTTTCGCCGGTGAGCAGGAAGGTGGGTGTGATATCGGTCTTGTAGCGCGGCAGGCGCAACATGCTTTTGGTCTTCAGGTCGTAGCCCGCCGCCGTATCGTCGACGACGAATTCCGGCAGCCGCCCGAAGATCGGCTCGACGCGCAGCTTGCCGAAGAAGGCCGCCTGGCGCCAGACGTCGGCGCGTTTGTGCCGGGCGAGCCACAGGTTCACCTTCTCGAGATGCCCTTTGCCGTCGTGGCAGGAGATGCACTGCGTGTCGACGCCGAGGAAGAGCTTAGTGGCCGAGATGGCGACCTCGTCGGCCGTGTCCTCGTGGTTCATGCTCGAGTAGCCGTCCCCTTCTCCGACTTTGTGGCGCGCGAGGAAGTTCGAGGGGCCGTTGGTCCAGGTGCTGATGGTGGAGGCGGTGAGCAGTTCGCGCACGAACTGGTCGTAGGGGAGGTTCAGTTCCAGCGCCTTGAAGTTGAAGGCATGGAACCCGACGATGCCGTCGCGGAGCTCTTCGTTGTTGCGGAAGAGGTCGGAGAAGAAATAGGCCCAGCGGTCGAGGAAGGGGCGCTCGGTGCGCCGGCCGAAGCCGGGGGTGGGCAGGGCAGGGAAGAGCGAGTCCACCAATTTGTCGCGCTTGTCGGGCGAGGGGTCAGCGAGAAACTGGCGCGCCTGGTCGGCGGTGGGCAGCCGTCCGGTGAGGTCCAGGTAGACGCGGCGCAAGAACTCGGAGTCGCTCGCGAGCGGGGCATGCGGCACGCCATCGCGCGTCATCTTGCCGAAGATGTGCTCGTCGATCAGGTTCTTGAGTGGAACGTCGGCGGCCGGCAACAGGCCGGTAAACAGGCAGACGATCGCCAATCTCGACAACATCGGTAGACCTCCCACAATCGGGCCGCGGACAGGGCTGCGGTCGAACGCGATCGTGGCAGGCAACGTTGCTGTATCGCAAGAACTCCGCGACAGTAACGTTCTGTAACGTAATGATTACTTGAAGTTAGAGATTTTGGTCAGTCCAAAGGCCGGAACGCCACCAAGCGGATGCGCAGGACGGCATCGCCTTCAGTCACCGTCTCGACGACGGCCTCAAAGTACTTGGGTGACCCCGAAGTGCGCCAAATGCGGTCGAGTTCCGCGAGCGGGCCCACGGAGCTCACCATGGGTGCGAGGTAGAGGGTGTTGGCGCCGGCCAGCAGCAACGTCCGGGTCGCGTCGGTGCGGCCGGGCAGGACGGCCAGCACGCCGTGCGAGACGATCCGCTTGCCCGTCTGGGGGACGGTGTCGTAAACGGCCGGCTCGCCGGGCTTCGGCTTCAGGTTGCGAATCGAGCGGCCGTCGGCATCGATCCGGAAGTTCAGGTGCGCGGACCGCGCCTGCACATGATACGAGGTGCTGGGCAGCCCCAGGAGGACGACGTTGGTTTCGAGAAACGAATCCACCGGCAGATCGCGAGTGGCCAACACGCGCACCGGCGAAGTGATGGTTTCGAGGTACTGCATGACGCGGACGATCGCCAACGCGTCTGGAATCGAGATGAAGTTGTTCCAGCCGGTGGGGTTGCCGAGCTTGGCGGCGAAATCCTTCAGCGCCGGCGACGACGTCCAGGTCGAGAATGCGCCCACGGACGAATCGCCGACGCTCAAACGGCCATCCTGCCATTGCAGAAAGAGCGTATCGGGCAGGACGAGCAGGACGCGTTTGCTGCCGGCGAGGAAGCGGGCCCAGAAGGGTGGCACGCTGGTGGCCGACGACGCGGCGGGCGCCGCGGGAACTTGCGAGAGGCGGTAAAGCGCTCCAGCGGCCACGCCCACGGCGATGATCAACAGGGCGGCCAGCGTCGGCGCCAGCCAGGGCCGGCCCGGGGGGACGGAAACGGGAGTGGCCACCGAGTCCGTGGGCGACGTGTAGTGATACTCCAGATCAAAGCCGTTGCGCGGAATCCACAGCAATAGAGGGCAGGCGCGCCCTTCGTCCTCGTAGAATTCTTTGAGCTTCGCCCGCAACCGCGCCATCGTCACGCGGACCGCCGAATCGACCTTCGGATCAAAATCCGGCCGCCGGCCCATGCCGTGCACAGCAATCGAATACTCGTCGACCGGCGCCTGCCGATGCTCCCACAAGTAACGCAGCGTCGAGCGAATCGCATAAGCCTTGGAGAAGGCATCGCTCTTCAAAATGGCCTCAAACGCGGCCTCGAGCTCGGCCGGTGTCGCGCCCCGCACCTCAGATGTCCGCTCCCCTGGCGAACCGGACAGACCCATAACGCCGTCGAGTGTATCACGCTGTTTCCTCGAGCGAACCCCAAGATTTTGAACGGCTTTCGCCAAATTGTGGAAAGGCTCTGCGCCGAAAGGCGAATTCCGCCGATATTTCTCGCAGAATGCGGTTTTTGCAGATGGCGTTGGGGGTCGGCTTGACCCTTGCGGCCTACGCACAGGTCGGAGAGATTACAGGAAGGGTGCGGGTCACCTCCACGCTCACCAAGCGCCGGATTTCGGTGCCGCAGATCTACGACCGCACTTCGGCCATCCCGGTCGCCACGCCTCCGCCCAATCTCGAAAACGAATTACGCCGCGTCGTCGTGTATCTCGATTCGCCGGACCTGCCGAGCCGCCCCACGCAAGCCACGATGGACCAGCATCAGCGTCGCTTCGAGCCGGAAGTGGTGGCCGTGCCGGTGGGCTCCACCGTCAGCTTCCCGAATTCGGACCCCATCTTCCACAACGTCTTTTCACTCTCGAAAGTGAAGCCGCTCGATCTCGGCAACTATGCCGCCGGCGAGTCCCGCAGCGTGACCTTTAACCAGGCAGGCATCGTGCAGTTGTATTGTCACCTGCACCCGAACATGAGCGGCGCGGTGCTGATTGCGCCCAACCGTTGGGTGACGCAGCCCGCGGCGAACGGCGACTTCACGCTCAGCCAAGTGCCCCCGGGACGCTATCGCCTGGCCGCGTGGCACAAAAGCGCTGGCTTCTTCCGACGCACGATTGAAGTGAAGGCCGGCCAGCCCGTCGTCATCGACTTCGAAATTCCGTTGTCCGAGGTTGTCAGCCAGCGATGAAGCGCGCGCTGCCGTTGTCCCTGCGGTTTCTGCTGCTGGGCTTCCTGCCGATCGCCCTCGCGCTGCTCGCCGGTTTCCAATGGTTCCGCGTCGGCATTGTGGAGAACGTTCGCGGCGGCTTGCAGCAGACCTTGGCAGACGCTCAACAGGCGCAGACCAATCTGCGGCTCGATGCCCGGCGCCAGCGGCTGAGCCTGCTCTCGACCCTGGCCGAGAATGCGTCGCTCAAGGCCGTGATGGCGCTGACGCGCGAGTCCGCCGACAGCTCCGCTGCCAGGCTCACCGCGCAGGATCATCTGCTCGAGATGGCGACTTCGCTGGATGCGGACTTCGTCGGCCTGCGTGACGACCAGGGCCGCGCCGTCGCGGGTATCCTGCGGCACGACAGGAAATGGACGCCGATCGAGAGCCTGCCGCCCGAGGGCCGGCAGATGGCCCCGGTGGGCGGACGCCTGCTCGAGCTCGCCACCGTGCCCGTCAACAGCGGCCCCGAGAACCTGGGCACGCTCGTGGTCGGCAAGACGTTCGATCCGGCCAGCTTCCATCGGCAGGCGGTGCTGGTGGAGCGTCAGGCCGTCACCGCTCAAGTGGGCCTCCCGCGCGAGGCGCCCGCCGACGGCTTCCATCATTGCCATGCGCCGGAGCCTTGCGCCGTCGTGCTGGCCGGCAATCACTACCTGGCCCTGCCCGTCGACCGCCGTCTGCTCGAGGACGGCTACACGCTCTGGACCCTCCATTCGGTGGAGCAGGCCAGCAGCCAGTTGCTTGGCACCGCCACGTTCGGCTTCTGGCTGGTTTTGGGCGTGCTGCTGGCAGCCGCGCTGCTGGCGGATCTATTTGGGGCTCGAGCCGTGACCCGTCCGCTGGTGGACCTGATCGAACGATTGCACGAGAGCGAGCGCAGCGGCGTATTGCAGGGCGACTTCCCCGAGACTTCGAGCACACTCGAAGTGAACGAACTGGCGCGCGCCTTCAATCTGGCGGCGGCGTCGGTGGCGGAGTCCCAACGGCGGCTCGACCAGACCTATCTCGAAATCACCCAGACGATGGCTCAGACGCTCGACGCCCGCGACCCGTACACGGCCGGCCACAGTTCACGCGTCAGCGACTATGCCGTGGCCATCGCCAAGGCCATGAACCTCTCCGCGCAGGAGATCGAGATCATCCGCGTGGGCGCGAACTTGCACGACATCGGCAAGATCGGCATCCCGGACGAGGTGCTGCGCAAGCCGGGTCCGCTGACCGAGGGCGAGTTCGAGATCATCAAGCGCCATACGGTGATCGGGAAGCGCATTCTGGAAGGCGTCGCGAAGTTCCGCGACTATCTGTCGATCGTTGAACTGCATCACGAGAACGCCGACGGCACGGGCTATCCCTGGGGGTTGCGCGGCGACAAGATTCCGCTCGCCGCCCGCATCGTGCACGTGGTGGACGCTTACGACGCAATGACCAGCAACCGGCCTTATCGACAAGCCACGCCGTCAGTTGCCGCACAGGAAACCTTGCGGCGTTTCGCCGGCACGCAGTTTGACCCGGCGGTGGTCGAAGTCTTCTTGCGCCTGTTCCAGGCCGGCATCCTGACGCCGCCCGCCGCCGAGACGGGCCCCCAACTCGTCGAGCTCGACCAGAATCTGAAAGAGCAACAACGCAAGGCTTATGAACTGGATCCTGTGCACTAGCGCCTTCGCCGGGCTCCTCTGGGCGCAGGAAGCGCAATTCGGCATCGCCGGCCCGGGCACGGTGACGTTCTTCACGGCGCAGACCGAGCGCCCGCAACAGGCCGGCTCGCCGGGCGGCTCCGTCACGACGGGCTTCCGCGCGACGCTTTACCCCACGCTCAAGCTGGGCCCGAACTGGTTCGGCTACGCGGCCTTGCAAGTGCACTCCACGCCGTACTTCTACGAAGAGCTTTCCTCGCGCGAACACAAGATCAAGTTCGCCGTACTGCAGGCTTATGCCGGTTACACGCGCGTGCGGGAAGGCCGTTCGTTGACCGTGAAGGTGGGGCAGTTGAGCTCCGCCTTTGGCTCGTTCCCGCTGCGTTACGACGATGCCCGCAACTGGCTGATCGACCTGCCACCCGGCTACGGCTACTACTACTTCCCCACCACCGTCTACGGCCTGCCCGGCGCGGAGATCAATACGACGCTCGGCAAGCTCGATGCACGTTTGCAGTTCACCAACTCCTCGCCGTCAAACCCCCGCAGTCTGCTCGACAGCGATCAGTACCCGAACTGGACCGCCGGCGCCGGCTACACCATCCGGCAAGGCTTCCGCATCGGCGTCTCCGGCACGCGCGGGCCGTATCTGCACCGGCAGCATCGGTTCTTCACGCCCCACGAAGCCACCCCCAAGAGCCTTCCCGTCACCGGCTACGGCGTCGACGTCCAGTGGGCCCGCGGCCGCTGGAACCTGAATGGCGAACTGCAGCGCTTTCAGTATGCGTATCGCGCCATGCCCTACTTCTTCCAGACCATGGCCTATGGCGAAGCCAAGTTCAACCTGAATGCCCGCTGGTATTTCGCCGGCCGCGTCGGCTCGCGCTGGCGGACTTCCGGCCTCGGGCGCGACCTCACCTATGAGTTCGTCACGGCCTTCCGACCGCGCCCGGATCATCTCCTGAAGGTGGGCTATCTGGCCGTCGAAAGCCAGATCGCGCCAGGCACGCTCGGCAACGTCCTGGGCTTGCAGTACATCGTCTCGTTTAACCCGCCCGCGCTCACTTGGAATTGAGCAGGGCTTCAATCTCCGGAGAGCCTTGGGCCCAAGCGAGCGGGGTTGTCGCCGGATCCGTATCGGCCTCGACTGGATCGGCGCCGCGCGCGAGCAGGAGTCGTACCAATTCCACCCGTCTTTGGCGGCAAGCCCACCCGAGCGGTGTACTCTTCCAGCGATCGTCTCGCGCATCGAGCCGGGCTCCGGCGTCGAGAGCGGCTTCAGCAAACGCCACGCGCTCTTCGGCGCGTACATGGTCGCCCATCGCGGTGATGCTATGCAGCACGGTGGCTCCGTCGGGCAGGCGGCCGAGAGGGGGGCCGCTGCGTTCGAGCAGCATCTGGAAACAGGCGAGGTAGGTGCCGCGGCCCCACTCGGGATGACACCAGGGTCCGATCCAGTGATTCCAGAAGCCGAGTGGGGCCGTCAGCCAGCCGGTCCACCGCGGATCGCCAGGAGGAATCGATACCCGGTCGAGCCCCAGGCGCAGGATATCCGGATCGCCGCCCCGGGCCGCGGCACCGATCAGTTGCTCCGCCACCGGACCCCGTGCAAAGCCGTCGTCCGGTAAATCCTGGTCGCCGTGCTCGGCGAGCATCCGGAGCGCCAAATCCATGCGACGGTAGAAGCCGGCCATCGACGCATTGGGCTTGCCGCCGTAGCGCACAAGCAGGTCGATCATCCGCTCGTCGCACTGGCCGTAGGCTTCAGAGAGCGGCGTGCCGCTGGCATAGACCTGTCCGTTCGGATCGGCTCCGGCCTCGAGGAGCATCTCCGCCATCGCGTACCGGTGCGCCCGCACACATTCGTACAGCGGCATCCCCCACGTGAAGACGCCGTCGGGCACCGGGACCTTCGCATCGGGATCGAGCCCCTGCGCGAGCAGAAACTCGAGCACCTCCGGCCGGTTCGCATCGACGGCGGCGCGCAAGAGCCAGCCAAGGTCGTCCGCCGGCTTCCTCAGATCGCCCAGGCTGCGCAGCGCATCGAGATCGCCGGACTTTACGGCCTCGAACGGCGTCATGGTTCTCCTAGCGGGCCGCGGGGGCGGGAGAGGCCTGCTTCGCCGCGAGTTCCTTCAACAACGCCGAAGTCGAGCGCGCGCCGCGGCTATCGGCGGTCATCTGCGGCGTGTTGCCGCGGGCGTCCTTGGCGTCGAGCTTCGCGCCTTTCTCCACCAGGTAGCGGACCACGTCATCGCCCGCGCGCGACGCCGCCAGATGCAGCGCCGTCATGCCGCGCTCGGTGGCAGCGTTGACGTTCGCGCCGGCTTCCACCAGGGCTTTGATCGCGCCCAACTGTGCATTGGCGAGCTTGGGAAAGAGCTGATTGTTCACCGGATAATTACCGAACGCGGCGGGCAGCAAGGGCGTGGCGCCGTCAGTGGTGGCTAAGTTCGGATCGGCGCCGCCCTTCAGCAACGCCCGGACCACGGCTTCGTCACCCGTCTCGGCCGCCTCGAACAGCGGCGTCGCGCCATCGCGGCCATAAGTAAAACGGCGGATCGCCGTCATCGACGGATCGAGCGACGGCTTCAGCCGCGCATTCACCGGCGCACCCTTGGCAATCAGCAGCGTCACCAGTTCGGCCTTGCCGCTGCGCGCCGCCAGATGCAGAATCGTCGTGCCCTTATCGTCCGAGGACTGCACGTTCGCCCCGGCCTCGATCAGCTTGGTCGCCGTCGCCGCGTGTCCATAATTGGCGGCCAGAAACAAAGCATCGCGACCGTCGGGCCGCTTCTCGCCGATTTGCGCGCCGGCTTCGAGGAGAGCCCCCACGGCTTCGGTGCGGCCATGACGCGCGGCCAGCATCAGTGCCGTCGCGCCGCCCTTGGACTTCGCGTCGAGACCCGCGCCCGCCTTCGTCAGCACCCGGATGCTGTCCACCGGACCGTCCGCAGCCGCCCACATCAGCGCCGTCTGGCCCAGCCGCGGTTCCGTCGTATCGAGCTTCGCCCCAGCCTTCGCCACCGCGGCCACCGCTTGCGGATTCCCGCCCCGTACGGCTGCCATCAACGGCGTTTCGCCGTTCCAGCGCGGCGTATTGACGTCCGCGCCGGCCTGAATCAGCCTGGCCACAATCGCGGCGTGCCCGCGCGAGGCCGCCAGAGTTAACGCCGTATCGCCATTTTCGGTGCGCTTGTTGACGTCCGCGCCGGCCGAAAGAAGCAGCTCGACCACCTCGGTATGCCCCTCGTGGGCCGCCCAGGAGAGCGCGGTGGTGCCGTCCGGCATGGCTTCGTCCACCGCCGGGCGCTTGCCCAGCAGTTGCTTCACCTTAGCCGAATCGCCTTCGCGAGCCGCGTCGAGCAGTTCCAAACCTCTTGCAGAAATAGAACTGAGGAGAATAACCAGCAACGTATGAGCGGACGTCATCATTATTAAGATAGTGCAAGCCCAATGAATCGTTACCTGTTGAGTTTTGCCATTACCGGAGCGCTTTGGGGAGCTCAAGCCCCCGCTGGCGCCCCCGCGCAGGCCGCGACGGACGAGTTTTCGTCGTCCATTCGCCCCTTCCTCACCCGGAACTGCCAGGGCTGCCATAACCAAAAGAACAAAACGGGCGGCGTGGCCGTGGACCAACTCACCAGCGCCGCTTCGCTCACCAGCGACGCCGACGTCTGGGAGCATATTCTCCGTAAAGTGAAGACGGGAGAGATGCCTCCCACCGGTTTCCCCAAGCCGGCGCCCGCCGTCGCCGCTAAATTCACTAAGTGGATTGAAACCGAACTCGACCGGCTGGCCAGCCTGCGACCCGATCCGGGCCGCGTCACGGTACACCGCCTGAACCGTACCGAGTACAACAACGCCGTGCGCGACCTGCTCGCCGTCGACTTCACCCCCGCCGACGACTTTCCGGCCGACGACGCCGGCTACGGCTTCGACAATATTGCCGATGTCCTCTCCCTGCCGCCCCTCCTCATGGAGAAATACCTGAACGCCGCCGGCAAGGTGTCGCGCCAGGCCCTGGGCATGACAAAGGTCTCGCCCGCGCTCGACAAGTACATCTCCGACCGCCGCAAGTCGCAAAAGACGCGCATCAGCGACGATCTTCCGTTCGGCTCGCGCGGGGGCCTGATCGTCAAGCATCGCTTTCCGGCCGAAGGCGAATACCTGATCCGCATCCGCCTCTCCGGCCAGTTTGACAAGACGATGCCCGCGCCGCAGCTCGACCTGCGGCTCGACGGCGCCCGCGTCAAGCTGTTTGAAGCGCCCATCAGCATGGAAGAAGAGGAAGAAGAGAAGCGCCGCTTCGAGTTCCGCCTGCCGGTGACCGCCGGCCGCCATGAGGTGGCTGCTACATTCCTCGAAGAGACCTACAAAACTGAGGACGCGCTGCCCAAGTTCCTGAACGTCGATTTCATCGAGATCGGCGGGCCCTTCAACGCCAAGCCGAATCCGAATACGCCCAGCCGTCAGCGCATTTTCACTTGCAAGGTGCAGACCGACGCCTGCGCGCAGACGATTCTCACTTCGCTCGCCCGGCGCGCCTATCGCCGTCCGGTCACGGCGACCGAAACCGCCGCCCTGATGCGCTTCTATCGCATGGGCCGTGCCGACGCCGCCGGCAACTTCGAAGCCGGCATTCAACTGGCGCTCAAGTCGATGCTGGTTTCGCCCAACTTCCTGTTCCGCATGGAGCGCGCCGGCACGCCGACGAAAGTGGGCGAAGTGCCCGTGGAGCGCGTCACGGACCTCGACCTCGCCTCGCGCCTCTCCTTCTTTCTGTGGAGCAGCATTCCGGACGACGAACTCCTGACGCTCGCCGCGCAGAATAAGCTGCATCAGCCCGAAACGCTGCGGGCCCAAGTGAAGCGCATGCTGGCCGATAGCCACTCGAAAGCACTGGTCAGCAACTTCGCCGGCCAGTGGCTGCATCTGCGCAACCTCGCGCAGTGGAAGCCGGACCCCGATAAGTTCCCCGAGTTCGATGCCGAACTCCGCGAGAGCATGGGCCGCGAAACGGAACTGTTCTTCGAAGCCGTGCTGCGCGAAGACCGCAGCGTCCTCGACTTCCTCGATGGCCCGTTCACCTACCTGAACGAACGGCTCGCCAAGTACTACGGCATCCCCGGCGTAGAAGGCTCGCGCTTCCGCCGCGTGGCCTTGACCGGGAATCAGCGCAGCGGCCTGCTCACCCAGGCCAGCATCCTGACCATCTCGTCTTACCCGACGCGCACCTCGCCGGTGATTCGCGGCAAGTGGATTCTCGAGAACTTCCTGGCCGCGCCGCCGCCTCCGCCGCCTCCGAATGTCCCCGAACTGAAGACCGAAGAGATCGGCGCCACAGCGTCCATGCGGCAGCAGTTGGAACAGCATCGTTCGAATCCCGCGTGCGCTTCGTGCCATGCGCGGATGGACGCGATTGGCTTCTCACTCGAGAACTACGACGCCATCGGCCGTTGGCGCACGCACGACGGTAAGTTCGCCATCGATGCGTCCGGGACACTGAATGGCGCGCAGTTGAACGGTGCGGCGGATCTCAAGGCGCTGCTCCGCGGCCGGCAGGATGAGTTTGTCGGCTGCCTGACAGAAAAGTTGCTGACGTACGCTCTGGGCCGGGGCCTCGAACGCGCCGATAAGCCCGTAGTACGATCAATTAGTCGAAATTTGGCTCGCGACGACTATCGTTTCTCGAGTCTGATCCTGGGTATTGTCGATAGCTTGCCGTTCCAAATGCGGCGGGCGTCGACGGTGAGTGCGGTGCCGCCCAAAGCGGTGAAGGTTGCATTAGCGAGGTAGTATGTTCATCACTCGTAAGTCTCTTGATCGCCGGACCCTGTTGCGCGGCCTTGGCTTAGGCGTCGCTCTGCCGATGCTCGACGCCATGACGCCGGCGTTTGCGGCCAACAATAAGGTCACCGGCAAAGCCGCCACCCCGGCGCCTCGCCGCCTGGCGTTCTGCTACGTGCCCAACGGCATCATCATGCCGGCCTGGACGCCCGTCGCCGACGGCAAAGACTATGAGATGACGCGCGTGCTGAAGCCGCTCGAAGCCTATCGCGAGAAGATGCTCGTGATCTCGGGCTTGGCGCATAAGAACGGCATGGCCTTGGGCGATGGCCCGGGCGACCACGCTCGCGCCGCCGCTTCGTTCCTCACTGGCGTACATCCCAAGAAGACCGAAGGCGCCGACATCCGCCTTGGACCCTCGGCCGATCAGGTGGCCGCGCAGGCCATCGGCAACCAGACCCGTTTTGCCTCCCTCGAACTCGGCCTCGAAAGCTCCGGCATGGTCGGCAACTGCGACTCCGGCTACTCCTGCGCTTATTCGAACTCCATCGCCTGGCGCAGCGAAACCACGCCACTGCCGCCCGAAGTGAATCCGCGCGCCGTGTTTGAACGCCTCTTTGGCGACGGCGAGAACTTCGACCCGAAAACGCGCGCCGTCATGGCCCGCCAGGACAAGAGCATCCTCGATTTCGTCCGCGGCAGCGTTTCCGAACTGCAGCCCACGCTCGGCGCGCCCGATAAGCGCAAGCTCGACGAATACCTCTATTCGATCCGCGAAATCGAACGCCGCATCATCGACGCCGAGAAGCAGGCGGCCGAAGGTGGCCGTGACCTCACGCCCACCATCGACAAGCCGGCCGGCATCCCCGTCACCTTCGAAGAGCACGCCAAGCTCATGTTCGACCTGCAGGTGGTCGCCATGCGCACCGACCTCACGCGCGTCATGACCCTCATGATGGGCCGCGAAGGCTCCAACCGCACCTATCGCTCCATCGGCGTGTCCGAAGCTCACCACGGCCTTTCGCACCATCTGAACGCGCCGGAGAAGATCGAAAAGATCACCAAAATCAACGTCCTGCACGCGGAACTGTTCGCTTACTTCCTGGGCGAGTTGCAGAAAACGCAGGACGGCGAAGGCACGCTGCTCGACCATTCGATCATCGTTTACGGTTCCGGCCTTTCCGACGGCAACCGTCATGACCACCATGACCTGCCCGTGCTGGTGGCCGGCGGCGGCGGCGGCACGCTCAAGGGCGGCCGTCACATCAAATACGAGTCGAAGACGCCGATGACGAACCTCTATCTCTCGCTGCTGGACCGCATGAGCGTCAAGCCCGAGACGATCGGCGACTCCACCGGCCGCGTCGAGCACCTGTCGCTGTAGGCGAAGTAGAGCCTACTCCGGCAGCCGGAACGTGAACAGCGCCGTGCCCACGGCGATCGCGACGTGCTGCCGGCCATTCACCAGGTACGTGATGGGCGTGGCAATCACCTGCCCGCCCAGGTACTTGTTCCACAGCAGTTTCCCCGTCCGTGCATCGAGTGCGAAGAAGTGCCCTTCGCGATTGCCGCTGAAAAGCACGTCCGAAGCCGTGGTGAGCAGCCCGCTCTCGCTCATGTCGCTCATCGGGTAGTCCCAAACCTTCTTGCCCGTCACCGGATCAAGCGCTCGCACCGCCGCATAGCCATCCTCGGTGCCGCGCTTCATCATTGGCTCACGCCGCGTGGGAGGCACCGGCGCCTTGACGCCGCCGCCCGCATACCACTTGCCCTTCTCGTAATCCTGATTCCAGGTGAAGTACGTGCTGTGATAGTTCTCCCACGCCGTCAGATAGAACAATCCCGTTCGCGGACTGTAGGACGGCGCATACCAGTTCGTCCCGCCTTGCACGCCCGGAAACGTCTTCGTGCCCTGCTTGCTGGGCCCGCGGCCCGGATTCAGCATGGGCCGCCCCTGATCGTTCAGGCCCGTCGCCCAGTCCAGCTTCACGAACGCCGTGCCCTTCAGGAACTCGCCCGTCGCGCGGTCAAAGACGTAGAAGAAGCCGTTGCGGTTCGCCCAGTACATGAGCTTGCGCGGCTTGCCCTGCCATTCGCGATCCACCAGGACGGGCGTCTGCACAGCGTCGAAGTCCCATTCGTCGTGCGGCGTGAACTGAAAATGCCACTTCAGTTTGCCGGTGTCGGGATCGACGGCGATGACGGAGTCGGCGTATAGGTTGTCGCCGGGGCGCGCCGCGGGATTCCAGTCCGGCCCCGGATTGCCGGTGCCCCAATAAGTGAGATTCAACTCCGGATCATACGACCCCGTCAGCCAGATCGGCCCGCCGCCATGCTTCCAGCTATCGCCGCCCCACGTCTCATGACCCTTCTCACCCGGCCCCGGAATAATCTGGAAACGCCACAGTTCCTTGCCCGTCTTCACGTCGAGCGCGGCCAGAAAGCCGCGAATGCCCAGTTCGCCGCCCGCCGCGCCCACCAGCACTTTGTCCCGTACCACCATCGGCGCATGCGTAAAGACGTAGCCCTCCTGATGATCGGCGAGCGTCGTCTCCCACTTCTTGCGGCCCGTCTTCGCATCGAGCGCCAGCACCTTCGCGTCATGCGTGCCGTGGAAGAGCACGCCATCCTGATAGGCCACGCCGCGGTTGATCTTGCCGCAGCAGGGATAGGTGACGTCCGGCAGCTTGTGCTCGTAGATCCAGAACGGACGGCCAGTGGCCGGGTCCAGCGCCACCACGTTGTTCGGCGCCTCGGTGAGGTACATCACGCCGCCAATCACCAGCGGCGTCGTCTCGAACTTCTCGAGCGAACGCGCCTGATAGACCCAGCCCAACTCCAGGCTCTTCGCGTTCGCCGGCGTCACCTGCGTGAGCTCGCTATAGTGCCAGCTCTTGTGCGACCCGTGATACATGGGCCATTCGCCCGCCGTCTGCCCCCACAGCAACAGCGGACACCACCACAGCGCGCGCTTCATCGCCCACCTCCCGCCAAAAGATACGCCACCAGATCATCCACCTCGGTCTCGGTGAGCTTCATCGCCGGCATTGGCGATGTCCGCACGATCTCATACGCCGCCAGGTCTTTCTTCATCACCGCCTTCAGACCCTGCGCATCGCGATACTGCACGCTGTAGGTGTCCTCGTTCAGCCGCGTTCCCGCTAAGTCCACTCCCGCTTTCGTCCGGCCTTTCATGCGGAAATACTGCGGCGGCACGTCCGCCCCGGGCTCGACGATCGACCGGCGAATCTCGCCCGCCGACTGATACTTGCCAATCTCGGTCAACTCCGGCCCCGCCCCGTCCACATGACAGCGCGCACAGCCTTTCGCCGCGAACAACTCCGCCCCGCGCGCCCGGTTGCCCTTCCCCGTCGCCGCCTGCTTCCTTCCCGCACTCAGCGAACGGATGTAAGCGAGCGTGGACCATGTCTCGCGCGCGTTCAGCGCAAAAGCCGGCATCGTGGTGCCCGGCACGCCTTTGTTGATGAGCTGGAACAAGCCTTCATCGGTCGACGCGCGGCGGAAGGCGCCGGTGGTGAAGTCCGGAGTGCCCTGCCCGCCTTTGCCGTCGCGGCCATGACAGTTCGCACAGGTCGACAGGAAGATGCGCGCCCCATTCTCGCGGTCCGCGGGGGTGTCGAACGGGTTGGTCACCGTCTGGGAACTTTCCTCCTGGGCCATCAGGGAAAAAATAAGAATCGAGAGAACAAGTGCCAGTCTCAAAGCGTATGAGATTGTATAGCGCCGGCGAAACTGGCGCTACCCTTAAACTATGCGGCTGCCTCTCCTTTTGTTGTTCGCTCCTGCTCTCACCTTTGGGGCCACCCCGAGCCCGACCTTCTACAAAGACGTGTTGCCGATTCTGCAAAACCGGTGCCAGGGCTGCCATCGCCCGGGCGAAGCCGCTCCGATGTCGTTCCTCACCTACCAGAGCACCCGCCCATATGCCGCCGCCATTCGACAGGCTGTGCTCAGCAAAAAGATGCCGCCGTGGGGCGCCGATGGCCTTCACGGCAAGTTCAAAAACGATCCCACGCTCTCCGAAGCCGAAAAGGCCACCCTCGTCACCTGGGCCGAGGCGAAGGCTCCCGCCGGCCATCCCAAGGACGCTCCCGCACCGCTCAAGTTCATCGAAGGCTGGAATATTGGAAAGCCGGACGTCGTGGTCGCCATGCCGGAAGCCTACCAAGTTCCCGCCACCGGCACCGTCGAGTACACGCGCTTCATCATGCCCCTCAACTTCACCGAGGACCGCTGGGTGAGCGCCGCCGAACTCCGGCCCGGCAATCGCGCCGTCGTCCACCACGTCATCGCCTATATCCGCGAGCCCGGCAGCAAGTGGCTGAAGGACGCGCCGCGCAACGCGCCCATCGTCAAGATCGCCAAGAGCGACGATGGCCCGCGCGCCTGGATCGCCGGCTACGCGCCCGGCGTCCCCGCCCTGCCCGCCGACCCCGGCCAGGCCATCCGCGTCAAGGCCGGCTCCGACGTCGTCTTTGAGATGCACTACACCACCAACGGGCAAGCCGCGACCGACCTCACCAAGCTCGGCCTCATCTTCGCCAAGGAGCAGCCCAAAGAAGTGCTCGCCACCGTCGGCGTCGCCAACAGCAAGTTCACCATTCCCCCCGGCGCGGGCGCCCACGAAGTAAAAGCCCGCTGGGAAGTGCCCAACGAGATGACGCTGGTGAACCTGACGCCGCACATGCACCTGCGCGGCAGCGCCTTCAAATACGAAGCCGTCTATCCGACCGGCGAGACTGAAGTGCTGCTGAACGTCCCCCATTACGACTTCAACTGGCAGCACACGTACGTGCTCGCGCAGCCGAAAGTACTCCCCGCCGGCACCGTCATCAACTGCACGGCCCTGTTCGACAACTCGCCGAACAACAAGTTCAACCCCGATCCGAAGAGCGAAGTCCGTTGGGGCGATCAGAGCTGGGAAGAGATGATGATCGGCTTTGGCACCGTCGCCTACGACGCGAAAGACGTGGACCGCAATATCTTCGCCCCTCGCAAACCCGCGCCGAAGAAGCCTGCGGCCGAATAAGTCACTCGCGCGTAAATTTTTCTTGAGCCTCCTCCGGTACTAGGGGCACAATGGGAAGTACTCGCCGTACCGTATCTTCGGCACGGCTGTCCATTCTCTCGGAGGAGTTTTCATGAAGTTTTCTTCGCTCGCGGCCCTATGTCTGGTCGCAGTCGGCTCAGCTTGGGCTCAACCCCGCGTCACGGGGATCGCCAATGCGGCGAACTACACCCCCAATATTGCCCAAGGCTCGATTTTCGTGATCTTTGGTTCGGGCATGGGGCCCACCACCCTGGTTTCCGCCCCGACGTTTCCCCTGCAGACCAATCTGTCGGGCACCGCGATTAAGTTCACGCCGGCCAGCGGCTCCGGCCCGGCTACCGACGCTCTCGTCGTGTACACCTCGGCTGGCCAGGTGGCTGGCCTGCTCCAGTCCACGGTCGCCCCTGGCAACTATAACGTCACCGTCAGCTACAACGGCGCCACGAGCGCTGCGTTCACGGCGACGGTGGTCGCCCGCAACTTCGGCCTGATCTCGCTCGCTGGCTCCGGCACCGGCCCGGCCGTCATTCAGAACTACGCCGCGTCCGGCGCGGTCACCGTCAACCAGTTCGGCGCTCCGGCCCGCCCCGGCCAGACGCTGGTGCTCTACGGCATTGGCCTCGGCCCGATCACGGCTCCTGACAATAACCCGCCCGGTCTGCAGGACCTGAAGGGCACCGCCAATGTCCGTGTCCTGATCGGCGACCTCACCATCGAGCCCCTCTATGCCGGCCGCGCGCCGGGCATCCCCGGCCTCGACCAGATCAACATCGTCCTGCCGGCGAACGTGCCGCTGGGTTGCACCGTGCCTTTGCGCGTGTCGGTGGCCGGCGCGGTTACCGGTTCTTCCACCACGCTCTCGATCGCCCGCGACGGCGAGAACTACTGCACCCACCCGATCTATTCGCAGGACTCCCTGCGTCGCCTCGAAGCCGGTGGCAGCCTGACCCTGGGCGCCTTCGCGCTCGCTTCGCAGTCCATCCGCGTGGAACTGCCGATCATCGGCGCCACCACGCTCAAGAGTGAATCCGTCGGCGGCAGCTTCAGCGCCGTCACCCTGGCGAACATCGCCGACGCCACGGACTCCAGCACGGCTGGCCTGTTCGTGCAAACCGGCGGCTGCACGGTCTTCAAAGTCCGCGCCGATCAGAATGGCACCGTCGTGGGCGGCAACGCTCGCCTGCTCGATGCCGGCGCGCAACTCACCCTGAACGGCCCGGGCATCACCAATAAGGCCGTGCCGAAGGCCACCCCCGGCGTCAACAGCTATGCCGCCGTGCTCGGTGACCCCACCGGTGGCATCACCATCCCCGGCCTGCCCTCGCAGCCCTCCAGCCCCGGCATCTCGGCCGGCAGCTTCACCCTGCGCGGCACCGGCGGTAGCGAAGTGGGTGCCTTCCAGGCCACGTTGAACGTCCCCACGCCGATCAACTGGACCAACCAGGCCACCCTCGGCGCCAGCCCGATCATCCGCTCGAGCCCCCTCACCCTGAACTGGACCGGCGGCTCCGCTTCGGACATCGTCACCATCATCGGCAGTTCCGGCGTGCGCGCTGGCGGCACCACGAACAACCCCATCTTCGACACCGTCACGTTCATCTGCACGGCGGCGGGCAACGCGGGCACCTTCACGGTTCCGGCTTCGGTCGTCAGCCAGTTGCCCGCTTCCACGGGCAGCATCACGGATCTCTCCGGTGTCGGTATCCTCGGTCTGCAGCAGTCCACGGCCTCGCCCACCAACGGTCGCTTCACGGCGCCCCTGGTGGCCGGCGGCAATGTCGACGCGGCCATCTTCACCTACGCGATTGGTGGCCTCTCGAACGTCACCTGGCGTTAGTCATCCGCGGGAGGGAGGCTTCGGCTTCCCTCCCAACGATCTCCCCAACCCGCCTTCCGCGCCTCGCGAAACGCCCCCCGTCTGTCAACAACCGACTTCTTCACCCGTTCCCGCCTCAACCCCTCCGCCGTACACAACTCCAACTGAATCAGTCCCGGCTCAATCTTCGGATGCCGGATGATCCGCGCCCCCACCCGCTCCACCGGCGTGCGCGACGCCACCACATAACTGAACTTCTCGTCTTCGTGCCCCAGCGTCCCGCCCTTCACCTGCCGGTGCAGGCGGCTGCGCTCCACTCGGGCCGCAAAATGGCACCAATCCGCTTCCTTCATCGGGCAAGCGAGTTCGTGCGGACACGGTGCCGCGAGGTGCGCCCCCTGCGCGATCAGCCATTGCCGCACTTCGCGAATCAGCGCGAAGCCCGCGGGCGTCCCCGGCTCGATCACCGCCAGCGCCATTCCCGCCGCGGCCCAGGCTTTCTCCAGCGCCGGCTGCCAGCGCGTCTCGCCGAGCGAATACGACAGCACCACCAGATCCGCCGGTTGCGTCTGCAGCAGGTCGCCCACCGTCCACTCTGCGGCTAACGGCGGCTCCAGGCTCTTGGCTAAACCCACCATCCCGACATTGTTTTCCACCAGCCTGGCGGACTCGAGCGTGGGAAACTCCGCGGCGGCCGCCCAAGCCACCGTCCCCGGACCCGACCCCAGATCGAGCAACGTCCGCGGCGCGCCCGCATATTGCGACAACGCCGCCCGCACGGCCGCATAGGTCGCCGGCATGCGCACCACCGCGTACGCCACGCGATCGACATTCGAATTCAACTTGGGCGGCTTCCCCACCCGGTAGGCTGCCGTCAGCCGCTCTGAGGCAGCTGCGAGTTCCGCCAAGCCGGCGCTGTCGCCCTCGCGGTCCAGCGCCGCGCGGAGTGCGTGAGGCAGTTGCACTTAGAGAGGCAGGATCTCTTCACGCTGCGGATCGAACCGCAAACGCCGCTTCTCCACGTAAGCGATGTTGCCCAGGTGCGAAGCCTGCGCCGAACGATGCCCGATCCAGACGTCGCCGTTCGGCCGTTTGCGCGACTTCACGCAGTCCAGGAAGTTCGCCACATGCTCGGTGGTCGCATCGCCCTTGTACTCCACCACTTCCGTGGGCTTGTCGCTGCCCTTCGGATAGTACTCGTACTTGCCGCGCGAGATCCACAGCTTGCCTTCGGTACCGCACATCTCGATCGCCGCGCCGCGCACGCCCGGAGCGAGCGTCGCTTCGAACGTGGCCGTCCATTCCTGCGGATATTCGAGCAGTACGGTGATCGTGTCCGGCGCCGTGCGACCGTCCTTGTAGTGATAGATGCCGCCCGACGCCACCGCCGCGATCGGATTGTCCTGGTCCATGAACATATGCACCACGTCGATCCAATGGGTGAACAGATCGGTCACCTGGCCGCCACCGAAATCGAGATACGAGCGGAAGCTCCAGAACTGCTGCGGATCGTAGTCGCGCCATTTCACCGGGCCCAGGAAGCGCGCCCAGTCCAGGTTCGAGGGCTGCGTCTGCATCCGCGGCGGCGCCTTCAACAAGTGATACGTATTGCCGTGCCACCACGTGCGCGCCAGCGTAATCTTGCCCAGCTTGCCCGTCTTGAAATACTTCTCTTTCGCTTCGAGATAATGCGAGCCACTGCGCTGCTGCATGCCCACCTGGCACACGCGATTGTTGACGCGCGCGGCCTTCACGATGATCGGGCCTTCTTCGATCTTGAGCGTCAACGGCTTCTCGACGTAGACGTCTTTGCCGGCGTTGAGCGCATCCACCGCCACGCCCGCATGCCAATGATCCGGCGTCGCGATCAGCACCGCATCCAGCTCTTTGGTCTCCAGCACCTTGCGATGGTCACTGAATCCCTTCGCGCCGGCGAACTTCGTTTGCGCCTCGTCCACGCGTTCGGCAAACACGTCACAGACCGCCTTGACGTCCACGCGTCCGGACTTCTGGAAGATGCCCATCACGCCCTGACCGCGCGCCCCGGCGCCAATCAGGCCCACGTTCACGCGCTCGTTCGCCCCGAGCACTTTGCTGTAGGAAGCTGCCGTCATTCCGGCCGCCGTCAGCCGGATCCAATCACGCCGTCCGAGGGTATCGTTGGTCATCGCCCTACGATTATCTGCCAAAAAGGCGACGATTGCTATTCGGGAAGTGCGGCCGTCAAGTCCTGCATCATCCCGCGCTCGCGAGCGTCAAACCGGCTCTTGAACTCCTCGGAATTCATGCGGGCGGTACGCTCTTCGTCGGTCATCCCGCGTAAGGAGAGCATCTCCTTGCGCAGTTCGCCGCGCCGTTCCGCCGGCAGACGGTTGAATTGGCGAAACGCCTGACGCGCGCTCTTCTGCTGTTCGGGAGGCAGGTCACGGAAACGGTCGATGCGGTCGCGCATGCCCTTGCGCTCTTCCGGCCGCATGTTCTCCCACATCTCCATGCGCCGCCGAAATGTATCGCGGCGATCGGGAGGCAGGCGATCCACCATCTGCTGACGCTCGTCGGCGCTCATCTCGCGCCAGCGATCCATCATCTCCGGTGGCGGGGGGCCGCCCGGACCCGGGCCACGACCCTTGGGCCCAATGCCAGGCAGCCCCAACCGTCCCCCCGGACCCTTAAGGCCGATCCGCGGTCCCGGGCCCTTCGCCGGCACCTGGGCCCAAGCCGCGCCCAACAGGCCACAGCTCAACAGACCGATCATGGAACTGCGCAACAACATCGAAAACTTCTTACAGCGCGCTGGTGCCGGCCGGCGCGGGCGCCGCCAACACCTGCAGCATCTCCAGATCCTCGAGCACCGTCTCCAGACCCTCGACGTCCACCTTGTCGACTGTCGCGGTCTTCACCGCTGGCGCCTCCACCTGCTCGGTCACCGCCGAGGTGGCCATCGCCGGTCGGCTCGTCGCTTCTTCCGTCTCCGACGGCGCGTTCGGCAAACGCACCAGCAACAGCGTGATCACCGCCACACCGGCTAAACCCATCGAGAAGGCCGGCCGCCACGCGCCCGGCTGTCCGCTCTGGAACCAGCCGCGCCACCAACGCACCCACAGCGGATCCTGGTGCTCCGCTTCAATCCGCGCATACAGGCGACGGTCGAAGTCCGCCGACACCGTCAATTCCGAAGCGTCAAACTCATCGAGCGCCGCCCACACCTGCTGCTGGGCCGACAGTTGCTCACGGCACGAAGGGCACATCGCCACATGCTCGTCCATCCGCGCCAGCGTATCGGCCGGCAGCGCCCGAGCGAAATAGTCCAGGAGGATCTCCGCGTGTTCCCCGCTTTGCATCGGACAGTTCATGGCTTTTCCCTCCTTCATGAATATTTTGCCACCATCAGCCGGCCACGCCGCGATTCATGTGGGCCAACTTCGCCCGCAATGATTCATACGCGCGAAACAGCAGCGACTTTACCGCTGACTCCGAACACTGCAGCACGGCCGCGATCTGGCTGTAGTCCATCTCTTCGTACTTGTGCATCATCACCGCCGCCCGCTGCTTATCCGGCAGCGACGTTATCGCGCGGCGAATCTCTTCCAGGCGCGCGGTGCGCACCATGCTCTGCTCGACATTCGGCCCGACGTCGGCCACCTGCAGCGGCGCGGTGCCTTCGGGCGCCTCGGAATCGAGGCTGTGCTGGCGGCGCTCGTTTTTCTGATCGCGAATCCAGTTGAGCGCCAGGTGCGTCGTGATGCGGAACAGCCAGGTGGTAAACTTCGCCGTCGGCTCGTAGGTGGCGCGCGAACGGTACACGCGCAAGAACACTTCCTGAGCCAGTTCCTCGGCCACGGCCTGATTCTGGATCATGCGGTAGACGAAGTGGATCACCGGAGCGCGGTGCCGCTCCAGCAGCAGTGCGAAGGAAGCCGTGTCACCATCCCGGACACGGAGCATGAGTTGGGCGTCGTGTTCGATGGCCGCGGCTACGCTCATGCCATGATTAACCCCAGCCCCGGCTGAAGGTTGCGTATTTTTGTTAAGCAGGTTCACCTACTCACTTTTCAAACTGCGCACCATCAGGTTCCGGATCGCCTCCTCCGGACTCTGCTCGGCCCTCAAAAGAGCCGCCACTTGCGCCGCGATCGGCATTTCCACCGAATAGCGGCGAGCCAATTCCAAGGCGGCCGCCGTCGTATCGACACCTTCCGCCACCATGCCCATCTCCTTTAGGATATCGGACAGTTTCCGTCCCTGCGCGAGTTCAATGCCGACCCTCCGATTCCGGCTCAAATCGCCTGTACAGGTCAGGACCAGATCACCTAAACCCGCGAGTCCCGATAAAGTTTTGGCCTCGGCGCCCATCGCCACCGCTAAACGTGTAATTTCAGCCAAACCTCGCGCAATCAACGCCGCCCGCGTATTCGACCCCAACCCCAACCCCTGCACCACGCCCGCCGCAATCGCAATGACGTTCTTGAGCGACGCCCCGACCTCGACTCCCAACGGATCCGAACTCGTGTAAAGGCGAAACAAAGGCGTTGAAAACGCCTCCTGCACCGCCGCCGCCCCGTCGCCCGCCACCACCATGGCGGCCGGCTCGCCGCGCGCCACTTCCTTCGCAAACGACGGGCCGGAGAGGACGGCCGCCGGCCGCCCGGTCACCTCCTGCATCACCTCCGACACGCGCTTCAGGCTGCCCTTCTCAATGCCCTTGCTCGCCGAAACAAACTGCCCCGAAAGCCGCGCCCGTCCGAACACTTCACGGCTATGCTGCGACGGCACCACATTGAGGACAAAGTCTGCCGCCCCGTCGAGCGTCGTCGTCGGCACCACCACCTCCGGTAGCCGGAAGCCTGCCAAATACCGCGGATTCTCGCGCTGCGCCGTCATCTGGCGCACCAGTTCCGCATCGCGCGCCCACAGCTCGACTCGTTCAAACCGCGGCGCCAGACAAATTGCGAGCGCCGTTCCCCAACTGCCCGCGCCCACCACCTTCAGCGTGCTCATCAGCGTTTCGCAAACGAGAAACGGTTCTCCCGCCCCGCCCGCAACCGTTCCCAATTCGAACGATGCCGCCAGATGATGAACGCCCCGCCCACCACCGCCGCCATCAACACCGGCCACGGCGGCTGCACCAGCAGCCAGCACGCCAGCGGGAACAGCAGCGCCCCCACCATCGAAGCCAGCGACACATATCGCGTCACCGCCACCACGGCCGCAAACACGATCACCACCGCCCCCAGCGGTCCCGGCGTCAGATACAAAAACGCCCCCACAAAGCTCGCTACGGCTTTGCCGCCCTGGAACTTCAGGAACACCGGAAACGCATGGCCGGCAATCACCGCCAGCGCCGCCAGCGACATCCACAGCGGATCGCCGCCGCTGGCCCAATCCGCCAGCCATACCGCCACCGCGCCCTTCGCAATGTCCAACACCAGCGTCAGAATCCCCAGCGTCTTGCCCGTCGTCCGCGCCACGTTCGTCGCCCCGATGTTGCCACTGCCCTGGTCGCGCACGTCGGCGCCGGTGCGCCATCGCACCAGCAGATAGCCAAACGGAATCCCGCCCAACAGGTAGGCGGCCAACAGCGACAGAAGCGGCATCATAGCGGGAAATCCTCAAGGACGGTATAGGAGCCCAGGCGGCTCTCGTAAAGCTTGAAGCTCGATACCGTCATGCGGCCAAAATCAGTGGAAGGCAACTGCGCGATGAACTGCTTCACCGGCGCCAGATCGACGCTCGCGTCCTTCACCCGCGCCAGCGTCACGTGCGGGCGATAGGGCCGGTCTTCCTCCGGCACGCCGATCGCGGCCAACGCTTCCGCCGTCGCCGCTGCCAGAACGCCCAAAGCCTCCGGCGCCCGCACCGCCGCAAACAAATGCCGGGGATGATGCGGCGTGGGGAACCAGCCGAAGCCGTCCACCGCCAGCGGAAACCCGCCGGCGCGCGGCATGGCGCGCAGGGCCGTCTTCAGTTCTTCTAAGCGCTCCGCCGGCCACTCGCCGATAAACTTCGTGGTGATGTGCAGGTTCGCCGCCGGCGACCACGCAATCGGAGCCAGCGGCTGCAAGGACTGGTACAGCAGTTCGATGTTTCGCCGCACCTCATAGGCCAGCGATAATCCGGTAAAGAGCCGCATTCGATAATCAACAGTGTAATTCCCATGCGGCCCCTCCCTCGATCTTTCTACGCCCGCCCCACGGTTGATGTCGCCCGTGGTCTGCTGGGCCAGATCCTGGTGCACGGGGAAACCAGCGGCCGCATCATCGAAACCGAAGCCTACCTGGGCGTAGGCGACCTCGCCGCCCACTCCGCCCGCGGCCTCACCGAACGCACGCGCGTCATCTTCGGCCCGCCCGGCCATGCCTACGTCTATCTGATCTACGGCATGTACGAGTGCCTCAACGTCGTCGCCGAACCCGACGGCACCCCCGGCTGCGTCCTCATCCGGGCCCTGGAGCCGCTCACCGGCCTCGACCTCATGCGCGAGCGGCGCCATCACCATCGCCATCTCGCCAACGGACCCGGCAAACTCACCCTCGCCCTCGGCATCACCCGCGCCCACAACGGCGCCGACTTCACCCGCGGCCCCTTACTCATCCGTCCCGGCGCCCCGCCCGCCGACATCCGCGTTACGCCCCGCATCGGCATTACCCACTGCGCCGACTTACCGCTGCGTTTCCTCGCCGTTCCCTAACTCCGTTCTGGCAAGTTAGCTGTCATAATTTCCCCATGCTCCGCCTTGTTCTTCCGCTGCTGGCCGCCTCGAGCCTGTTTGCCGCCAGCCCCTTTGCCGGCCGTTGGAACTTCAACCTGGGTCAACGGGCCAGTTGGCTCGGCATCACCGATAAGGGCGGCCAGCTCGAAGTCTGGTATCAGCCCACCGGCGGCAACGTGTATCAGTTGCAGGACGTCAAGGCCGCCGGCAACCACCTGACACTCACCCTCGGCAAGCCCACCGATAAGGTCCGCTCAGTCTGGGAATTGGATGCCAGCGGTGACAAGCTCACCGGCAAGCAGATCCGCGGCGCCGAGACGGTCGCCCTCGAAGGCCACCGCGCTCCCAAGCTCGACCGGCCGATGCCCAAAGCCTGGGGCAAGCCCATGCCGCTCTTCAATGGCCGCGACCTCACCGGCTGGGAACCCATCGGCGCCGCCGCCAACAACTGGGTCGTCGAAGACGGCCTGCTCCTCAACCGCGCCAAAGGGGCTAATTTACGCACTCGCCAAAGCTTCAACGACTTCAAACTCCACTTCGAAGTCAACGGCCCCGATCACGCCAACAGCGGCTTCTACCTGCGCGGCCGCTACGAAATCCAGCTCGAGTACGAGCCGCTCTCCGCCAATCCGCCGGAACGCCGCATCGGCTCGATCTACGGCCGCATCACGCCGCAAGGCGACCTGCCGCGCCGGCCGGGCACCTGGGAAGTGTTTGACGTCACGCTTGTCGGGCGCACGCTCACCGTGGTCCGCAACGGCGTCACCACCATCGATCGGAAAGAAATCGAAGGCCCCACCGGTGGCGCCCTCAATGGCAACGAAGCCGAACCCGGTCCGTTCTACATCCAGGGCGACCATACCGGTGGCTTGAAGTTCCGCAACATCACCGTCGCGGTGCCGGCCAACTAGCGGGCATCCGCCGTCGCCGCCGTGGCAGCGTCCGTCGCACCCGCCGCGGCCACCGCCGGCGCCCGATCCGGATACGCCAGCACATACTTCTGCATCTTCCACTGACGCCGGCTCATACCCTTCGACTTAGCCTCCGCAAGCGCCTGATCGGCCTTCCAGGACGCCGTTTTCATGCGGTAACAGGCCACCACCGTCCCGGTGCGGTCCTTACCCAACTTGCAGTGGACGAATACCGGCTTGCCGGTTTTCTTGGCGGCTTCCAGTTCCGCCACGGCCAGGTCGATGTTCTCGTGCGACGGAGTCTGGTAACCACGCAACGGCACGTTCACGAAGCGCATCCCCAAGCCCTCCACGATCTTGCGCTCTTTCTCGACACCTTCGCCGGTGCTCCTCAAACTGAGGACGGTGGCCACGCCCATCTTTTTCAGCTCGGCAAAATCCCGCTCCCGGGGCTGCGCCCCGCGGTAAATCCCCGGCTCAACTTCAAAGAAATGAGGCAGATCCGGCCGTTCACCGGCACCCGCCAACCCGTTGGCTACGAACACACAGAGAGACAGTAAAAAAGTTCGACGCACGATCCTTTAGATGTGCCGCTGCCCGCCGGAGTTCCATGCGACACTACTTCCGCGTGTCAACTTACCGCGGACGCTTCGCCCCGTCTCCCACCGGCGACCTGCACTTCGGCAGCCTCGTTGCCGCCGTCGCCAGCTACCTGGACGCCCGCCGCGCGGGCGGCCAATGGCTCGTCCGCATCGAAGACATCGATGGCCCGCGCACCGTCCCCGGCGCCGCTGATCGCATCCTCCGCTGCCTCGAAGCCTACGGCCTCTATTGGGACGAAACCGTGCTTTATCAAAGCGAGCGCGACGAAGCCTATGCCGCCGCCCTCGCCCAACTCGGCGACCTGATCTACCCCTGCGGCTGCACGCGCCGCGAGTTGGGGAATCGCGAGTATTACCCGGGCACCTGCCGCCACGGCCTCGCCCCCGGACGCGCTCCCCGCTCCCGCCGGCTGCGCGTCCCCGACCGCGACATCGCCTGGGAGGATCGCCGGCTCGGCCCCCAGCACGAGAACCTCACCCACACCACCGGCGACTTTGTCCTCCAACGCGCCGACGGCCTCTGGGCCTACCAGCTCGCCGTCGTCGTCGACGATGGCGCCCAGCACATCACCGACATCGTCCGCGGCGAAGACCTTCTCACCTCCACGGCGCGCCAGATCTATCTGCAGGAGTGCCTCGGCCTGCCGCGCCCACGCTATCTCCACGTGCCCCTCGTCACCGACGAGCTCGGCCAGAAGCTCAGTAAGCAGTCGAAGGCTCACCCGGTCCCCCTCGCCGGAGACGCCGCCACCCTCGCCGCCGCCTTCCGCTTTCTGGGCCACCCCGCCCCTCCAGGACTCAGCCTCAGCGACCTTTGGTCCTGGGCCCTGACATCAAGGCATCAAAATAGATGATGCTATGATGCTAATGTGCGAACCACTGTGACCTTAGACGCCGACGTTCAAGCGCTCCTCGATCGCCTGATGGAAGAGCGCGGCATCTCCTTCAAAGAAGCCCTGAACACCGCGGTTCGCGCCAGCTTGAGCCAGCCCTCCTCGCGCACCTTTGTTCAACAATCTTTCTCCCTGGGGAGCGAACAGAACTTTCGCTGGGAAAAGGCTCTCTCGGCAGCCTCGGCTCTCGAAGATGAGGAACTGGGCCGCAAGCTCGCGCTCCGCAAATGATTGTCGTCGATGTCAATCTTCTGATCTACGCCGTCAACTCCGACGCACCCGATCATCAACGCGCTCGACAATGGCTCGAGTCAGCCATCGCCGGTTCGCAGACGGTGGGACTGCCGTGGATGGTCCTTCTCGCCTTTCTTCGTCTGACGACCCGCGCCGGACTCTTCGAGCGGCCACTCTCCGTTGGCGACGCGCTGCACCTGATCGAGACCTGGATGGCTCAACCAGCCGTCATCGTCCCTCAGCCCACCCCGCGGCATTTGTCCATCCTGCGAGAGCTCCTCGCCCCGTTTGGCACCGCCGGCAATCTCACTTCCGATGCCCATCTGGCCGCCTTGGCGATCGAACACAACGCCGAACTCTGTTCGGCCGACGGCGACTTCCGGCGTTTCGCTCGCCTGCGTTGGCGCAATCCCCTCCAGACCTGAGAAACGGCCGCCTCAAGACGCTTGACGTGACTGTTATCCTGAAATAGCTATGGCAGAAATCGCCGAGACGTTCGACGAAGGAGCGCTCATCGCCCGGGCAAAAGCCGGCGATGATACCGCCTTTACCGAACTCCTCAACCGGTACGAACGCAAGATCTACCGGCTCGCCAAGAACATCACCCAGAATGACGAGGATGCGGAGGATGTGCTTCAGGAAGCGTTCCTGAAGGCTTACACCCACCTCGACAACTTCCAGGGCAACAGCAAGTTTTATACCTGGATCGTCCGCATCGCGGTCAACGAGTCGCTCATGAAGCTGCGCAAGCGAAAGAGCGATAAACTGGTGTCGCTCGACGAACAGGTCGATACCGGCGAAGATATGGTTCCTCGCGAAATCGCCGTTTGGGAAGACAATCCCGAACAGCAATACACCCAGGAAGAATTGCGCGGCATTCTCGATAAGTCCGTCGAGAGCCTCGCCCCCATTTTCCGTAGCGTCTTCGTTCTACGGGATATCGAAGATCTGTCCACCGAAGAGACCGCCGAAGCGCTCGGCATCTCCATTCCGGCGGTGAAGAGCCGCCTGCTGCGCGCCCGGCTTCAGTTGCGCGAAAAGCTCACCCGATTCTTCCGGCGAAAGGGGGGCAACGAGTTTGCTTTCTTGTAAAGACTTCCTCAAGGAACTGAGCGAATACCTGGACGATTCCACCGCCCCGAACGTTCGCGCGGAACTCGATCAGCACCTGAAGGAATGTCCGAACTGCTGGGTGGTCGCCGATACCACCAAGAAGACGATCAAGGTCTACCGCGATTGCGAAGCCCAGGCGATCCCCGATAAGCTGAAGTCCCGTCTGCTGGCCGCCCTGGAGTCCCGCATGAAGGCTCGAAAAATTTAAGTCCTTTATTATCAATAACTCCCGGGTTCGTTTCGTCTAAGCGGCCGAAAGCGACTTCAGCTTCGCATTCATCGTCGTCCGCTTCAGCCGCAGAATATCCGCCGCCTGCTTCTTGTTCCCGCCTGTCCGCTGCAGCGCCTGCTGCAACAGCCCCAATTCAAAGCTCCCCACCAGCCGCTCGAAGTCGAGCCCCTCTTCCGGAATCGAGAGCACCGGCACGCCGGGCACCGCTGCCGGCCGCAATTGCGACGGAACGGGCAAGGCAAAGTCCGCCGCCAGCAGACTCTCCCGCTCGCCGCTTAAGGCAATCGCCATCTCCACCGCGTTCTCCAGTTGCCGCACATTGCCCGGCCACGAGTAGCCGGCCAGATAGTCGAGCGTCTCGCGCGGCACCGTCTTCTCGGGCAACCCTTCCATCTGGCAGATCTTGCTGACGAAGTGGCGCACCAGCGCCGGCAGATCTTCGGGTCGGTTCCGCAGCGCGGGCATTTCGAGCGGCACCACATTCAGCCGGTAATACAGGTCCTCACGGAAGCGGCCCTCGCGAATGCGCGTCGGCAGATCGGCATTGGTGGCCGCGATCACGCGCACGTCGGCCTTCATCGTCTTCGAGCTGCCCACGCGCTCGAACTCGCGCTCCTGCAACACGCGCAGTAGCTTCGTTTGCAAATCAAGCGGCAGGTCGCCGATCTCGTCCAGGAACAGTGTGCCGCCTTGCGCCTGTTCAAAGCGGCCCACGCGGTCCTGCGTCGCTCCCGTGAACGACCCCTTCACATGCCCAAACAGCTCGGCCTCCAGCAACTCGCGCGGAATCGCATTGCAGTTGATCGCCACAAAAGGCTGCGCGGCGCGGGTGCTCGCCAGATGCAGCGCCCGCGCGGCCATTTCCTTGCCGGTCCCGGACTCGCCGGTCACCAGCACCGTCGCCCGGCGCGGCCCCACCAGGCGGATCAGATCCGCGATCTTCGTCATCGCGGGACCACTCCCCACCAGCGTCCGCCGCCACCCTTCGGGCGGCACGGCCGGCCGCGTCCTCGCCCATTGCCGCAACTCCCGCCCCAGTTCGTCTCCGCCGATCGTCTTCGGCAGTACCCGCGCCGCCCCCTGCCGCAATAGCCGCCCCGCCCGCTCCAGCAGCTCAGCTGGAGTCCCCGGCTCCATCAGGAACACGACCGGCAGTTGCCGGTCCCTCAACAGCAACTCCCGCAGCAACACCTCGTCAGACTCCACCTGTCCGACCAACACCACATCGAACTCCTGTAAAGACATTTGCTCCAACGCCAGCCAAGGTTCATCGTGATGAACCGTAGCGGCAATTGGCAGACCCGAACCAATGGATAAGAGACGCATGGAGATTGTTAAACCGAACCCTCCATCCATCGGATTCCTGCCGGAAAGTCTTAGAAGAAAAAGCACTTACCACTCTGCTGCCCCTCTGGCGTACCGCCGCATTGTGCGGAGCGGGAGATGGTGGTAGCTTAGTGGTAGCCCTCCCATGAGCGGGAGTAATTCAGTGGTAGAATGTCAGCTTCCCAAGCTGGACGTCGCCGGTTCGACCCCGGTCTCCCGCTCCATAACTCATGAAATACAATGAGTTGCGAGGATCGCCAAGTAGCCCTAAAAACCTGCACTCTTTTGCACTACATTAGGGATCGTCACGACGCCTTCCGTTTTTCCATCGGCACCACCTTCCGGCGATAGACGGAATCTTCCAACTTCTTGGCGGCGACACCCTTCTGCTGGATATTGCTCTTCGTGTACACGTCAAGCGATACGCCGATGCCGTGGCCCCGCTGATCGGCAGACACCTTCGGATCGACCTTCGCACCGTGGCTCAAACTGCCGTTCGTTCGGCGCATCACCTTGAAATCTACCCATCCGAGATCGACCTTCTCCAACGCTGGACGAATGTGGCGACGGAGCAGGTTATCCCGCCAAAGCGGTGTCTCCCGATTTTCCGACGCGAACACCCATGCGGTTGGTTCAGGATCAACCGCCGATTTCAACCACTGAACAAGCAAAGCGGCTGTACGCGGCGGAACGGCCACTGTCCGGGTCTTGCCACCCTTGGGGGCGTCGAGATCACCGCGATAAACCCGCTGCTCAATCTCGACTGAACTTCCGTCCGATGCGACGTTCTGGCGTTGAATCGCCAACATCTCGCCGGGGCGCAAGCCCGAGAAGATCGCCAGATGGAGAATGACCTTCTCCCGGAATTCAACCGCGCCGAACGCATTCTCAACGTCAGCGGCGGTCATTACAGGACAGTCTCCTTTCTTGGCATTGCGTGGCGTGTACAGGGCCGTCGCCGGATTGGTATTCAGCACTTTTTCGGCAACCGCCAACTCGAAGATCGAGTTCAGATCCCACCGAAGATGCTTTAGCATTGACTCGCCGATGGTGTCCACCTTGCTGTCTAGATAGGCTTGCAACCCGGTTGGGGTGAAGCTCTCTAGTTGGCGGTTTCCGAGGTCTCCAATAATGTGAACCTCGATCCGGTTCTCCGTGGTTCCCTTCGTGGAGTCTTTCCACTTCCCGCGTTGGAACGGCAGGTACACCTGATTCACGAACTCGCTCACCAGCACAGGGCGAACCTCCT